>JAKAJH010000089.1 GCA_021813905.1 Bacteroidota bacterium | reverse complement strand
GCAACGGCGTGTACACCGGCTACAACATTCCCACCAAGATGGCGACGAATGAAAACGCGACCTACGTTGCGACGCCGGCGGCGGGTTCTGTCACGGTCGTTGCGACATCCGTCCAGAACACGACCAACAAGATCACGGTCGTGGTGGACAGCGATGGAAAGCTGGGCAGCTGGACATACGCCGGCGACTTCCAGTAAGCCGACCTAGTCATCCTCTGGTTTTCCCGAAACCCGGCCCGAACAAGGCCGGGTTTCTTTTTTGGGTGAGGCGCGTTCTCCCGACCGGACATCGATACCGGTTGTAACGGCGGTGAGGCCGGTCCGCTCCTCCCCGTCGCGCCAGAACGGACCCGGGAAATGGACTGCGCCAGCGCGAAGTGACCGGATCGGGTCCTGCCGGTCCATTGCAGCAAGAACTCCTCCTTCCGTACTGCGCTGGTCCGGTACACCCCGGACGGCCATCCGTCGCACCATAACCACAAATAAGCACACCGCTCATGCACGGCGACCGGAACAACAGCGCGTCATCCTGCGTCTACTTCGAGGAAGCCACGACATCTCTGATCGGGGAATCACTTCTTTTGAGGAGAAGAACGATGAAACAACGCAACCATTCCCGGCTGTTGATCGTCCTGTTGCTGGCGGCGTTCGGCATGGGGACGGCGGCTTCCTGCGTTGCACAGGAGCGGCAGGAAAAGGAGCAGGAGCGCCGGCAATCAGGCTGGATCGGCGTGATGATCCGCGATGTGGATAAATCTCTGACCGATCGGAAACACCTGAATTCTGAGGAGGGAGCGTACGTGGAGGATGTTGTGGATCAAAGCCCGGCCGACTCCGCCGGACTGAAGCAAGGGGACGTGATCGTCCAGTTCGGATCGACGACGATCGAAGACGCGAACGACCTGACGCGTGCCGTGCAGAAGAACGCTCCGGGCACAAAGACGTCAGTGACGGTACTGCGGGACGGGGAAAAGAAAACGCTGACGATCACCGTGGGAGTGCCGGAGAGGTCCCGGGAATTTATGATGCAGCTGCCCCCGGTGGAACCGCGAATCAGAGTGCTCATCACCAGAGGCACACTGGGCATGGAGCTGCAGACGCTTAACGACCAGCTTGCCGCGTACTTCGGCGCGCCGGACGACGTCGGTGTCCTGGTGGAGAGAGTGAAGAAGAATTCAGCGGCGGAGCACGCGGGGTTCAAAGCGGGGGACGTGATCATCCGTGTCGCGGATCATCCGGTCGACGACGTGGATGACATCGATCGCCGGCTGATGAACTTTGAAGAAGGGGACAAGGTGCAGATCGAAGTAATCCGGAAAGGAAACCGCAAGACCCTGACGCTGGAAATCGAAAAGCGGAACAACGAGTACGACCGACTGTTCCGGGAGTTCGGACAGTGGAACGAGGGCCCCCGGCAGCTTCGCGAAGGTGACGGACCGGCCGAATTCATGCCGGATACGAAGGAATTGCATGAGAACCTCGAGAAGATGCAGCAGTCCCTCCGGCAGAACCGCGATCAGTTGCGCAAGACCATCCGCAAGACCATTCGCATCATGACGACGGTGTAGGTGGACACCTGAATCAGGAGCGGAACCGACCGACAGATGGGAAACCGTCTGCCGGTCTTTCCGTTGTTGAAGGGGTTGCCTCTCTGGTAATCCTCCCGTACCTTATTCGCAGAAATGACAAAAACTCCCCTTCCATCTGCCCCGGAAGGCCGGATCCTCGACCTACTGACCGACCTGGTTATCGTGGTTGATTCGGCGGGATACATTTTGGACGCCAATGACTCCGCGCGACACTCATTGGGGATCGAGCCCGGCACGCCTCCGCATTTCATCACCGATCTTATTCCGCATGCGGACAGTCAACGCATGCGTGCCGCATTGAAGACCGGCGAGAGTCATCAGCTGCTGGAAACGCAGTTTCGCCGGGACGGGCGAGAGCCCATCGACGTCGCGATCGAGATCAAGCCGCTTCGTCACGGACATGATGAAGTGCGCGTGCTGTTCAGCCGCGACATCACGGCGGAAAAAAAGCGCGATCTGGACTACCTGCGGTTCTCCAACGTGATCGAGCATACGATCAATCCCATCCAGATCACTGACGCCGCCGGGCGCATGGTCTACGTGAATCCCGCGTTCGAACAAGTGACCGGCTATTCGCGCGACGAGTTGCTCGGTCAGAATCCCCGGATGCTCTCCAGCGGGAAGCACGGGCACCAGTTTTGGAAGGAGGCGTGGGAGTCGATCGCTGCGGGAAATGTCTGGGTCGGACGGGTGGAGAATCGGCGCAAGGACGGCAGCCCGTTCTATTCGGAGCTGGTCATTTCCCCGATCGTCGATCATCACGGACAGGTGGCGGGATTTCTGGGCGCGCACCGCGATATCACCGAACAGAAGATGCTCGAGCAGCAGCTCGTCCGGTCCCAGAAGCTCGAGAGCATCGGCACGCTCGCCGCGGGCATCGCGCATGAGCTCGGCAATCCGCTGACGGCCATCTCATCGCTCGTGCAGGTCATCCAGCGGACCAGCGCCGACGACTTTGCGAAGGAAAAGCTGGAACTGATCCACAGTCAGGTCAATCGCATCACCCGCATCATCC
>JAKAJH010000072.1 GCA_021813905.1 Bacteroidota bacterium | reverse complement strand
GTGGGGCGCGTGGTCTCGGGAACCGACACGATCCGGGTTCGCATGCGCGTCAATGAATCGAAAAGCATTATTGAGATCCTGAATTGACCGGTACCGGCTCGATCCGACATCCCCGCCGTTCTGCATCGCCCCGCCAGCAGTTCCAATATTTCCCCCGGATGCGTCCGACGTTGCGCCGCGCCCGCATGTGGACGGTGCTGTTTGCGGTGCTTGCGGCCCTGGGCATGCTGGGAAGCCCCCTGCATGCGCAGAGCGGGAGCGGACAACTCACGACGGTGATCAACGGCACGGATACGACAACGGTTGCGGTGCTGGACAGCAGTGCGGGAGAGTGGCTTGGTGTGCAGGACATGCTCGCAGCGCTCCGGATGCCGGGCATCGTCAATGACACGACCGGAAAGATTGAGTTCCTGACCGGGCGGTACCTGATTCGTCTCACCGACGGCAATCCCTTCGTGGTTGTGACGGAACGCTCCACCAACGCCTCATCCGTGTACCAGATGCACCGGCCGGCGTTGCGACGCGGGGGACGGTTCTTCGCGCCGGCGCACGAGTTCCTTCCGCTCTTCGGCCGGCTCTGGGGAGGAACAATCGACATCGCTGCTGACGGGCGCCTGCTGACGTTTGCGTCCACCGCGAAGCCGGGGTTTGACATCACGGGTGTGGATGTCGAACGGCGCGTCAACGGCTACCTGCTGACCCTGCATGCGTCGCGGAAACTGGATGATGTGGAGACCTGGCTGAAGCCGGACGGCTGGCTGTTCGTCACCGTGGCGAATGCGACGGCCGATTCGGCCACGCTGCAGCGCTTCAAACCGACCGGTGCCATCAAGAGATTGCTCGTTTTTCCGTCCCCCACGTCGGTTCAGCTGACCTTCCAGGTGTCCACCGATGTTGAGCAGGCTGAAACGGCTCCCGATCCGGCCTCGAACAATCTTCTCATTTCCCTTCGGACGCGCTCGGAGCTCTCGCCGAAGGAACTCACTGCGCGGAAGAACGCCGAGAACCGGAAGAATCTGGAGCGCGAGCGCGACCGCTGGAAACTCGACGTCATCGTGATCGATGCCGGACACGGGGGGAAGGATCCTGGCGCCATCGGAGTGTCGGGGGTGCGGGAAAAGGATGTGACGCTGGCCGTGGCGCTGCAGCTCGGCAAGTTGATTGAGCAGGGAATGAAGGGCGTCAAGGTCGTCTACACCCGAAAGACGGACACATTCGTGGAGCTGTACCGCCGTACGCAGATCGCGAACGAAGCGGGGGGAAAGCTCTTCATCAGTCTGCACTGCAACTCGCTCGACCGGAAGCCTTCCCGTCCCAACGGATTCGAGATCTATCTGCTGCGTCCCGGAAGGACGGAGGATGCGGTGTCGATTGCTGCGCGGGAAAATTCCGTCATTCAGTTTGAAGAGGGCTATCAGGATCGCTACAAGAAGCTGACGGAAGAAGAGTTCATCATCGTGACGATGGCGCAGAGCGCGTACGTCAAGTACAGTGAAGAGTTCGCGGCCCTCGCTGCCCGGGCGATGGCAAGACAACTGAACATCCGTAACAGCGGTGTGAAGCAGGCCGGATTCTACGTGCTCGTCGGCGCGTCGATGCCGAACGTGCTGGTCGAAATGGGGTATCTGTCCAACCGCAAAGAAGAGCGCGTACTGAAGAGTGCGGCGGGTCAGAAGAAGATCGCGCAGGCGCTGTTCAACGGCGTCAGGGAATACAAAGCCGCGTACGAAAAGGCACTTCGCTCGGCACCGCCGCACAAGTGAGCTCGCCCTGTGCGCTGCCACACAGCGCACGACTTGTCGGGGGACGAAATTCCTGCTATATTCATTCAGCGTCGTGTTCTGCCCGCCATTTCTCATTCCAGAGGTCCTGCTGCTATGAAACGATCACTCACCATCTTCCTCATGCTTTGCACCGGGGCGTCCCTGTGGGGACAGCCCAGGATCACATCCACGGAGCGGCTTCCGGTCGGTGCGGAGCGCCCGTGGGCGCAGCCCCGGTTCTCCCCCGACGGACAGTCCATTCTCTTCACTTCGTCTGACTACTCCGGGATCTGGCAGTACACTGTGGCCGACAGGACGGTTCGCCTCCTCACGGCGGACGCCGGGGCCGGAACCGCGTATGCGCTTTCGCCCGACGGGAGCCGGCTGACCTACCGGCGGAATGTTACCTCGCCCGATCTCCGGGAACGTTCGCAGGAGATCGTGCTCCAGGATCTGGCCCGGAACACCAGAACGGTCGTCGCCGCCGCGCGACGTCTGTCCGAACCTGGCTTCGTGCAGGGCAAGGTGGTGTTCACCGAAGGACAGCAGGTGCGGAATCTCACCCTCGGCAAGACGACATCGGAAGTCACGGTGCTCGGCATCGAAGATACGAAGATCGTCCTGAACCGGAACGGCGCCCGCGTGGTGCTGGATCCGCTCGGCAACGGTCACTACATCTGGCCGGTGCTGTCGCCGGCACGGGACCGGCTGGTGGCGTACGACATGGATCGCGGAACATTTGTCTGCGACCTCGACGGGAACGTTTCCGCCCGCTTGGGCCGTCGCGATGCGCCCGTCTGGACGCGGGACGGTGCATGGCTTGTATTCATGGACGACCGCGACGACGGTCAGCAAATCCTTTCGTCCGACCTGTATGCCATCGCGCCGGACGGTAGCCGCATCGTGCAGCTGACCGCCACGGCCGGTGTGCTTGAAATGTATCCCGATTGCTCGCCGTCAGAGAACCGCATTGTTTGCAGCTCGGCTGACGGCGCCCTCTATTTGCTGACGTACACCATGGAGGGCAAGTGATGAACCGCGTGCGCACTCTCCTCGTCATGGTTGCTCTCACTGCGTCGGCGGCGTTCGCGCAACGGACTGATCTCACCGGCCTGAAGTTCTGTATCGATCCCGGCCACGGCGGACACAGCGGTAACGACCGCCCGCCGGTGTTTTCGGATATTCCCTTTTGGGAATCGGACGGCAATTTTGCCAAGGCGCTTCTGCTGAAGGATCTCCTCGAGGCGCAAGGGGCGACCGTGATCCTCACCCGATATACCAATGAGTACGTGAATGATCCCTCCGGCGGCGACAACGAACCCAGCCTGACGGCCCGTTGGACCACCGCGAATCAGAACAATGTAGACTGGTTCCACTCGATCCACAGTAATGCCGCCGGAAGCACAAACACGTCCTACAATTACACGATGGTTCTCATCAAAGAAGACAAGGTGACGCGCCAACCGGTATGGCCGCAGGCGGTCACGATGTCCGGATATGTCTACAGTCATATCCGCGCCGAAGGACGAACGGCATCGTCGAGCGGGAATATCGCGGCGGGTGTGTATCTGGACTATACCTTCTATGGCGGACTCAACGGTGGATTCAATCTCGGTGTTCTGAGCGGGTTGGCGATGCCCGGTGAGCTGTCCGAAGGATCGTTTCACGACTACTATCCGGAAGTGTCCCGGCTGATGAACAACAGCCGCCGCAAGATGGAAGCCTATGGCATTCGCGATGCCTTCATGCAGTATTTCGGCGTGCCGGCGGACACGAACGGCATCATCGCAGGCATTCTCACCAGCAACTTCGGCGGCAAGCCGATCAACGGATGTGTGGTCCGTCTCCAGCCCGCCGATTCAGTGTACACGGGAGATCAATACAAGAACGGCTTCTACATGTTCGACGGCCTGAAGCTGGGAACGTATCGGCTTCGCTTCGAGACGCCGGGCTTTGCCGTGGATTCGGCGGATGTCGTGGTGGGGAGTGGGGTGACCGCGTTCGTCGACCGCACGCTGCGCTCCACGACGGGAGACAACGCATTGCTGCCGAACGTTGTCCTGCACACGCCGGCTCACACCGCGGCCAATATCATGCCCAATCAGGTGGTGAATCTGACATTCAACAAGCTGATCGACCCGAATTCGCTCATTGCGACATCGGGCAACATGCTCATTCAGGAAGATGGCATCCCGATGAATCGGTCGGCGTGGGCCATCAACGGCAACGGGCGGACCGGACTGGCGGTCTGGCCGTCCAATCCGACGACGCCCTGGCAGTTCAATCCCGGCAAGACCTACTCCGTGACCGTCGTAGGTACGCGCGATGCCGGCGGGAACATTCAGCTGGATCCGTACACATTTTCGTTTACCACCGCCAATGTGGCACTGCAGATCACGCCGATTGAGCCGTTTTCTTCGAACCTCACCGCCTGGGGATCTCCCGCCACGAGCCCGGCATCGGCGGGAATTCTCGCAGACAGCGTGTCGTTCTCTGCCGCGTCGTTGCCCCGCGTTCCGTTGGGGACGGGTCCGGCGTCGGCGAAACTGCACTATTGCTTCGATTCCAGCGCGACGTCCTGGCTACTTGATCTGCCGCTCACGAGCGGCACGGCGCGGGATGTCCACTGGACCCGATCATCGGGCATCCTCGAGGCCTATGTGAATGGCGACGGGAGCGGTACGCTGTTCCGCTTTGTCGTTGATGACAGCGTCGATGTCTTCCCGGATGGTTCGCCGTCCAATATCGAAGTGAGTCCGTGGATCCGCATTGACTGGGTGGGATGGAAACTCCTCGAGTGGAACCTTGCAACCGAAGCGCCCGGCACGTGGGTCGGCAACGGCAAACTTGAAGGCACGCTGCGCCTGCACGGCTTCCAGTTCTCGCGCGACTCAGCGACGATCGGCTGGGGCAGCACCGTGTACCTGGATCAGACCCAGCTGGTTGCGACGATGTCGCTCGATGCGGTCAGTGACCCGGGAGCTGTTCCGCACACGACAGCACTGCAACAGAACTTCCCCAATCCATTCAATCCAACCACGATGATCCGGTATGAAGTGGCGCGCGCATCGCAGGTGCGTCTGTCCGTGTACGATGTTCTGGGGCGTGAAGTGGCACTGCTGGTGGACGACCATGAAGGGCCCGGCATCCGGCAAGTCACCTGGAACGCCGCCGGCATGCCGAGCGGAATCTACTACTGTCGCCTGCAGGCGGGCGACGCGGTGTCAATCCGCAAATTGGTGCTCATCAGGTAGCTGCTGTATCTCTGCGCGGAGCCTTCCGGCTTCATGCCGGAAGGCTCTCGGCGTCTTTTCTTGCCTTTCCGCACGAGGTTTCTTACTTTCTCATACTTATCGTGCGCCCCCTGCATGTCTCGTTTCTCCGTCGAAGAAATACGCCAGAAGTTCGCGACTTCACAGGATTTCAACGAAATCTTCGACGCATTCGAGGATGCGCTCTCCCAGCAGCTTCGTGACCTTGAGCTGTACCGTCTCCTGTTTTGGAACAACTCTCTGGGTCCGGAGGAACTCTGCCTCTTCGGCGAAAAGCTCGCCCGCGAATTCCCCGACCTGGCATACGGCACGTACATGTGGCTTGCGAACGTCTTCGAGGTCACGTATTCATCCTATGACAATTTTGACCTCGCAATGACCTACTACCGCAAAGCGGCCCAGGCCCGGCCGGCGGAAGTGGATCCGTATCTGAATCTGGTCGACTGCTACGATCCTGATCTGAACATCCCGCCTGCCGACGCGCTGATCGCGTTCCTGAGAGAGGGCCTGAAAACGGTCTCCGGCAAGAAGATACTTCTCCAGCGGCTCTCCTTTCTCTATCAGATGATCGGGGACCGCGAACAAAGCGACTACTATCGCAATCTCGCCGATGACCTCGGAAAGTTCCAGAACTGAATCCGACCGGCGCCGGTCCGCGGTACTTCGCGGCTTCGGACTCGTGCTCCTGGCGGTCACGTTCTGGGGGGGATCCGCATCGCTCGCAAAATTCCTTATCGTTCATCGGTTCGACACCCTCATCATCTCACAGACGCGGACGTCCCTCTCTTTCCTGCTTCTCATCCTGTACTTCGGACTGGCGGATCGATCCGTGTTCCGCATCCGTCTCCATGACCTGCCGCGATTCGCGCTCCTGGGCGTCGTGGGCATCGCCCTGACGAACTACACGTACTACTTCACCGCCACGGAATCGACTGTCGCCACGGCCGTCCTCGTTCAATACACCGCACCGGTGCTGGTCACGTTCTACACCGCTGCGATCAGCAGGGAGGAGCAACTGACAGGCATCAAGGTCGTGAGTCTACTCCTGGCTCTCGTGGGGTGCTGGCTGGCGGTCAGCGGAGGATCGACGGAAGGGATCAGTCTGCGGGGATGGACTATCCTGACCGGGCCGCTCTCGGCCGTGACGTTCGCGTACGTGATGATCGAGACGAAGCACATTCTGCGGGGATACGACGTCTGGACGATGCTCATTTATATCTTTGGCGCCGCAACGGTGTTCTGGCTGTTCGTGAATCCGCCCTGGGCCATCGCCGCAAAAGGATATGCGGCGGGCGACTGGGGGATCCTGCTGCTGTTCGCGGTCGTTTCCATTCTCATCCCGCATTCGGCCTTCACCGCCAGTCTGCGGCATCTCGATGCATCCACAGTCGGCATTACGGGCACGCTGGAGCCGGTCATCGCGATCATTGTGGCATACTTCGCGCTGGGAGAATCCCTGACTGCGATCGAAGTTCTTGGAGCGGCGGGCGTGATTATCGCGGTGGCGCTGCTCCAGATCGGAACGAATCGCTATTTGCGCCAGGAGGTCCGGACCAATCATGCGCACTGACCGTCGGTTGAGCCGGTTGCGGACGGTTCTGGAGAAACGCCAGCCCGACCTGACGCTGGTGATGGAGAACATCCACGATCCGCACAACGTGAGCGCGGTGCTGCGTTCCTGCGACGCCGCAGGCGTCCTCCAGGTGCAGCTTGTGTACACGGACACGGCAATCCCCGAAATGGGTCCCAAGAGTTCCGCGAGTGCCCGCAAATGGGTGGAACGACGGGCGTTCACGGACATCTCGTCATGCTATGCGACATTGCGCCGGGAGGGATTTGCGATCTGCGCGACACGGCTGGGTCCGGGGGCGAGGAATATTTATGATCTCGACATGACGCGCAGGATCGCGTTCGTCCTCGGCAACGAACATGCCGGGGTTTCGGATGCGGCGGCGGAACAGGCCGATGCGATCGTTCAGATCCCGATGCAGGGGATGATCGAGAGCCTGAACGTTTCCGTGGCGGCGGCGGTCGTGCTTTTCGAAGCGGTCCGACAGCGCCTGGCGACGGGGCAGTATGCGCAACCGAAGTTTGCGCCGGAGGAATTGGATCGCCTGCTCAAGGTCTGGGCAATGAAAGAGTGATCGACGCGGGATGAGAGGAGGATGAAGGACTGATGACCCCGTCAGATGATATCCGCGCATTCCTGGGCGACGTGGAGCGCTATGCGGGACGCCGATTCGAGTATCCGGCCGAGATCGCGAGACTGATGGAAGCGGCGACGGAGAACGACCTGGTGTCTGCGTTCTGGCAGCTGACATTTGATGCGAAGTTCGCGGTGAAGGCCAACGACGTGTTGCGGCGGATCGGACGGGAAGGGGAGGGCTCCGGGAGCGTCTCCAGCGAATTTCAGGCGGCGGTCGGTCGCATCGCCGAGGGAATTCGTCGGTTGGTGAGCCGTACACCGGCCGCAGTTCGAACGGAGTGGGAAGATCGGTTCCTTGCCCTCGAGCCGCAGAGCTTCTCGAATCTGCTCATGCTGCTGGGAGATCTTGCCGTCGTCAAGAACTGGGAGGTGGACGGGAAGCCGCTGCCGGCTGCGCTTCGTCTGTCGTCGGATCGGGCACCGTCGGTGCATCCGGCCGCCGCAGAGACGCCGCCCGTGCTTTCCGTCTCGCCGAAGCAGATCCGGAGCATTCTGATCCTGACTCTGGCGCTCCTTGCAGCTCTGGTGCTCATTGATCCTCCCGTGACGGTGGTTGGATGGGTGCTGGCGCTGGCCATCGCTTCGTGCGTGACATTTCTGCTGTACCATTCTCATGATACGGTTACTCGAAAGGAACAATAATTATGAAACGTGCCCTCGCGCTTCTTCTCCTTGCGCTGAGCATGACCGCCCTGTACGCTGCGGGTCCCGCTGTGAAGCCCGGCATCGATGTGCTCCGTGACCGGGGATTCGATATTCTGAAAGGCAAGCGGGTCGGATTGATTACCAATCCCACCGGCATCACCGGAGACCTGCAGAGCACGGTGGATGTGCTCTTCAACGCTCCGGGTGTGAAGCTCGTCGCGCTCTACGGCCCCGAACACGGCGTGCGCGGTGACGCGGACGCGGGCGAATCGGTTGATACTTACAAGGATCCGCGCACGGGGCTGCCTGTGTACTCGCTCTACGGAAGAACGCGCAAGCCGACCAAAGAGATGCTGCAGGGCCTGGATGTGCTCGTGTACGACATCCAGGATATCGGTGTCCGTTCGTACACGTACATCTCGACCATGGGCGAGGCAATGGAAGCGGCGGCGGAGCAGCACATTCCGTTCGTCGTGCTGGATCGTCCGGATCCCCTCACCGGAACCCGCGTGGAGGGCCCGATGCTCGATCCAGCGTTCAAGTCGTTCATCGGGGCATATCCCGTTCCCTACGTCTACGGCATGACCGCCGGCGAACTGGCACAGATGGTGAACGGCGAAGGCTGGCTCAAGGACGGCGTGCACTGTGATCTGACGGTTGTGCCGCTCGAGGGATGGAAGCGATCGATGTGGTGGGATCAGACGGGACTCGTCTGGGTTCCGACCTCGCCGCACGTACCGCACGCGGAGACGGCGATCTTCTACGTGCTGACCGGATTCCTGGGAGAACTGGGAACAGCCAATCAGGGCGTCGGCTACACGCTGCCGTTTGAGCTGGTGGGCGCGCCGTGGGTGGACCAGTACGCACTGGCGCGGTACATGAATTCGCTGGGTCTGGCGGGCGTGGCGTTCCGGCCGATGACGTACACGCCGTTCTACCGGGAGTCGACGGACATTCAGTATAAAGGAGTCCAGATCCATCTCACCGACCGCGAACGGATCGACATGACCGCGATCCAGATGCAAATCCTGGATGCGCTGATCAAACTGTTCCCGGAAAAGAACATCTTTACGCGGGCCAGCCAGTCGAACCTGCGGTCGTTCGACCGCGCCGCGGGCTCGTCGTCCGTTCGCATGGCGTTCCAGGCGGGGACGCCGGTGACCGAGATCCTGAAGTCCATCGACCTGGGTGTGCAGCAGTTTCTGCCGCGTCGGGCGAAGTATCTGATCTATCCGTAGCCGCCACTTCTCGCCGTTCCGGACCACCGGTGTGTTCGTCGCTGCGGCGTGCGGGAGCACACCGGATGCCGGAGAGTCCGTTGCTTTTCATCGCATCGTTTGCTATGTTTAGAAAACCACCGATGCTTTCACTCCATCTCTCAACGGTTGCATGGAGCAGTCAATCGCAGGTCGGTCGCACCTGACCGCAGTTCTCCGTCCGTTCCTGTTTCACGCTTCCGAAGTACCATCCCCATCACTGTCGATTCACCTGAGCTTTCTTCCCGCGTTGCGGGCACGCATCGGAAAGAGATCCCGATGCCGTTGACGCTGCTCAAGATCGCCCTTCTCATTCCGTGGACCATCATCATGTCCACGCTTGCGATCCTGGCGATTCCGCAGGCGTCAGGCAGGGTGTTCCGATGGACCGCCCGGACCTGGTCGCAGGTGATTCTGTGGTTGTTTCGCATCCGTGTGCGAGTCACCGGCGCCGAGCACCTGCGCCCCGACGATCACTATGTGTTCGTATCGAATCACGCGAGCATGTTCGATATCCCGGCGTGCCTGGCCGCGCTGCCGCCGGATGTGAATATTGTCTTCAAAAAAGAGTTGACGCGTGTGCCAATCTGGGGATGGGCGTTGCGATTCGGACATTTCATCATGATCGACCGCTCCAATGCGCGGGACGCGATGCAGAGCCTGCAACGCGCCGCCGCAACCATCCGTGCGGGTGCGTCGGTGCTGCTGTTCGCGGAGGGGACGCGCACGCTCGACGGCCGGCTGCAGCCGTTCAAACGCGGAGCATTTTCGCTTGCCGTGAACTCGGGACGCCCCGTTGTGCCGGTGACGATCAACGGTACGTTCCGGATCCTGCCGAAGGGGTCGATCAACGTCCGTCCCACCGACATCGAACTCGTCGTCGGCACGCCCATTCCGACCGCCGAACTTGCCGGCAAGCCCGGTGAACAGATATTGATGGGACGCGTGCACGAGGTGATCGCCGCACACTACGAGGATCAATCGGAAGGGACTGAACATGCCGGTTTCCGTGCGTGACGTGGAGCAGGTGGCCCGCCTGGCGAAGCTGGAGTTTTCGCCGGAGGAAAAGGAACGCCTGACGTACCAGCTCAACACCATCCTCGAGTATATGGACCAGCTGAACCGGCTTGACACGAGCAATGTCGAGCCGTTGTCGCACGTGACCGACACCGGCAACGCGTTCCGCGAGGATGTGCGGCGGCCTGGGCTGAGCACGGATGAGGCGCTGCAGAACGCCCCGGATCGCACGGAGGAATTCTTCCGCGTCCCGAAAGTGATCGGAGACCGCAATGAGTGACCGGATCCGCACACTCGGCGTCATCCCCGCGCGCTATGCATCCACCCGTTTGCCGGCGAAGCCGCTGGTCGATCTGGTGGGCAAACCGATGATCCAGCGCGTGTATGAACAGGCACGCAAAGCGAAGAGTCTGGACCGGGTCGCGGTGGCCACGGATGACGAACGGATTGCGTCGGTCGTCCGTGCGTTCGGCGGCACGGCGATCATGACCTCCCCGGAAATCCGGAGTGGAACGGATCGCATGGCGGCGGTGGCGGAGCAGATCCCGGCGGATCTCTACGTCAATGTGCAAGGCGATGAGCCGCTGATCGATCCGGCGATGATCGACCAGGCCGTGCAACTGCTGGTCGACGATCCGTCGGCGCAGGTCGGCACCCTGGTGCGCCGGATTTTGAGTGTCGAGGATTTGCGGAACCCTTCCGTCGTGAAGGTCGTGATAGAGCGTAACGGTCACGCACGGTATTTTTCACGCTCGCCCATCCCGTTCGTGCGGGATGAGCCGTCGATGGAGCGGTGGCTTGCGCGGCATGAATTCTACAAACATATCGGACTGTACGTGTTCCGGGGTGCATTCCTCAGAACATACGTGAATCTTCCGCAATCGAAACTGGAAACGGCCGAAGGGCTGGAGCAGCTGCGGGTGATCGAGAACGGCTACACCATCCGGGTCGGCGTCACGGACCTGGACAGCGTTCCGATCGATACGCCGCAGGATGTGGAACGGGTGATTCGCCTGTTGCGCGCGCAGGCGACGTGAACGACCCGCACATGCGCACGGAGAACGGCTGATCCCATGGCACGCAATCATGTCAAGTTCATCTTCGTCACCGGAGGCGTTGTCTCCTCCCTGGGCAAAGGCATTTCCGCCTCGTCGCTCGGCATGCTGCTCAAAGCGGGGCCCACCCTCGTCCGAGGCGGCCTTCCATTCCGCCGGGGGATCTCGCTGAGGCTCGAGCGTCCGGAGATGTGGATCGACTACCTGGAGCACCCGGCGTCGTTCGGCCTGCCCGAGGAGTCGCACCAGTAGCGAGGAAGGACTTCTCCCTCGCTGCCACTGACCGCTGCCGTCGCCCGCGGCCTCGCCCGCGGCCTGGCCCGCGGGCGCCTATGGCCCGACGGCCTCCACGGGCCCGGCCGCGGCGGCATGTCGCCCTCACGCGAGAGCCGCGGGCACCCGGACGCTCACCAACGTGCCACCCCCCGGCCGCGGGCCGATGTCGAGGGTGCCGTGCGCGAGCCGGACCCGCTCCTGGATCCCCAGCAGCCCGAGCTTGCCGCGTGCGAGCAGCGTGGTCGGCCTCGGAACCGCCCCGATCCCCTGGCCGTCGTCGGCGACGACCAGCCTGGCGGAGTCGGGTTCGTAGGTCAGGGACACCTCGACCGATGCAGCCGCGCTGTGGCGCTCGGCGTTGTGGAGGCTCTCCTGGGCCACGCGCAGCAGGAGGAGCTCCGTGTCAGGAGGCAGTGACCGGACCTCACCGATCACCTCGAATCGGGCCTCGATGCCGGACCTGCGTGCGAACGCCGAGGCTTCGGAGCGAAGGGCGGCCGTGAGC
>JAKAJH010000071.1 GCA_021813905.1 Bacteroidota bacterium | reverse complement strand
GGCGGTCCCTACCTGCTGAGCTTCATCGTGGTGTTCTTCGGGGCCAGCGTGGCCGAGGCGGCGCGCGGCGATCGCCGCCCGGTGGCAATCGCCGGCCTGCTGGCGGTCCTGACGGTGCTGTACGGATTCGTGGTCATGAAGCCGACGCCCGCGGGCAGGAATTGATCGACAGCCCTTACTTGCCCCAGACACAGGCCGTACTCAGATGCCAGCTCCCGAGTACCCGCCCCCTCGGTCAGTCTCAGGCATAGTCGTAAGAGGCCGGGAACGCCGATCTCCCGCACGACCCTCTCAAATATAAGGGATTCCGGTCTCATTCTCGACCCCAGATGAGGCGGAGGTGCGACTGTACAGTCTGATGCTTTTCCTCTGCCCGTCTTTCATCCACACGGGCCATGAACTCAATGTAGTCCAATGTGGCCTTTCTGGGTACCCAGATGCGTTGCATGATTATCAGGCGCAATTCGCAGGCCCGCGAAACCGACATCCGGTGTCTCTGAGCAAGCTCCGGCAGCGGGACGTCGTTCTGGCAGTCCTCTATGAAAGAGCGCAGCGCCTGATAGCCTCCCCGACGCTTTGCGAACATTTCAGCGGTCATCCACGGCATATGGCCCCCGTATTACCCGGTGGTGTTCGACGAATCTGGCAGACTGTAGAGCGGTCGGAAAATATACCCCTTTCGGAAAAGCCTGTCAATGGGGCTAAACTTTTTCGCAAAAAGTACTTGACATTTACGAGACAGACTTGTAGGTTCCAAATGAGCGAGAATATGTATTATGTCAACTACCGCCACCCCCGACCGTGCTGCTGGCCATCACTCTTTCAATAGACCCTTCGAATGCATTCCGCAGCGCTGAAATTCCGATGGCTTGGTTCTCTCCGATCCGGAGCATTCCACTCCCGTCAACAATTCCCAGTCGCTTGAACGTCTGTCCGTTCTTCGCGAGAACCTGCCGAACGACCGGCTCGTCTCCGCTCTTGCACGACACCACAATCCTCGACTGCGACTCACCGAAGGCCGCCAGGTCGCGCCTTCCGGCACCGAACGCATCGCTCTCAAGCTTGAGTCCCAACGAACCTCCAGCGGCAATCAACGATTCAGCCAGACATGTCAGCAGGCCACCGTCTGAAACGTCATGGGCGCTGCGCAACAGTCGCTTGGACGCCAGTTGCAGAACCACGCGCTGGACCCTCATTTCGCGCTGCCAGTCAAGACGCGGGATTTCGCCGCACGGCTCGCCGGTCCGGAACGCCTGATACTCGGTCCCGCCGATTTCATCGAAATTTTCCCCGATTTCAAGTACGACATCCCCAGGTTCCTTGAAGCGTGCGTTCAGAGCCAAGCTCACATCATCAAGAACCCCCAGCATCCCGATGACCGGCGTCGGATACACTGCTCCCTCAGGATGTTCGTTGTAGAAGCTCACATTTCCACCCGTAACCGGCGTTCCAAGAGTCCGGCACGCGTCGCCCATGCCGCGAATGGCCTCCGCGAATTGCCAGTAGATTTCCGGATCGTACGGATTTCCGAAGTTGAGACAATTTGTTATCGCAACCGGCGTAGCCCCTGTACAGACAACGTTTCGAGCCGACTCAGCTACAGCGATCTGTGTGCCCAAATATGGATTCAGATAGACGAATCTGCCGTTGCAGTCAGTCTTTACGGCTAGGGCCTTTGTCGTCCCCTTGATCCGGACCACAGCCGCATCCGCGTCATCAGTCGTCACCGAATTCGTCCGCACCATCGAATCATACTGCTCAAAGACCCACCGTTTGCTCGCAATATTAGGACGTGCAACCATCTGAAGCAATTCTTCGGCCAGATTCTTCGCCTCCTCAAATCCATCGGCCTTCTTCGCTCGGAGCTTCTCGACGTAGTCAGGCCGCTTCTGCTCCCGCCGGTACACCGGGGCCCCTCCGCCAAGTACCAACGGATCCGGCGGCACCTGCGCCACACACGTCCTGCCAACGTTCACGCGAATCTCGGCGTCGCCCTCGACTGTTCCTATCATCTCGGCATGTAAGTCCCATTTCTTGAAGATCTTATTGACATCCTCCTCGTGTCCCTTCTCGACAATGAACAGCATCCGTTCCTGAGATTCAGACAGCAGGATCTCGTAGGCTGTCATGCCATCCTCCCGAAGCGGCACCTTGCTCAGGTCGACGGACATCCCCGCGTTGCCTTTCGCGCTCATCTCTGACGTCGAACACGTGATCCCGGCTGCCCCCATGTCCTGCACGCCCACAACGTAGCCGGTCTTGATCGCTTCGAGCGTCGCTTCCAGCAGCAGCTTCTCTGTGAAGGGGTCACCCACCTGCACGGAGGGCCTCCGGGACTCAGACTTCTCGCTGATCTCCTCGGAGGCGAACGTAGCACCGTGAATCCCGTCCCGTCCCGTGGATGATCCCACGATCATCACGCTGTTTCCCTTGCCTTTGGCTGTGGCCTTCGCGACACCACCGTGCTCCACAATTCCCACGGCCATCGCGTTCACCAGCGGATTCCCGCGGTATGATTCGTCAAAATACACCTCGCCCGCGACCGTCGGAACGCCAAAGCTGTTGCCGTAGTCCGCGATGCCTTTCACCACCCCCTTGAACAAGTACTGCACCCGCTGGTCGGTCAGCGGACCGAACCGCAGCGAGTTCAGGACCGCGATCGGCCGGGCACCCATCGAAAAAATGTCGCGCAGGATCCCTCCGACGCCCGTCGCGGCACCCTGATACGGCTCCACGGCCGATGGATGATTGTGGCTCTCGATCTTGAACGCCACGGCCAGCCCATCGCCGATATCCACCAGTCCGGCATTTTCCTCGCCGGCGGCCACCAGCAGACGTCCGCCGGACCGCGGGAGCGTTTTCAGCAGCAGAATGGAATTCTTGTAGCTGCAGTGTTCGCTCCACATCACGCTGAAGATGCCCAGCTCCGTGTAGTTCGGCACGCGGCCGAGGATCTGCATGATCCGCTCATACTCTTCGTCGGTCAGACCGTGTTCGCGCGCAAGTTCAGGCGTGACCGCCGGTTCCTCTTTCACAACCGCTTGAGGGATTTTGAAACTCATGGACTCCGTTCCTTTCGTCGCACCACGTGTGCACGCCTCTACTGCAGCGTCATGCGGATCAATACTTCTCCCTTTTCCACCTTCTGACCCCGCTGCACGCAAATCTCGTCGATCCGGCCGTGGTTGATTGCCCGGATCTCGTTCTCCATCTTCATCGCCTCCAGCACGATCAGGCCGGTTCCGGCTTCAACATTGCTCCCGGCTTCAACTTCGAGCCGCACGATCATTCCCGGCATCGGCGCGCTCACCACCACAGACTTCGGCGCGTGTCGCGTCGCTTTCAGCAACGAATTGATCATCTGTGTCCGACGGTCTTCGACGGTAAGCTCAAACCCCGTCCCATTGACGGATACCCTGACCTCGCTCGCAGCGCTCCCGGCAGCCGATGAGTCGGATCGGCCCGCAGCGAGGACGGCTACGTCAAACACCGTCCCGTCAAGAAGCAGCGACGAAACACCCTCGGACGTGGGTGAAAGATCGTAATCCACCACGCGTCCGTCGATGACGGCCGTACCCGGTTCCTTCAACTGCACGTGGAACCGCGTTTCGCCCGATGTTACAATGTACTCATGCGGTCCTAACGGTGCATGTCGAGCCGATTCTTTTTCCACGTGTTCCTCGCGTCTTCGTTCCGGGGACCTCCATTGCTGCCGGCCACGTGCAGATGCCGGTCCCTCGTCAGCGCCGCCATCAGCGCGGCAACCCGCATCCCCCCTTCTCCATTCCCGTCGACGGCCTTGGGCCGGAAATGCTCTTCCACGAATCCCGTGTGGTACGCTCCCTTCACAAATGCCGGATGAGAGAGCACGAACTGAGCGAACGGAATGGTGGTCTGTATGCCGCCGACATGGAACTCGGCAAGCGCGCGCTTCATTGCCGCGATCGCATCGGCCCGCGTCTCGCCCCAGCTGATCACCTTGGCCAGCAGCGCATCATAGTTCATCTGCACCCGATCGCCCGGCCGGTAACCGCTTTCCACCCGAACGCGCGGCCCTTCCGGCGGTACGTACCGCTCAAGTACCCCCGTATCCGGCATGAAATTGTTCTCCGGATCTTCCGCGTTGATGCGGCATTCGATGGCATGCCCCCGCGGACGGATGTCGTCCTGCGTGAAACGCAGCGGTGAGCCCGACGCGATACGGATCTGCCACGCGACAAGGTCAATGCCCGTGACGACTTCCGTGACAGGATGCTCAACCTGGAGACGCGTATTCACCTCCAGTAGATAGAACTTCCCCTGCGGATCCAGAATGAACTCCACCGTCCCCGCATTCCGGTATCCCGCATCCGTTGCCAGCGCCACCGCCGCTTCGCCCATCTGACGACGCGTCACATCGTCGATGGCCGGTGACGGAGATTCCTCGATGAGCTTCTGGTGTCGTCGCTGAATCGAGCATTCGCGCTCGCCGAGAAAGACCGTCCTGCCGGCACCGTCCGCAAGGATCTGGATCTCGACATGGCGAGGATGTGCGATCAGCCGCTCGAGGTAGAGGCGTCCATCGCCGAATGCCTTTGCCGCTTCTGATTGTGCAGCGCTGAAAGCCGATTCCATCTCCGCGGTGGAACGAACGATCCGCATGCCGCGTCCACCCCCACCGGCGGCGGCCTTGAGAAGGACCGGATATCCTGTTTCCTCCGACACCCGTGCCGCATGCGTCGCATCGCGAAGCGCGTCCTGCGTCCCCGGCACTGTGGGAATTCCAAGCGCCCGGGCGCGTGATCGCGCTTCCATCTTGTCCCCAAGCTTCCGGATCGCCTCGGCGGTTGGACCGATGAACCGCATGCCGGCCTGCTCGACCTTCGCCGCAAAAGCTGCGTTCTCAGACAGGAATCCGTACCCCGGATGAATGGCATCCGCGCGGACGCGCCGCGCCATCGCGACGATCTTTTCGCCATCCAGATAGGTATCGCCGAGAGCGCTTCCGCCGAGCGCGTATGCTTCGTCCGCCCGACGGACGTGGAACGCAGTGCGATCGAGGTCCGAGTAGATCGCGATGGCCGTGATGCCGAGTTCCCGGCAGGCGCGAACGATCCGCACGGCGATTTCGCCGCGGTTGGCGATCAGGATTCGTCGGATGGGACGACGTGTCATTGGCTGCTCTCTCCGATCTCCACTACAGTCACGCCGGCCCCGCCTTCATTCCACTCTCCCAGTCGGAACGAACGGACGTGCGGGTACGTCTTCAGAAACTCCGCGATCCGCTTGCGCAACGCGCCCGTTCCCTTTCCGTGAATGATGTCCACACGCGCCAGACCGGCCGCATACGCGTTGTCCAGAAACGGGACGAGACGTTCAAGCGCCTCGGCACCGAGCAATCCCCGCAGATCAATCTCGTTGGCCGCCGGCGGAAGCTCCGCCCCGACCGAAGTTACGTAGGGCGCGTTCGTCACGGCGGACGCCGGTGCATGCCGCAGCTTTGCGACCGGCACACGCACGCGCGCCTGACCGCTCAGCACGATCGCGGTCGACCCGGAAAGCTCGACGACCTCACCGACAGAGACGCCATCGATGAAACGCACGCGATCGCCCACTTGGACAGACTCTTCCTCTGCCTTTCCTGCCGGAGTCTCCGCGCCGAGGTCCGTCAGATCCTGCTTCAGCGTTTCCAGAACCTGTCGGGAAGACTGGATCGCCTCCCGGCTGGCCGACTGTTCGCGAATATCCTTGATCGTCTGCTCGATGCGGCGCTGAGCGCCCGAGACGAGCTCGGATGCTTCGTCGATGGCACGCCGCCGGATCCCGTGCAGTTCCGTTTTCAGCCCAGCGAGCTTCTGCTCGTACTCTTCCACGAGATGCTGGAGCCGTCCTTTTTCCGCCACCGCGGCACTCAATTCAGCCGTCAATCGCTGAGAACGATCCTCCAGGTCCGTCAGCAATCCCTCCAGACGTGACTGGTCGTGCCCGCTTCGGGAACGGGCGTCCGCGAGCACCGGGGATGGCAGTCCGATGCGACGGGCGAGCTCGAACGCAAAGCTGCTTCCGGGGATGCCGGCACGGAAGACATACGTAGGCCGGATGGTGGCCGTGTCGAATTCCATCGATCCGTTCACGACGCCGGGTGTCTCATGCGCGAACACTTTAAGCGCACCATGATGTGTGGTCGCCAGCGTCATCGCGCCGGCAGCCGTCAGCTGTTGGAGCACGGCCGCCGCCAGGGCGCCGCCTTCGCCCGGATCGGTGCCGGCACCGATCTCATCCAGCAGCACCAGGGTGTCGCGGTCGGCGTCGTCGAGAAATCCTTTCAGGCGGAGCAAATGAGAGCTGAACGTACTGAGATCATCATCGATCGACTGATCATCTCCGATATCCACGAAGATGCGCGGAAACGGATAGACGACCGTGTCGGACGCCGCCGGCAGATGCAGCCCGGTCCGCGCCATCAGAACAAGCAGTCCCACGGTTTTCAGCGCGACCGTCTTTCCTCCCGCATTCGGACCCGTGATCACCAGACAGCGCGTGTCCGCGTCGAGAAAGAGCGACAACGGCACCACCTGCTCGCGCCGCAGATGACGCAACAGCGCGGGATGCCGCGCTTGCGACAATCGGATCAGCGGCGTGTCGGAAAGCGCCGGTGCGCAACCGATGATCTCGATGGAGTAGCGCGCTGCCGCAAACAGCACATCCAGTTCGACCAGCGCGTGATAGCTCGTCTCCGCCGTCTCGCGGATCGCGCCGACCTGTCGGGTGAGCTCGAGGAGGATCCGGTGGATCTCCCGCTGCTCCCGCAGCTGGAATTCCCGGAGCGCATTGTTGAGCTCAAGCGACTCGGCGGGCTCCACGTACACCGTCGCACCGCTCGCCGACGTCGAGTGGATGAATCCGGGAATGCGGTTCTTGAACTCGATCTTGACGGGAATGACCAGCCGTCCGTCCCGCGTGGTAATGATTTCATCCTGCAGCAGTTCCTGCTCGGAGACGCGCCGGAGGATCGACTCCAGGCGTTTCCGCAGGGCATCACCGGCTGCGATCATGCCGTTCCGGATCTCGCGCAACTCGCGGCTCGCCCCGTCCTTCACGGACCCGTTTTCGTCAAGCGCCTGGTCGATATTGTATTCGACGACCTTGTCGCCGCTGAGACGCGTCGCATTCGTCGCGAGCTTCGGATACAGAGCGGCACGCTTTGCCAGAAAGCCCTTCGTCGTCCGGGCCGACCGCAACAGCCGGGCGATCTCGATCAGCTCCATCGCGCTGAGCGATTGGTTCGTCACCGTGGTCTTCTTGAGTGCCGGCAGGACATCCCGGAACGATTCGATCGGCGACGCACCCTCGGCGATGAGCATTTCCTTGGCTTCGGAGACGACCTGCAGACGCCGTGCGGCCTCCGCCGCAGAGTGCAGCGGCGTCAGCGCTCGGACAGCCGCACGACCCGGATCGGAGGACGCCATTGCGGCGATCCTCTCCAATACTTTGTCGTACTCCAGTTTGCGAAGGGTCGTTTCGGGGATGGGCGTCATGCCGCTGGCCGGGATGACGATCAATGAGAACGACCGGACGACGGGGAACGTTTTGCGCCGCGCCCGCGCTGCTCTTCCGGCGTGGTCAGCTCCTTGAGCTTATTCATCGTTTCCGGCCCCATGGTGCTGGAGAAATCAAGGATGCGCGGTGCGATATTGACGATCGGACGGTAGAACCGCGAGTCGCGGGACGTGGCACGGGATGGAATGCCGGACATGGCGAAAATGAGCAGCAGCGTACTCATCAGAAGCACACCTTCGACAAATCCCAGTACTCCGCCGCCGATGCGATCGGCGATGCCGCCGATCTTGTATCCGCCGGCCGCCAGCCGGTAAACGAGACTCTGTGTCAGAAGAATGAACAGCACGATGGCCAGGTAGCCGAGCATCGGGGCATCGCTCGGATTCACTCCGGCATTCTGCACGAGGAACTCGCCGGCTTCATGCATGTACAGCTGCCCGAGGATCAGGCCGGCCAGAAGACACACCAGCGCCACGGACTTTCGCACGATGCCATCGCGAAGACCCAGCAGGGTGAAAATGATGATCGGTGTTCCGAGCAGCAGATCGAGCAACATGTGTCGAATTACCCTCCGAGCCGGGCCTTGACCAGTTCCTGAACGACGCGGCCGTCGATCTTACCTTTCAGCTCTTTCATGGCCAACGGCATCACTTTGCCGAGGTCCTTCGCGGTTGCCGCGCCCGTCTCGGTGACGATCCGGGCCACGACGGCGTCCGCCTCCTCCCGACTCATCGGTTTCGGCAGATACTCATTGATGATCGCGAGTTCCTTCTGTTCTAGCTCCGCCAGATCCTTCCGGTTGGCCTTATCGTACATCTCGATGGCTTCCCTGCGCTTCTTGGCTGCGGCAAGCAGCGCGCCAACTTCCTCGTCCGGCGTGATGGCGTTTCCCGTCCCCCGTTTCGAGAGCTCAATCAGTTGCGCACGGATCGAGCGCACGGTCGTCAGCCGGATGGCATCTCCCGACTTCATGGCCGCCTTGAGATCTTCGTTGATGCGTTCGCTCAGTGTCATGGATTCCTCGGATCGGCAAAAAGAAAGGCAAGCTTCCGCACCCGCTTGCCCTGGTTACGCATTGTTCCGTGTCCGGTCGCCCGGAGGGGCCGCGTCGTGCGCACTGGTGTCCTGATCGTTCCTTGGCAGACTTCTCAGGACAACATACAAAAAAAAGCCGATTCCCGCCACGGGCGGCGGATCACGGTCGATCTCCCGGTTCGAGTACGCTCCCCGTCAGCGGAGCAGCTTCGGAAGAGCTGAGGAACACTACGGTGGCCGCGATCTCCTCCGGTGTCACCCACCGACGCACTTCCGCAGGCGACCCCCATGTTCTGTTCGCCGGCGTATTGACCGCCCCCGGTGCAACCGCCGTGATCACGATACCGCTACCCCGCACTTCCTCCGCTGCCAATTGTGTGAGCAAGGCCACGCCGGCTTTCGATATCGCATACGGAATGCGCCCCGGGAGCGGGTGCAGCGCACTCTTTGCAGAGAAATTGACGATCCATCCTTTGCGACGCGGACGCATATGCCGGATCGCCTCGCGCGTGCTCAGGAATGTCGTGGTCAGGTTCAGACGTATCATCTTCTCCCAATCCTCCACCCGCACCTTCTCGAGGAACGCCGCCGGCACATAGCCCCCCACCGTGTTCACCACGACATCCACCCGACCATGCATCTTCTCAACGGTCTGATAGAGACCACGCACGCCGGCCTCGTCGCTCAGATTCGCCGCGATCACGTCGATGCGCGCGCGCAATCGGCGCGACAGTCCCGTCGCGTGCGACGCCTCGGTCGTTGAGATCACCACCCGGTCACCGCCGTCCACAAACGCCTCCGCAACAGCCGATCCGATCGCTCCGGTTCCCCCGGTGACTACCACGATCCGGCGCCCACGTCTGATTGCCATCTTCGTTCCTCCAGTCATCGTTTCTGTACGACCCACGGCAGCAGCAGCACGACCGCGGAGGCCACGGTCGCCGGTCCCGCCGGAAAGTCGAATTTGAACGCCAGAAACAGTCCGAGGATCGGCGGCAGCGCTCCGAACACCGCGGCAGTCAGGAAGATCCGGCCGACCCGTTTTGCCGCAAGCATCGCTGCCGTCGACGGAATCACCAGAAATCCGAACACAAACAGATCCCCGACAATCCGCACGGCCGTCGACACCGCCACAGCCAGAGTCAGGTAGAATACGAACTCCCACAGCCCCGACCGAATTCCCTGCGTCCGCGCGGTCTCCGCATCCATTGACACGAAGAGGAACTGTCGGAAGAAGACGAGATGGATCAGCAGAATGATTGCCGCTGTGACCGCCATGATCGTCACATGCGCCGGCGTCACGAGGAGCATATCACCCTTCAGGATAGATTCGACTTCCGCCACCTCCGCACCGGAGGTCTTCTGCATCATCAGAATCCGGATAGTGAGCGCCACGATGTAGCTGATGCCCAGGATCGCATCGCTGGGCACCGCGGTGCTTCGCAGCAGGCGCGCAAACAGAAGCACGGCCAGGGATGTGAGCAGTACCGAACCGACGGTCGGATGCAGGCCTCCCACAAGATTCGCGAAGGCGACGCCGGCCACGGCGACCTCCGTCAGCGTCGCGCTCACGAAAACAACACGTTTCGACACGACGTACACACCGAGGAACGCACAGAGGAGCCCCGCGATCATGCTTCCGGCGAGCGCGTACGGAAATTGCTGAATGATGGTCGTAATGATCTCGACGTTACTCATCGTCGGGCTCCGGGACAATGACCGTAACTCCGTGGACCTCGGAGACATGCACAGGCATCTGATAGATGGCAGAGAGCCGGTCTGACGAGAGGATCTCATCGACCGCTCCGAGACGAACGGTGCCCTGCTCCACGAGCGCGATGCGATTCACATAATTCGCTACGTCACTGAGAAGATGCGTCACCATCACCACGGTGAGACCGTCGTGTTCGTGGAGATGACGGATGATCTCAAGGATCGCAGTACGCGAGGACAGGTCCATCCCGTTCGTCGGCTCATCCAGCACAAGAATGTCCGGTTGGGCCGCAAGCGCCCGCGCAATCAGCGTTCGCTGCCGTTGTCCGCCCGACAGATCGCGATACGACAAACCCGCCAGATTGCCGATATCGACGTGCGCCATCGCCTCATCCGCAATCCGCCGGTCCGCTGCGGTAAATCGTCGCAACGGCCGCACGGAGGCGTAGCGTCCCATCATGACCACGTCGCGCACCGTCAGCGGAAGGACCAGCTCCAAGGAATCTCGCTGCGGCACGTATCCGATCGTCGGCGGCACGCCATTAGCCGCGGCGCGACGGATCTCCCCCTTCCGGGGCGACAGCGTGCCCAGCAGCGCCCGGAGAACCGTCGTTTTGCCGGAGCCGTTCGGACCGACAATGCCGAGGAAATCGTTCGGGAAGAGACTCAGCGACACATCGCGCACAATCGTGCGACCCCCGTACCCCAGGGAAACCTGTTGAAATTCAATGATCGGTGTTTCGGTCATGTCCTGTACTCGCTCCGTCGAGGCAGCAGATCCGGTGCTCACTGCTGCGCCGCAAATGCGCCGGCGAGTGCCCGGACATTCGCGTCCATCATATCGGTGTACGTTTCGAGCCCCTCGCGTCCTCCGACGGAGGTGCAGAGGCGGATGACGCGGGCGCCAACGGCGTCTGCGATCGCGTTCGGCGTACTCTCTTCATAATACTGTTCCACGCCCACCACGCCGATTCGATCCTGTCGCATCTGCTGCTCGAGCGCGACCACATGCGATGGCGTCGGCGCAATGCCGGGTTTCGGCTCGACATAGCCAGCGACCTCCAGTCCGAATCGATGGGCAAAATACGAGAAGCTGGAATGATACGTGACGAGCTTCCGGCCCCTGTACGGAGCCATGAGTTGCCTCCAGTTCGCGATGCTTCGTGCGAGGGACGTCCAGTACCGATCGGCATTCGCGCGGAAATATGCCGCGTCGGCCGGATCCCGCTCGCCGAACGAGTCCGCGATCTCATCCAGGATCACGCGGACATTCTCCGGATCGAGCCAGTAATGCGGATTCCCGAACGGGTGAACATCACCCTGGCTGGCATCGACCTTGGCCGTGGGCACTTCCATCTTGTGAATATCCCGCGAGCAGTCGATGACCTGCAATCGAGCGTTCCGTGATCCGTCGATGATCTGCGGCGCCCATATCTCCAACTGCATACCGATCTCAAGAAACAGATCGGCCGCCTTCAGCTTCATCATGTAGCTCGGTTTGACTTCAACCAGATGCGGATTCTGGTCGCCGCGCACGATGTAGTCCACCGTGACCCTGTCGCCACCAACGGCTCGGGCGAACTCGGCCAGATCACTCGTACTCGCCACGACTTTGAGCAAAGCGCGGCCCGGAGCCGCCAGAATCGCAAGGGACACAACAAGGGTAAGAAATCGAGACGTTTTCATCAGTCACTCCAGCATAATCGGGTCAGAAAGGATGAGCCTTGTGCGGACCCATGGAAAACATGAATTGCAGTGCAACAGTG
>JAKAJH010000020.1 GCA_021813905.1 Bacteroidota bacterium | reverse complement strand
AATCACCGCCCACCTTCTCCAGTGCTTCCCGGCGAATCATCATGAACGCGCCGCTGACCGCATCCACCACATACGTGTCGTCCGGATCCCGATAGGTCAGGTTGTATTGACCGAACAGCCGTGTCCGGGAGAAGAGCGTGCTCAGTCCTGCGATCTTCGTAAACGCCACCCACGGAGTCGGAAAGCTGCGCCGGCAGGCCAGCTGGAGGGATCCGTCCGGATTCAGGATCGTGCATCCGGCGAGTCCGGCGTCGGGATGCGTCCGCATGAATGCGACCATCGTGCGGAGCGTATCCTCCTGCACGATCGTGTCGGGATTGATCAGGAGGACGAATTCACCGCGAGCATGTTTCAAACCGGCGTTGTTCCCGCGGGCGAATCCGAGATTGGTCCTGCTGGCGATCAGCCGGACGGAGGGAAATTCACGCCGCACCATTTCCGCGCTTCCGTCGTCCGACGCGTTGTCCACGACGATCAGCTCGACGCGAAGGCCCCGCGAGGCCTTCCGGAGGGACACAAGTGCGTGGCGCAGAAATTCCCGGACGTTGTAGTTGACGATCACAACGCTCAGATCGGGGATGGTCGATCGGCGTTTAGCGGCCACGGAAGAGACTGCGCACTTTCAGTTTCCACACCATGAACGCGGCTTCATACACGATGTGCTTCGACATCTTCGAGACGCCCACGCGACGATCCACGAAAATGATCGGAATCTCGTGCAGCCGGAATCCGTTTCTCCACGCGATGAAGTTGGTCTCGATCTGGAAGCTGTAGCCATTCGAGCGAATCGCGTCCAGGTTCATGCTCTGGAGAACGGCGCGACGGTAACATTTGAATCCGGCGGTGGCATCCTTGACCGGCAGGCCCGTCACGATACGGGTGTAGAGATTGGCGGAGTAACTGAGGATCAGCCGCCGCATCGGCCAGTTGACCACGTTCACACCGGACACGTACCGCGAGCCGATGACCAGGTCGTACTGCTGTGCCATCTGGTGCAGGCGTCGCAGGTCTTTCGGATCGTGGGAAAAGTCGGCGTCCATTTCGAACACGAAATCGTACCCGTTCGCCAGCGCGTACTTGAAGCCCGCGACGTACGCCGTGCCCAATCCCTGTTTTGCGGCACGCTCCAGCAGATGCACCCGGTCATCGCTCTCCATCAGCCGGCGCACCGCAGCGCTCGTTCCGTCGGGCGAACTGTCGTCAACCACAAGCACATGGAAGGACGGATCCTGGGCCAGGATCTCCGGGACGATGCGGGAGATATTCTCAGCCTCGTTATAGGTCGGGATGATGATGAGCGATAGACTCATGCGGGATTACAGAGCCTCCAGGACGGCATTGGCGATGACGGTCTGCTGCTGGATGTCGAGTTCCGTATGCATCGGTAATGAAAGAACTTCGGCGGCCGCAATGTCCGTTCCCGGCAACGGGCCCGGCTGCGGACCGGCCGTCCGGTACGCCGGCTGCAGATGCAGCGGAATCGGATAATAGATGGCGTGCGGGATCTTGCGCTCCGCGAGACGGGCAGCAATGCTATCGCGATGTTTCACCCGGATCGTGTACTGGTGGAACACATGACGTCCGGTGGACGCGACAAGCGGCACGGTCACACCGGTACCGGCGAACAGCCGGTCATACGTCGCAGCCGCCTGCCGGCGGGCACCGATCCATTCCTCCAGAGAACGCAGCTTCACACGCAGCATTGCCGCCTGAAGAGCGTCCAGACGGCTGTTAACGCCGAGGACCTCGTGCGTATAGCGCACCCTCGAACCGTGGGCCGCGATCATGCGGAGTTTCTCAGCAAGCGCCGGATCGTTTGTCACCACCATCCCCGCATCTCCGAACGCCCCGAGGTTCTTCGACGGAAAGAAACTGATGCAGCCGATACTGCCGATGCCGCCGACCTTCACCCCTTTGTAGTCGGCCCCGACGGCTTGGCACATATCTTCGACGACCGGAATGCCCCTCCGTTTGGCCAGCGCCATCAGCGGATCCATGTCCGCCGCCTGGCCGTACAGATGCACAGGGATGATCGCTTTCGTATGCGGTGTGAGCACCGCCTCGATCTGATCCGGACGAATGTTGAACGTGCGCGGATCGATGTCGACATAGACCGGCCGTGCGCCGAGCAGCACGATGACTTCCGTCGTCGCCGCGAACGTGAACGGCGTCGTCACGACCTCATCGCCGGGTCCCACGCCGAGCGCCATGAGCGCGATCTGCAGCGCATCCGTGCCGGACGCGCAGCCGACGGCGTGGCGGACGCTCAGGTAGGCGGCCATTTCCTGTTCGAACGCGGTGACCTCTTTGCCGAGGATGTATTGACCGGATTCCATCACGCGCTGGATGGCGGCATCGATCTCCGGCTTGATCTTCTTGTATTGGCCGACCACGTCGACCATGTGGATGGGGGGAGTATTCATCAGTGAGTTCCTTTTCCGCTCAGCGAGACCCAGATCGTCCGAAGGATGATCTTCAGATCGAGACGCAGGGACATGTTCTCAAGATAGTACAGATCGTACTTCACTTTCTCACGCACATCATCGATGGAAGTATCATACCGGTGCTTCACCTGCGCCCAGCCCGTGATGCCCGGGCGGACAAGCAACCGCCGGTTGTAGAAGCCGATCTCCCGCTCAAATCGCGACACGAAGTATTCCCGTTCCGGCCGCGGACCGACGAGGCTCATTTCCCCGCGGAGCACATTCAGGAACTGGGGTACCTCGTCAATCCGGAGCTTCCGAATCACGCGACCGACCCTTGTCATCCGCTCGTCGTCGGGTCGTGCCCAGACCGGCCCGGTGTGGCGCTCCGCATCCGCGATCATCGATCGGAACTTGTACAGCGTGAACACCCGCCCCCGTTTGCCCACCCGTTCCTGGCGGAACAGCATCGGCCCCGGCGAATCGGTCTTGATGATCAACCCGATCAGGATCCACGCCGGGAGCAACGGCACCAGCACGATCACCGACACACCAAGATCGATCATCCGCTTGACCATCCACTGCCACCGTTTCATGTTTGTGGGATGCACGCGCAGCAGCGGATGTCCCGCGATTTCCTCCGTGCGAAAACCGCTGAGGATATCAATGCGATGGGACGCCACCTTGACGGCCGGTACAATGCCGTTGCAGCGGGAAACGATCTCCAGGATCTCCTCCCGGCTTTCCGGATCGGTCGCGACCAGCACTTCCTCGATCCGATGGTGTTTGACGACAGCAGGAATGTCCTCGTACCGCCCCATCACGGGCAACCCGTCAATGGAATCCGACATTGCGTCGCGGGACACGTATCCGAGGATATGGTATTTCATTTCCCGGCGGCCCTGAACTTCAGAGACGATCGCCTTTGCGAGATCCGTGACTCCGACCACAATCGCATTTCGACGGCGGAACCCGAGGATCTCGTGCCGCCGCTCGAAGCCGATCACCGCCATCCGGCCTGCCAGCACGCAGAGGCCGACAACGATGCCGTGGAGCAGCGTCGTGGTGCGGCCGGTGAAGGTCAATTCGGTCGGATCGAACGTCACAAAGAAGAGAACGAGCGTTCCCGCGCCGACTGTACGCAGGACCGCCCAGCCGTAGTCCACGCGCGAGAGATCCCACGGCAGATCGTAGAGTCCGGCAAGAAAGAACAGCGTCAGCCATCCGAGCACGACGATGAGAAGCGCCGGGCTCGTCAGATAGATGCCCGGCGGGACAAATCCCTCCACCGGAAGCATGTGCGACTGAAAACGGATCCAGTACGTGATGATGCCTGCCATGATCAGCATGAGCGCGTCCGCGGCAGCCAGGACCAGCTTGTCGATGATCCGCGCCATGTTCAACGGCTGGATGACCGGGGTCGCGTCCATGCGGAGTCGCATGATCTCCTCCAGATACCCCAGCCGCCAGATCGCGAACAGGATCGACGCCGTCACAAGCACCAGCAGCACCGATGCGTACATGTCGTCCACGACGATCAGGACCAGCGCCACGGTGCTCAGGAATGCCGTCGTGGCGTACGCAACGAATACCGTCTGACGATGCGTGAGCCCGAGATCCATCAGGCGATGATGAAAATGCTCCTTGTCCGGCTTCAGCGGATGCATCCCCTTCTTCACCCGGCGGAAGAATGCCACGGACGTATCCACGATGGGCAGCGCCAGCGCCACGACCGGCACAAGGAAGAGCACGGGCACGCCCTGGACCCCCGACAAACGCACCAGATGCAGCGACAGGACCGAGAGCGCGAATCCCAGGAACAGGCTCCCCGTGTCCCCCATGAAGATGCTGGCCGGGTGAAAATTGTATCGCAGGAATCCGATGCACCCACCCACGAGAATCACGGCGAACACGCTAAGCTCCGCGTCGTGAAGAACGACTCCCGCCGCCGCAAACGCAAGCGCAACGATCGCAGAAACCCCGGCGGCCAGTCCGTCGAGACCGTCGATCAGGTTGATCGCATTCGTCAGTCCGACGAGCCAGAGAATGGTGATGGGAATTCCCCAGTAGCCCAATGCGATCGACGGCAGGAACGGCAGCGAGATCGTGCTGATCCCCTGACCGGAGATCGAGAGAAGTACCGCCGCGCCCGTTTGCACCACGAGCTTGCCGGTCGATCCGATGCCGAACACGTCATCGTACATCCCCAGGAGAATGACCGAAGCGAACGCGGCCACCGTTGCCGGCGACACGACGGTACGCCAGGTCTCCGGGCCGAAAGCGCCGAACAGCATGGCGGTGCCGCTGCCGACAATGACCCCGGCGATGATTGCGAGGCCGCCCATCCGCGGGATGAAATGGGTGTGGACCTTCCGCTCCCCGGGTTCGTCTCCGATCCGGCGGCGAATCGCCAGCCCGCGGACCTTGGGCGTCAGCGCCAAAGACGTCAACAGACTTGCCACCATCGACACCAGAGCAGCGATCATAGAGAAATGGTTCCCCGGTCATTCAGACCGCGGTTCAAGCACCCGTTCGATTTCACGATGAAGAAGTTCGCCGATGCGCGGCCAGCGGTACCGATCCTGGATGCGGCCCAGTGCTTCGCGCCCGATCCGTTCGCGGACGGCCGCGTTCTCCAGCAGCTGAACCGCACGCGCGCGCATTTCTGCCGGCGTGTCCGCCACCACCAGATGCACGTCGGGCGACACGTCGAGCCCCGCAGCACCGACTGTCGTCGTCAGCACCGCTTTCCCCAGTCCCATGGCTTCGAGGATCTTGTTCTGGATACCGGCTCCGAACAGCATCGGCGCAACGATCACCCGTGATCGCCGCATGTACTCCGCGGGCTGCGGAACCTCACCGGTCACAACGATCCGCCGGCCGTCATGAAGCGCACGCACTTCCGGGCGGGGCCGGACGCCCACAATATAGTAATTAATCTCGCGACCCTCGCGCACGAGCGGGGCGACGACTTCACGGGCGAAATAGACCGCCGCCGCGCTGTTCGACTGCGTCTCCATGTTGCCAACGAAGCAGAAGTCGATATCTTCATGCACGGCAGGCTCTGCCGCCGATCCGACTCCGTACTCCGTGCCGTTCGGAAGCACGATCAGACGTTCGGCAGGCGCGCCGGCGTTCACCAGATACTGGCGGTCGATGTCAGAGATGATGAACGACCGGTCGAAAGTGCGAACAGTCGCGCACTCGTAGGCGCGAAGCCGCTCGAGTTCGTACCGATAGACCAAACGCCATGCGGGCGCGAGTCGGCTGCGCAACGCCCGCTCGTAGTTCATCGAGATGGCATCGACAAGGTCGACAAATCGCGGCAGGCGGATTTGTGTTGCGTATTCCGCCATGCGAACGTGAAAACAGAATACGGCGTCGGCATTCCGTGCGGCCCGCGCTGTGATCGTGCGAACGTCCGGAAAATCGTAGTAGCCCACCTGCAGCGGCCTGTTTCGCAGGATCCCGGAACGAACGGCCCGCCACCGGTACGCCAGCGGCCCCCGGGGGAGGAGTGTCACCTCGGAAGCGATCGATCGCAGAAATGGTTCCGCATCGTCCGTGAGCGGTCCTTCATGGAGAGCGATCAGATGGACATCAAACCGCTCCGCGAGCAGCTTCGTCAGCATATGGACGCGCAGGCGGTCTCCTCCCACCACGGGATACGGTACCCGGGAGGAGAGCACCAGGAGGCGACGCTTTGTGGTGTCAGCCAAGCGACCGTCCCTTCGGCGCCCCGGCGCCCGCGGATGTGCGTCCCCGGTCCCGCTCAATCTCGATAATCCGATCCGACAGATCGTCCGTGATCCGGCGCCACGAGTGCCGCTCGGCGATCTGACGGCGCAATTGCGCAGCCGCGGGATCACGTTCAGTGAGCGCGCGTCCGACCTGAGCGACGAATTCCTCCGGGGACCGCGCGACAGAGACTGCGCTTCCGAACCGCGCCACCTCGGGCAACGCGGTGGAAACGACCGGCAGACCGAGCGCGAGATACTCCAACAGCTTGAGCGGATTCGCCGCGACGGTCAGTTCATTGACGGCAAACGGAATCAGCCCCACGTCAAATGCACGCGCATATGCGGGCAATTGTGCGTACGGAATCTCTCCCAGATGAACAATATTGCGGATTGCGGAGAGACGACTGATGTCCGTGGACGTTCTTCCGAGCAGAACGACCGTTGCATCCGGATATGCCGTCGCCACGCGGGTGAGCAGATCGTAGTCGATCCATGGCGCCAGGATCCCGAAGAAACCGATGATCGGTCTCCGCACGGTCCGGATCGCGGCAGGGATCGGATCGGCGGACGGAGCGAAATGGTGCACGTCGACGCCCTGGGGAAGTCGATACACGCGACCGCTCGGTGGGACGCGCGTAGCTGCAAGCGATTCTGACACGGCGAAGCAGACATCCGTCTGCGTCAGCATTCGTTGCTCCTCCGCTGCGAGCGCCCGGAACGCTCCCTCGAACTTGGTAAAATCATCCAGACAAAGGTATCCGCGCACGCTTTCGGGAAACGCCGACAGGACATCTGCCACGATCGGAGAGGACGTGAGAATGACGGGGTGACGGAACTCAAGACGTCGCATCGCAATCTGAACGGCACGCGTCACCACGCGCATGTTTCGGCGGCGAATCATTTCCACATCGTGGTACGGGATCACCGGCGGAGAAAGCACCGTGACAGTCGGGTCGCTCTGACGTCCGCTGGCCGGGCGAAGCACGTGACCGACCTTCTCGGCGACACGTTTGATATCCCGGAGATGAAATTGCGGGCGACGCAGTCCCAGCGAACCCACCCAGATCATCCGGTTCTGCGCGGCGAGCTGGCGACCGATATACTGCACGGTCGAGGGGTAGCGGCCCCAGTCGTCTCCGAAGAACACGATATCGCGGTCTGTCAGCATCCGTTGCGGGCGTAGAGAGAATGTTTCATGAGCCGGGAATGCGGTGATAGCGCGGATACGCGCGGGAGTTCCATCCGACGAGAAATCCGGATACATATGCGAGGTCCGACACGATCTTCAGGAACGCAACGACCGGATACTGCGCCATGCGACGGATCCGGAACGCCTCACGCAGCTTGAACACGAACGGCAACAGCCACCAATACACGAGCGCCAGGGCAATGAAGGCCGGATGCATGGCGACGCCCAGGCCCAGGAGCACAAGTCCGACCCCGAGTTTTCCGGCATTCCGGACGGCATTCATGCGCTCGATGCGGCAAAATCCGTCCCCGACTCCGTACCGATAGATCAATCGACCGAAGAGCCGGACAGACGGACGAAGCTTCCAATGCACGATCGCCGAAGATTCGTACACGATCCGCTCACCGGAAGAACGTACGCGCAGATCGAAGAGCGTATCCTCCGCTGCCAGTCCGATTTCCGGGTACCCGCCGACCGCTTGCCAGATCCGCTTGCGAAACGCAACCGAGCGGGACGACGGCAGAAACGTCTCGGCATTGACCGATGCCGGCGGACGAAACGATGCAAGCGCCTGACATTCGTCGAAGAAATTCCGGATGAGCGGCTCATACCAGCCGCCGACCATCGTGACGGAATGTTCGCGGAGCAACGGACCGACGATCGCCCCCAACCAGTCCGGGTCGACCAGGCATCCCGCATCCGTAACGGCGATCAGGTCATGCCGGGCCTCACGAATGGCGATGTTCCGCCCTTTCGCGATCGGCGCCGGTGTTGAGGCGATCGTGCAGCTTGGATCGATAATGAGGCGACACTGCACGCCGGCTTCCCATGTGGCGAACCGTTCGCGGATGGTCTCGACGGTGCCATCATCCGAACCGCCGTCCAGAATGATGAACTCCTCCGGCTGGGCATGCATTGCGGCAATCGAATCGAGGAACTCGCCGATCCCGGCTGCCTCCCGGTACACGGTGCACACCAGTGTCACACCGGGGAGGATACGGGATCCGTGTCTTGTCACGTCGGCTGACATCAGCGCCCCTGTGCAAGAAGCGCGATGATCCGCTCGGACGCGTGGCCATCACCGTACGGATTGTTCGCCCGATCAACGGCCGCCGGATGCATCACCTGGCGCTCCACAGCGGAGACGATCGCGGTCTGACCGGATCCCACCAGCTCTGAGATACCCATGTCCACGCTTTCCATGCGCTCGGTCTTCTCCCGCATCACGATGCAGTACTTGCCGAAGGACGGGGCTTCTTCCTGAATCCCGCCCGAATCTGTCAGCACGAATGTGCACGACCGGAGCAACGTCAGAAGGGACAGATACGGTACCGGATCGATCAGGAGGATATTGGGGATTCCCTCAAGGTATGACCGCACGGGGGCCTGCACATTCGGATTCAGATGGACGGGATATACAAACTGCAGATCGGGGAATCGCTCAGCGCTTTCCCGAATCGCCGCGCAGATATTGCGGAATCCTTCACCGAAGCTTTCACGGCGATGTGCGGTCACGAGCACGAACGGCGTGCGGATCCGCGGATCGACGGTAGATGGCGCGCCGAGATTCCCGCCCTCCGCGATGAGGCGCACCGCATCGACAACCGTATTCCCTGTGACATGAATCGAGTCCGATGCGATGCCTTCACGTCGCAACTGCTCCGCTGCACCGACCGTCGGACAGAAATTGAACTGCGCAAACGTCGAGATGACGCGCCGGTTATATTCCTCCGGAAAGGGCGCGGCAAGATCATGGCTGCGCAATCCTGCTTCGACATGTCCGACGGGAATCCGGAGGTGAAATGCCGTCTGGGCCGCGACCATCGCGGTTGTGGTATCACCCTGTACAAGGAGCACATCGGGCTTTGTCTCCGCGACCACCGAGGGTAGTTTCTGAAAGACCGCCGACGCGATATCGTTGAGCGTCTGATTCGGTCGCATGATATCGAGTGAGACGTCCGGCTTCAGATCGAAGATCTGCAGCGCCTGCTGAGCCATCTGCACATGCTGACCCGTCAGGCACAAGGTAGCCTGGATCGTGCCGGAGTGGGCCTTCGCCGCGAGAAGCACGGGAGCGAGTTTGATGATTTCAGGCCGTGTGCCGGCGACGATGAGAATGCGCTTCACGTCAGTCCTCCTGGTGCCACCCGGGGGTGGCCTTCAAATCCCGAAGCAGTTTCTTCCATTGTCCGCGACCGGCGGACGCGCCGCGCACAACATCGAATGCCCATCGACTGTACAGTCCCGTCTTGATCATACCGATACAGAGACGGGCCCGGGCACGAGGATAGTTCTCCGCCAGAAATACGATCGTGCTTCGGATATAATGATACCGCATGAACCATTCCTGCTGCTGACGCACACTCTGCCGTTCATGGTGTTTCACCCGACAATCGGGAAGGAGCATCCGTGCGTAGCCTCGGGCAGCGACTTTGTAGCACAGATCGGTTTCCTCGGCGTACATGAACAGTCGCTCGTTCATGCCGCCGATGTCGCGCACGAGCGGCAACCGGATCAACAGACACGCACCGCGAATCACGTCGACGCGGACAGCGTACACCGACGCCGATCCCGGCCGCTCCAGCCGTGAGGCAAGCGCCGACGAAACAACGAATTCCAGGAAGAGCCGGCCCGGGTCGGGAAAACGAAAAGCGGAGTTCTGAAGGGTCCCGTCGCTGTTCAGCAATTGAGGACCGATCGCACCCGCATCCGGATGGGACCGGCCGTACGCAAGCATGCCCGACAATGCCCCCGCCTGAAGTTCCGTGTCAGGATTGAGGAACAGGACCCATTCCCCCGTCGCCAGCGCCAGCGCCTGATTGTTCGCCCGAACGAATCCCACATTCTCCGTGTTCGCCACCACCGTCACATGCGGATAATCGTTCCGCAACATATCCACGCTGCCATCGGTCGATGCATTGTCCACTACAATGACCGACATCGGGACGGCATCGGCCTCGCGGAACAGTGACGCAAGACAGCGCGAAAGGAACTCCCGTGTGTTCCAGTTGACAATGACGACGGTCAGCATAACGAACCTGGCGGTGTCGGCCTCCATGCTCACACGTGCACGGCATTCCCCAGACGCCGAAGCGTGACCTGGAGAAGCGCAAACTGAACTCCGAAGGAAATCGCTTCCACAACGAGTCGGACGACGGCTGCGCCGCCGGCGCCGTAGCGAGGGACCACGACGGCATTCAGCACGATGCTGAAGCCCGCTCCAACCGCGATCGTCAAGGTGCTCAACCGCTCCCTCCCCAGCGCAATGAGCGCGTTCCCGAGAAGGAAGTTCGAGAAGAAGAAGAAGAGCATGATCGACAGCGTCTGAAGGAGCGCGGTTGACTGCTCATAGCCCGGGCCAAACAGCACCCGGATGATCAGGGACGAGGCCAGATATGTCGGAACCATGGTGAGTATGCCGAGGCCCACCATGATCCTCAGGGACCGATGATACAGCCGGTGGAATGCGGCAAGTTCTGTCCGCGCATGCCGGCTCATGACCGGAAACACGGATGCAACGATCGCCATCGGGATGAACATCTGTGCCTCGACGATGCGCATGGCAGCGTTGTACCACCCTGTTTCCTGCGCGGATGCATAGGTCGTCAGGAAGAAGATATCCACCTTGTTATACAGCACGCTCAGCAGCGCGGCAAGAGCGAACGGAATAGCCTCCACCAGCAGGCGCTTCGCATCCGCCTTTGTGATGATCAGGCGCGGGCGGCCGGCGAAGCGAACAAACAGCCAGAACCCCATCAGCAGCGCGGTCAGATTCGACGCCACGAATACCCAGGAGAGTTCGGTCAACCCTCCGCCGTTCAGAAGCACGGCAATGCCAGCCGCACAGAACACGCTGCGTTCGATGACCGTGATGATGGCAACATATTCCATCCGCTCGAATCCCTCGAAACTGCGGGTCACCGAGGTTGCCATCGTTTCAAGGAACATGCTGATCGCAAACACAATCGCCACGGATTCCGGCAGATGGAAAAGCGCTGACGCGACGACGAAGAGGACCGCGGCGACAATCCCGAGTACCGTCTTCAGCAAAACAATCCGGCCCAGGAGTGCTCCCGGCGCATCCGCATGCTGAGCGATTGCACGGATGAGCGGTACCGTGAGACCGAATTCCTCGATGAGTGCAAAGAGCGCCTGGAATGCCAGCAGCGAAGACAATGTACCGAACTCGGCGCTGCCGAGGCGACGGGCCACGAAGATGATCACGAGCGTTGTCGCCAGCTTCGTGACAATACGGGTCGTGATCAGCGTGAGGCTATTCCGCAGAACGCGAGAGCTGGACATTCGGACCGGAGTGACGCAGGAGGATAGAAACCGGCGGCGTGCCGGCATCGACAAAGACGGCGAATCGTGCAAGGAGCCCGAGTACGATTCCCATGAGCAGGTAGACCTTTACGAGATCGGTATTGGTGAGCATGATTGCGAGGAACGCCGCGGAGAGTCCGAACAGCAGCGTGCGCTCAATGGAGCTCACCGGCAGGACGCGCCAGTGCCGAAACGCCGTCCGGACGATCCGAAGAACGGCATACCAGTACACGGCGACGCCGATCAGTCCGACTTTCAACATCTGCTCGACCACCCAGAGATGCGCCATGTAGTAGCGGCTCTTGCCGGTGAATCCGGAACCGGCGTCGGGCAGAAGCGTATAGTAGCGGTCGTCCCACCACGCTCCCAGACCCATGCCGTGAAACAGCGCCCCATGTTCAAACAGCCGCGAAAAGATGTTCAGGACCTCCAGCGTGCGTGTCGCATTCGACCGGTCCCCCCGCACACTCCAGTCGAAGATCGTCTGAAATTTCCACGACGCAAGCGCAAAGAATCGCGGAAACAGCGTCAGCACCAGCGCCAGCGCCACAAGTGACGTGGCGATGATCACGGCGACAAATGATCGCCGCGTGGTGCGATCCATGGCGATCAGATAGTACACCGTAAGAAGGAGCAAGACCACCCACACCGTCCGGCCGAAACTGATTAGCGCGTTGAACAGATAGACAGTGAGCGATGCTGCGAGAAAGGCCTTCAGCCATGCGGAAACCCGCGGATGCAGGAGAAGCGGGATGCCGATCGCAAACAGAGCCGGAAACACTGCGGCGTCCGAACTCTGTGTCGTCCGCACGCCGAACACGCCGAGGACCTTTCCGACGCCGGAGAACAAACGTTCGAGGATGATGATATTCTTCAGCCCGAGGAAGAGCAGAAAGAGAATGAAAAGGACCTGCCAGGATCTCCTCGATTCGGTGAGATGAAATGTCATCAGGAAGAAGAGCGCGAAGTAGAGGGTCTGTTGCGCGTCCTGATACCATCGCTCCAGCGGATAGTCGAACACGTATGCGTAAATGAAACCGATCAGGCCCGCCACAGCATAGACGGCAAGCATCAGTCCGACCGACCGGTGATAGTCGGAGACTTCGATCCGCCTCCGGAGTACAAGGTACAGCAGCGTCCCGCCGGCAGCGATGAGGGCCAGTAGATCAAGAACCTTCAGGCCCATCAGCCGCGCGACATAGATCGACGCTCCTTCATCGGCAAGGCGCGCACCGGGCAGGGCGATATCGTCGTGCGAGATCGACAGCCACATGAGCACCCCGAAGAAACCGAGGGTGAGGATCCGGACGATCTCCACTCCTCCCCCCCAGGTCTCGATCAGGTCGATCCGTTGACGTCGGTCGATTGCAGTTACCATCGGACGGCTCAGTGAGTCCGGTGCTTCCATTCCCGGGCAACCAGATCTCTGATCTGAAGAAGGCGTTCTCTGCTCACGATATAGAGCAGCGAGAAGAGAAGCCCCGCCACCGCCCCCACACCGACAACCACCCGTTTTTTCGGATGATCATATTGCTCCGGCACTCGGGCGCGATCCAGCACCAGGATCACGGGAACTGTCCGCTGCTCCTCCACTTTTGACTGCTCAAGCATCGGGATCAGAACCTCAAGCATCTTCTGTCGGATCAGCACTTCCCGGTACAAACGGTACGCGCCGATGCCGGATTCGGGGATCAACGCGAGCTTGCGGTCGATTTCCCGAAGTTCGAGTCGCAACGACTGCAGAATCGGATTGTCCGGAGAAAGGGTTTTCTCCAATACTCCCGCTTCGACTTCTTTGCGGGCTTTGAGTCCGTAGAGATCCGCCACACCTCCCAGACTTGCCGACGCCTGATCAGGGGAGAGCATCACTTCATTGTTCTCGAGGTAAACCTTCAGCGTATCTTCGGCGGCGGCGAGTTCCTGTTGCGTTTGCCGAACGCGCTTCTCGATGAATTCCCGGTTATCGTGCGCCTCCTGCGTTGACAGCCCCAGACTGATCTGATTCAGGACATCGACGAAGTAGTCGGCCATTTGGGCTGCGCGTTGCGGATCGCGATCAAATACGTCGATCGTGATGTAGTCTTCATCCTGAAGAGTGAACTCCACATTGTCCCGCAGCGCCCTGATCGCCTTCTCCATCGACTGGTCATCAACATCGTACACGCGGATGAGGTCAAACTTCCGCACAACCATCTCCATCGCCGTGCGGCTCTTGAGTACCGCAAGGTAATTGTACGCTCCAAGTTGCTGCGACATACCGACGGATCGCGACATGCCCGGTATTCCGCGCAGAAGCGCAGACGCCGTCCCGAGGGAGCCGAGCATGTCCTGCTCCTTGGGAGGCATGACGGAGGCCGTCGCCTTGTACCATTTCGGCAGGACAAAGCTGAGTCCAACCGAAACTGCGGTGACGATCAAAAAGCTCCATACGATCAACCGCCGCCAGCGAACCAGGACGGGAAGCACTTTGTACAGATCAACGCGCACCATTCCGCTTCGCGTTTGGTCCGAACGTCCCTGATCGTTTTCTGAGGACATATGGTCAGTCCGTCTCGCTAATGGATAAATCCGTGTCGGCCGGAAGGGCCGTTCCCTTCACCTCCGGCCCTGCCTCCCGCTCGCTGAGCGCCCAATGCCACGCAACGAGTCGGAGGCACCGATATCCCCTTACTTCCGTACCAGCAGCACAACCGTGATCGCCGTCGTGATAATCGACGCGAACTGTCCCGCGACACCCAGATAGTAGCTGAAATCCCGATCGCGTTCCTTCGGCACCCAGATCGCGTCGCCATCCTCCACAGCCGTCTCGCCCGGGTCCAGCCACTGACGGCTCCCGCGTTTGATCACCACCATGTCGCCGGACCGCGCCCGGTCGGTGAAACCTCCGGCCCGCTGAACATAGTACGACGCCGATCGTCCGTCCGCCAGCGCGATCTGCGACGGATTGGCCACCTGTCCGAACACGTACACGGAACCCACCTTCCGCGGGATCACCAGCCGGTCACCGGGGAGCACCGCAACATCCTGCGTCGAATCGTGCTGCGTCACCAGCCGCACGAAGTCCACATCAACCCGCTCTCCGTCATACCGCGACTCATTTTCCTGCCGAACGTACGTCGTATCGGCAAGAACCACCATGCCCCGCATCTGCACCAGGCGCTCCGCCTCCGCCTTCGTCCGATCAAGCCCTTTACGGATCAGGGACGCGCCGTTCAAAGCCGCGAGTTCGGTCGGTCCGCCGCACAGGCGGAGAACCTCCGAAATTCTCGTCCCCGCTTTTCGGATCGGATAAACACCGGGCTGGCGCACTTCCCCCTCCACGGTCACCCGGAAGTCACCCCGGTCATCCCGGCGTTCCGGCACAAAGATGCGATCGCCGGATCGCAGCGGGAAATTCCCGGTCGTGGCCAGCGCCCGAAGATCCACGATCCGCTCGATGATGCGCCCGTCGGTCGAATCGAACCGCGAGAAGAGCACACTGTCCATCCGGGCACGGTCGGTGAATCCGTGGCCGAGCCGGACGAGCGTCGAGAGACTGTCTCCATCCACGAACTCAAATCGGGATGGATTCAACACGGCTCCATAAATACCGATCTCCTGCTGCCCGAGCTCGATCGTCGGGACGATGATGACATCGCCGCCGCAAAGGTACGGATTGTCCCGATCGTCGTGCGTCGCGACATAGTAGTCAAGATCGACTGCCGATGAGGTTCCGTCACGATGACGGATGACAATGTGACGACGCGACGATTTCGTCGGATCGAATGCCGGGGTGAGCTCACGCTCCGGAACGACCGTCGCCGTCCGGGCACGATTCGCCTCTTCGAGAATTCCGTCAATCCGCAGCACCGACACGCCCGTATACTTTCCCGGATGCCGCACGTGTCCTTCGACATTCACAATGACCTGGCGCGGCGCGACAAGGGTCACCGTCGGTTCTCCGGCCAGATATTTCTTCCCGATCGCGCGCAGGATCCGTGCTTTCGCCTCGCGCAATGAGAGATCGGCCACCGGCACTTCCCCCACGGTCGGGATGACGAGCGAGCCTTCCGGCGTAACCGGCAGCATCAGGCTGATCGGCGGGACGGACCAGATGTTGACACCGAAGACGTCCGACGGTCCGACGATGTACACGTCCGGATTCACCGTGCCGTCGACGGGGACGGTGGACGGCACCTCGGGCGTCTTCGTCGCCTGCGGTACCGTCAGAGTGCCGGCGGCATTGTCCCGCTGCTGCGATGAAGTTGTCTGCGCCGACGCGGGTGCGACAATCGCGGACACCGCGAGCAAAAGCCAAAAGGTCAGTTGTCTCATAAGGTCACGACCGTTCACGAATACAGTTTTGAGATGACGATCTCTGCGATCCGCTGTGCCGCCTTGCCATCCCACAGATCCGGGACGATGCCCGCCTTCTTCCGCCCGCCGAGGATCGCCAGACTTTGCTCAACGCCGACGCCCAGATCGTCCCCGCACAACAGATTGGTGCCGACCTCGACCGTCACGGGTCGCTCCGTGTTCTTTCGAAGCGTCAGGCACGGCACGCCGAGGTAGGTGGTTTCTTCTTGAATGCCGCCGGAGTCGGTCAGGACGAGCTGCGCCTGCTCCATCAGGGAGAGGAAGTCGAGATAGCCGAGAGGCTCGAGCAGTTTCAGGCTGCTGATCGCGTTCGCCCGGTCCATCAGGCCGAATTCACCCAGCATCTTGCGCGTCCGCGGATGGATTGGGAACACGATCGCCGTCCGGTTCGCCAGGCGCTCGAATGCCGCGAGGATCCGCGACAGGCTCTGCTTGTCGTCAACATTGCTCGGCCGGTGAAGTGTCACGAGCATGTAGGGGGCGCCGCCCAGACCCAAATCCTTCCGTATGACAGACCGGCGAGCCTTCTCGCGATAAGAAATGAGCGAGTCGATCATCACATTGCCGACGAAGAAGATCTTCTCCTCCGGCACGCCTTCGCTGCGCAGGTTTCGGACGCCGCTGGGCTCGGAGACGAACAGGAAATCGGCGATCGCATCGGTGACCAGCCGATTGATCTCTTCCGGCATCGTCCGGTCAAAGCTGCGCAATCCGGCCTCCACGTGCGCCACCGGAACGCCGAGCTTCACCGCGACGAGGCTGCAGGCCACCGTCGAATTGACGTCCCCCACCACGATCACGAGATCCGGTTTCTGCTCCACCAGCACCTTCTCGAATTCGACCATCACTTTCGCGGTCTGCTCCGCGTGCGTGCCGGAGCCGACGCCGAGATAGAAATCAGGCTGAGGGAGTTCGAGGTCCTCAAAGAAGACCTTCGACATGGCGCGGTCATAGTGCTGTCCGGTGTGTACCATCTGGTGCGACACCGGTCCCTTGTACTGCTCGAATGCCCGATGGAGCGGCGCCACCTTCATGAAATTCGGCCGCGCTCCGACCACACTGAGGATCTTCTTCACTGAGTTGACCTTTGAGAGTTCCGGATTGAACCGTCCGACCCTACCGGTTCTCGTACAGTGCCCTGTAGTACTTCATGTATTCGCCGCTCACGATCCGCTTCCACCACTCTGCGTGCTCCACGTACCAGTCGATCGTCTCGGCGATCCCCCGTTCGAAGGTGTAGGAGGGCGTCCAGCCCAGCGTCTTGCGAATATGCGTCGCATCGATCGCGTACCGCCGGTCATGACCGGGACGGTCTTTCACGAAGGTGATGAGCGACTCCGGTTTGTTCAGATGCCGCAGGATGAGCCGTATGATCTCCAGATTCGGCTTTTCGTTATTACCGCCGATGTTGTAGACCTCGCCGATCGTGCCGTCGTGCAGCACCCGGTCGATGGCCCGGCAGTGATCGCTCACATGGAGCCAGTCCCGCACGTTCATGCCATCGCCATATACCGGCAGTGGCTTGTCCGCCAGCGCGTTCGCGATCATCAGCGGGATGAGCTTCTCGGGAAACTGGTACGGACCGTAGTTGTTCGAGCACCGCGTGATCACCACCGGGAATCCGAAGGTGTGATGATACGCCAGCGCCAACATGTCAGCCGATGCCTTGCTCGCCGAATACGGGCTGTTCGGATGAAGCGGCGTCGTTTCCGTGAATGCACCCTCGGTGCCGAGCGATCCATACACCTCATCCGTCGACACCTGCACGAACCGGCGGATCTTCATCTCCCGCGCCACGTCCAGCAGCACCTGCGTGCCGACGGCATTGGTGCGGACGAACTCCGCGGCGCCCATGATGCTCCGGTCCACATGCGACTCGGCGGCGAAATGCACAATCGCGTCGATCTCATAGCGCACCACACACATCTGCACTCGACTGCGATCGCAGATGTCGCCGTGTTCGAACGCATAGCGCGGATCTTTCTCGATCTCGGTGAGATTCTCCAGATTCCCCGCGTAGGTGAGCTTGTCGAGATTGATGATGCGGTAGTCGGAATGCGCGGCCAGCATGTGCCGCACGAAGTTGCTGCCGATAAAGCCTGCGCCGCCGGTGACGAGAATATTCATGGGTCAGAGGGTCTCCTGAGGCTCGCCCGAAAGGACGTACGGGGTGGCGGGATCGTTTTCGTGCCGAAGCTCATCCACCGGCTCCTTCCGTCCGTGGCCGGCGAACAGACGATTCGGAAGATTGATGACCCATCCGGCGCCGGAGCCCACATTGCGATAGGCGTGGACAACGCCGGGAGGGATGATGACCGTGGCAGGCCGGTGTTCTCCGGCGTCAAAGACCATCTTCCGTCGATAGGTCACTGAATTCGGCCGGTTATCCCACAGATACACGCGGAATGTGGAGGGACCGATGAAGCAAAAGACATCCGCCTGATCGCGGTGCTCGTGCGGTCCCCGCGCGATGCCGGGTTCCGTCGAAGAGATGTAGGACATGACCGGATGAAACGCGGAATCAACTTCATCTTCGCGGTACAGTTCCGTCAGCCACCCGCGCTTGTCACTATGCCGCACAAGTGAGCGGACCACGACGCCGTCGATCTTGCCTTCTCTGAACATGCTCCTCAGCCTTCAGTTTTATGAAAGTAAGAAACAAACGCACGAAACGGAAGCGTCAACGCGTTCCAGCGTCGGTACTTGGGCACATGCCGGTGCTTCCGATGATCCGGCCCATCGACGATGTGCGTACAGAACTTTCCAACAGGAAAAGCGTGAAGTGTGGTACCAGGACGGTATCAAATAAAGCGGATGGTGTTCTCCGGTCGTTCGAGCGATTGCATGATACCCAAAAATGGAGGGATTGTCAATCCGTCGGCGTCACATCCGTTCGGGGGCCGTAATGCCGAGGATTTTGAAGCCATTGGCGAGCACCGTCTTCGTCGCCAGGCAGAGCGCCAGCCGCGCCTGCGCCACATCTTTCTCGGGCACCACCACACGATGGTCGTGATAGAACTTGTGGAATGCCGTGGCCGCCTCGTGCAAATATGCGGTGAGACGATGAGGCTCGAGACTGGCGGCGGTCGCCTCCACTTCATCCGGGAACTCCAGCAGCAGCTTCGCGAGCGCTACTTCCGCCGCTCCGGTGAGGAGCGTCGTGTCGGCACCGGCCAGCGCCTGCGCGCCGGCAAACACGCCTTCTCCTTCCGCGAACCGCAGGATGCTCGCGATCCGTGCATGCGCATACTGCAGATAGTACACCGGGTTCTTCTCGGACTGCTCCTTCGCAAGCTCCATGTCGAATTCGAGATGGCTCGAAATCGACCGCATCAGGAAGAAGAACCGGACCGCATCGGCGCCGACTTCGTCGATGAGCTCGTCCAGCGTCACGAAGGTCGCCAGCCGCTTCGACATCTTCACCTGCTCGCCGCCCTGCATGAGCGTGACGAACTGATGAATGACGACCTTCACCTTGTCCGGATCGTAGCCGAGGGCCTTGATCCCGGCAAGCACATCGGGGATCGTGGCGATATGATCCGCGCCAAAGACATCCACGACCAGATCGAATCCCCGACGGAATTTCTCCCGGTGGTACGCGATGTCGGGCAGCCGATACGTCGGCTCCCCCGTCGACTTGATGATGACCCGGTCCTGTTCGAGGCCCATGGACGATGTCTTGAGCCAGACCGCGCCGTCCTGATCGTACGCGAGCCCCATCCGCCGGAATTCGGCAACAACATTCTCGATCTCGCCGTTGTGGTAGAGCGAGTCCTCATTGAAGAACACGTCGTGGACGACCCCCATGCGGGCCAGGACGTTCTTGATCGCCTGGAACAGCCGTTGCTCCGCAAATGACTTGCAGACGTCGAGCGCCTGTTCGAGCGGCAATCGGGCGACCTCTTCTCCCCGCTCCGCCTTCAGCTGTTCGGCAATTTCCTTGATGTAATCGCCCTGATATCCGTCCTCCGGGAACGGAAATCCGGAATTGTACAGCTGCCGGTAGCGGGCATAGGTCGATTCCGCCAGCTTGCGCATCTGACGTCCGGCATTGTTGTAGTAGTATTCCCGCGTGACATCATGCCCCGTCCAGCTCAGCAGATTCGCGATCGTATCCCCGATCGCCGCCTGCCGGCCATGACCGACGCTCAACGGTCCCGTCGGATTGGCGCTGACATATTCCACCTGGGTCTTCCGGCCGTGCCCCGCCGCTGTACGGCCGAACTCCGGACCTGCCGCGAGAATTTCCGTCACGCGCCGCGTCGTGAAGGCGTCTGTAAACCAGAAGTTGATGAACCCCGGCCCGGCGATCTCCACACGCGAGACCGCGGTCGGATCCAGCGTCAGCCGGGAGACAATATCCTGCGCGACCTGTCGCGGATTGCGCCGGAGCGATTTGGCCAGCGTCATGGCGACATTCGTCGTCAGATTCCCGTGCGCTTCGAGCTTTGGCTTCTCGAACGTCAGTGCGGTGTCGTCACCCGCTCCGACTTCTTTGAGAATGGACGAAAGATGTTCAGCGAGGTACCGTTTCATGCCGACCTTATTCCTGCGAAGAAGCGCTCCGTTTTCGTCCTGTGCGTGGCCGGGCAGTGGCGGTCTTCTTCACGCGCGCTTTCGCCGCGGGCCGCTGTGCCGGCGATGGCTCTTCATCACGAAGCTCGATCCGGGGGGCATCGTGCCACAAACGCTCGAGATTGTAGAATGAGCGCGATTCACGATGAAAGACATGCGCAACCACATCGACAAAATCCACGACTACCCAGCTCAGTGCCTGAAATCCCTCGGAATGCCACGGTGCCTCGCCGCGTTCTTCCATCCCGTCCCGTACCGCATCCGCAATGGCCTTCACCTGGGTGTCGGAATCAGCGGAGCAGAGCACGAAGAAGTCCGCCGCGCTGGAGAGCTTCCGCAGGTCGAGAATGGTCACATCATGCGCCTTGCGGGAGAGCATCAGCTCACCGATCTTGCGCGCCAGCATCCGAGAAGTCAACGGTCATTCCTCCACGATTGGGTCCGTACACACGACAGCGTCCCCGCGTCGCGTCCGAGCACGACGGTGACGTCCAGAAAGAGCTTCGGGTCGATCTGACGCCGGATCGGCGGATTCTTCAGGCCCATGGCCTCCGCCACACCCGTCGCCGCTCCCGACTTGCCGCTGCGATCCACGATGGCCGTGTGAGCCGTCGCAACCGCATTGCCGATATCCACCACATCGTACCCGCGACTGCGGAGAAAATCTGTCAGTCGCAGCGCCATACCGTCATTGCCTGATGCATTCAGCACCTGCACCTGGACGCTGCTCGCGCCGGGGATGCCGCGTTCACGATCGGCTGCCGCCTGCGGATCGGGCCGGGCGTGGGCCAGCATATAGATGGTCACCGCGGCCGCCACCACGACGGCGGAGCCGATCCACGGCAGCGCCTTCCGCAGCGACGCGCTGACCGATGTCCGCCATCCTTCGGGCGCGAAATTCCGGCCCTTGTTGTCCGCGTCTGACGACATCACTCCGTCCAGAAGAATGAAAAACCGGGCACCGATCCAACGTTGTTGGACACCGATGCCCGGTTCTCCGCGTTCGGCATACCGGCCGATGAGGCGTTCAGTTGGGTTCCTCCTCCCGCGACAGCGGGCTCAGAAAGTCCCAGGAATTCGCGCCGGGCATCCAGTACATCGCCGGCAGTTGCCGGAACTGCACCTGGAACAGGGTAGTCGGCGACGGACGATAGTTCAGCTCGGCACGGGTCAGATAGATGCCCGAAATGTCCTGCCCGAACTTGCCGCCAAAGTTCCCGAACGGTGAATGCACGAGGCTCACATCAAATCGCACCGACAACGGATCGGAGAACTGGTACATCAGGCTGTTCGTGTACATGCCAAGCGACATTCCCTGACCGCCCATCGTGGTGTAGCTGAGGGAATAGCTCTGGTGCATGATAAGCCGGTTTGGATCAAACCAGCCGAAAAGCAACCCGGAATCGTCGCCCCGCACCATCGAATCACCAACGTGCGGACTTGACGACGTACCGGCCTTGAACTGGCTTTGGGCACTGCCCCACGCCATCATCACCACAAGGACCGCCGTCCACACACGGTTCATGATCCAGCCCTTTCCATCAACGCTGAAGAAATGGTACTCAAAAGTCGTCCGATTGTCAACAAAACGGCCATGGTGTTGGACCGATCGAAGAGTGAAAAAGTTCCGCGTCGTCAGCGCTTTCGTTGCGTCACGACGACTCCCGCCAGCGTAATTGTCGCCCCCACAAGAAATTGTGGCGAGATGGTCGCACCAAGAAAGATGACCGAAAGGATCGTCGCCACGATCGGCTGTCCGTTGGCGAACACGGCGAGCCGGCTCGCATCGATCCGCCGCAGGGCGTAGTACCACAGCAAGTACCCCACCACCGACGTGCCGATCCCGAGATACAGGATGCCGGACCAATCCGTGACGGTGTACGATCCGACCGACGACGCCATCGTGGAGAAAAGACCGAACGGCGCCAGAAGCGCGGTCCCCGCCACGCTTGCGGCAACGGTGGCCTGCAGCGCACCGTACGTCATCACCTGCCGCTTGCCGAGGATTGTGAACAGCGCCCACGCCAGCACCGCGACAAGGATGATCAGATTGCCGATGGTGTATTCCGACGTCAGGCTCACGCCTCGCTCGAAGATCACGATCAGCACGCCGAAGAACGCCACCAGAATACCGATCGTCCGCACCAGTGTCATCCGCTCACCGAGCATCAGCGCAGAAAGGATGAGGACGAAAACGGGAGTGGACGCATAGAGCAGCGCGGCATTCGCCGCCGTGGTAAACCGAAGTCCGTACAGGTACAACAGCTGATTGATCGTCCCGAGGAAGCCGAGGAACACCAGCGGCCAACGGTCGCCACGCGCAATGTGCACCCATCGTCCGCGGACCGCGACGATGCCACACAGACCGACCACCGAGACGACGCCGCGAAGGAATGTCAGCGTTACCGCATCGACATCGCCGACCACGGACTTGGCAACGATATGTGTCGCACTCGCCACGAGGATCTGGATCGAGAGCACAAGATAGACGTTCATGACGGGCGAAATATAGGGAAACTCCGCGCGGGAACAAACGCCCCGCGTTTTCCTTTTCCTGCGAGCTTTGCGTATATTGATCCACCGTCATGTTCAAAGTCTCCGAACCCTGGAAACGGAATCTCTACTCCCTTTGGGTTGCCCAGTTCATCGCCATCATGGGGATGAACCTCATCGTCCCCTTCCTCCCCTTTTATATCCGACAGCTGGGCGTAGCGAGCGAAGATTCCGTCGTCCGCTGGAGCGGCATTGTCTACGCGGGACCGTTCTTCGTTTCCTTTTTGTTCGTCCCGTTCTGGGGAGCAATGGCCGACCGCTATGGCCGGAAGCTGATGACCGTCCGCGCCATCTTCGGCCTGGCGATCTCGCAGGCGCTGATCGGACTGGCCACCACGGTGGAGATGGTCTTCGTCTTCCGCATCGTCCAGGGCGCCATCAGCGGTTTCGTCTCCGCCGCACTTGCGCTCGTTTCAGTCACGACGCCGCGCGAGAAGAGCGGATACGCCATCGGTGTACTCTCGAGCGCCTCTTCCAGCGGAGCGGTAGTCGGACCGATGATCGGCGGATCGCTGGCCGATGCGTTCGGCTACCGCCCCATCTTCTTCATCGTCGCGGGATTGTGTACGCTGGCGGGTTTTCTCGTCGTCCGATTTGTCCGTGAGACCGAATCCGTGCAGCCGCAGACGCCGGTCAGCATTTCGCCCTTTGCGGGGCTTCGGTTCACATGGAGGTCGCCCGTCGTTCGGATGGCGCTCATCATCATCGTGGTATCGCAGGCAGCCATCCTCATGGTGCAGCCAATCTTCACTCTGTTTGTCGAATCGGTGGTCACCAACAAGGAATTCCTTGCGACCGTCGCGGGAGGGATCTTCTCGGTTGCCGGACTCTTCATGGTCCTCTCTGCCCCCTGGTGGGGGCAACGCAACGACCGGCACGGGGCGAAGAAACATCTGACCTACGCCATCGTGGGAGGTGCTGTCGCCTATGCCGCCCAGGGCTTCACGACGGACGCGTATCAGCTGATCTTCTTTCGCGCCCTCGAAGGCTTCTGCATGGGCGGAATTCTTCCGGCGCTGTATTCGTTCATCAGCAAGCATACGCCGGAGTCACGCGGCGGGACGGTGATGGGCATCGCTTCCGCGTTCAACATCCTCGCCAATATGGCCGGGCCGACGATCGGAGGCCTGCTGGCAGCCCGGATGGGACTCGCGCATGTCTTCTTCGTTTCCGCGGCGATCCTGCTCTCCGCGGCCATCCTGACCCAGTTTCTGCCCTCGGCGCGTGTCAACGCCGACGGCATCGCCGTCGTGCCGACGCCGCCGCTGGATGGTACGTCCTGAAGCCTTCGAAGATCGAACGGGAGTAAGAGAGATATGGCTGCTGCCAGGAAGCGCACAGAGAGTGAAGAGCGGCTGTTCCTGCTGGACGGGATGGCATCATCCGCGGTGCGGGTATGCTACGGAACGGGTTTGCGCTTGAATTGCGAAAGTACTATATTGAGCCCACCTTCGTTGATTTTGGCAGTCTGCATACTTCCGTCGGCGTGATTCTCACTCTTTGACCTGGTTGCACCGCTTGGGGCGGTCCGCACAGGGCCGCCCCTTGCATGTACATGAGCGACAGGCAACCATCTTCGCCGCCCTGTGCCGCATTCCCTCGGTCGAGTGGGGTGATACGCTGTGCGGTTTGATTGACCGCTCGGATGTGTCGCCGTGGCTGGAGAGCGCACGGCTTCAATTCGAGGATAATCAGACTGAATACAAACAGATGGCGGGGTGACCAATGACGAAAGCATTGCTCGCGGTCCTTTTCCTTGTTTCGACCTCCCCAGCGCAGAACAAGGAGCTCCGCAATAGATCCATAAATGACCTGAATCGACTAGCTCCAATCGGCGCGACAACCGACGAAGTTCGACGTGCTTTGGGCAAGCCGCAAGCTGTTAACAATGGGTTTCCTGATGTGGAGGACTTCGCAATCGTCAAGAATATGCCGGGACAGAATGGCCAGCTGAATAACAGTACTTGGGTCTACTATCTCGCGTCATTGAAGCGCCCCCATTACTATGTCAATGGATATGAGACGGACCGCTCCACGTTTCGGGCGTACAAGAAGCTCGACACCGTCCTCGTGTGGAAACATGCTGTATATACGCCCGAACAATATACCGGCATCAAACGCGCCACTAGAGAGAGGTTCAAAGGGAGACTCGATGCTGATCTGTTGCACACCATCGTAGAGGGAGTCGACAGCCTCTTGGTCCGTGAGCCAAAACAGCCAGATCTGACATATTACGAAGATGGACCGGAGTATTGGACAACGATTTACTGTGTGATCTTCGACCGCGGTACAAATGTCGTAGCGGGTCGGAGGCACTTCATCTTTGAGACAATCGGTCCACCATGACCCCCGCTTTCATCATCAATCACATGTCCTCGGAGAAGCAGTGGGAAAAAGTGCCCATCGGCGTGCAGCGGATCCTGCACCCACGGATTGCCAACCGGCTCGGCTGCGCCTACACCCGAACGGATGTTTTCGACCTTGATGCCTCATCCAGCACCTGCAACCGGCCGAAATGGGCCAGCATCAAGACCTCCATTGCCTCGAGCCAGTATGCCAGCGGCTACTGCTTCAGACCGGTAGACCGCTACCACTGCGACAAGGCCGAGTGGTTCGAGCTTCTTGTGTCCCTCCTGCGGTTCAATATTAGCGTCGCCATGCCTGACACCAATCGCACCAGCTTCGGTAAAGCCGAAGAGATTCGGAGCAGGCGAACGGCTGGACTCGCCCGAATCTTCAACGTCACCCCCTCCGCTATCCGGTTTGCGATCCGCAAGAACGGCAGAATTGGCGAAAGATGAGGAGGGAAGGACCTTTGTTGATGTTGCTGGACGGGATGGCACTTGCCTACCGGGCGTACTACGCGTTCATCCAGCGGCCGCTCATCAACGCCAAAGGGCAGAACACCAGCGCCGTGTTTGGCGTCGTCACCTTTCTGAACAAGATCCTGCAGGATGAGAAGCCGGACCACATTGCCGTGGTCTTTGACACGAGCGCCCCCACGTTCCGCCACGACGCATACACCGAATACAAGGCTACGCGCCAGAAGATGCCGGACGATCTCTCCTCGCAGATCCCGATCATCAAGCAGGCGATCCGCGCGTACAATATCCCGACCGTCGAACGGGAAGGATTTGAGGCCGACGACATCATCGGCACGCTCGCACGCCAGGCGGAACGGGAGGGAACACGTACGTTCCTGGTCACCTCCGACAAGGATTTGATGCAGCTGGTGTCCGACCGCATCACGATGTACCGGCCGGGACGCCAGGGGACGGATGTGGATCTGGTCGGTATCGAACAGGTGCGGGAGAAGTTCGGCGTGAGTCCCGACAAAGTGGTGGAAGTCCTCGCGCTCACCGGCGACACCTCGGACAATGTGCCCGGCGTTCCGGGCGTCGGCGAGAAGACCGCCATCCCCCTGGTGCAGAAATTCGGGTCGGTGGACGAGATCTACCGTCATCTCGACGACATCCCGCAGAAAGGCCTCCGGACAAAATTGGAGGCGAACCGCGAACTCGCGTTCCTGTCCAAAGACCTCGTGACGATCCGGACGGACGTGCCGATCGAGATCAGCTATCACGATCTGCGCGCAAAGGAGCCGGACACGGAGGCGCTCGCCGCGCTGTTCGAGGAGCTCGAGTTCCGTTCGCTCCTGACGCGCCTGCGCAATCCCGGCGCATCGGCGCCGAAGCCCGCACCACCAGAGCCGGCGGCGGCTGCGCCCGTCGAATTCGGGCCGCTCTCCGACATCCGTCAGGATCAGCACTCGTACCACATCATCACCACCGAGAAAGAGTTCCGGTCACTCTGCAAGAGGATGAAGTCGGCCGGGCGGTTCGTGTTCGACACGGAGACGACGTCCACGGACGCGTTACACGCCGACCTGTTGGGCGTGAGCATTTGCATCGAAGCCCGCGAGGCTCACTACATTCCCATCCTCCCCCCTCCCCGCGACGGCGGCACGGGTCTGTTCGGTGACGATGCCGCTCCGCAACCCGACGCGGACGGCATGACGCCCGTCCGATTCGCGGATATCGCCGGCGCGCTGTTCTTGGACGAGTCAATCGTCAAGATCGGACATAATCTGAAATACGACATGCTCGTGCTCTCGCGGTACGGGATCGAGGTTCGCGGCCCCCTCGTCGACACGATGCTGGCCAGCTATCTGCTTCGCGCCGATGGCAAGCACGGTCTCGATGCGGTTGCCGCCGAATATCTGGATTACCGGATGATCTCGTACGAGGACCTGACGGGAACGGGCAAGGAGCAGAAGGCGCTCCGCGATGTGCCGGTTGCCGCGGTCGCCGAATACTCCTGTGAGGACGCGGACTGGACGATGCGCCTGGCGGATCGTTTCGCCGGTCTTCTCACGGCGCAGGAAATGAGCCGGCTCGCGCAGGACGTGGAATATCCGCTGGTGGGAGTGCTCGCATCGATGGAACGCACCGGTGTCGCCATCGATGTCGGGTTTCTCCGCACCATGTCCGCTGAGCTCAGCACGCAGCTGGACGCGCTCACCAGATCGATTTATGAACAGGCCGGCGAACCGTTCAATATCAATTCGACGCAGCAGTTGTCGGAAGTACTGTTCAACCGGCTGCACCTCACGCCGGTGCGGAAGACCAAGACGGGCTTTTCCACGGATGTGGCCGTCCTCGAGTCGCTTCGTTCGGAACATCCGATCATCGGCACGCTGCTCGAATATCGTCAGCTCACGAAGCTGAAATCAACGTACGTCGACGCGCTGCCCGCCCTGGTGGATCCGAAGACGGGCCGGGTGCATACCTCCTTCAACCAGACGGTTGCCGCCACCGGACGGCTCTCGAGCAGCGACCCGAATCTGCAGAATATCCCCATCCGCACCGAGATCGGCCGGTCCATCCGCCGGGCATTCATTCCCGGCCGGCCCGGAGCCCGCATCCTTTCGGCGGATTATTCTCAGATCGAGCTGCGGGTGATGGCGCACGTGTCGGGTGACGAGGGATTGGCGGAGGCATTCCGGAACCGCGAGGACATTCACGCCACGACGGCGGCCAAGGTCTTCGGCGTGCCCATCGCGGAGGTCAGCCGCGACATGCGGCGCAAGGCGAAGGAAGTGAACTTCGGCATCATGTACGGCATCGGGGCCTTCGGCCTGGCCTCACGCCTGGAGATCAGCCAGACCGAGGCACGCGACATCATCGCCCGCTACTTCGAGCGCTTCCCCGGCGTACAGCAGTATATCCACGACACGATCGAATCGGCGCGGCGCGTCGGATACGTGTCCACCCTTCTCGGACGCCGGCGGTATATTGCCGAGATCCGGAACGCGAACCAGACCGTCCGCCAGAACGCCGAGCGGCAGGCGATCAACATGCCCATTCAGGGCACAGCCGCAGACATGATCAAGGTTGCCATGGTCCGGTTGGACCGTCGGATCCGAGAGCACGGACTGCAAAGCCGGCTCATCCTGCAGGTGCATGACGAGCTCGTCTGTGAAGTGCCGGAACGGGAAGAGAGCGAGATGCGGACGCTGGTGCAGGGATGCATGTCGGAGGCGCTGACACTGTGCGTGCCGGTGGAGGTCGACGTCGGCGTCGGCGCCAACTGGCTCGAGGCCCATTAGCGGGTCCGTCGCCGCACTGAGGAGGAAATGCGTATGCCGCTGATCACCTTCACGCCGGCCGAGCGTGCAGCGATCGTCCAACGGATTCAAAAAAACTTTTCCGAGGAATTGGAGCAGGAGATCGGACAGTTCGAGGCCGGATTTCTGCTGAATTTCTTCGCCGACGAGATTGGATCTCAGTTCTACAACAAGGGACTCCAGGATGCGCAGGCGATCCTCCGGAAACGCATCGACGACATCTCCGAAGCGATCGATTCTCTTGAGAAGCCGGTCCGGGCCCGACGCTGATCCGCCGGACACTCCGGGAGCGCCTCGTCAGTTGCGCGTGCGCACGCGGCGGGCGGGACCGATGAGCACACCCAGCCCCCACAGAATCAGCAGGACCGGCCAATACGTCTGCACATAGTACCGCACCTGGTACCAGTCCATCACATCCCACCACCACAAATAGTACAGCGTCCCCAGCCCGCCGAAGATCACCGCGGGGACCAGAAGGCCGACCCGGCGAGGATCAAAGAAGTAGAGCACCAGGAAAGAAAGACCCAGCACCAGCGCAATGGTCGCCGGCCAGTCCCACGGCATCGGATCGAGCAAATCGCTCTTCCGCAGGAACACCGCAGTGCTCAGGAACAGCAGCACTGATCCCCAGAACGCTCCGCCCCGTTTTCCGGTGAACACCGCCGTTCCGAGAAGAGTGAGTCCGAGGATCCCGATGGTTGCCCACCAGATGTCGGCCGCCCGCAGGTGCATCACACCCACCCGAACAAACAGAAGACCGGCACCGAGCAGGACAAGAAACAGTCCGAGAGGAGAAAAATGGCGTGATGGTTCCGAAGGTGCGTGCTCGTCCATGGCATTCCTCACGAAGCAGAGCGTGGTTGATCATCCGGCAGCACAAGAGCGAGGATCAGATACAGCAGAGCCCCGGCTCCCCCGGACAGCATCGTGAACGCGATATAGATGAGGCGCACGATGGACGGGTCCATGCCGGCGTATTCGGCAATTCCACCGCACACGCCGAGGAGCTTTCGCTCGGTCAGCGATCTCGTCAGGCGCCGCCGGGATTCGGGCGATGGAGGCGCCGACGTCGTGGGCGAAGGAGCCGACTCCGGGGAAGACGGAGCGGCGGATGCAGGAGGTGCGGCCTCCGGCCGACGTTTTCGTGTGATCAGATAGAGACCGGCGATCACGAGCACTGCCGGGAAGAGCACATCCTCTCCGAGATGACAGAACCGGTGGAACGACAGGACGTCGAGATTATCCAGAAGGATGAGTGCCCCGATGATGATCAGACCGATGCCGACGACCAGCGCTGCTGTGGTCGGCATCGCCGTGACGCCCTCTTTCGGTCCGGACGGATCCACCGGCATGACGAAGAGCGCCACCAGATAGAGGAGAACGCCCATGCCGCCCATGATCGTCAGGAGAAGCCAGACGACCCGGACGAGGATGGGGTCGACGTTCAGGTATTCCGCCATGCCGCCGCACACACCGCCGAGCACACGGTTCGATCTGCTTCGATACAGACGACGCACATAATCTGTCATAGTCACCTCCCGGGTCTGGGGTCCTTCATACCATACGTCCTGCACGGATCCGAGTTGCGCAGGGAGCCCCCAAAGACGCGAAAACCCCGCGCATCGCACGGGGTTTCCGGTGACGGCGCACAGGCAGCCGTCAGACTTCCATGATTTCCTTCTCTTTGGTGGCCAGAAGCGCGTCGATGTCCTTGATGAATTTGTCGGTGAGCTTTTGCACTTCCTGTTCGCTACGCTTGCGCTCGTCTTCCGACATGTGCTCGTCCTTCTCCGCCTTCTTGAGATGCTCCACCGCATCGCGGCGGACGTTGCGGATGGCGATCTTTCCGTCCTCACCGAATTTCTTCGTCAGCTTGACCAGTTCCTTCCGGCGCTCTTCGTTCAGCGGCGGAATCGGCACGCGCACCAGCGCGCCGTCTCCCACAGGATTGAGTCCCAGGTTCGCGGCCAGGATCGATTTTTCGATCGGACCGATGAGAGATTTTTCCCAGGGTTGGATCGCGATCGTGTGCACATCAGGCGTGCTCACGTTCGCCACCTTGTTCAGCGGCGTCATCGTGCCGTAGTAGTCGACCTTGACGCCGTCCAGCAGCGCCGTCGTCGCTTTGCCGGTCCGGATCTTCGCGAGCTCTTCGCGAACGACCTCGACGGCCTTCTTCATCTTTTCATCGGCATGCTTCAGTATCTCTTTGGAACTTGTCATCGGTGTGCTCCCGGTTGGGTGGTAGGAACCGTGGGGAACTCACAGGCTCAACGATGCTTCGGACACCAGCGAGCCGACAGGCTCTCCCGTCACGACGCGGGAGAGATTGCCGGAAACATTCATATTGAAGACGATCAACGGCAGGCGATTTTCCTTTGACAGCGTGATGGCTGTCAGGTCCATTATGCGCAGATTCCGCGTCAGCACATCGGCGTACGAGATCTGGGGGAAGCGGACGGCGCCGGCGTTCTTTTCGGGGTCGCTGTCGTAGATCCCGTCGACCCGGGTGCCTTTCAGAATCACATCGGCTTCGATCTCGATGGCGCGCAGGACGGCCGCCGTGTCGGTCGTAAAGTACGGATTCCCCGTCCCCGCCGCAAAGATCACGATGCGCCCTTTTTCCAGGTGGCGTACCGCGCGTCGCCGGATGAAGGGCTCGGCGATCTTCTCCATGTTGATCGCCGTCAGGCAGCGCGTCCGCAACCCGTGGTGTTCGAGGGCGCTCTGCAGGGCCAGCGCGTTGATCACCGTGGCCAGCATGCCCATGTGATCACCGGTAACCTTGTCGATGCCGTCGGAGGAATTCTCGATGCCGCGATAGATATTTCCCCCGCCGATCACGATGCCGATTTCCGTCCCCAGCGCCTGGGCGGCGCCGATCTCCGCGGCATATTGCGCAAGCATCTTGGAATCGATGCCGTACTCCCGATCCCCCATCAGCGATTCGCCGCTGAGCTTCAGGAGGATCCGTTTGTACTTGAGCGTATGCATGAAGGGCCCCCGCAGAAAAAAGGATCCCGAATCACTCCGGGATCTCGGTGCAGTTCGTCAGCCGACCTGTTCGCCCAGATGGTACCGGATGAACCGCCGGATCGCGATCTTTTCGCCGACCTTCGCGGTCTCTTCGTCGATCAGATCCTTGATCGTCTTGCCGGAATCTTTGATGAAGCTCTGCTCCAACAGCACGGTTTCCTGGTAGAACTTTTCCAGCCGTCCCTGTGCGATCTTCTCGGCGACCGTGGCCGGCTTGCCTTCGTTCGCCGCCTGCGACTTGTAGATCTCGAGTTCCTTGTCCAGAACGGCCTTGTCCACCTGCTCACGCGACACATAGGCCGGCGTCATGGCCGCGACCTGCATCGCGATGTCGTGCGCCAGTTGGCGGAAACCCGGTGTCTTTGCGACGAAATCCGTCTCGCAATTCAATTCCACCATCGCACCGATGCGTCCGCCGGCGTGGATATACGCCTCGACGACGCCCTGATTCGTTTCCTTGTCGGCCCGCTTGGCCGCGGTGGCCGCGCCCTTCTTCCGAAGGTGCTCGACCGCCTGCTCCATATCGCCGCCTGTCTCCTCGAGCGCGCGCTTGCAGTCCATCATGCCGGCGCCGGTCCGGTCGCGGAGTTGCTTCACCAATTCGCTGGAAATGACAGCCATTGCTCGTTGCTTCCTTTCGTTCGCTACTCAGGTTTCTCGGATGCTTTCGACGCCGCGTCGGCGGCCTTGGCCTGCGCCTCTTCCGCCTGACGGGCCGACGACCGCTCCGCGCCTTCGAGGACGGCATCGGCGATGACCTTCGTGATCACCTGGATCGTCTTGAGCGCATCATCGTTCGCCGGGATCGGGAAATCGATCAGATCCGGATCAGTGTTGGTGTCGACGATCGCCACGACCGGAATGCCAAGCCGACGCGCCTCGTTGACCGCGATCGCTTCCTTCTTGATGTCCACGACGTAGACCAGGCCCGGGAGCCGGGACATGTCGACGACGCCCGACAGCACTTCCTGAAGCTTATCGCGTTCACGGCTCAGGAACAGACGCTCCTTCTTCGTGATGTTGTCGAAGGTGCCGTCCGTCTCCATCTTCTCGATGTTCGTCAGCCGTTTCACGCTCTTGCGGATAGTTGTGAAGTTGGTGAGCATGCCGCCCAACCACCGCTCCGTCACGTAGTACGCGTTGCAGCGCTTGGCTTCCTGTCCAACGACATCGCTCGCCTGGCTCTTGGTGCCGACGAACAGCGGCCGTCTTCCTTCAGCGACGCTATTGGACACCGCATTGAATGCGGCATCGAGGAGTTCCTGGGTCTTTTTGAGATCGATGATGTGAATCCCGTTCCGTTCCATGAAGATGTACGGCTTCATCTTGGGATTCCATCGGCGGGTCAGGTGGCCGAAATGCGCACCTGCTTCGAGGAGCGTCTGCAACTCAACGCGGGGCATCGATACGTCCTTTCAGTTTTTCGACTATTCTCGTCGTCTTCGTCCGGAACCTGCGCCATCGCGACAGGCACTCCCGGTTGAATCGGAGAATATGATTGATAGTGGTGTCCGGCCACCCGGGGCAGCCGGACATCCGTGAGACCACAACCGATCAGCGCTTGGAGAACTGGAACCGCTTGCGCGCTTTCTTCTGTCCGTACTTCTTGCGTTCGACCATGCGGGGATCGCGCGTCAGCAGTCCGGCGTTGCGGAGTACCGTGCGCAGATCCTCATCGATCGCCACGAGCGAACGGGCAATTCCCATCTTCACGGCGCCGGCCTGTCCGGTCACGCCTCCGCCAACAACGGTGACGTGCGCATCGTACCGGCCCAGGGTTTCCGTGACCTGGAACGGTTTGAGGACTTCCGTGCGCGTGATTTCGAGAGGAAAGTAGTGCTCGAACTCGCGTTTGTTGATCAGGATCTTCCCCGATCCGGGGGCCAACTTGACGCGGGCGACGGCGTTCTTCCGACGGCCCACGGTCATACTCGTCTGCATGCGTTTCCGATCCTTCCGTTAGAACGACATGGGTTGCGGACTCTGCGCCGCGTGCGGGTGTGTCGCCCCCCGGTACACTTTCAGCTTCCGGATGATGCGGCGTCCGAGGCGGTTATGCGGCAGCATACCGCGAACCGCATGCTCCATCACGGTCTCGGGCTTCGTCTTGATCAGTTCCCGGAACGATTCGAACCGCGCACCGCCGGGATAGCCCGTGTTGTGATAGAGTTCTTTGAGCTCCGGGCGTTTCCCCGTGAGCTTGATCTTCTCGGCGTTGATGACCACGACAAAATCGCCGAGGTCGGCGTTCGGCGTGAACACCGGCTTGTGCTTGCCGCGGAGAACCCGGGCAATCTGAGAGGCCAGGCGACCGAGGGTCTTTCCTTCGGCGTCGACCAGATACCATTTCTTTTCGACATCTTCGGGTTTCACGAAGATGGTCTTCGGTGAAGTGTCCAAAACTGTTCTCCTGCCAAACGCGTTCGTGATAATCACTAAAGCATTGAAATATACCGGAATCCCGCACAAAAGTCAATCGAGAATTGTGTCGACGTATTCCCGCCGTCGGGATATCCATCTTCCTTCACCCCGTTTCCGATTTTTGACTTTCGGGCGAAAATTGGATAGATTTTTTGCCACGTATGGGTCCGTCACGCGACACCTGCATCTTCTGCGACATCATCAACAAGAAGGCTCCCGCAGAGATCATCTTCGAGAACGAGGACGTGATTTCGGTTCTCGATGTACATCCGATCCACTACGGGCACGCGCTCGTCATCCCAAAGCATCACAGCCGCGATTTCCTTGACCTGCCGGAGCAGCTGTTTCCGCCGATGATGCACGCCGCCCGCATCGTTGCCCGGGCGCTTGTGGAAGAGTATCAGCTCGAAGGATACAACATCTTCTCGAACAACGGAGAGGTCGCGGGACAGACCGTGTTCCATTTTCATCTGCACATCACACCGCGCCACGCAGACGACAACATCCGCTTCGTGCTGAACCTGAAGCGATACGCGGGCAACGATCTCGGAGAGGCCGGCCTTCGGTTGCGTCAACGCGTACATCACCTTCTTCACCGCTAAAGGAGTTCCCATCCATGGCTTCGTATGCCAAACTCACCCCGCCAACCCGGGGTTCCAAGATTACCGTCCAACAGGGCCGTCTCCTCGTGCCCGACCAACCGATCATTCCGTTCATCGAAGGCGATGGAACAGGCCCCGATATCTGGCGCGCATCGCAACGCGTGTTCGATGCAGCGGTCCGCAAAGCGTACAACGGAAAACGAGAGATCGTGTGGTTCGAAGTCTACGCGGGAGAAAAGGCGAACGAGGTGTACGGACCGAACACCTGGCTGCACGACGACACGCTCGAGGCCATCAAGGAGCACATCGTCGCCATCAAAGGCCCGCTGACCACGCCGGTGGGCGGCGGAATCCGCTCGATCAACGTGACCCTGCGACAGATGCTCGACCTGTATGTGTGCCTTCGTCCGGTTCAGTACTTCACCGGCGTTCCGTCGCCGGTCAAGCATCCCGAGCTCGTGAACATGGTCATCTTCCGTGAGAACACGGAAGACATCTATGCCGGCATCGAATGGAAAGCCGGCACGCCCGAAGCGGCCAAGATCGTCGCCTGGCTGCAGCAGGAAATGGCGGTGAAGAAGATCCGCTTCCCCGCATCATCCAGCATCGGCATCAAGCCCGTCTCCGAAGAAGGTACCAAACGCCTTGTCCGCGCCGCCGTGGAGTATGCCATTCGGAACAAGAGAAAATCGGTCACGATCGTCCACAAGGGGAACATCATGAAGTTCACGGAAGGCGGCTTCCGCGACTGGAGCTACGAGCTGGTGCAGAAGGAGTACGGCGCCCAACCGATCGACGGCGGTCCGTGGCAGAAGCTGCCGAACGGCCTCATCATCAAGGACGTGATCGCCGACGCGTTCCTGCAGCAGATCCTGACCCGGCCGGCAGAGTACGACGTGATCGCCACGCTGAATCTCAACGGCGACTACATCTCGGACGCACTCGCGGCACAGGTCGGCGGCATCGGCATCGCACCGGGCGGAAACATCAACTACCAGAACGGCTATGCGGTGTTCGAAGCGACGCACGGTACCGCGCCGAAATACGCGAACCAGAACAAGGTCAATCCCGGCTCGGTGATTCTGTCGGGCGAGATGATGTTCCGCTACATGGGATGGACCGAAGCGGCGGATCTCATTCTCAAAGGTCTCGAGTCCGCCATCGGCGCGAAGACGGTGACCTACGACCTGGCTCGCCTGATGGAAGGAGCGACGGAAGTGAGCTGCTCCGCCTTTGGCGACGCCATCGTGAAGCATATGTAATCAACCGCCACAGCGTTCCAAGGCCGCCCGGTTGAACAGACTTGGCGGCCTTTTTTTGTTGCGGCGGAGCCAGCGAGCACCGTGTCCCCTTTCTTGAAACAGGTGTCAATTTTCAGTACCATACTGGGCAAACAGACCATTTTTTGGATGCGTTTCCTGTGGGAATGACACTTCAACCGACCGGGCAGCAGGAAAAAGAAGCCGAGGTTCTGGTGAGCCCTCCGGCCATCGTCGTGCTGTTCAACGACGAAGTCCACACGTTCGACGAGGTGATCGGACAGATCATCAAGGCGACCGGGTGCGAATCCGCGAAGGCGGAGGCGCTGACGTGGGAGGTCCATACCAACGGAAAAGCCGCCGTCTTTGAGGGGCCGATGGATGAGTGTCTCGGCGTGTCACGCACGCTCGAGGAGATCGCGCTCCAAACCCAAATCCAGGTGTAGCGTTTCATGACATCCGCCGAAATCCGCAGCGCATTCCTCAACTATTTCGCCGAGCGATCCCATACGATCGTTCCCAGTTCTCCCGTCGTCCCGTACGACGATCCCACGCTCCTGTTCGCCAATGCCGGCATGAACCAGTTCAAGGATGTGTTTCTCGGGGCCGGGAGCCGATCCTACACGCGCGCCGCCGACACCCAGAAATGCATCCGCGTCAGCGGAAAGCACAACGACCTCGAAGAAGTGGGACGGGATACGTACCACCACACGTTCTTCGAGATGCTCGGCAACTGGTCGTTCGGCGACTACTATAAGAAAGAAGCGATCGGATGGGCCTGGGACCTGCTGACGCGGGTCTGGGGCCTCCCCAAGGAGCGTCTGTGGGCCACGGTCTACAAGGATGATGATGAAGCCGAGCGGTTGTGGAAATCAGTGACCGACATCGCGCCGGATCACGTGCTCCGGTTCGGCGAAAAGGATAATTTTTGGGAGATGGGAGAGACCGGACCCTGCGGCCCCTGTTCGGAGATCCACATCGACCGGACGCCGCAGGGCAATGCCACCGCGGAGATGGTGAACGCCGGACTCGCCGCCGTGATGGAGATCTGGAATCTCGTCTTCATCCAGTACAATCGCGATGAGGCGGGCGTGCTCACTCCCCTGCCGTCGAAGCATGTGGACACCGGCATGGGATTCGAACGTATCTGCGCGGTGCTTCAGGGCAAGAATTCCAACTACGATACGGACGTGTTTTCCCCTCTCATCGGCAGCATCGCTGATGTGACCGGCCGCCGGTACGACGGCCGCATGGACGGATCACCGTTGCCGGCACAGGCGGAGGCGGATGTGGCCATGCGGGTCATCGCCGACCACGTGCGCACGCTGACGTTCGCCATCGGGGACGGTGCGCTTCCCTCCAACGAGGGACGAGGCTACGTGCTCCGCCGGATCCTCCGCCGCGCATCCCGGTTCGGCCGGAATCTCGGCATACACGATCCCTTCATCTACCGGCTCGTCCCCACGCTCGTCGAGACCATGAGTCACGTCTTTCCGGAAATCCGCACGAACCAGGAGCACATTCAGCGCGTGATCAAGGGAGAAGAAGAGGGCTTCAACGCGACGCTGGACCGCGGACTCGAGAAGTTCGAATCCGTCGTACGACAGATCGGCCATTCGAAAACCTTTCCCGGGGACGACGCATTCCGCCTGTACGACACGTACGGCTTTCCGCTCGACCTCACGGAGCTGATGGCCACCGAGCGCGGCCTGACGGTGGATGTCGCCGCGTTCACGCAGCTGATGGAGGAACAGAAGGAACGATCGCGCGCCGGCACTTCTGCAGCGGTGGACGCTTCGACGACCGGTGATCGTACGACGCTCACCGATCCGGAGGTGATCAGTCGGGTGAAGGAGTACGCCGCCGCACATCCCGCCGAATTCCTCGGCTACGACCGGGTTGAAAGCGCGGCGACGGTCACGCTTTCCGGACCGGGATTCGCCCTGCTGGACCGGACTCCCTTCTACGCGGAATCAGGCGGACAAATCGGCGACACCGGCGAGCTGATTGCCGTGAACCGGACGTACCGCGTCCTCAACACCGTCAGGCTGGACACGGCGGTCGTGCACGTGCTGGAGGATGCCGCACACATGCCGACAGGAACGTCCGTCCAGGCACGCGTCGACGCCGAGCGCCGCGCCTCTACGATGCGGAATCACTCCGCAACACACCTGCTGCACAACGCACTGCGGCGCACGCTGGGCACACATGTGCACCAGGCCGGTTCTCTGGTCGCCCCCGACTATTTCCGGTTTGATTATGCGCACTTCGCGCGGCTCTCCGACCAGGAACTCTCCACAGTGGAAGAGCTGGTGAACGCGAAGATCCGTGAGGATCTCGTGTTGATGCATCATCGGAATATTCCGTTCGACCAGGCGAAGACACTGGGCGCGCTGATGTTCTTCGGCGACAAATACGGCGACCGCGTCAACGTCGTGCAGTTCGGTGACTTCAGCATGGAATTCTGCGGCGGCACGCACGTCCGACACACCGCCGACATCGGCTATTTCAAGATCCGGAGCGAAGGCAGCGTGGCCAGCGGCGTGCGCCGGATCGAAGCTGTCACACATCAGTACGCGCTGGAATTGTTGCGGCTTGACGTGCATGCGTATCAGGAGCGCCTTCAGCAGGCCGCTGCCCAGGTCGGCGAGATCGTTCGCCTGCGAGCGGACGCCGGCGAGTCACCTTCGGCTGACCTCTCGGCCATCGCACAGAGTCTCGAGAATCTGCGATATCGCGACGGGATCCCGGAACAGGTCTCGCCCGAGCTGGCAAATCACTTCTCGCGTCTGGCGGAAAAGAGCCGGGCGCTCGATGAGCTGCTTCAGCGGGTCGCCGACCAGCGCAAGAGCGCGGAGAAGGAGATCGCGCGGAAGCGTTTGAGCTCGCTGAGCGGGTCGGTGGACGAGATGGTCAACGGGGCCCAGGACGTGCGCGGCGTCCGCGTGGTCTCCCGCGAGGTGACCGTCGGAACAGCGGATGAACTGAAATCCCTGGGCGATGCCCTCCGGGCCCGCCTCGGCAGCGGCGTCGGACTCTTGGGCAGCGTTCTCGACGGCAAGGTCCAGCTGGTCTGCGTCGTCACGGACGATCTCGTGGCAGCCAAACGGATTGAGGCGGGAAAAGTCGTCGGCGAAGCGGCGCGCATCGTCGGCGGCGGAGGCGGGGGTCGGCCGCATATGGCCACCGCCGGCGGGAAGGATGCGTCAAAACTCGCGGACGCACTGGCTCAGGCGCCCTCGATCGTGCAGCGCCTTCTCAAATGAAAGACCAACCGATGAGCACCTATGAACAGCTGCTTCGCATCCGCAAGGAACGCGGGGCGGGCTACCTTGTCCTGATCGATCCGGACAAAGCAACGGGAGCCGGTCTTCCCGCGGTGGTCCGGAATGCCACGGCCGCCGGCGCGGACGCCTTCCTCATCGGCGGCAGCCTCATGCTGTCGGACGAATTCGACGCGGTCCTGAAGACGATGAAGGCCAGCACGTCGCTTCCGGTCATCATCTTCCCGGGAAGCCTGTTCCAGATCTCGCCGGTGGCCGATGCAATCCTCTATCTCGTCCTCATCAGCGGCCGCAATCCCGACAATCTGATCGGCAATCACGTCATCGCCTCCCCCATCATCAAGCGCATGGGACTGGAGACGATCTCGACGGCGTACATGCTGATCGAAGGCGGCACCGTGACCTCCGCGGAGTTCATGAGCAACACGCGCCCCATTCCCCGGGCAAAACCGGACATTGCCGTGGCCCATGCCCTCGCCGCGGAAATGATCGGCATGAAGGTCATTTACCTGGAGGCAGGGAGCGGCGCGACCCAGTCCGTACCGGTCGAAATGATCCGGAAGGTGTCCCGTCATTGCTCGCTTCCGTTGATCGTCGGGGGCGGCATCCGCACGCCGGAGGAGGCCCGGCAGAAGGTCGAAGCCGGCGCATCGTTCATCGTCACCGGCACGGTCACGGAAGAGAACGCGACCACGGATCTGATGCGTGCGTTCGCGGACGCAATTCACTCGGCGGCCGGTCGCCGCTGATCACCCGGAGCCTTTCATGGCGCATCTTCCTCTGACGCTTCTGTATCGAGAGAAATTCATCACCGATTCCCTGCGGGAAAGCTCCGCGACGAAGCAGCGCATCGCCGAGCAGTGCGCATCGCAGATTTCGAAGGCGATCGACCTGCTCATCCGGGCGCTGAACGACAAGAAGAAGATTCTTCTTTGCGGAAACGGCGGGAGCGCGGCGGACGCCCAGCATCTGGCGACCGAATTCGTCATCCGCCTGAATCCGAAGATCACGCGGCCGGGCATTCCGGCCATTGCGCTGACGACGGACACGTCGGCACTGACCGCCGGAGCGAATGATATCGGCTATGACAATGTGTTCGCACGCGCCGTCGAAGCACTCGGCGCTGCGGGGGACGTGCTGATCGGCATCTCCACCAGCGGGAAATCGGAAAGCGTTAACCGGGCATTCCGTACGGCGCGGGGAAAAGGGATGGTGACGATCGGATTTCTCGGGAAGGATGGCGGCCCGGCGAAGGATCTCGTGGACCTCGCCATCATCGTACCCTCCGACGATACACAGCGCATTCAGGAAGGCCACATCACGATCGGCCATGTCATTTTCCAGCAGGTCGAACAGGAGATGTTCGGCTGAACTCCGGCTCCGCCATGGCGACCCAGCGCCGGACAGATCTTATCATTCCTTTTCTCACCGTCCTGATGGACGCCGTTGCGATCGAAGCGGCGTTCCTGGCGGCGTATGAACTTCGTTTCGCCTCTCCGCTGACCTCCGTCGTTCCGGTCACGCTGGGCTACCCTCCGCTGTCCGCGTACCTTCAAGGGTCCGCGGTCGTGATCCCGATCTGGCTGTGGATCTTCAAAGCGCGCGGCATGTACCGTCCGCGGCGCAACGCGCACTTCTCGGATGAGTTCTTCGCGATCGCACGGCTTGTCGGCATCGGGCTGGTCGTCATCATGGCCATCGCCTTTTTCTACCGGACATTCTCGTATTCCCGTCTGGTGGTCATCCTGGTCGGTCTGCTGGCCGTGGTGACCGTCGGCATCGGACGATACCTGCTGCTCAAGTTCGAGCGGTGGTGGTATCGAAGCGGACACGACGTGAAATCGGTCGTGATCGTCGGGGCAACCGACACGGCGCGGCGGATCAGCGAAAAGCTGCTTGCCAATCCGTCGATGGGCTATGCGGTCCGAGGCTATTTTGCGGATGAGCAGGGACGCGCGATGGAAGGGCTACCGGCGCAGCGGCTGGGGAGCGTGCAGGACACGCCGGAGCATGTCGCCGCGCATGGCATCGATGTGGTACTGATCGCGCTCGGGGATGGAGACTACAAGGGACTCACGGAACTCATCCGACGCTGCGAAGGCCTCCACACCGAACTGATGATGGTCCCCAACATCCTCGATCTGATGACCAGCCATGTCCACATCCAGTATCTCGAAGGCATCCCGTTCCTCGGGATCAAGGGACTGGCGTTGAGCACCTGGAATCAGGTCGTAAAGCGGGCATTCGATCTGATCAGCGCGGGCATCATTCTTCTCGTCGTGAGTCCGGTGCTCGCCGTGATCGCGCTGGCGGTCAAGCTGAGCTCGCCGGGACCGGTGCTGTACCGTCAGGAGCGGATCGGATTGGACGGCGAATCGTTTGCGCTTCTGAAGTTCCGTTCGATGCGAACCGATGCCGAGCGTGCGACCGGACCGGTCTGGACACAGAAGGACGACCCGCGCGCCACGCGGATCGGGCGATTCCTTCGCCGGTTCAGCCTGGACGAGCTGCCCCAGCTGCTGAACGTGCTGAAGGGCGATATGAGCATCGTCGGTCCGCGACCGGAGCGCCCGCACTTCGTGCGGCAATTCACGGACGAAGTGCCACGCTACCGGGAACGGCATCGCGTGAAGACGGGAATGACCGGCTGGGCACAGGTGAACGGGCTTCGCGGAAATGCGCCGATCACGGAACGCACGCAATATGACATTTACTACGTCGAGAACTGGTCGCTCGTGTTCGACCTCAAGATCATTCTCAAGACGGTCCGCGCCGTGCTGTTTGGCTCGGACGCGTACTGACCTCCGGAGCTTTCGTTTCCATGGTTGCCGCCACCATCTTTCTTCTCCATCTCGCTGCAGCAGTCTACGCGTTCCTGAAGTATCGCAAGGAGAGTCTCGGGGAAGGATTCCTGGCGGTCGGCTTTATGCTCATCATCTTCGCCGTCGGCTGGACGGTTGCCACCATGCTGACCAACCTGCTGTTCACGCCGGAGTGGTTCGTGAAATGGTACTATCAGCCCGTGCAGTCGCACTTCTGGTACCTTGTGCGCAAAGAGCTGAACCGGGACACCATTTCGCTGCTCATCCTGACAATCGGCGAAGCGGCGTTCTATTCCGTGTTTCTGGAGATGGGGGGATCGAAACGGGAGTCTGCGGGGCCGCCGGACGCGAAGCTACCGAAGCCGGAACAGAAATGAGATGAGGCAGGTCTGGTCCACCTGAGGCGATTCCGGAGTCAGCGGCTCGAACCGCCAGAGACGGACTGCTTTCATCGCAGCGGCTTCCAGCACGAAGTTGCTCTTCCGCGCAGGCTGAACTTGCCGCACGGTTCCGTCGGGTGATACGGTCGTCAGGATCTGCACCTGGGCTTCGACGTTTGTTCCCGGCGGATATGGCGGTACATCACCGCTGATCTTCTTGCGGACACTCCCCTGCAGCCAACGCACCGAGTACCCGTCCAGTCCATCCCCACCGTTTCCATTGCCACCACCTCCGATCCCGATTCCATCTCCACGCGGCACAGTGCCGGGCGACGGTTTGGCCGAACTGCCGATACCGGATGCATCGTAGCCGGACGGACTGTCCCCGGTTCGCCCGGGGACGGGTGTTCCTCCGGCACGCCAGGTCTGCGAGGGTCCACCACCGCCGGCGATATCATCACGGCTCGCGAGAGGCGCGCGCCCGTCGTCAGCATGGATTTCGGTACCGCCGGTTTCGGAGCGCAGGCGGTCGGCGTCCGCCGTCGGCAGACCGCCGAGATCCCGCAGGAGCGGACGCGTTCGAACGCCGTGGCTCAAGCCGGGCCGAACGGGTTTGCGCGTCACCTTGTGGACCGCAACTTTGGCAGGCTTCTGCCCCTCGAAGGGTGTCGACGGAAGGACCGGATAGGCGGAGAGTCCGAACTGCGTTGTCCGCAGCGGGGCGGGGAGGGCGATTTCCTTGTAGGGCCGGATGCGGATCACGCGTTGCGTCCCCGCATCCGGGGTATGACCGACGATAAGCCAAAGCGACGACAGCAGGATCACGTTGAGCACCACAGAGATGCTCAATCCGATCATCAGATTCTTTGCGTAGACCCGCTTGAGTTCAACCGCTCCGTAGCGGACCAGGCGAATCGACTGGGATGGGCCGGTAACCATACTTCCTTCGTTCATCCAAAGAGCCCCACACCCGACGCACGCCTCTCCGAAGCATCGCGCTGAACCCGCGTACTCCTCACTTCGTGCGGACTTTGTCGATCACATAATTCGACCGGAGTTGCTCCGCGAAGGTTGCGACGGCTTTCTTCGCATCGGTCCGCGTCGGATATCGGCCGATCCGTACCGTGTACCAGTCGCCCCCCTTCATTGGAATCGTCTCAACGAACGAAGGATATCCGGCATCGACCAGCCGCTGCTGAAGCTCGTTCGCCCTCGTCTTCTCCTTCAGCGCGATGACCTGGATCGTATACTCGCCCTTCATTTCCGCCAGCTTCGCGGATTCGGCACCTGCGGCGGCCTTCTCCGTTTTGGGCTGCGCCTCAGCCGAGCTCACATCTCCGCCGGACTGCGGGACCTGCTTGTATTCGTCGACCGGAGGCGTCTCGACGAGCGCGACCTGCGATGAGTCGGCCGCAGGCTGCTGAGCCTGCATCTCACCGCCCATGCCCTGGTCCATCTGCTCCGGCGGGAAGTCGGACTCTTGGACTTCGGTCATCGCGGGCGCGGGCTTCTTTCCCCAGAGCTTGATCACGCCCTTCTTGTTCAGAAAGAACACCGTCACCGCACCGATAAGGACAATCAAAATGACGATCAGAATCGTCCGACTTGCCCCTCCGCCGCCTCCTGAAGATGAGGCCGGAGCCGCTGGTGCCGAGGATTCTTCCAGTCCGCCTTCATCAATAAGGTTCAGATCTGGCATTGACGTTTCCTCCTAAGGATGTGGGAGTTCGTTCGTCGCTTCGAAACCGTCGCCGCGGGCCTCCCCGCGCGCTACCAATTCACCGTGAGTCCGATGAACAACGAAAACGGCCGGTCCGGATAGTTGCGCCACCAAACGATCTTTTGGTCGGCGAGGTTTCGGCCTTCCACGAAAACACGGAAATTCTTAAGCCACTCGTATGACGCTCGCGCGTTCAGAAGGACACAAGACGGGAGCTGGACATTTCCCGTCGGCACTGCGTCACGTCGCGAACAGAACTTAAGCCCGGCCGAGGTCGCCAGCCGTCCGGTCCAGTGATGCTCGTGCCACACGTCCGCCTCGAGTGAAGGTTCGTAGGGTACGTGAGTACCCGAGACGGAACCGCGAACACTGCGCATTGTCAAACCGCAAGCAAAATAATCATTTGCGGTGAACTTTGCAACCGCTGTCGCAACTCCCTTCAACGTTCTCACGTCTTCGTAACGTATTGTCCAAACACCGGCTGAGGCGGAGTCGATCGGGATGCTTCGGTCCCCGGTCGTCGTGTATGACACCTCAACGACCGTTCGAAGCGCTCCGAACCATCGCGTTTCAGCGCCAATAAGCCATTTCTGAGTATCATTCGCATGTTTGATATCGCTGCGGGAGAGTACGTATGGATTCTGATCGATCAAGGTGCGTAATGTTACGAACCGGGCATCGGGTTCGAATGCCGCATACACCATCCCGACGGGGGTGCCGGAATACTCCGCGCGGATCCTGGGAAGCACCCGGAGTGTGTTCTGTCCCCCCATTCCCTGCAAAGACCAGACAGCTGCTCCGCCGGTGAGCACCAGCGACGGCGCCGCCAACCAGCGCGTGGTCGCTCCGATATGAAAACTGGAGAGGTGAGCCGTGAGCTGATCCGAGAGCGACGCGGAGCTGACGCCGAATTCAAGATCGACCGGCAAACCCTCCGCGTCAAAGACCGAACGGATGTTCAAACCGAACGCCTGCTGATGAACGCCCGTCGAACTGTCCTGAACCACGGTATTTCCGAGGACGAGCGCGATGTCGAACGGAAGCTCCGCCACCGTGAAGTTGCGGAAGCCGAACGCGAGGTTCAGGTCGCTCACTTCCCGATGAACATCGGGGTGCAGCGAACCATAGAACTGATACTGGTCGAACGTGTATGCGCCCCCCGCACGCACAACACCCTGATCCAGCAAGGGGATGCTGCTCTGCACTGGGACTTCCGCGCCCGCCCGAACATCTGCTCCGGAGCGATCCGAATACGGCATCCAACCGGCCGTGCGACGGTACCCGGCACCGGCATGGACCGACATCGACGGATCCGCATTCCCGATCCAGCCCCGGAGTTCCGGCGAAAAGTACGTTCCGACGGAGGCTTCAACACCGCCGGACAGACCTCCGGTCGGGCGCAGCGCGGGCGGTGACTGGAGAAGTTGATCCGGCTGAACATCCGGCGCGCGATCGCGCGCGTTCGTCGGCGCACTCAGCGGCGGAGCGTCCAATGCGCGCAGGAGAGGCGACTGTTTCTCCCCATCCGGCAGATCGATCACTGATGTGCCGGTGATAACGAACTCCGGAAGATCGAATTTCGGCAACGGGCGCGTGCCCGACTTCGTCGAATCGTCCATCGCCGGGGAGACCGGAATGCTCACCGGAGCGGTGAAGGATGGATTCAGCTTGCCGGAAGTACCAGTCGTATCCTGTGCAGCGGCAGGCAGAGTGCAGACGAGAAGCAACAACGGTGTCAGCAAACGGGCGGGAATCGCTGGGGACATCCGCTTACTTCCCTTCGATCGCTTTGAGGCGCGATGTCGCATCCCGAACGGCATCCGGGACATTCTTCATCCGCACGGCATTGCCGTACGCGGTCCGCGCGTTCTTCAGCTGATTCAGATGCTCATACGCTTCGCCGAGCCCGACGTATCCGCGGGCGATCCACTCTTCAACGGAGGGGAAAACGTACCGGATGCGGAGAAATGCTTCAACCGCCTTCGTCCATTCCTTCTGTTCCGAGAGGAGGACGCCAACGACATATTGCGCCTGCGCGCCAAGGTCATCCGTTCGGCCGGACGCGACCGTCCCGGCAAGATCGAGCCCCTTTGGAATGCGTCCCGCAGATGCCATGAGCGTTGCCAGCCGAACGCGGGCGGCGTCGGCATAGTATTCGCGCGGATAGGCGCGGATGACCGCTTCGTAGCGTGAACTCGCTTCGGCTGCATTCCCGCGATCTTCGTACAGCACTCCAAGCCGGTATCCGGCTTCGGCTTTCACATCCGGCTGCGCCGACACGGCAGCGGCGCGGCTGAACGCACTCACGGCACGATCGGCGAGCTTCATCTTTTCGTAGAGCGTTCCCGCCTCGATCAGCGCCCGAGCGGCGATCGGAGGCTTCGGGTCGGGCACGGCACCCGCCTCCTCGAACGTCTGCGCCGCCTGTTCTTCGTTTCCCTGCCGGAGGTAGCACTCCGCGAGGGAGTACTTCGCCTGCGCGACGAGCCGCGATGTGCTGTGCGTGCTGATGAATCCCCGATAGACCCCGGCCGCCTCTGCATATCGTTTCCGGTTGAACAGCAGATCTCCCTTCTTCAGGGTCAGGTCCTGGACGTTCGGTGCATCGGGATTCTGCCTGATGTAGTCGTCGATGAAGGCGGAGGCTTCCTTCTCACGACCCAGGGCGATCAGCGAGTATTGGATCCCGGTGGCGGCTTCCGGCGCATACGGGCTGGTGGGATACTGGCGAAGCACTTCCCGGTACGATTTCTCGGCGGGGACGTACATCTGCTGGTTGTAATAGGCATCGCCGATGCTGTAAAGCGCACGCGGAGCCTGGTCACCATCGGGATACTGCTTGAGCACCTTCTGGAACTCCCGGATCGCGTCCGTGAACTCCTGCTTTTGAAAGTCGATCCACCCCATGGCGTACAGGGCGTCGTCGGCGAGCGGCGATTTGGGAAGGACTGTCGCAAGCAGTTCGAACGCCTTGTACGCGCCGGCATTGTCGCCCGACTTCTGAAGACTCTGTCCGAGCTGGTAATACGCGTAGTCGATCGTCGCGGTCGAGTCCGGGAACAGCCGGATGGCAAGACGGTACGCCGTGGTCGCCTGCGCATACGCTTTTTCCGCCAGGTAGGCGTCGCCGATCCGCAAGCGGGCGTCCAGCGAGAACCGTCCCTTCGGGTATTCCGCAATCACCCTCTCAAATGCCAGGACCGCGTCCGAAAAGTGGCCTGATTTCAGCTGGCACCAGCCGATCCCATACAGGGCATTCTCGCGGTAGCGGCCGTCGGATGTCGCACTCGCCGAGCGATACGCGTCGAGCGCTCCGGCATAGTCCCGAAGCGCATAGAGCGCCTCGCCTCTCCAGAACCACGCTTCATGAACCTGCGGGTTTTGCACATTCGAGGCATACGTCCGGAAAAGACCCGCAGCAGTCTCGAGATGCTTCAGCCGGAATTCGCTCCAAGCCTGCTGGAACAGCGCGCTGGCCTTCGTACTTGTATCGACGTTCGCCATCGCCGTCGCCCGGACGAACCAGGGAACTGCGGCGGAATCTTCCCCTGCCCGACTGTAGCATTCGCCAACCATCCGGGATGCGTCGGGGGCAAGGGGACTTGCGGGATAGGATTTCAGGAGCGATTCGTAGCCGTTCCGGGCATCCGCCCACCGCGACCGCTCGTAGTCGATGCCGGCGGCATCGTAGAAAGCCCGCGCCGCATGCTCTCCTTCCGGAAAGCGCTTCGGGAGCGTCAGGAGAACCGCGATGGCGGAATCCTTCGCGCCGCGTTCAGAAAGAAGTATTCCCAGCCGGTAGAGCGACGCTTCTGCGACGGCATCCGGGCCTTGCGCCAGTACTTTGAACCGTGCTTCAGCGTCGGACTCCTGTCCGAGCTTGAGCATTGTCCACGCGAGGCCGTACGAGGCGTCACGCGTCAGCCGGTGGGCGGGATAGCCGGCGAGAAACTGCTCGTATCCCGCACGCGCCTGAGAGAACTCGCCGAGGCGATATGCGGCATCTGCGGCGAGGTACATCGCCGACCCTGCGTCACCCGAATCGGACAATCCGGCGGTGGTGGCAGCAAGGGCTTCCGTCCGTGCGCGCTGCGTATCGCCCGAAGCGGATGCGCACTCGGCAAGCCGCAGATGAGCGCTCCCGTTCAATCGTCCCGACGGATAATCTGTCAGCAGCTTCTCGTACCATCCGATGGCACGCTTCAGCTCGTTCTTCTTCTGATACGTCCATCCGAGCGAATAGAGCGCGTAATCGCGAACGGCGCTGCCGGGGTATCCTTCATAGGCGAGCGTGTAATACTTGATGGCATTCTCGTAGTCGCCATCTTTCAGGAATCCTTCGCCGATCCAATATGCCGATTCACCTGCCAGCACATTGTCGCCGTACTTGTCGAGCACGGCGCGGAACTCCGCAATCGCATCCGTATTCCTTTTCAACTGAAGATAGATCTGCCCTTTGCGGAAATGCGCATCGGCCGCAAGTTTGTCGCCGGGATACAGACGGAGATATTCTGTGTACGACTGGATCGCTTCCGGCAATCGTCCCATCCGGAATCGGCATTCCGCCGTCAGATAGTGCGCTTCCGGCTGTCGTGCGCTGGCGGGATATTTCGCGATGAACGCATCGAACTGCTCGGCCGCCATCTGATACAGGCTGTCCCGATACAATCCGGTCGCGAAGACATAGTCTTGTTCTTCAGCAACGGTCGACGCGCGGCTCGCGGCATCCTGTTGGGCAACCGCGGCAGGGATGACGAATGAGAAGAGAGCGATCAAAAAGAGCGGACGGATGCGTCGCTCGGTCGAAGAGGGGATAAGATTTGGCAAACTTAGTATCAGCGGCCTAAAGTATTCCGTGAGCAGAAAACTCTAACACGCCTAATTTAGGTGAAACGGCCGCTGAAGTCAAGGGGACTGGCTGGATGTGTGCGCTTCCGCAGGGCTCCGAAGCACATCACCGGGGGAGAAGATGCTCGATCGTTTTCTCAATTGCAGCGCCGATCCTGCGCTGTGCCGTCGAATCCAGAAGAATCGAACGGCTGAGCTCGTTGTCGCCGATCTCCAACAGAACCCGGTAGGGCGCCGAATTCACATGTTCGTCGAGACTGTAGAAGGCCAGCTTGCCGGTGCTCGAACAGCGGTAGTCGTTGCGATTCGGTTCGCTGTCTCCGTGTACGCCGAGATCGGTCAGTCCACCTGCTTCGCTCACGGCCTTGACCAGTGCGGCGGCAATACGCCGGTTCGCCGGTTCGAGGGAATCTCCCTCGTGCACGTACCCCCAGCAACCGTTCCGGTTCGTCGCGCCGTTGTTGTGAATCGCGATGAAGACATCAGGACGAAACGCATTGGAAGCGCGGATCTCGTACGCGTAACCGGAGATGCGGCCGAGACTGTCCACAGCGGATGTGTGTGCGATCATCGTGTTGCTGCCCTGCCGCGCATGGTGCACATCGGTCGCATCGTAGCTCCACACTTTGTGGACCGTGACGCCGGAGGCGGCGGCCATCGCGTACTCCGTGATCGCATTGCACGTCAGCGCCTCATTGAAATCGCGCCCGGTATCGGTCTGGTGCGACGGCTGGTAGACGATGACAAATTCGTTGCCGTTTCGCGGGGAGATCTGCAGACGCTCGGGAGCAGCGCACCCGGCCAGCATCAGGAGCGCGGTCGCTGTGACGGCGACACACGCGAGGAATGGACGAACACCATTTGCCATGATCATGACCGACTTCCGTTTCATCGTGACTTGCCGTTCTGGAGATGATACTCCTGGAGACTCTTCACTGTCAGGGCGCCCGCCCGTTGCGAGA
>JAKAJH010000070.1 GCA_021813905.1 Bacteroidota bacterium | reverse complement strand
GATATCGAAGAACGTCGAAGCGATCAGCACGGTGACGCAGCAGACGGCGAGCGGGACGCAGCAGATCGCCCGGGCGGCAGAAGATCTCAACCGACTGACCGAGAATCTTCAGCAGATCCTTCAGCAGTTCCGCATTGACAGCTCTGCGGAGGCTTCCCGTCACAGCGCTGTGGCCCGCGCGTCGGGCTCTCATCTGCCGCAACGGCAAGTCGGGCGATCGGCATCCGACGAACGGAACCGGCCGCAGCACTTGGATTTCGGCGCCGCAAAGAATGCGCATCGCCTCTGGCGGGTGAAGGTGCAGAAGCTCCTGCTGGGCGCGGCGCACATGAATGCGAGTGAGGTCGTGACCCACAAGGATTGTCAGCTGGGCCGGTGGTATTACGGAGAGGGAAGCACGGCGCTGTCATCGCATCCGGCATATGCGGAACTCGGTATCAAGCATCGCGACATGCACGACGCGGTGCGCAAGGTTGTGGAATTGTGGAACGCCGGAGATCAGGCGCGCGCGGAAGAGCTGGCGCACCACGTGTATGAGCTGTCGGATGCGGTGGTGCAATTGCTGACGGATCTGGAGCACTCGTCGGTTGCCGTCGCGTGAGGACCGTCGGATCATCCGACGGGGACCGCAGGAGTCGATCGGTTGTGGCCTGCGCCGGGCGCATCGGCGGTGACAGGCGGATTGTACGAGAGGCGGGAATGCGGTACTCAATCGACGGCATGAATCGAGGAGACGGAGAAACGTGAGATGAGCATTACGAAAAAGGTGATTGCAGCGTTTGCGGCAGTGGCGGTGGTGTTCATTGGCAGTATGGTGTTCATGTATGTGCAGTTGATGGTGATGTCGAAGAATGCGGAAGTGCGATCGGCATACGGCGAAGCGCTTCTGCGGAAGTACGGCAATATCTACGCCGACGGACTTCAATGCGGTCAGGCAGTGCGGAACATCATCCTCAATCCGTCGGATGAGAAGGCGCGCGCGAACCACCAGAACGCAATGGAGGCGATGTCGCGCACCCTCACGGAAGCCGAGGCCCTGATCGTGCGGTATGAACCGGACTCTGTGGGAACGCTCGGGCGCATCCGAACCGTCCGGCGCCAGTGGGATGCGGAGGTGGCACTGCAGAATGAGATCGTCGGCCTGGTTTCCCAGAAGAGAACGAACGAAGCCGTCGCGCTGCTGAATTCCAGGGAAACGGCGTTGTGGCGCGATGTGAAGCAACTCGCTCTCGATCTGCGGAAGGAACATCTGGTACGAATGGAACAGGATCGCGTGCGCAATGAAGCCGCGCTGGCCTCACGTGCGACGCTGTCGATCGCGATCGCCGGGCTCGGTGTCGTGCTGTTGTCGGCGATCGGTGTGTTCATCTCGCGGATCATCGTGCGTCCGATCGTCATGGTCGCGCGGCAACTGGGCAGTGCAAACCTCAATATGACGTTCAATGCGACGCGACAGGATGAGATCGGTCAGCTGCAGCAAGCCTTCGACAGCTTTGTGACATCCATCCGGCAAACGCTGATCCAGGTGACGCACTCCACGGCTGCGGTCGCATCCGCGAGCGCGGAGATCAGCTCGAGCACGGAAGAGATGGCCGCCGGTGCCCAGGAGCAGAGCAATCAGGCCGGTGAGGTGGCCAGCGCCGTGGAGGAGATGACCAAGACGATCGTGGAGAACTCGAGGACGGCCAGTGCGACAGCGGAGTTTGCCCGCAAGGCCAAAGAGGCCGCCGAGAACGGCGTGGCAATCTCCGAAGGGAGCCTTGATGCGATTCGACGCAACGTGGAAGTAGCCGGTGAGGTGGGTGCGGTGGTAAATGAACTGGGCCAGTCCAGCGAGAAGATCGGGGATATCATCACGGTCATCGATGACATTGCGGATCAGACAAACCTGCTGGCGCTGAACGCGGCGATCGAAGCCGCGCGGGCCGGCGAGCAGGGCCGCGGGTTTGCGGTGGTAGCGGACGAAGTGCGCAAGCTGGCCGAGCGGACGACGAAAGCGACGAAGGAGATCGCGGATCTGATCAAAAGCATCCAGGGCCTGACGACGAAAGGGGTGCGATCGATGGAGAAGGCGGGGGGCATCGTGAACGAGAACCGCGAGATGACGAACAAGACGGCGGAAGCGCTCAAGGGGATCGTGGAAGTGAGCGCGCAGGTGACGGACATGGTGGGCCAGATCGCGGCGGCGAGCGAGGAGCAGTCGAGCGCGAGCGAGCAGATATCGAAGAACGTCGAAGCGATCAGCACGGTGACGCAGCAGACGGCGAGCGGGACGCAGCAGATCGCCCGGGCGGCGGAAGATCTCAACCGACTGACCGAGAAGCTCCAGCAGCTGGTCGGAAAGTTCAGCATTGTCGAGGATGGGTACCGGGCCGATGCGCAGGACGCCGGTCGCACACTCCCGTCACGGTCCGCCGCGGCGGTGCGCGCCAACGGAACGCTGGTGGAAGCCGTGTCAGTCGGCTGAGCGGCAAGAGATGAAGTCATCACAACATGGGATCACGATCGAAAGGAAGAAAGGATGGAACAGTCCACATCCACTCGAACGGCGGCAGGCGACGAACTGCTGCAACTGGTCAGTTTCAAGATCGGGGAAGAGGAATTCGGCGTTGACATCCTGAAGGTGCAGGAGATCAACCGCATGCTGGAGGTTACGCGAGTGCCGAATGCGCCGGCGCACGTGGAAGGAGTGATCAATCTTCGGGGAAAAGTGATTCCGGTCGTGGATCTCCGAAAACGACTGGGGATGCCGGCACGGGAGCACGACAAGAACACGCGGATCATCGTCATGGAGCTTGACGGCCATGTCGTCGGCTTCGTGGTCGATGCTGTGCAGGAAGTACTTCGCATCCCGCGCAGCGTCACGGAACCGCCCCCGTCGGTCGCGTCGGCTGACAACAGCGACTATATCACGGCGGTCGGAAAGCTCGAGGATCGGTTGCTGACCCTCCTCGACCTCGGAAAAGTCCTCACGAACTAGCACGACCGGGGCGAAAGTGATGAAGAGAGCGTTTTGGCCCGGGATTGTGGCATGTCTCTGGAGTGTTGCGCTGATGGCGCAGGATTCCGGAAGCGCCGTCGATCGTGCGACGGATTCACAAGGTTCCCTCGCAAAAGCGGTCTCGCACAAGGGATCGGACCGGGAGGCGGATGTCGCTGCCCTCCGGAAGGACCTGGTGGACCTTCGGGAAGTTCTGCAGGCGTCTCGTGAGGATCACACGTGGAGTCAGAACATTGAGCAGCGCCTGGCTTCACTGGAAGCGCGCCTCGCCGCTCTTACGAAGGTGGCGACAGCTGAGGCGCGCGACGGGGATCCGGCGAGCACCGCGGTGACTTGGCGAGTGCAGGAACGCGCCCGCATTGAGTCGTGGGACAACGCGACATCGCTCTCTCGCAGCGCCAACCAGGCCAATTCCTACACCCGCAACCGCACCAGTCTCGCTGTCACCTGGAAGCCCGTGAGCGCTCTGGAGGCTGGTCTGAAGCTGACGAATGAATTCCGAACTTACTTCGCGCCGCTGAACAAAGACTTCACATGGAATGAGGCGTTTATCGACCAGGCGTACGCCCGATGGACGTTCACGGGGCCGGTCGGCGGAGCCGTGACGGCCGGGCGCCAGGACATCATGCTCGGTGAAGGGTTCGTGATGATGGACGGGACGCCGCTGGACGGATCGCGGTCATCGTACTTCGACGGCGTGCGCGTCGATGCGGCTGTCTCCGGCACGGCACGTCTGACCGCCTTTGCGGTGGATGTTCCGCGGATCGACCGGCATTTGCCGGTGATCAATCCGAAAGATCAACTGCTCACCGACACCGACACCCGCGGGTGGGGCTTCTACGGACAGATCGAAGCGGCAGGTATCAATCTGCAGCCGTACGCCATCCATCGGCAATCTGATGCGCTCGGAGCCGTCGTTTCCTCCCGCACGACGCTTCTCGGCGGACGCGTGATGGCCGGCCTCCCGCATGCTGTGTCGCTGGTGGCGGAAGGAGGCTGGGAAACCGGGTCGGTCGGCGCTGTTCCGCGTGACGCGGTCGGCGGGTATGCGTACGCGGAGATCGGAACGGGCTGGTCCGCCGGTCTTCCGCAGACGGTCACAGTGCGATATGTATACCTGAGCGGCGATGATCCTGCCACGACGGGCACCGTGGAAGGCTGGGATCCGATGTTCGGCCGATGGCCGAAATGGAGTGAGAGCTACGTGTACACGCTGACAAAGGAGGGCGGTGTTGCCTACTGGTCGAACATGGCTTCCGTGGGCGGATCCGTGCGCTCCACGGTATCGCCCGGCGTGGAGGTGAAGCTGGATTATCAGTACCTGACCGCTCCGCAGCATTTTGCCCCCGGACGGTCATTCCCGGGCGGAACCGGGACCACGCGGGGGAATCTGCTCGGTGCGCGCGTGTCGTACAAGCTGAGCGCGATCGTTTCCGGACATGTGGTCTGGGAGCATTTTAAGCCGGGAGACTACTACTTCGCGGGTGCGAGCGAGTACAATTGGTCGCGCGTCGAGTTCATGTTCAATCTGCAATAGAAGCAGAACCGGCGGCGCGAGATCCCAACGTCGCGACACACGGAATGACTCCGTGTTCGTGAACGAGGCGAACAACGCCAATGTGATGTCCCGGTGACAAGATCGCATTCGTTCGCTTCCACGAACCGGGGGGAGAGGCCAGGGCACCGGCGTGTACGTCAACGATATTGTCACGAAATTCCCGGCGCAACGCGGCGGTGAGGGAATGTCGTCCGGGCGCGGCCCGCGGGCAATTTCAGTGTCTTTGTCGACATACGAAGCCTGACACCGCTCACTCCCGGGGAGCACGCGGTGATCGTGGAAGGGCAGAAGCTCTACAGAGGGATGCAGCGGTCCGCCGTCATCTGACTGTCGGATCTGTCCGTCAGCGTGTTGCGGATCGTCCGGCAATTGGTCGCATGCGAAACGGCTTGTGAATGAAGAATGGCGTGATGACGGGGAATACACGCAGTCCATTGCCTGGGAGGCAATTCAGTCGGACAGACTACTATCATGGAGGATACACAGTGAAGCGCAGGGTGATGTTGGCAGTGATGATCGTTGTGGGCGTTGGATTGCCCGTCCGGGGACAGAACCAGCCGACGCTGGGCCAGCAAGTGGCCGTGCTGAAAGCGTTGAATCCCGGGATCTCGACGGTCGGGGTGCTGGCGAGTTCCGTTTCCGAGAAGCGCATGGAGGAGATCACGCGTGCGGGAATGGGACAGCATGTGGAAGTGATCTTCGCCCGTCCGAAGGATGCCCGTGATGTCGCGTCATTCTATCGCCAGCTGGTCTCGGAAAAAGGCGTGAAGGTGCTCTGGCTTCCCGAGGATGACGACAACCTTGTGCTGGGGGTAGGATTCGATTATCTCCGCGAGCAGGCGATTTCCGATAAGGTCAGCATCTGCGTGGTGGATGAGAGCCTTGTGAGTAAGGGGGCGCTGTGCGCCATGGAGGTCAAAGGCGGCAAGGTCACGGCGGTGGTCAATCAGAAACTGGCGGCCCTCCTGGGGGTCAATGTTCCTTCCGCCCAGGGATCGATCGCGTACCTTCTGCGCTGAGCCGGTTGGTCAACGGTTCGTCCACGTCACAGTCATTCAACCGGCAAGGAGCTGAGTCATGCTGCAATTTCTGAGAAACCTATCCATCGCCCGTAAGATCGCCGCCGGCGTGGCCGTCTTCCTCGGCGCGGTCGGATTGTTCATCTTCCTGTTCTTTCCTGCGCGACAGACGGCACAAATGAACAAGTACCTCGGTGGCAAGGCCATCGCACTCGCCCAGATGGGCGCGCAGGGATCGGCCATGGCGCTGGTCTTCGATGATCCGAGCTCACTGAAGGGAACGCTGGAGAGTCTTCAGCAGGTGCAGGGCGCCACCTTTGTCGAGGTCCTGCGCAACGACGGATCGGCGCTCGGCGGCTGGAACCAGGATGCTGCCCGCCCGCTGGAGGCCGCGGTGCGTCAGACGTTGCAGTCGGATTCCGCTTGCGCCGTCAGCCTCCCGGAAGGCCTGTACGCCATGGCGCCGGTGGTCTCCGGAGGAAAACGGCTCGGTTCGGTTGTGGTGGGCGTCGACCGGTCCGACGTTCAGGCGGATGTGAACGTCAATCGCATGGTCGCGCTTCTGGTCAGTGTGGTAGTCTTCGTGTCCGGTCTCTTGACGCTGACCTCGATGACCCGGCGGCTGGTGGTCAAACCGGTTTGCACTGTGTCCAAAGCGCTGGAAAATGCCGACCTCAGCTTCCGCTTCGATTCGGTCCGCAAGGACGAGATCGGAGCGCTGACCGGCGCGTTCGACGGATTCGTTCGTTCGATCCGGGAGACGCTTCTTCAGGTGTCCTCCAGCGCGGCTGCCGTGGCGTCGGCCAGTGCGGAGATCTCCTCCAGCACGGAGCAGATGGCGGCCGGAGCGCATGAGCAGACTTCCCAGGCCAGCGAAGTCGCCCGCGCGGTGGAGGAAATGACGAACACGATCGTGGCGAATTCACGGACCGCCTCCACGACTGCCGAATCGGCGCGGAAAGCGAAAGAGGCCGCGGAAGAGGGCGTGCGCATCTCGCAGGAAACCCTCGATGCGATCCGCCGCAATGTCGACGTTGCGGGAGAAGTGGGTGCGGTCGTGAACAAGCTCGGCAATGCCAGCGAAAAGATCGGAGACATCATCACGGTCATTGACGACATCGCCGATCAGACGAACCTGCTGGCGCTGAACGCCGCCATTGAAGCGGCCCGGGCCGGCGAAGAGGGTCGCGGGTTTGCGGTAGTGGCGGACGAGGTGCGGAAGCTTGCTGAGCGAACGACAACGGCGACCAAGGAAATCGCGGATCTGATCAAGAACATCCAGGGACTGACCTCCGAGGGCGTTCGTTCCGTCGAAAAGGCGGCCGCGATTGTCGAAGAGAGCCGTGACATGACCACCAAGACCGCAGCATCACTGCGCGGCATCGTGGACATGAGTGCGCACGTGACGGACCTGGTCGGTCAGATCGCCGCCGCCAGCGAGCAGCAATCGGGCGCCAGCGAGCAGATCTCGAAGAACGTTGAAGCGATCTCGTCGGTGACGAATCAGACGGCGAGCGGAACACAACAGATCGCGCATGCGGCGGAGGATCTCAACCGTCTGACGGAGCGTCTGCAGGCCATGGTCGAGCACTTTAAGCTCGGGGACCGGGAACAGCAGAGCACCGCGGCGGCCGACGAGCGATCCTCGCTCCATGTCCGAGCCAACGGCAAACTTGTCGAACAGCACTGAGGCGAGAACGCGCGGGCGACGGATGACCGCGCGGTGCCAGGCCGTGGAAGGCCGTGTGCTGACACTGTTCAACCGTGAATGAAGACTGCTGAACTGATATGGGGAGTCGCTGACGCGCCTCCCGGGGAGAACACATGAAGATCACTCAGTTCCGAATTGGCACGAAGATTTTTCTTCCGATCGGGATCACACTCACGGCGGTCATCGCCGGTTTCTCGTGGTACCTGGTGTCGACGGCCAATACCCGGTCGGAACAGGCCTATCGCGATCAGGTGACGAGCCTCGCGGTCACTTCGCGCATGATGATCCACTCCGGCGTGGAGGCATACGTGGAGTCGCACGGGATGCGATTCTATCGGCTCCTGGAGTCCGATCCATCGACGGACCCCGCGCTTCGTGAAGCCGCCACGGCGGCGTTCCGGACATTTCGGGAACATCCGGATCGCGATTCGTTCAACGCCACGACCAGGGATTCATCCACGTGGATGGTGGTCCTCTCGCCCGCGCGCATGCAGTCGGAGTGCCGGACCTGCCACAGTGCGTTCGGCATGGATCAGTTGGATACCGTGGCGGATGGGTCGCTGGCCGCGGTGTTTGGTGTTGCCGCTCCTGTGGACGATCTTCTGCTGAGTCAAGCGCGGACGCGCTGGATGGCTCTGGGGGCTTCGGTCGTCGTCCTGGCGCTGCTGTGGATCCTGATCACGCGCGTGCTGAATGCGACGGTGCTTCGCCCGCTGAATGAACTGGCTGTGCAATCGGAGCATGTCGCCCGCGGCGACCTTCGCGTCGTCGAGACGCCGGAACTGGAGCGGCGCATGAACGCGGCGGACGAAATGGGCGTCATGGCCCGGGCATTCGCCGGCATGGTGAACGGGCTGCGCGAGATCATTGGTCAGGTGCGCCGGTCGGCGGAGTCCGTCTCCGATGCCGGCAGTTCGATCAGCAGCACCACGGAGCAGCTGGCGGCGGGCGCCATGGAGCAGTCCTCGCAGACGAACGAGGTCGCGTCAGCGGTGGAGGAAATGACGCGCACTATCCTGGAGAACTCGAAGAACGCCGCACACGCCACGGAAACGGCCCGCGAGGCCCAGGAAGCGGCGCGCCGCGGCGGAGCGATGGTGTCCGACACGGTCGGCGGGATGCACCGGATCGCCGAGGTCGTCCGCACGTCGGCTCGCACGGTCGAGGCGCTCGGCAAGTCAAGCGATCAGATCGGAGCGATCGCCGGTGTCATCGACGACATTGCCGATCAGACGAATCTACTCGCCCTCAACGCCGCAATCGAAGCCGCTCGCGCCGGCGATCAGGGACGCGGATTCGCGGTGGTTGCCGACGAAGTACGCAAACTCGCGGAACGCACGACCAGTGCCACCAGTGAAATTGCGACCATGATCCGCCAGATCCAGACCGATACGCAGGGTGCGATCGGAGCGATGCACGCCGGAGTCCAGGAGGTGGAGGCCGGCATCGCGGCGGCAGCCAAGGCGGGAACCGCGTTGGAAGAAATCGTCGCCATCGCTGAACGCGTAACGGATGTGGTCACCCGGATCGCCGCGGCCAGCGAGCAGCAATCCACGACCGCGGAGCAGATCGCGAAGAACGTCCAGGCCATCAGCACCGTCTCGCAGGAATCCGCGAACGGCACGCAGCAGATCGCCCGGACGGCAGACAATCTCAAACAGCTCACCGTCGATCTGCAGACCCTGGTGGCGCGTTTTCAACTGACGGAACCGCGCCGCGCCGGTCAGGCGTCGGCTTCCCCGCTCACGCCGCGGGCATCCGCCCCGGTGGTCCGGACACCGGAGGAACATCTCGCATGAGCGAACGGACCACCATGGCGGTGATCGACGGGACTCCGGAACTCAGCGTGAGCATCCCGCCGATCGATTCGCACCGGGTGGAGCTCGTCCGGGTGATCACCGAACTCCACGAAGCGATGCGGGTGGGCAGGGGAAATGATGGCCTCGGACGCATTCTTCGCAGACTAATGGCATATACTCAAACACATTTCGAATACGAAGAAGCGGCAATGCAACGTGCCGGGTACCCCGCCGCGGTGACCCATCAAGCCATGCACCGACAATTGCCCAACAAGGTCCGGACTCTGTCCGCTGATCTGACTGCGGGAAGAAGCATCCTCAGCATGGAACTGCTCGAATCTCTGCGCTCCTCGCTGAAAGAGCACATCCTCAAAACAGACAAGACCTATTCCTCTCACCTGCTGTCGCATGGAGTCCGATGAACGGCCCGATGCACGCCATCCGAGTAACCACCCTGTGACACGGTCCCCGTACAAACGTTCGATCCGGACCCGGATCGTTCTGACCATTCTTGTCCTGTCCGCCGGCATCAGTGCGGCAGTGATGATCTCTTTGCCGTCATCGATCCGCGTGGAAGAGGTCCACGCCGCCGTGCAGACGGCCCAGGGGCTCGCGACGGACGTCGCAGAGAACTATCCCGATCACAGCAAGGGCGAGAAATTCGCGGAGAGCTTCCTTCTCCATAACCGGGGTGTCAGCTATCTTGTGGTGGAGGATTCGGCCGGACGCATCGTGTACGGCCTTGGTCGGGCGCTTGCCGACGAGGCGGACTACCGGTCGACGCCGCTGGAGGGTACGCACGACGCGACGCACCACCTGGTCAAGGTCCGGGCGACCTGGACGGCGGCGAATGATTCCACCGGCACCATTTATCTTGGCTACACATCCAGCACCATGGAGAACCATCTCTCGGATGTGTTCTGGCTCGCGGCGCTTCTCGGAGTGGCGATCATGGCAGCCGGCGCGGCGGTCGGGCTGATCATGGGCCGATCGATCGTTCGCCCGCTCACCCAGCTCGGTGCGGCTGTCGAAAAGGTGTCGACCGGCGACCTCCAGAACCGGATCGAAACCGTCGGGGATGATGAAGTGGGCCGGATCGCGGGGGCCTTCAATGCGATGGTCGAGAATCTGGAATTCGCGTATCGCGAATTGAAGTCGACCATCTCGGACCTGGAAGGCAGGACGTCCGATCTGCAACGGGAAGTCGAAGAACGTCGGCGGGCGGCCGAAGCGCTCCGGGTCAGCGAGCAGCGGTACCGCGATCTGGCGGAAGCCACCTTCGAAGGGATCGGCATCACCGAGAACGGCATCATTCTCGAGGTCAATGACCAACTGGCGACGATGGCGGGCTACACCACGCAGGAGCTCATCGGCCGGCCGGTGATCGACATCGTGGCGCCGGAATCCCGTCCGCTGGTCGCCGCAAATATCAAAGCCTCGACGCTCGGACCGTACGAGCATCTCTGCCTGCGGAAGGATGGCACCACGTTCCCGGTGGAAGTGCGGAGCCGGACAGCGAAGGTGTCCGGGAGGACGCTGCGTGTTACGGCAGTGCGCGATGTGACGGAGCAGAAGCGTTCTCAGAAGGCATTGCAGGAATCCGAGGAGAAATTCTCGCGGGCATTCTACACGAATCCGGATGCCGTCTCGCTGGTCCGCCTCTCGGACGGGGCGTTTCTCGACGTGAATGACGGATTCGTCCGGTTCACCGGCTACGCCCGGGATGCAGTCATCGGTCAGCCGTCCTCGTCCGTGAGCCTGTGGGTGAATGCGGCGGATCGGGAGGCGATGGTGCGGGCACTGCAGAGCGACGGGCAGGTGCATTCGATGGAGGCCCCGATCCGGCTGCGTGACGGCTCGACGCGGTACGGGCTCGTTTCGGCAAGCATCCTCGCCACGGGCGACGAACCATGCATCCTGTCGATCATGCGCGATATCACCGACCGGAAGAACGCCGAGGAAAGCCTCCGCACCGCGTATGACGACCTGGATAAGAAGGTCCAGCAGCGGACGGCGGAGCTCACGGAAGCCAATCACGCGCTCCGGCATTCCATGGAGTTCCTGGAGAAGGTCGTGAATGTCGTTGGCGATCCGATGTTCGTGAAAGACCGCCGGCATCGCTGGGTGCTTCTCAACGACTCGTTCTGCGCATTCATCGGACACCCGCGCGAGGGACTCCTGGGGAAAAGTGACACCGACTTCTTCCCCCGGGAACAGGCGGACGTCTTCTGGCAGATGGATGAAGTCGTCTTCGAGTCCGGCCTCGAGAACATCAACGAGGAGCAGTTTACGGACGGCGGCGGCGTGGTGCGTACCATCATGACGCGGAAGAATCTTTACCGGGACGAAAAGGGGGACGAGTTCATCGTCGGCATCATCCGGGATGTGAGCATGATGAAACAGCAGGAACATGAAATCCGGAAGCTGAACGAGGAACTCGAGCGGCGCGTCACGATCCGTACCTACGAACTCCAGACGGCGAACAAGGAGCTGGTGAAGGAAATCCAGGAACGTCAGCGCGTAGAAGACGAATTGCGCAAGCTGACCCGCGCCGTGGAGCAGAGTTCGAGCTCGGTCATCATTACGGATGTGCACGGAACCATCGAGTACGTCAATCCGAAATTTGTCCAGGTGTCCGGCTACAGCCCGGAGGAGGTCATCGGCAGGAACCCGCGGATTCTGAAATCGGGACACACCAAGCCCAAGGAATACGCGGAGATGTGGAAGACGATCCTGGCGGGTCAAGAATGGCACGGAGAATTCCGTAACCGGAGGAAGAGCGGCGAGCATTACTGGGAGTACGCATCCCTTTCACCCATCAAGAATGAGCGGGGAGAGGTCACGCACTTCATTGCCGTCAAGGAGGACATCACGGAACGGAAGTCGCTGGAGGCGCAGTTCCGGCGCGCGCAGCGACTGGAGATCATCGGCACACTCGCCGGCGGCATCTCGCACGACCTGAACAACGTGCTCGCGCCGATCCTCATGGGAATCCAGGTCCTGCGTATCAAGGTCCACGATGAAAAGGGTCGGCAGGTGCTCTCCACCATCGAGGCGAGCGCGAACCGCGGCGCTGACATTGTCAAGCAGGTGCTTACCTTCGCGCGGGGCTCGGAAGGGGAACGAACGACCATTCAGATGAAGCATCTCCTGCGCGAGATCGAAGAGATCGTCCACGAAACGTTCCCGCGCTCCATTCGGGTGGAAGCCGACATCGCCCGCGACCTCCTGCCGGTTTCCGGCGACGCAACCCAGCTTCATCAGGTCGTGATGAACCTGTGCGTGAATGCCCGCGACGCGATGCCCGACGGCGGCACACTGTCTATCAAAGCGCAGAACATCGAGCTCGACGAGAAAGGGGTCGCGACGCATCTCGGAGCCAAGAAAGGTCGCTATATCCTCTTCTCCGTCTCGGATACCGGCATGGGCATTCCGCAGGAACATGTCGAAAAGATCTTCGATCCGTTCTTCACCACAAAGGAGATCGGCAAGGGAACCGGCCTCGGCCTCTCCACGGTTCAGGCGATTGTC
>JAKAJH010000019.1 GCA_021813905.1 Bacteroidota bacterium | reverse complement strand
CGCGCGAAACCTCTGCAGCGACCGGAGCGAACACGTCGCCCCCGGGGAACGTCCGCGAGGCCCGCCCGGGACTAAGCCACCGCAGGGAGCCTTCGGTTCCCTGAAAGCACTCGACCCTCGATTCCTCACTCATGACCATGTCCAGCACGCCGTTGTCCGGTGCCACGAACGTGTACCGGTCCGTCCGCACGATCAGGATCGGCCGATCCGTGCCGACGCCGGGATCGACCACGACGAGAAAGACCGTCCCGGGGGGAAGATACCGGTAGGCTGCCCACAGGAGATAGGCGGCTTGCCCGATCCCCTGCGGAGTCACGTCATGCGAGATATCGACGAGCGTGAGCCGTGGATTGCGGGTCAGCAAGACGCCCTTGACGACAGCGACATACTGATCCCTTGCCCCGAAATCAGTCAGCAATGCGACGACGCGGGGAGATGAACCGGAGAGGCCAAGGACCCGTTTCAGGAGAGCGGGCATGGAGTTGCGTGGCGGCGCGTCAGGCGGGGATGCTGACGGTCTTTCCGCGTTTGGCGGCCTTGTAGATCGTGTCCACGATCTGCATCCGGTGGACCGAATCGTCGACCGTCGAGATGACGGGATGCAGCCCGCGCAGGGCGCCGACCCAGTGCTTGAGCTCGTTCTCGTACGACTTGCGGTAGAGCATCTGCGGCGTGTCCGTCGAGACAGGCGCGACGTTGATCAGGTTGTCATGGACGCGCTTGAGGATCCGGAACGGGTTGAGCGAACCGCTGCCCGCCGTGCCGAAGCAATCACAATAGAAGAAGTCCGAATTCGACTCGTAGGACCAGCTGGCTTCGATCGTCAGCGTGGACCCATTCCGCATTTTCAGATAGACGATGGAGGAATCTTCGACGTCCCTGGTGTGGTGCGAATAGTTGGTCGCTGTGACCTCCTTGACTTCCGGATAGCCCATCATCCAGAACGCCAGGTCGAACATGACGATGCCGAGGTCCATGACCACGCCGCCGCCCGACTGGGCCTTCCGCGCGAGCCATGCGCTTTGCGGATTCAATTTCTTGAACCACCCGGCCTTGACGTAGAAGATTTCCCCGAGCGCATTTTCTTCAATGAAACTCTTCAGGATCATGGCGTCGGGACGGAAGCGGTTGTTCATGCCGACCATGACCATGCGGTGATGTTTCTTCGCCGCGGCCGCGATGGCGATCGATTCCTTCTGCGTCCGGGCGAGCGGCTTCTCCACGAGGACGTTCCGTCCGGACTCGAGCGCCGAGACTGCGACCTCTTCGTGGCTGATCGTCGGCGTGCAGATATTGACACCGTCCAGCTCCTGCTCCGCCGCGAGCATGCGCTCATAGCTGTTGTAATAGCGGCGGATCCCGTACTTCTGTGCCACGAACTGCGCCTTCGCGCGGTCGATATCGCAGACGGCTACGACCTCCACGTCCATCATCCGGGTGAGGATCGGAAGGTGGATGGTCTGTGCGATCGTACCGAGTCCGATGATGCCGATGCGTGCTTTCTCCATGGCTGCTTTCTCAGGGAGTGGCCGCGATCTGCGGCCGGTGAGTACTCGGATTCGAGCGAAGAAACTTGCGCGTCACCTCGGCGATTCCTGCAGCATCCAGATGAACCTGCCGATGCAGCTCGGCCGGAGAGCCATGCTCAACGAACGTGTCCGGCAAGCCGTGAAGATGGACGGGGATCCGGGGCGCACCGATTCGCGTCAGCGCTTCGAGGACGGCGGATCCGAACCCGCCCTGAACGACGTTGTCCTCCACGGTCACGATGGCGTCGCATTGCGACGCAACCGAGCGGAGAAGCTCCTCATCAATCGGCTTGACGAAGCGCATATTCACCACCCCGGCGTCAACGCCGTCGGCCCGAAGCAGTTCGGCCGCAGCCACCGCATTCGGGACCATGTTGCCGATCGCCAACAGCGTCACGTCCTTGCCGACACGGAGCAGCTCCGCCTTTCCGATCGGGAGTGCCTGGAATCCTTCGCGCAGGGGAACACCCAGGGCGACGCCCCGCGGATACCGCAGCGCGACAGGTCCGTCCACCGACGTCACGGCCGTGTACAGCATGTCGCGAAGCTCCTGCTCATCCTTCGGCGCCATCACCACCATGCCCTGCACGCACCGGAGGTAGGACAAATCAAGTGCTCCGTGGTGAGTCGCCCCATCCGCGCCCACCAGTCCTCCCCGATCGAGGGCAAAGACCACATGCAGTTTCTGAATGGCGCAGTCGTGAACGATCTGGTCGAACGCCCGCTGGAGGAACGTGGAGTAGATCGCCACGACAGGGACGTATCCTTCCGTCGCCATGCCGGCGGCGAACGTTACCGCGTGCTGCTCGGCGATCCCCACATCGAAGAACCGTTCCGGCATCTCCTTGTGCAGTTTGATCAGCCCCGTGCCATCCGGCATGGCCGCGGTAATGCCGACGACCTTCGGATTCGCCCGGCAGATCTCCACCATGGCGTTCCCGAAGATGGCAGTGAAGGAAGGTTTCAGCTCCTTCCTGACTTCGACGCCGGTCAGTTTGTCGAACGGCGTCACACCGTGCAGACGCGTCGCTTCCCGCTCGGCGGGAGCGTATCCCTTTCCCTTCTCCGTGATCGCGTGGATCAGGATCGGTCCCGGAAGGTCGCGCACGTGTTCGAAGATCTCAACGAGTTTCACCACATTGTGCCCGTTCACCGGACCGAAGTACCGGAATCCCAGCGCCTCAAACAGCATCCCGGGCGTCATGATGGCTTTGAGGCCGCGCTCGACGTGGCGCGCCACATCGCGGAGGCGATCACCGAATACATCCAGCTTCCCGGTCAGCTCCCACACATTCGACTTGAACTTGTTGTAGGTGGGATGGGTGAGGATCTCCGTGAAGTAGTTGTGGAACGACCACACCCGGGGCTGAATGGATGAAAGGGAAATCATCTGATTGTCGCTGAGGACGACGATCATGTCCTTCTGGAGGACGCCGGCGTTGTTCATCGCCTCGTAGGCCATCCCGCCGGTCATGGATCCGTCTCCCACGATCGCCACCACACGGAATTTCTTGCCGGCGAAATCCCGTGCCGTGGCAATTCCGAGGGCAGCCGAGATGGCCGTGCTGGCATGACCGGCGCCAAACGCATCGTACTCACTCTCCGTGCGCTTCAGGAAGCCGCTCAGGCCTCCCAGCTGCCGGATGGTGTGCATCCGGTCCTTGCGCCCCGTGAGGATCTTGTGCGGGTACGCCTGATGACCGGTATCCCAGACCAGTCTGTCCTCCGGCGTCTGAAAGACATAGTGGAGGGCGACCGCCAGTTCCACGGCACCGAGCCCGGCGCCGAAGTGCCCGCCTGTCCGGGATACGCTGTCGATCAGAAATTCACGCACTTCGGCCGCGACATGACGCAGGTCATGCACCGAAAACCGCCGGAGGTCGGCGGGCGTATCGATCCGGTCAAGAAACTTGTAGGAGGGATTGCTCATTCGTCGTCGCGGTCGGTCAGCTCGAACTGACCATCAAGATTCTTCGTCAGTTTGCGGATACGGAGTTCCGTCTGTTTCAGTCGGTCGGCGCATTCCTTTGAGAGGCGGATCCCCTCCTCATACAGATTCACCGCATCGTCCAACGGAACCGCTCCCCCTTCGAGGGATTCGACGATCTGCTCGAGGCGCCGGAGACCCTCCTCGATGCTGTTGCGCGCCGGTTTCTTTGCTGTCATGAACGTCCCTTCCCCTCGATGGTGGCCGGCACGATGCCGTCTGCAAATTCAATGGTCGTTCGATCCCCGCTTTGCAATCGTGCAGCCTGGGAGATCACGCGCCCATCCATGTGCACCATGGCGTAGCCCCGCGCGAGCACGTTGCGGGGACTGAGGGCCTCCAGGCGATGTCCCAGGGAGTCATGGCGCTGATGAACGGTTTCCTGCAGGCGGGAAAACGACCGGGAGAGACCCCGGTCAAGCTCGTCGAGACGTTGAACGAATTCCCGAAGCACGTCACGCGGACGGTTGAATGAATAACTGCCGGTCAGCGAGCGCACCCGTTCCCTCAGCATCTCCACTCGCGTTGTCACACTTTCCTGCACAGTATAGCACATTGAACGAAGATTTTCAAGGATCTCAGTCCGGTCGCGCACAACCAGTTCCGCCGCAGCCGACGGCGTCGGTGCACGCAGATCCGCCACGAAATCCGCGATACTGAAATCGATTTCGTGTCCAACCGCACTGACGACCGGAATTCGCGAAGCGGCGATCGCACGCGCAACCGTTTCCTCGTTGAACGGCCACAGATCCTCCAGCGAACCTCCGCCCCGCCCCACGATCATCACATCGATGCCACCGAGACGATTGAGCGTCCGGATGGCTTCCGCAATCTCTTCGGCCGCCCCTTCGCCCTGCACGCGCACCGGGGCAAGAATCACCTCGACCGACGGCATGCGCCGCGCCAGGACGCTGCGCATGTCCTGGAGCGCCGCACCGGTCTCCGACGTCACGATGCCGATGCAGGAGGGAAATTCAGGCAGCGGCTTCTTCCGCTCCGCGTCGAACAACCCCTCCGCGTCGAGCTTCCGCTTGAGCAGTTCGAACGCCCGTTGCAGCTCGCCGATGCCCAGCGGCTGCAGCTGTTCGACGTCGATCTGATAGTTGCCCCGCGGCGGATAGACGGTCAAGGAGCCGCGCGCCTGCACCTTCATGCCGTCTGCCGGGATGAACGACAGCGCGCCTTTGCGACTGCGCCACAGCACGGCGGACAGCTGCGCTCCTTCGTCCTTGATTGTAAAGTAGAGATGGCCGGACGTATGATGCTTGACGTTCGACAGCTCACCCCGGACCCAGACGCGGGGAAACGTGGTTTCGAGAGAGAATTTGATCCGTCGCGTCAGCTCAGTAACGGACAGAACGCTGACGTCGTCGGACATGGCGGCGGCACTATCGTCGTTGTCGTCGTTTTGCATTCGGGGACAATCCCTTGCATCAAAATAGCGATACTTCCGGACATCTGCTCATCATCCCGCTATCTTCGCGCCTCAGCGTGATCAGGGTGCGGCGCACTGCCCGGTGGTCCCCGCGATTTCTTGTCTTTCGGACCTCTCTTGTCTATATTGTCGTATCGAGAGGTGATTATGCATGCAGATGTTCTGGTGATCGGTGCACATCCCGACGACATCGAGTTGTCGTGCGCAGGCACAGTGGCAAAGCTGGTACGGCAAGGCCGGAGCGTGGCCATGGCGGAGTTGACGGAAGGTGAGTTGGGCACCCGCGGGAACCGGATCATCCGGCGCCGCGAGGCCGCTGCGGCCGCACGGATTCTCGGCGTGACAATCCGACGGAACCTCCGCATTCCGGACGGCCGCGTCGAGCTGAACCGGAAGAATCTTCTGAAGGTCATCACGCTCATCCGGGAGTTGCGGCCGTCGCTGCTGATCATTCCCCACTCTCGCGAGCGGCACCCGGACCACGAGCATACGCACTTCCTGTGCAAGGAGGCATGGTTCTATGCCGGTCTGAGGAAACTCGAGACACGGATTCACGGTGTTCCCCAGAAGCCGTTCCGGCCCGACAATTATATCACCTTCATGCAGAAGTTCGAATTTCAACCCTCCTTCATCGTGGACGTGACCGATGAATTCGACGTGCGCATGGCTGCCATCCGAGCCCATGCCTCACAGTTCCACAATCCACACAGCAAGGACCCTGAGACACTGTTGAGCAAGCCGGAATTTCTCGACCACATCCGCATCCGCGCAGAGTACTTCGGACAGATGATCGGCGTCCGGTACGGGGAGCCATTCCATGCTTCCGTTCCGCTCGGTGTGAAGAGTCCGTTCGACCTGGTTCTTTCCCGCGGCTGATGGAGCGTTCGCGAATCTGCGAATCGTCTGCTGAATTTCCAGCCATGTCCAACTTCCGTATGCCGATTCAGCTTTGTTTGGAGGATCGTCCGGACGGCATGGGATTTGCGGGAACGATGTCGCGCTGAATGCGTGTTAGAAGACTGATGCACCGTTCGATCATCCATACGCTGAGTACTGCCGCTCTTCTGGGCGTGTTTGCCGCCTTCATCGTCGGCATTCCTGTCGTCCGGTATGCGTGCCCATTGATGTCGGATGATCAGCCCGTTTGTCCGATGTCCATTCACCATCAGGGACCCGGCACCGCGTTCGTACCACCCGCGCCGGCTTGCTGTGCGCATTCCATCGTCGCGGAACGGAATACCACGCCGTTCGTCTCCGGCGCATCCGAACACGGTTCTCCCGATTTCACTGCGTTGGTCTACGTCATTCCCGCAATTGACGTTAGTTCCCCGACAGTTTCCGCGTCCGCATTTCCGAATGCACCGGCACGCGGTTCCACGAGTGATCCCCCTCTCTTCCTGCTGCACTCTTCGCTGCTGATCTGATCGTCCGGACTTCTCTGACGGAACCCGACCGTGCCATCGCGCACGGCCGATCGTATTCACGTACTCAGGAGTTCAGTGACCATGAAGGTCCGGCACCTGATGCCCTCGGGCATCTTGACACTCCTGCTGACCTCTGCATTGTGGGGACAGCAGCACGAGACATTCGACGCCCTCCTCCGGGAGGCGCTCGACCACAATCCTGATCTCGCCGTCCAGCGGTCCAATGTGGATCGGAACAAGGGAATTGCCCGGCAGGCGGGGACGGTAGGCCCGCCGCAGCTCACATATACACGCATGGAGGTCCCCACACTCTCCCTCGGGGATCCGGCATCGGTCAACATCGGACTGATGCAGATGGTGGCCTTTCCCACAAAGCTGTTCGCCGAGAGTGACCTCGCCGCATCGCGCGTTCAGTCCGCGGAGTATGACGTCAGCCGCCGCCGCGTGGAGATCGCCGCGCAGGTTCATACCGCTCTCGCAATGCTCTGGGAAGCACAGCACCGGCTGCGCATTCTCGGCGACATGCGAAGCCTGCTGCGCCAGATCGCTGACGCAGCGACGACACGACTGCAGGTCGATCGCGCATCTCAGCAGGAGGTGCTGACGACTTCGATCGAACTGGAGGACGTCTCCGCCTCCGAAGCGGTTGCTCGGCAGGACGTCGATGCAGCGGTTGCGATGCTTCGGACGATTCTCGGCCGCCCCGCCGAAGCGCCCGTTGGAACGGCCGTCCTCGACACGCTGATCACGATCGATCGTTCCGCAGACCACCTTGTCGCCATGGCCGGGCGGGTCAATCCTCTCCTGCTCCGGGACTCCATTGCCGCCGTGCAGGGCGAACTGACAGAACATCTGGCCCGACAGGAATATCTTCCGGACATCACCCTCGGCATCGAGCGGGTCGTCATGCCGCGCACAGACATGACGGCATGGAACATCTCGGCGGGCATTTCCCTCCCCTTCGCCCCGTGGACGTTGGGCAGAACAGCCGGCCGCGTGCAGGAAGCAGTCGCGGAACGCTCCATGCGTGAGGCCGATCTTCGGGCCAGCCGGTTGAGAACCGCCGGCGACATTACAGGCGCCCGCGCACGCCTGCGCGGACTCGCCGTACGGCTGGACGCCCTGGAGAATCGCATCCTGCCGCAAAGCGCGCTGTCGGTGCGATCGTCGCTGGCGGAATATCAGACCGGCAAGTCGAGCTATCTCATGCTGCTGGATGCCGCCCGGATGGATCTCAGCATGCGGCTCGATGCCGTCATGACACGAATGAACTACGAACGCGAACTTGCCGCCCTGGCACAGGCCGTCGGGGTACTCACACCAGCCGCGCTTCTTGCGGCAGGAGAATGACCATGAAATATTTCATTTCCATTGCTGCCCTTGCCGCCGCACTCTTCGTGGCCGGCTGCTCGTCGAAAAGCACTCCCTCACCGGACACGAAGGCAACGGCGCAGGGCGACTATTACACCTGTCCGATGCATCCCACGGTAATCTCGGATCATCCCGGCGTCTGCCCGATCTGCGGTATGGCGCTGGTGCGCAAATCCGCCGTGGCCGGCATGAGCGCCACGGAGTTGAAATCGCTCGAGTCTGTTTCTCTCTCCCCCACGCAGCAAGTGCTGGCGAACGTATCGACGGCGATTGCCCGCCGGACAGCGCTGCAGAAATCCATCGACGTCAGCGGCACGGTGGCTGTGCCGGAAACACGCCAGGCGACCGTCACGGCGCGATTCAGTGGCCGGATCGAGCGTTTGCTGGTCAACGTCACCGGCGAGCGCATCACGAAAGGACAGCCTTTACTCGAGCTCTACAGTCCCGACCTCGTGACCGCACAACAGGAATATCTGCTCGCACTGGAGCATCTGCGCAGCGCGCGATCTTCCGCCGACAGCGGCATGGCCCGCACTCAGGAGGAACTCTTGCGTGCCTCCCGGGAACGCCTGGTGATCCACTATGGACTCACGGACCAGCAGGTGCGCAGGCTCGAGGAGAAGCGGACAGTGCGTTCGACCATGGTATTTGAATCTCCCATCACCGGCACCGTGCTGACCAGGCCGGTCGTCGAAGGACAATATGTGAACCAAGGCACGGTCCTCTACGAAATCTCCGACCTCTCCCGCGCGTGGGTGTATCTGGACGTGTATGAACAGGATCTGCGGTGGCTGCGGCTCGGCATGCCCGTGGCCGTGGCGAGCATTTCCGATCCGGGCACGGAGGAGGAAGGGACCGTCACGTTCATCGAGCCGACGGTCGATCAGAACACACGCACGGTGCGTGCACGGGCGGAATTCCATGCCCGCGACGCGGAACTGCTCCCCGGCATGTTTGTCCGGGCCCGCCTGATCGCGCACTTGGAGCCGACGCTCACCGTACCGTCATCCGCGGTCCTCTGGACCGGAGATCGGAGTGTGGTGTGGGTCGAGATCCGGCCGGGTGTCTTCGAACCGCGTGACGTTGTCCCCGGGGCGCAAGCCGGCTCCGACATCCAGATACTTCGCGGATTGAACGACGGGGATCGCGTGGCGGCGACCGGAGGATTTCTGATCGATTCGGAGAGCCAGCTTCAGGCTCCGCTGCTCGCCGCCCAGGAGGGCCGGGCCGAATCATCGGCTGCTGCCGCGACGACCGTGAGCGATACGGAAGACGTGACCATCGTTGTGCGGGACGGATACTCGCCGTCCACGATCCATGCGCACGCCGGGAAGGTGCTTCGGCTGCATTTCTTCCGCGACGAGGATGCCGACTGCTCCCGTGAAGTGGTGTTTCGCGATTTCGGCATCCGCAAGGAGTTGCCGGCTTATCAGACCACCACGATCGTACTCCGGCCCGAACACGCCGGCACCTTCCGCTTCTCGTGCGGCATGGACATGATCGAAGGATCGCTCGTCGTGCTGGACAAAGGGGAACGGCCATGATCGAACGCATCATCGATTTCAGCGCGAAGAACCGGTTCCTCATTCTGATCGTGTTCGTCGCCGTTGCCGCCTGGGGCATTTGGGCGGTGTACCACACGCCGCTGGATGCGATCCCCGATCTCTCGGAGAATCAGGTCATTGTCTACACCGAATGGATGGGACGTTCTCCGAAACTGGTGGAAGACCAGGTAACCTTCCCGCTGGTGACGGCGCTCCAGGGCGTACCGGAGGTGCAGGCGATCCGGGCGCAGTCCATGTTCGGCATGTCCTTCGTCTACATCATCTTCAACGAATCGACCGATCTGTACTGGGCGCGCAGCCGCGTGCTGGAGCGGCTTGCGACTGTCCAGTCCACCCTCCCGCCCGGCGCGACACCCACGCTCGGCCCTGACGGCACCGGCGTCGGACATGTTTACTGGTACACGGTCGAAGGGCCGCAGGATCTCGGCACCCTCCGAGCCGTCCAGGACTGGTATATCAAGCTCAATCTGCAGGGCGTCCCCGGCGTGGCGGAAGTGGCGTCCGTGGGAGGATACGTACGTCAGTATCAGATCGACGTCGATCCGATCAAGATGAAGGCATACGGCGTCACGATCGCCGCCATCCGCACGGCCGTGATGCGATCCAACAACGAGGTTGGCGGCAAGTTGCTCGAAATGTCGGGCGCCGAATACTTCGTGCGCGGTCAGGGGTACATCACATCGATAACTGACATTGACAACATCGTCGTCGGCACAAGTCCGAGCGGCGTTCCGGTCTTCGTCCGGAACATCGCCACCGTCCAGCTGGGAGGGGACATCCGACGCGGTTCGCTTGAGAAAGACGGCAAAGGCCAAGTCGTCGGCGGCATCGTCGTGATGCGGCAGGGAGAGAACGCCGCGGACGTGATCGCGCGTGTGAAGCAGCGGCTGGAAGAGATCAAACCCGGCCTGCCTCCCGGCGTGACGATCCACACGGCGTACGACCGGTCTTCTCTGATCATGGCCGCGGTCAAGACGCTTCGCGGCACGCTCATCGAGGAAGCCATCGTCGTCAGTCTTATCGTCATGCTGTTCCTGCTGCATGTGCGGAGCGTCCTGCGGGTCATCATCGAGATTCCGGTCGCCGTGCTGATTGCGTTCATCGGCATGAAGACGCTCGGGATCACATCCAACATCATGTCGCTGGGCGGAATTGCCATCGCCATCGGAGTCATCGTCGACGCGTCCATTGTCATGGTGGAGAACGCCTACCGCAATGTCGCCCGCGTCCAGGCCGAAAAAGGGCATCTGGCATCGCAGGACTATGTGGACATCTCGATCCGTTCGGCCCGCCAGGTCGGGCCGGCAATCTTCTTCTCGGTCGCCATCATGGTGGTCTCCTTCCTCCCTGTCTTTTTGCTGGACGGAGAGGAAGGAAAGTTGTTCCGTCCGTTGGCCTACACGAAGACGTTCGTTCTCGCCGGCTCCGCGATCATCGCCATCACGCTCGTGCCGGTGCTGATGACGCTGTTCACCCGCGGACATTTTCGCACGGAGGATCAGAATCCCATCAGCCGCGTGCTGCACCGGCTGTATGCCCCGATCATCCACTGGGTCCTCCGCTGGCCCAAGACGACGCTGGCCATCAACGTGGTCGCCCTGCTGATCACCATCCCGATGATCATGCACACCGGATCGGAGTTCATGCCGCCGCTGGACGAAGGGAGCCTGCTGTTCATGCCGGTCACTCTTCCCTCCGCCTCGATCACGGAAGTCAACCGGATCATGCAGGTGCAGGACGCGATCATCCGATCCGTACCGGAGGTGGAGACGGTGCTCGGCAAGGCCGGAAAGGCCGAGACGTCGACCGATCCCGCGCCGGTCAGCATGATCGAAACCATCATCATGCTGAAGCCGCGCGACCAGTGGCGCAAGGGAATCACCAAGGATGACATCATCGCGGAACTGGACGCGAAGCTGCAGATCCCCGGCGTCCGCAACGGCTGGACGCAGCCGATCATCAACCGGATCAACATGCTGTCCACCGGTGTGCGGACCGACCTCGGCGTCAAGATCTTCGGACCGGATCTTGACACGCTCGAGCAGCTCGCGGTGAAGGCCGAACAGATCCTCCGCACCGTCCCTGGCGCCGCGGACCTGTACGCGGAACGCATCGAAGGAGGACAATTCATTGATATCGATGTGGACCGCGAGACCGTCGCACGATACGGCATCAACGTGGGAGACGTGCAGGATGTGATCGAGACGGCCATCGGCGGCGAAAACATCGGGACCGTGATCGACGGCCGGGAACGGTTCCCCATCCGCGTGCGCTATGCGCGAGACTGGCGGAGCAGCCCGGAAGCGCTCCGGAATCTCCTGGTCCCGGTCAACATCCCTGCGGGCACATCCGCCGGCCTGACTGCGGGAACGGAACCACAGACGTCGCGGAGTGCGGGAATGACCATGGGGGACGCGTCGTCCGCAGCGATGCCGACATCCTCCACGAGCACAAGAACGTCCTCCGTCTTTCCGCAATGGAAACGGACCTACCTCCCGCTGGGACAGCTCGCACGCATTTCTGTGACGTCCGGTCCCCCGATGATCTCGAGCGAGAACGCGCAATTGCGTTCCATCGTGTATCTCAACGTGCGGGGACGCGACATGGGAAGCTTTGTGCATGACGCCCGACAGGCGCTGGACGCATCGCTGCGCCTTCCGGCCGGGTATACGGTCCTGTGGAGCGGTCAGTGGGAAAATCAGATCCGCGCACGTGACCGGCTCGCGCTCATCATGCCGATCGTACTCGTCGTGATCTTTCTGATGCTGTACTTTGTGACGAAGGATTTCTCGGAAGCCGGCGTCGTTATGCTGTCCGTCCCCTTCGCGCTGATCGGCGGCGTATATTTCATATACGCGCTCGGATACAACTTCTCGGTCGCCGTCTGGGTGGGGTTCATCGCGCTCTACGGACTGGCGGTGGAAACGGGCGTGGTCATGGTGGTGTATCTGCACGAAGCGCTGGACCGCCGCATTCACGCCGCCGAGCAGGGGCTCCGCGGTCCGATCACCGTCGAGGATATCCGCGAAGCCACGATCGAGGGATCGGTGCTTCGGCTGCGCCCCAAGGTGATGACCGTCGCCACCAGCCTCATCGGATTGATCCCCATCATGTGGTCCACGGGCGTTGGCGCCGACATGATGCGTCCGGTTGCGGCGCCTATGATCGGCGGTTTGATCACATCGACCATTCACGTGCTGATCGTGACTCCGGTACTCTTCCGGCTGATGAAGGAATCCGCGCTCAAGCACGGTCGCCTGAAGCTGTCCAGCATGGCCGGGTGGCTGAAGGAGGGATGAGAAACGCGAATGTCGCCGGGGATCAACCTCCGGCGACATTCCGGTACCCCGTGAACGGCAACCAGGTCACTCGACCGGGTGGAGTCCGCGGCGCGCCTCCGAGGCACGCCGGAGCATCGTCAGCAGAAATTCAAGCGAGGGCGTCGTGGAGCTATAGCTCCAGACGTTCGTCTATTCGAAGCGATGATCGAGGATGAAAAAGAGCAGCAGCGCGCTTGCGGTCAGCTGCGCCACGACCAGCACGAAATACGACCAACGGGCGATCTGCAGATCCCGTTCCCCCGGCGACCGATGTGCCCGATAATAAAAGAACGCCGCACTGAGTGCGGCGAGAAATCCCAACCTCACGATCCACCCACCGACCACGGCCTTCTCCTCAGGAGGTTTTCTTCACATCCTGCGCGGTTCCTTCGTACTTGGACGGACACTTCGTGAGGATCTCCGTCGCATGAAAATATCCGTCCTGAAACGTGCCTTTGGCGACCAGGCTGGTCGCCAGCTCGAAATTGTTCGGCCGCGCGCCGTCCAGGACGACTTTGACGACTTCGTTGTTGTCATCCTTCATGAAGAAGGCGAACCGGACGTTCTGCGCGTCAAAGTTCGATTCCATGTCCCGCATCCATTCGCCCTTGACCTGAATCTTCTTGTGCGTCTTCCGCGCCGCCGCGAAGTCGCCGTATTCGACGTTCGACTCCAGAAAGTTCACCGCTCCCAGGACAATCCCCGCCACCACCACAACCACCCCCACGATCACCTTCACATTCATCGCTTCAGTCCTTTTTGAACCGTTGTTCAAGCCTCTTCAACCGTCCGTCGAGCCGGACGAGATACGACACGATCCCCGCCCAGATGAGCAGCACAATGCCCAGGACGATGTACATCTGATGCTGCGCCATGAATTCGAGCATGGTCACCTCATTCCGATTGGCCGTCCGCGCGCTCTTCGAGCTGAGCGGTGCGAACGCGCAGGTTCAACAGCCATACGAACAGCAGCGAGTATCCGATCAGTCCGGCGAAGAACAGCACTCGCATGTTCGGCGCCATCTTGAACTGGACCACGGGACCGCTTCCTTCTACATCGCCTTTTGCGCCCGGATGCAGTCCCGACACCATCCGGGGAAGCACGAAGACGAAGAACGGCACGGTCAGCCCCGCGATGATGGCATACACCGCCGACAGACGCGCCCGCACTTCGTCCGATCCCAGCGCCGACCGAAGGGCGAAATATGCGCCGTAGATCAGCAGCAGCACGAAGATCGACGTTTCACGCGGATCCCAGTTCCAGAACGAGCCCCAGTTGAACTTCGCCCACAGCGAACCCGTGATCGTCGCCAGTATGCAGAACATCAGCCCCAGTCCCGCCGAAGACACCGAGCGGAGATCGTACGCCAGGTCCTTCGTCCGCAGGTACCGGATGCCGTACCACAGCGAGACCAGGAACGCCAGCACCGTCGTCCAGGCGATCGGCACGTGGAACAGGATGTTCCGCGCCTTGTCTTCGAGCCCCGGAATCACCGGGAATTCAAACCAGCTTTGCGGCACCGGCGACAGCGGAATGGCAATGCCCCCGATCAGCACGAGTGTGATCAAAGTGACGGAGAGGATCTTCACAGCGCGCATGTCAGTCCTTCCACACGTAATCAAAAAGGAGGAATGATCCGCCGGTCATGATGAGCACGTACGACACAAGCACCTGCAATTCGCCGAGGGCGCTCACCAACGGTTCGCCGGCCAGGGCCCGCGCGGTGGATTTCATCACGGTCATCAGGAGCGGAATCAGGATTGGGAACGACAGCACCGGATACAAAGTTCCTCTCGTGTTCGCTTTCGCGATGATCGCCGCAATGATCGTCGCCGCCGAGGCAAATCCGAGGCTTCCCAGCACGACTGTCGCCGCAAAGATCGGAACGGACTGGACCGTGAACTGCGGAAAGATCAGCACGTAAAGCACCGTGATCGCGGTCGTCAGGATCAGCGTCAGACCGCAATTAAACAGCAGCTTGCCGAAGTACACCACCGTCGGCCGGGCAATGAGTTGCAGCGTCAGCGCCGTCCCTTTTTCCTCCTCACTGACAAAAATGCGCGAGAGTCCCGACATGGCGCTGAAGAACACCACCACCCAGAACATGCCGCCGAGCACCTCCGGCGATGCCGGATCTTCGCGCAGGGCGAACAGAATGGTGGCCACCGACGTGATCACGAACATCAGGAGGGCGTTGAGCGCGTAACGCGTGCGGAGTTCCGACCGCACGTCCTTGGCCACAAGCGCCGCCGTCTGCGTCAAAGCGTTCATCAACGGTCAACCTACCGAAATATTGTCCGAACAGCAAGGTATCACGGCCGTGCGTCCGTTCCGCGACCGGCGAGATGAATCCGCTCCCGGCACCACGACGCTTCACTTTCATCGTTCGTGGCCAGGATCAGGATCCCGTGACGCTGCTGATCCCGCACCACCGTCTCCACGATCGCGATGCCGTCGGCATCCAGATTCGCCGTCGGTTCGTCGAGAAACAGAATCGCGGGCGCATCGAGAATCGCCATCGCATACTTCAGTCGCTGCTTCATCCCGGAGGAGAAGCCGGCCACCAGATCGTCCCGGCGCTGCCAGAGATCGACGCGCCGCAGCGTGTCACCGATCTGCTCCGCAGACGGTACCGTCCCGGTACGGATGCGCCCGAGGATGGCGAGGTTCTCCCAGGCTGTGAATTCTTCATACAGGTTCAAGTACGGTGCCACAAATCCCATGCGCTCCCGGAGCGCGTCGGCGTCGACGGCCTTCCCGTCGGCCGTATACGTGACCCGGCCCTTCGTGGGGCTGGCAATGCCGGCAAGGATCTTGACGAGGGTGGATTTGCCCGCGCCGTTCTTTCCGGTGATCGCAAGCGATCCCGGCGCCGCGACCGAAAAGTCGAGGTCCTTGAAGACCAGTCGTCGGTTGAAGGATCGGGCGAGACCGTGAACGCTGAGGATCAAATCGTTCATCGGATCACTGCCACCTTCCAGAGATATGCTTTCCCGGCAATCCGGGCGGTCACGAAATGAACTCCGCTCGACGCGCCATCGAGCAGATCCGTCGGCACGATGATCCCCGACCTTCCGCGGTCGGCAACCACGGGAAATTCACGCTGCAACACTCGATTCATGGACGTGGAAAGCATCAATACTTCCGCCGACTGCCCGACCGCGGCCCCGTCGACCGGGAGAAACAGTTGCCGGTCACGATTTACCACGACCGGATTGGGAAACGGATCACCGGCCATCCGCGGAGCATCACCGCGCAGCGAGGCGCTGAAGTATTCGGAACGCCAGTTCGGCGTGTCCGTGCCGGAGATTCCCACGCGCAAGCCGTCACCGAGCACCTGATACGGCACCCCGGGATTCCCCGTCGAGACCTTGATCGTGACGGCGGACGCCGTGGTGGAGGCGGCAAGAGCCGAGGCTACGTCCGTGTTCGTCACGAGCGTCGTGAGCGTGTCACCCTGAACCGCGAATGCGTCCATCGTCAGGGACAACGGAAATGCGCTCACCTGCGCGCTTGCCGATCCGCCGATGAAATCGACCTCCTGCGCGGGCACGAACCGCGGATAGGCCCATCCTTCGGGGTAGAACCGTGCCGTGTCGGCGCGATCGGCGGTATAGTAGTTCCAGTACGCAAATTCCGCAAATGCGTCTGCGAGATCGCTGCCCAGCGCGCGCAGCGCGGCGTCGGTCGCCGGCAGAAAACGTTCCTCCGCCATCCGTTTCCAGACGGACGGCATGGTGCGCACGCCGAATTCCCGCGCCAGAAAATGTCCCCACACACATCGCTCGTAGCCGGGATACGTCGGGTCGTAAAATGATCGTCCCGCCCGGAAGCCCGTGAAGAAGTCGTTCAGGTACTGGAAGTAGTCGTTCACGCCGGGATAGACTGCGTCCTCCAGCCAGGTGGAGGTCAGCTCGTAGGCGTACACATCCGCATCCCAGAAACCGTATGCACCAACCTGAATGGCATGATTGAATTCATGCGCGGCTGTTACCTCGAGGCCTTTCATGCCGCTGCTGTAGAATCCTTTAAAGTCGTTGTCGATCTCTATGTTGGTGTTGTATCGAAGCGGCGTTGCGCCCGGATTGATCGGCGGATCTTCGAAGTTCGTCATGCCGTAGTAGGACGTCCCCTCTTCCCGAATCGTGAGATGGTAATATCCGTCCACCGCCAGCGGGGGCGGATCGAATCCCATCCGGTCGACCTCGACGGACCACACCTCGTTAAAGATGCGGCCGACCGAATCGACGAACGCGAGCGCCGATCCCGGGATCCGCTGACCCGAGCCATCCAGCAGCGCCGGCGCATCAATGCCGGTCGAGTCGAATGCGATGCGGAAGTGCCCGATTACCGTATCCGCTTGCATGGCCGCGGGCTGCATCAGCGAGAAGAGTGCCTGAGCGTCCGCCGGGGTTGCCCGCCGGGCCGCGGTGGCCATTCGTGCAGCCCAGCTGAATCCGCACTTTCCGTCCGCAAGCGAAGGACGTTCTCCTGCCCGCACCGCACGGAATTGAGCGGCAATCATTCGCGCGTCCTGCCCTGCCGCGCGTTGCGGCGGCATTCCCAGAAGCGCCCCGAGAACGAAGAGCGACATCATCCCCGAGCCGAACCGGCGTTGCGGACATGCACGGCGGATCATCGCGTCTCCCCTTCGTGCGCCAGCTGTTCCCGGATCCAGCGTCCGCGATACAGCCGAAGCCGATCCGGATTTCGGCAAACCGTCACGACGTCCGTCTCGCCGCCATGGCTCATGTCTCCCGTATCATAATTCACCAGTCCCGCAACGGTCACGAGCGGACGGAACTCGTCAAAGCCGTCGCCGTCCGTTCGGAAGACGCCCACGCCCCCGAGCGCCGGTGCACCGACGATTACATCGGCACGTCCGTCCCCGTCGATGTCGCCGAGCCGCACACGAGGTGCACGCGGCAGCTGAAAAGCGGAACGCAGCGGCTGAGCTGGTTTCCAGGTCGAATCCGTCGCCGCCGGGACGAACCAGAATTGCGGGGGCGGACCGGACCTCCAGACGATGAGCCCGCGTGTCATGCGCCCGGTGGAACCCAGTGGCCACACCGATGCTTCCGTGGCGGTGCTGTCCGGAATATCGCCGATGATGGCACGGGTTTTCATCGAGAGCGCCGAGTCGCCCAGGGCAAGTCCCAGCTCCACCACCGCGGAGTCGCCGGGGCGATACGCGTACAGGATGTCGGGCAGGCTGTCCGCATTCACGTCAGCGATCGAGGCGCCGAGGAGCACGTTCGGCGGCGCAAGACGGAAACTTCGTTCGATGTAACGCGATTGGCCGGCGTCCTGGAAGAGGCTGAGGGCATTTCGCTCCTCAGTCGTGAGCCGGTTCAGCACTCCGAAATCGGACGGATGCGTGTCTCCCGGCCTGCCGTCGACGAATGACGGCTTCCCTTCCGTCGGAATCACCGCTTCAGCCACACTGGTATCTTTTGGATCGAATGTCACCAGCGCCACCTGGCGAGCGTCACCGGAACCGATGAGGAATCGTGCCGACGAATCGGAGGTAGAGAACACGGAAAACTCCTCCGGCGAGATCGCGATGCCGACCGACGTCATCCCCTGCCATTTGCCCCGTCCGTCGCCCCAGGAGATGAGCAACGTTTGCGTCCGCGCACACACGGTGACAAGATCGGCCCATCCATCCCGGTTCAGATCGGACGTCGCCACGTCCACCGGCTGCGGTCCAACCGCCAGATCGACCGAGTCCACGTCCTGCAGTGTGACTGAGCCGGTCCGATAGAACGCGAGTTCGCTGGCTCCCGGCGTCATGAGAATGATGCCGCTGGGCGAACGGTCTTCACCGGCGCTGACAGCAAAGCTCGTCGTACCGTCCGGTACCGCAAAGCGCACGCGGCTCACGAATCCCGCCGCATATTCGTATGAGAGGATTTCCAGAGTCCCGGCATCTGTCAGGCCCACGAAATCGGCGAGTCGGTCGCCATTCACATCCGCAAAATCCAACCGGATGGGACGACCCGTCATCGCGAGAGTTCCTGCCAGCGAGAACTCGCCGAAATCGTTTCCGGTCCACACCTGCGCTTCGGGCGCGTTGCGCATGCCGAGGAGCATCGTCAACGGCAGACCGGGCGAGATGTGGCCGGGGACGATCGACGTGACGTCTCCACGCACCGGAAATACGCTTTGCTCGATCATCCGACCGCGGCCGACGCCGTACAGCAGGTGGAGATCGTTCTTCACCCAATCAAAGAGCACCAGGTCCTCGATGCCGTCGCCGTTCAGATCGACGAGCGCGAAGGCGCCGACGGGATCATCCGGTGCGATCACGGGGCGCTCCACCAATCGTCCGGTCGCGGTGCCAACGAACGGAAGGATGCCGGGGACATCCCGATTGGCGAGCAGGAGGTCCAGCCGGCCATCGCCGGTGAAATCCGCCGCGACAAAGCTGGTCGGATCGAACGGCACTGTGAGCGTCTGCATCACGCGGAGCGTGTCCGTGCCGAGCGCCGGGATGACGGCGATGGATCGCCGGGAGCGGTCAAGAAGGAAGATCGGTGCGGGAAATGGCCCGGACGGGGCAGCGATGACATCCGTAAAAGACACCGGCGACACGAGCCGGCGCACATTCCGCACGGCCGGGCTGCTGCTGACGTCGATGAGATCGATATCCGGGTGACCGGCGGACCAGGCCAGGAGAACGCAGTGATCGGGGTCGTTTCGATAGACCACCGTGCGGTCGACGGGATGCGGGATCGGAAGATGACGTATCTCGGCGAGCGACGCCTGACGCACCTGCGCGTCGGCGGACCCGGCGACGGTCCAGCAGACGACGCACGCCCACCGGACGGCGCGTCCGATGCCTGTTGTTCGAGCTACGCTCCGCAACGCAATCCCCGTATGATTCCGACACTCTAGACTTGCCGGCGGTGCAGCAGTCGGCGCTCCCGCCGACGGGCCGCGTCGCGATAGCGCCGCTTCTCATCCTGCGTCACCGGCCGCACCGGGATCGCCGGGACAGGCTTGCCGCTCTCATCGATGGACACAAACGTCAGGAATGCCGTGTTCGTGTGTGTGCGCTCACCGGACAGCAGATTTTCCTTCGTAATCCGGACACCGATTTCCAGCGACGTTCGGAAGACCCGGTTCACGGAAGCCTGAAGACGTACGACCTCGCCCGTATGGATCGGATGATGAAAATTCAACTCGTCGACCGAGGCGGTCACGCAGACGCGATGGGTGTGCCGGGACGCCGCGATCGCCGCCGCAATGTCGATCCACTGCATCAGACGTCCGCCCAGGAGGTTTCCGAGGCGATTCGTGTCATTGGGAAGCACCAGTTCGGTCATTTCGACTTTCGAATCGCTGACGGGGCGCGACGGCGGTCGTTTCATTGTCCTGTCTCCGGGTGAGGTTCCGGCTGGACGGAGAGTTTCTTTCGGGCGGCCTTCTGGAGTGCGGCCGTCTCTTCGTCGATATCCTTGCGGAGCGCATCCACATCGGGCTTCAGGGAACTGTTGGGATACCGCTCCGAGAAGCGTGCCAATTGCTCGCGGGCTTCATCATACCGTTTGCGCAGCCGGAGCGCCTGTGCCTTGCGGAACAAGGCCGGTTCCGCGAACGGCGTGTCGTGATACTTCTCGAGTACCAGGTCGAAGTAATACGTCGCGGCGCGGTAGTACTCGAGCTTCATATAGGTCATTCCGTTCTCGAACATCTTCTGCGCCAGCTTGGTGTTGAGCACCGAGATGCGCGCTTCCGCTGCCGGAACAAGGCTGTCTGTCGGGAAGTATTCGAGGAACGCCTGATATTCGTCGATCGCCTTGTGCGTGTAGTCCTGATCAAGATAGTATTTGGGTGACAGCCGGTCATAACATGTGGCCCGCTGGAACCGTGCCCGCGGCACGAGCGGGCTCGTCGGCATCGTGCGGATCAGCATCTCGTACTCATATGCCGCCAGGATATACTCTTCGCGACGGAACCGGCACTCGCCCATGTAGAACTGCGCTTTGTCAGCGACCGAGGTTCCCTGAAATTGCAGGGTAATCACCTTGAAGTCTTCGATCGCGCCCTCGTAATCCTCATCGGCGAACTTCTTCATGCCGAGATCATAGCGCTCTTCCGCCGTGAGATTCTTGGTCGTTTCCTCGCGGGCGCACCCGGCCACCCACACGGCAATGCCGACCGCCACCACAATCATCCACCACTTCCTGCTACGAATGAATTCCATGGAGATCCACCGCATATGCTGATTGTTCCTGAATGAGCGGCACCGTCGATCGGCGCCGCAAACGCTCAAACAATGCCCGCTGCCGTTGTGGCGAGACATCCCGCGTCGGCTGAAAACCCGTGCGCAGCGGCTGAAACCGTGCGGACCGCAGGACCACCCGGCCATCCCGCCGCGTCCATACCAGCTCCGCAGCCAGTCCGACATCGGCCCAGCGTCGCTGCGGCTGGTAAAAGACGCAGTTGCCCAGCGACCGGAATATCAAATGTCCCCGATACTCTTCCACGCCCCACGCGACATGCGGATGGTGCGCCAGAACGATATCCGCGCCGGCGTCGATCAGGTACCGCATCTGCTGCTCCGTCACGGTATCGGCATCCGAGGCGTACTCACGTCCGCCGTGAAAGCTGGCAATGACCACATCCGCGTGTGAACGCACGGAATCAATCTGTCGCCTGACTCCGGACGAATCGAACAGCGAGATGCTCTGCTCCCACGCGGCGCGACCGTTCACAAACTGGGTAAAGGCGACAATCGCAACGCGAATTCCATGCCGATCGAGGATGGCCGGTGCGAACGTTCCGGCAGCATCAACGGTCGTGCCGACAGGCTGAACGCCGGCCTGATGCAAAAATGCAATCGTTTCGGCGATTCCTGTCGCTCCGTAGTCGGCTGCATGATTGTTGGCCGTCGACACCACACTGATGCCGGCAGCGCGCAACACGTCGGCGGCTACCGGAGGCGCACAGAACACCACGTTTGAGCGCGGACTTTCCGTCTCACCATGCTGATCGGAGATCGGGCTCTCGAGATTCGCGAACACCGCATCCGCCCCGCTGAACCAGTCCCGCAGAGCATGGAACGGGTAGTCCGTTTCTCCCCGCAGAATCCGCTGCCCCAGCGAACGTCCCAGATTGACGTCGCCGACCGCAATAAGACGCAGCGTCGCTGACGTGTCCGCCGCCTGCGCCAGCACCGTCCCCGGTGCCCAGGCGAGCACAAACGTCCAGAATCGCACCCGGCGCAGCATCAGCTTCGCACTGTAAAGAACAAGTACACCATGAGCACCGCGCTCCCCAGCATGACGAGCGGGATGAGAAGCTTGCTGATGACCGACGGCTCATCGGTCTCCGGACCGCGGACGGTCAGCGCATCCACCGTATCGACCGTTGTGCGACGGTACATGCCAAGCATCTGCACCGCTCTGCCCGGTTGCTCCAAACGCGCTTCAAGCCGTGTGGACGCGGTGCGGAGCGCCGTGGTGTCGCTGACCGCTCGCTCGTCCGCACGCTGCTCCAGCACAACGACGCGGAGCACGGCCCCCGCGAACGCGGTGGAATCATACAGCCACGCTGAGATCCCCCGGCGCTGAAGCATATCCAGCATCGCATTTTCCACCACGACCCGCTGCCCGGCGCCTTCCACAAAAACAGCAACTCGACCCGGAGGGTCGAGCTGAATGTGGGACACCATATCCGCGGCCAGCGAATCCGCCTGCGTGCGAAACACCTCCGGGGTGGTCGGTGGACGCAGGCTCTGGGCAAATCCTGCACTGAGCCCGAGCCCGACGGCGACGATCGTTCGGATCGATCTCCCCAGGTCCACCCGCCGGCTCCGCGCTCAGGCCGTTCCGCCCATGGCCATCCGTTCGAGACGCGCGATCCGCTCCTCGACGGGTGGATGGGTTGAGAACAGCCGGGAGATGCCGCCCCCACGGAGCGGATTGACGATGAAGAGATGCGCCGTGGCAGTCCCCGCCTGTTCGAGGGGGATCTGCTCGGCACCGCGCTCGAGCTTGCGCAAGGCATTGGCAAGGCTGAGCGGGCGCTGACTGATCTCCGCTCCTCCCGCGTCGGCGGCAAATTCACGCGAGCGCGACACGGCCATCTGGATCAGCATGGCGGCAATCGGCGCCAGAATCATCATCAAGAGGCCGCCCAACGGATTTGGATCCTCGCGGTCGCGGCCGCCGGAGAACATCGTGGCGTACATCGCCATCCGCGCCAGCACCGTGATCGTTCCCGCCAGTGTCGCCACGAGCGTGGAGATGAGGATATCCCGATGGCGGACGTGGGCCAGTTCATGCGCCAGAACGCCTTCGAGCTCGTCGTCGCTGAGCACCCGCAGGATACCCTCAGTTGCCGCAACGGCCGCATGCCCGGGATCCCTCCCTGTCGCGAACGCGTTCAGCGCCTCCGTGGGAATGATGTACACCCGCGGCATCGGCAGTTGCGCCTGCGTCGCAAGCCGACGAACGGTCGCCACCAGCCGCGGCGCCTCCGCTTCGGTCACTTCCTTGGCACCGTAGGACATGAGTACGATATTGCTCGAGAACCAGTACATACCGAAATTCATCAGCACAGAGAACGCAAAGGCCATAAGTAATCCCCGTTCACCGGCGATCGCATCGCCGACGACGAGCAGGAGGCCCATCATCAGGGACATCAACAGGATCGTTTTGAATGTATTCGTCATCGTCGTCTTTCTCTCAGCATCACAATGAAATTTACGAAGAAATGGGGAGATCTGAAAGCCGCAGCAGGCCGGCGGGCGCGGGGATCAGGGACGAGCAGAAAGGCGGTTGAGCGTGCGAAGAACGACTTCCGGGCGTTCGTCCAGAAAATGGCGGGAAAATCGCCGTGCGCGCTCCACTTCACCCGAATGCATCCGTGCGGTAATCAGATCATCCTGCATCAGCCGGGCGGATGCCAACTGGTCTCCGGAGGGGGCCGTGATGGAAGATCCGCCCCAGAAGTTCACGCCGTCCTCGAATCCGACCCTGTTGCTGAACACGACATACACGTTGAGCAGTCGCGCATAAGAGCGATGGTGCTCTTCGTTCGTCTTCCGGGTCTCGAGCACCGGTCCGTTGCCGGTCATGCGGGTCGGGCTTGCCGTGAGCGAAAGAATCGCCTCCGCCCCGTCCATGGCGAGAAGATACGGCAGCGAGATGTGCCACAGATCCTCGCAGATGAGCATGCCGAATCGTCCGAACCGGGAGTCGAACGCCGCGACCTGCTGACCGGGGCTGAAGTATCGGCCCTCTTCGAACATGCCGTACGTGGGAAGATACAGTTTGCGATGCGTGTGGCGGACCGCGCCATCTTCCAGGAACACCCCGCTGTTGTAGATCGCGTGGTTCGATCCGCTCTCCACAAGTCCGAGCGCGATCGACGTACGCTTGCTTCGCTCGAGGAGCGGTGCAAGCACATCGGGCGAACGCAGGTTGATGGCGACCTCCCAGGCGAGATCGCGAAGCGTGTAGCCGGTCAGGCTGAGTTCCGGAAACACCACCAGCTGCGCACCGGCTGCCGCCGCCGCATCCACCGCGGCGCAGTGCTGCTCGAGATTTCCTTTGACATCGCCGACACGACTGTCGATTTGAGCAACGGCCGTTTGAACGTCCACGGGGGGTTCCTGATCAATGGGATTGCGATTGGCGCACGAGGAGTTCGGGGAGGCGACGAACCAGTCCACGCATTCCTTCCACCGGATGTCCGGCCGCGAACGCCGTCGAGAGCACCGCACCGGCATCGTTCCATCGAGCCGCGACCGGGTCGGGAAACCATCGCACGGCGTCGACGGCCACGGCAAATTCATGCGTGCGAAGGATGATCAGCAACAGCGCATCCGTCGCACCCGGAGACTCCGGTCGCCGTCCGGCCAGTTCCCGTTGCGCAATCGCCGCCACCGGCATGCGACGCTCGTTCCGTTCACGTGCGCCGTGAATGCGGACTTCCAGGCTGACATCGTGTGTCCGATGCAAATCCTCCAGCACGTCACGGAGTTCACGCTGTTGAACGGAAGAGAGAAAGGTCATAGGATGCGCACGGACCGGGTCACCGGGAAGCGCGCGCCTCAGGAGAGATCGATCATGCGAATGTCTTTGATGTACTGGACCGTCTTGTCGTCCTTCAGATTCTTCAGCTTCTCCAGCTTCCGGTCCATCCGCTCGACGTTCTCCTTGATCAGCGTCAGAAAGCGCATGTACTGTGCGGCGTTCTCATGCGCAAGGAGGCTGTCCACGACGCGCTTCATCTCGGCAAGCGGTTCGGTAATTTGACGTGAGATGTCGACCACGAGTTCCTGCATCGCCTCCAGTCGTCGCTTTTTGATCTCCAGCGCGGCGTATTCCTTCCGAAGCTTGTGCTTCTCCAGGATGCTCATGATGGCCTGGGGGAAGACGTGGGACGCAAGATCGTCCTTCAGGAAGTAGTCCGCAACGCCGAGCTTCATCGCTTCCACGGCGACGGAGACATCCGTGTTGACCGTCAGGAACGCGAGCGGAACGTCGACCTTCTTCTCTTTCAGTTCGCGTGTCGCTTCCAGTCCGTTGCGGTCCGGCAGGAAGTAATCGACGAGGATGATGTCAAGATCCGACCGCGCGGTTGCGACACGAATCCCTTCCTCCGCGGTCCGGCATTGCACGATCTCGAAGCGGGCCCCTTCGAACCGCTTCAGGAACGCGTCGAGCATCCGTGCGCTGTCATCCGAATCTTCGATCATCAGGATCCGGACGGTGGGCGTCTCTTCCATGTGATTCTCGTGCCTCCCGGGCGCGTACAACAATTCATCCCCCCACTACCACGATCCGGACAACGGTCCCGACGTCCGGTCGGAATCGCCATCGCTCTTCTTCGCCGGCGGACGGTATCCCCAGCCGGCGTCGTCCTGCTCTCCTCCCGGGCCGACGATCTGTCGGCGACGGGCGTGAAGCGCGGGCCGGACAATGAGCAGATACCCTCCCACCACCACCAGTACAAGCACAAGAGCGACCGTCGGCGCAATCGACACCGGTTCCACACGCGGTTGCCGCCCGTTGAATGCGCTCATCGCCGCGTCAAGTCCGGCGACAACTCCGGAGAACACCGTCTCCGAGCGAAGACGGCGAACGACATCTTCCTCCACGATACGATCGCAGACCGGTCCGCTCAGAACACCGGTGATGCCCGTACCCACGTGGATGGCTGCGCGATTGTCTCCCGCAACGACAAGCAGCAGGAATGATCGCCCCCGGGCGAGTGTATCCATGCGATTCGTGTCAAAGAGGCGACGGGCGTACTCATCCACCTTCATCGGCCCCGTCCCGGCCACGATCACTACCCGGCCGGCCACCGCGGACGTATCTTCAAAGCGCCCCAACATCTTCTGCAGTTCACTCCACTCGACATAGCTGAGGGAGTTCGTGAAATCCGTAACCGGCGATTCGATCGGCGGGACCGGCGCCTGCGCCCCGGCGCGTCCGGCCAGCACAAGCACGGCCGACGCGAGCGCGACGAGCCGGCTCAGCCGCACGGCGAACATCAGAACTTCACCTGCGGCGCCTGTTCGGCCCCGGCAGCGGACTTGAAGTACTGCGCTTCCCGGAAATTCCCGAATCCCGCAATCATCGACGTGGGGAACGTGCGGATCGAAATGTTGTACGCCTGAACAGTCTCATTGAACCGCCGACGTTCGACCGCGATGCGGTTCTCCGTCCCCTCCAACTGGGATTGCAGCGTCAGGAAGTTCTCGTTGGATTTCAGGTTCGGATAGTTCTCCGTGACCACGAGCAACCGCGACAGCGCGGAGCCAAGGCCATCCTGCGCCTGCTGGAATCGCGAGAACGCCTGCGGATCCCGGATGAGTTCCGGCGTGACCTTCAGCTGGCCGACACTGGCCCGGGCCGCCGTGACGTTCTCGAGTACCTCCCGTTCCTGCTTTGCGTATCCCTTGACAGTCTCGACAAGGTTCGGAATCAGATCGAAACGGCGTTGGTACTGGTTCTCCACCTGACTCCACGCGCCTCGCACGCCCTCGTCCGCTCGGACAAGTTTGTTGTACGTGCCGACCGCCCAGCCGATGGTCATCACGGCCAGCAGGACGATTGCCGCAAGAATGCCAAGCGTGATTTTGAGTCCCTTGCTCATACTGCCTCCTTCTGCGTTGAGGAACGGATCCCGGCGCACAGCGGGTCACCACCGTGGCACCGGCCGCACGCGAATGGTTCGATAGTACCAAAACTTCGACCGAAAAACAATGTCCGCTGCTTTGCAACTCAGCGGACTTCACCGTATTATTCCGCTGAATCACGGAGCATCCCAGCGTATGCGCGTCTTCCTGCGATCAAAAATCCACAAGGCGACCGTCACCGAAGCCAACCTGCACTACGTCGGCTCCATCACCATCGATGAGGCCCTGATGGAGAAGGCGGACATCGCTGAATACGAAAAGGTGCTGGTCGTGGACAACACCAACGGCCAGCGGCTGGAGACGTACGTCATCCGGGGGCCGCGCGATTCAGGCATCATCGCGATGAACGGCGCCGCATCCCACCTGATCCATGCCGGCGACGAAGTCATCATCATGGCCTTCCATCTCGCGGAGCATGCCCGGAAGCCGCTCAACATCCTCGTCGACAAGCAGAACCGGTTCATGAAGTACCTGAGAGAGACCGCCGAAATGCGGGATACTGACGGCTGCTGAGCGTCCCTCCCTCCGGAGAAAAGAAAAGGCGATCCGAGGATCGCCTTTTTTCATGGACCGCAGCTGCTGCTACTCGTGCAACAACGACCGCGCGATCACGATCTTCTGGATCTCCGACGTCCCCTCATAGATCTCCGTGATCTTCGCGTCGCGCAGGAACCGCTCCACTTTGTACTCCCGGATGTATCCGTATCCGCCATGGATTTGGATCGCCTCGAGGGCGGCATGGACCGCCACCCGCGACGCCATCAGTTTGGCCATGGCGGCCGCCGGACCGTACGGCTGTCCCTGGTCCTTCAGCCAGGCGGCATGCCAGATCATCGCGCGGGCGGCCTGAATATCCGTCGCCATTTCCGCCAACTTGAACTGAATGCCCTGCAGATCCGCGATCGGCTTGTCGAATGCTTTCCGCTCCTTGCTGTATCGGATGGACGCGTCAAGGCTGGCCTGCGCGATCCCGAGCGCCTGCGCGGCAATACCGATGCGCCCGCCATCCAGCGTCTTCAGTGCGAACTTCATGCCGAAGCCTTCGTCTCCGATCCGGTTCGCCGCCGGCACCCGGCAATCCTGAAATGCCAGGGACACCGTGTCGGAGCTTCGAATACCGAGCTTCCGTTCCTTCTTTGCCACCGCGAATCCCGGCGTACCCTTCTCCACGATGAAGGTGGAGACACCCCGTGCGCCTTTCTCGCGATCGGTGGCCGCCATCACCAACGTCACGTCCGCGTGCGCACCGTTCGTGATGAAATTCTTCGTCCCGTTGAGGACGTACCCATCGCCATCCCGACGAGCGGTCGTGCGCTGATTCGTGGCATCGCTTCCGGCTTCGGGCTCTGACAGCGCGAAGGCGCCCAGCTTCCGGCCCGTCGCCAGATCCGCCAGATACCGATCCTTCTGCTCGTCGCTGCCGAACTGCTCCAGCCCCCAGCACACCAGCGAGTTGTTGACCGACATGATCACGCCGGCCGATGCATCGACCCGGGATACTTCTTCTTCCGCCAGCACGTACGACAGCGTATCCAGTGCCGCCCCCTCGTACTTTTCGGAGACCATCATGCCGAGCATTCCCAGCTCGCCCATGCGCCGCACCTGCTCGGCGGGAAACTCCTCGCGTTCATCCCGTACATCGGCCGACGGTGCGAGTTCCTCGTCGGCGAACTTCCGCGCCATGTCGCGGATCATCATGTGTGTTTCGGTGAGTTGAAAATCCATCGTGCAGAGCCTCCTGTGAGACGCGTCAGCGCGCCGGTGATGGGCTGGAGTAGTCGTAGAATCCGCGGCCCGATTTTCGGCCGAGGTGCCCCGCCGCAACCATTTTCTTCAGCAGCGGACAGGGACGATATTTCGAATCGCCGAAGCCGTTGTAAAGCACTTCCATGATCGAAAGACACACGTCCAGACCGATGAAGTCCGCCAGCTGCAGCGGCCCCATCGGATGATTCATCCCCAGCTTCATCACCGTGTCGATCGCCTCCGGCGTGGCGACGCCCTCCATCACGGCGTACATCGCCTCATTCAGCATCGGCAGCAGCACACGGTTCGACACGAATCCCGGATAGTCGTTCACCTCGACCGCGACTTTCTCCAGCCGCTGGGCGGTGCTGCGCACGAGCTCGAACGTGTCCTGCGACGTCGAAAGCCCGCGGATGACCTCCACCAGCTTCATCACCGGGACCGGGTTCATGAAGTGCATGCCGATCACCCGATCCGGCCGTTTCGTCACCGCGGCCAGCGCCGTAATGGAGATGGAGGAAGTGTTGGACGCCAGAATGCAATGCGCCGGGGTGGAAGTATCGAGCGTGCGAAAGAGTTCCATCTTGACGGTCTCATTCTCGGTGGCCGCCTCCACCACCAGATCCGCGTCCGCGCACGCCTCGACGAGACGGGTCGTCGGCATGATCCGGGAAAGCGTCTCGCGCTTCTGATCCTCCGTCAGCGTCCCTTTCTTCACCTGCCGGTCAAGATTGGAGGTGATCGTTCCGAGCGCGCGCTTCAGCAGTTCGTCGGACAGGTCATTCAGGCGCACGGTCAATCCGTATTGCGCAAAGACGTGCGCGATGCCGTTGCCCATCGTCCCTGAGCCGACGACGACTATTGTTCGGATGTCGCCCATACGTGCTGTTCTCCGGGTGTTCAGAAAGTTATGACCGCTCCACGATCATGCCGGCCGCCTCACCGCCGCCGATGCAGAGCGTGGCGAGTCCGCGCGTCCGCTTGCGCTGACGAAGGGCATGCAGCAGTGTCACCAGGATGCGGGCACCGCTGGCGCCGATCGGATGACCCAGCGCAACCGCGCCGCCGTTGACGTTGACACGCTCCGGATCCAGGCTGAGCAACTTGTTGACCGCAAGCGTCACAACGGCGAACGCCTCGTTGACCTCGAACAGATCGATGTCGTCAAGCGAGAGGTGTGCGCGCTGGAGGGTCTTGGCGATCACGTCGGCGGGGGCGGTCGTGAACCATTCCGGCTTCTTCGCGGAGGACGCGAATCCGACGATCCGGGCCAGCGGGGTCAGACCAAGTTCTTTTGCCCGACCGGCGGACATGACGAGCACCGCGGCGGCTCCGTCGTTGATCTTGGACGCGTTGGCGGCCGTAACGGTGCCGTCCTTCAGGAATGCCGGCTTCAATGTCGCGATCTTGTCAAAGTTCGTCTTGAACGGCTCTTCGTCTTTGGTGACGAGCTCATCCCCCTGGCGGGTCTTGACCGATACGGGCACGATCTCTTCCGTGAAACGCCCTTCGGCCCACGCGGCTTGCGCACGTTTGTAGCTCATCACTGCGAACGCGTCCTGCGCGTCGCGCGGGATCGCGCATTCCTTCGCGCAGAGCTCGGCCGCATTCCCCATGTGGAAATCGTTGTAGACATCCCACAGTCCGTCCCGGATCATGGCGTCCACGAGCTGCCCGTGCCCCATGCGGTAGCCGGTCCGCGCTCGGTCCAGGAGGAACGGAACGTTCGACATGCTTTCCATACCGCCGGCCACGATCACGTCCGCGTCGCCGAGCTGGATCGCCTGCGCCGCCAGCATGACCGCTTTCAGTCCGGAGCCGCAGACCTTGTTCACGGTGAGGCATTCCACGGACTCAGGCAAGCCGGCAAACAGGGCCGCCTGCCGAGCCGGTGCCTGTCCCTCGCCCGCGGTCAGCACGTTGCCCATGATCACTTCGTTGACGATGGAAGGATCGATACCTGCGCGGCGAACCGCCTCTGCGATCACCACGGCTCCCAAGCGGGGAGCAGGAACCGAAGCAAGCGTTCCGAGGAATGATCCAACAGGAGTGCGGCAGGCGCTGACAATGACGGCGTCGTTCATGGTCTTCACCGGAATAGATGAGGGTTCGTGTGCGGCACAGCGGCCATACGACAGTTGGCGCTCCCCGCCGGGCAGGAGTGGATCGACACGGGGAGCAGGTCAGGCGACGCGGGCAGCCGGAGCCGGTCAGCTGTTCATCACTTTGAGAAATTCCTTGTTCGCCTTCGTGCCGCGCATCTTGTCGAGCAGGAGTTCCATCGCCTCGTCGGGATTGAGATCACTGAGGAACTTCCGCAGAATCCAGACACGATTGAGATCGTCCGGCTCCATGAGCATTTCTTCCTTCCGCGTGCCGGTCTTGTTCACATTGATGGCCGGGAAGATCCGCTTGTCGCTCAGGGAGCGATCGAGCACGATTTCGCTGTTGCCGGTGCCTTTGAACTCTTCGAAGATAACCTCGTCCATGCGGCTTCCGGTTTCGACCAGCGCGGTGGCGATGATGGTGAGGCTTCCGCCCTCCTCGATATTGCGCGCCGCGCCGAAGAACCGCTTGGGACGGTGCAAGGCATTGGCATCCACGCCGCCGGAGAGGATCTTGCCGCTGTGCGGCACAACCGTATTGTGCGCACGGGCCAGGCGTGTAATGGAGTCGAGCAGGATCACCACGTCCTTCTTCGCTTCGACGAGGCGCTTCGCCTTTTCGAGCACCATGTCCGCCACCTGCACGTGCCGCTCGGGCGGCTCATCGAACGTCGAGCTGACCACTTCCGCGCTCACCGTGCGTTCCATGTCCGTCACTTCTTCCGGCCGCTCATCGATCAGCAGGACGATCAGACGCACTTCGGGATGGTTCCGGGTGATGCTGTTGGCGATCTTCTGCAGGAGGATGGTCTTGCCGGCTTTCGGCGGCGAGACGATCATGCCGCGCTGTCCTTTGCCTACGGGGGCGAGCAGGTCCAGCACGCGCATGGCATACTCGCCGGGCACGGTCTCCAGTTTGAGCCGCTCGGCGGGATACATCGGCGTCAGGTTTTCGAACAGCACCCGATCGCGGATCACATCCGGATGGTCCTCGTTGACGGCTTCGACGCGCAGGAGAGCGAAGAACCGCTCCCCCTCTTTCGGCGGTCGGACCTGGCCGCTCACGCTGTCGCCCGTCCGAAGACCAAACTTCTTGATCTGCGACGGCGACACGTAGATATCGTCGGGCGAGGGGAGGTAATTGTAGTCGACGGATCGGAGAAAGCCGTAGCCGTCGGGCAGAACCTCAAGCACGCCCTTGCTGAATCCCAGACCGTCCTTCTGCGTCTGGGCTTCGAGGATTTTGAAGATCAGCTCCTGCTTGCGCAGTTCGCTGTAGCCGGAGATATTCATCTCCTTGGCAATCGTATTCAGCTCAGCAATTTTTTTAGATTTTAGTTCGGAAATGTCCATTGGCATGGAAGTGAGACCTTACATGAAAGGAAAAAGAGAAGCGCGAAAGAGACGAACCACTCACGAAGCAATCGTGAACCGCGACAGGATTGGATGCAAATCAGATGTTTGGAGTGTACCGGATGGAAAATACTCGATTAGAACTGCCGTCCCTTAAATGCATGATAGTCCATTATTGATTTATTGTCAAGTAGATTTTCCGGGTGAGCTCGGCGAGGGCTTCGCCGACGACGAAGTGAGAACCGGTGATGAGCACACATCTTCCCCGGGGCACTTCACGCAGCACCGCACGCAACCCTTCCCGCACGGTCGCGAACGACTCAACCGGAACCTGCAGACGGGCAAATACACGGCGGAGATCCCCCGCATCACGTGAGCGAGATGTCCTCGCGGTGACCACAAACGCTTTGCCCGTCACCGGCGCAAGCACCTCAATCATCGGGACATACGCCTTGTCTTTCATGACACCCATCATAACAAACGCCGGACGGAGGCCAAAGGTTTCCGCAGCGCTCGCCAGCGCACGCATGGCCGCCGGATTGTGCGCAACATCAGCCACAATGAACGGGCGTCGTCGAACACGTTCGAGCCGTCCGTGCAATCCGCTGAGTTTTTCTACACCCGCCAGACCGGTTCGCACCGCCCGATCCGGGATTTTGACATCCCCTGCGGCACGGAGCACCTGCACGGTCTGCAACGCGATCGCCGCATTGGAGGACTGATGCGGACCCGACAGAGACACGCACAGATCGCTCCAAACCGCTCTTCCGATTCGCACGTCGCCCCGGAAGCCCGTCAGACTGCTCTCCCGGATGTTCCATCGGGGATTCGCGACCTCGATCAGCGGCGCTTCCAGCGACCGGGCGATGCGTCGAATGGTCCGCGCCGGCCCCGCCGCGAGCGATCCGGTCACGCACGGAATTCCCGGTTTGATGATCCCGCCTTTTTCCCGCGCAATGCGGGAAAGCGTGGAGCCGAGGATCTGAGTGTGTTCGAGATCGATGGACGTGATTACCGACACCAGGGGGCGCAGCACATTCGTGGCGTCCAACCGTCCGCCCAGTCCCGTTTCGATCACCGCGATGTCGACATTCGCATCCGCAAAGTACCGAAACGCCACCGCGGTCATTGTTTCAAAGAAAGTTGCGTGCCGCACGCGAACCGTCGGCGCGGCGCGTTGAACCAGCCGCGTGAGTGCGCCCGACGGAATCGGACATCCGTCAATGCGGATGCGTTCGTTGACGCGCATGAGATGCGGAGAGGTATACAGGCCCGTCCGGTATCCCGCGGCGGTGAGGATAGCGGCCAGCATCGAAGCGACAGAGCCTTTGCCGTTGGAACCGGCGATATGGATCGCCGGAAACTGTTCGTGCGGATTCCCCAGTTCCCGGAGCAGTCGCCGGATGCCGGTGAGTCCGAATTTCATTCCGAAGGTTTGAAGGCCATACAGGAACGCAACGGCCTCACGGTAGGTCATGGGGCGGTTCATCGGAGAGCGCATACCATCGCGGGGTTCACAACCAGGACTGGATCACCGAGGCGTCCGGATTGGCACGCACCGCGCCCACAAACTCGTTCATGTCCCGCACTCCCTGCGCACGGGCGAACGTCGCCATGTCGGCGGCGATCGTCGCGGAGATGCCGGGGTCGACAAAGTTCATGGTCCCTACCTGGACAGCCGTCGCACCGACCAGGAGGAATTCGATCGCGTCCTCCGCCGACGTGATCCCGCCGACGCCGAAGACCGGGATCGCAACCGCTCGTGCGGCTTCGTACACCTTGGCGAGAGCGACCGGCTTGATCGCCGGCCCGGAGAGACCGCCGGTCACTGTGGAGAGCCGAGGCCGGCGCGTACGCACGTCAACGGACATGCCGATCAGCGTGTTAATGAGCGAGATGGCGTCAGCACCTTCGCCTTCGACGGTGCGGGCGAACTCCGAGACATGGGTAACGTTCGGGGTCAGTTTGACAATGAGGGGACGATTGGTCAGCGGCCGCAGGCGGCGAGTGATTTCCCCCGTCCGTTCGCACGACGTACCGAAATTGAGTCCCCCCTCCTTGACGTTCGGGCAGGAGACATTGATCTCGTAGCCCGCGATCCCCTCCTGCTCCTCGAGCAATCGCAGCACATCCGCATATTCATCCACGGAGCTTGCGGCGATGTTGGCGATGACCGCCGTTCCGCAGGTGCGTAGTTTCGGGAGTTTCTCTTCGATGAACCGATGCACGCCGATGTTCGCGAGCCCGATCGAGTTCAGCATGCCGCCCGCTGTCTCGACGATCCGGCCCGGCGGATTTCCGTCGCGCGCTTTCCAGGAGAGCGACTTGGTGAAGATCCCGCCCAGGCGGGAGATGTCGATCAGGTCGCGCGTCTCATCCCCGTAGCCGAACGTCCCCGACGCGACGAACACGCGATTCCGGAATTCCACATCCCGGATGCGGAAGGAGGTCTTCACCGCAGGTTCGGCCGTCGCACTCACAGGGTGATCTCCGTCGATTCAAAAGTCGGACCGTCCGTACACACCAGCGCGTACTTCCTGCCGCCGGCGGTTCGCTCGACGGGACATCCCTGACAGAGCCCCACACCGCACGCCATCGATCCTTCCAATGAAAGCTCGCACGGGATGTCGCGCGCAGCCGCAACGGCTGAGAGCGCCCGCAGCATCGGCGTCGGACCGCAGCCAAAGATCTTTGGATTCGGCGTCTGTCCGCCACTGAGCGTCCGTTCCAACAGGTCAACCACTGTTCCTTTGAGACCTTCGCTTCCGTCATCCGTCGCCACGCGCACATCTGTCAGATGATCACGGATAACCATGGCACGGGTTCGGGCGCCCAGAAGCGTGAGGATGCGGGCACCCTTCTTCTCAAGCGCCGCTGTCAGGAACGGAAACGGCGCCACTCCCAGTCCCCCCGCAACGATGACCGCCGTGCCGATTTCATGATCGAGACAGAACGGCTTGCCCAGCGGTCCGATCATGTCAATGGTGTCGTCCGCACGCTTCGCGGCGAGTCGTTCGGTGCCAGGGCCGACGACGTTGAAGAGCAACTCACAGACCTCTCCGTCGGTGCGCGAAACGCTGAAGGGACGACGAAGCAGGGGGTACAAACTCCGATGATCGACGCGTACGTTGACGAACTGCCCCGGAAGAGCCGTTGCCGCGATCAGCGGCGAACGCACCGCAAGGCGAATGATTCCCCGAGCGACTTCGCGGGAGGTGATGACGCGCGCAAGTTCGTGTCGCATCGTCATGCTATTGGAGGTCCTCGCGCTTCTTGATCGGTTCTTCGGCGGGCTTGGCGGGCTGTTTCGTTTCCGCATCGGCCGGGAGTTTCGCACCCGGCTGCAGAGCGCCGCCAGGCCGACGAATCACCGGCGTCTCGTCGTTCACTTCCTTTGTGCGACTGCTATCCGCTGCCGCCGCAGCGGAATCGGCCGGCGTCGGAATACTCCCCACCTTCACTTTCGCCACCGCGGCAAACGGAGTGTTGTGCTGCGTCTGGAGGATGGTCCGATACCAGGCAATTGCGCTATCGGGAGTATTGAGACGCCATTCATACAACCAGGCGATCGCATAGGCACTGCGCGCGGCTGCCGGCGAGCCGGGATAATCGTGGATGAGCGATTTCATCTCATTTACTGCTTCGTCGGAACGGTCGGTATCGATGAGCCGTTCCGCCGCATGATAGCGCACCGCCGCGGAGTCTGCACGTGCCGAATCGACTGCCTCTCCCCGTGCCCGCCGCACTGCCAGGGAATACTCTGATCCCGGATAGCGCGTGATCAGCTCACGATAGCGCTCTTCCATGGGTACATAGCCGCGGTCAGGATACGTCCGGGCGATCTCTCCGAGAATGTAGAGTACGCGGGGTGTCCGGACCGAGTCCACCGCATCCTGCATCGAACGGGTGTACCAGAACACCGCCGAATCGGGTACCTCGATCTCCGAGTAGAAGATGTCACCGAGCTCCTGCTCAGTCCGCGACCGTGCGAACCGGAGTGAATCAGCCTGCATCGGGAACGGCGGAGGCGGCGCCGCGACGGGCTTGGCCCGCAGGGAATCCGCAAGGGTTGTGCCCGCAGAATCCGGCGGCGTGACACGCGCGGTATCGGCAAGTACGCGCGCCAGCGAGTCGATCTGAACCAGCTTTCGGTGATCCGCAAAGTACCGGTCGAAGGAGGCCGACATGCTCCGTGCTTCCTGGAAGATCGCGGGGGTCGGGAATGCAGCTGCGCGGGCATAGAAGACACGCGCTTGCTGGTAATCCAGAAGTGTGTGCTCGTACAGTCGTGCCAGTTCAATGGAGGCCAGCGATCCGTAATTGGTGCGGACGAACGACGTGTCGAGTTGTCGATAGATCTCGATCGCCTCGGGTGTCTTCCCCGCCGCAGCCAGCGTGCGTCCCAGCTCATAGCCGATGGAACCGAGGTATGCCTTGAAGCGAAAATCCTCCCGCATGTCTTCCAGAATCCGCTGTGCGTCGTCAAATTGTCCGGCGTCGCGCCGGGCGGTTGCCGCGTGGAGCAACGCATAGTACCGGTCATACAGATCGGCAGTTTCATCGGCCGCCTGCAGATACGCGTCGGCCGCCGCGTCAAACTTCCCCTGCTCGGAGAGTACATCGCCCTGGAACGCGTGAATGCGCGCACGGTCGGCGGCGTTCCCCGCATGCGCCAGCGCCTCCTGCAGCATCGCAAGGGCCCGGTCATCATCTTCCTTCTTCCGATACATGCGCGCCGCTTCCATCCGCGCATCGATATCGAGCGCATCCTCACCCTCTTCTTCTGCCGCGGACATCACCCGTTGGCTGCTTTCCAGCGCTTCGTCCGGCTTGTTCAGGTTCTCGAACGTGCTGGCAAGCCACATCTGCGCTTCCAGAGCCAGACTGCTCCCGGGATAGCGGACGAGCATCTCGGTGAACTTGCGTTCCGCGCGAACGTAGTCCCCCTGGTAGAAGAACGACTTGCCGATGAGGAACAGCGCATCATCGACAAGGCTCCCTTCCGGATGGAACGCCAGGATGTTCGAGCACTTGTCGATGACCATGTTCAGCTTCTGCCGCGCGGTACTGGGGATCGGCACGATGTTGCCGTACTGGGCCTCTTTTCCCCGGGCGGCGAGACGGGCGACACGGATCTCTTCCTCCGCGTCGGAGAATAATCGGCTGGCGTTGTAGTAGGCGTTGAAATACGAAACCGTATTCTCGTACTGAGTCGTGATGGCGTTTCCCACCGGAGTGAAGATTGCACATCCATGAAACAGCACAACGGCGGAGACGAGGATCGGAAGCGCGGGACGGACGTCAAACGGGGGTTTCATTGCTGCCTCAATATAGAGAAACATCGCGTGTCGTTCAAGACATGCAGCAGCCGGATCCTGAAGCGGATCCGGCTATCGTCACTGCAACTCTACGAGGTAGCAATCGATCATCGAGCTCGGTTTGGTCGGAGAATATCGAGTTCGCTCACCAACGCCCGTTCCGGCGTGGTGATTGCAAACTCCACGGCGGAGGAGACATCCTCCGGCGAGGGAACGTCAGACCTGGAGGTCGCCCATCTGTGGCCGCAGGATCAGTTCCTCGATCATCACAGAATCCGGTTGCATCGTCAGATCACAAACTGCGTTTGCCACCACTTCCGGCGCCAGCATCCGTTCCCCGTACCGTTGCTGGTGCTTGGGATGCCAGATCGGCGTGCGAACCGCCCCGGGGTAGACGTTCACGATATGGATGCCTTTTTCACGCACTTCCGCCCGCACCACATTCATCATGGTTTCCGCACCGGCCTTCGAGGCCGCGTAGGCCGATGAACCCGTGTAGACAGCCTTGGCGGCAAACGAGAGGATGTTCACGACCATGCCCCGTCCGGACCGGATCATGGCGGGGAGGACACTCCGCGTCGTCAGAAAGAGTCCGCGCAGATTCGTGGAGACCACGTGATCGAACTGTTCGGTGGTCGTGTCGAGGAAATCCCGGAAGTAGGTCACGCCCGCATTGTTCACCAGAACGTCGACCCTGCCGTGACGGTTCAATACCTCCTCCGCAACGTGACGCACGGACGCCTCATCGCGGACATCGCAGACGGCAGTTTCACACGTCAAGCGTTCATCGGCCATCGACCGGCGCAGGTCATCGAGCCGCCCCGGCGTGCGACCGGCGGCAAGCACCATCTCGCCCCGTCGGGCGTATTCGAGTGCCAGCGCGCGACCAATGCCGGTGCCGGCTCCCGTGATCCAGACGATACGAGGATCGCGGGGCACGATCACGCCTCCGGCCGGTTGATGAGCTTGAGAAATTCGGTGCGCGTTCGCGCGTCGTCGCGGAAGACACCCAGCATGGCGCTCGTCGTCGCCACCGAGTTGAGCTTCTGCACGCCCCGCATGATCATGCACAGATGACGTGCCTCCATCACCACCGCCACGCCCTGAGGATGCAGCAATTCGTCCAGTGTCTCGGCGATCTGCTGGGTCATGCGCTCCTGCACCTGGAGCCGGCGCGCAAAGACTTCCACCAGTCTCGGCAACTTGCTCAGGCCCACGATGCGACCATTCGGGATGTACGCAATGTGACACCGGCCGAAGAACGGGATCAGATGGTGCTCGCACAGCGAGAAGAAATCGATATCGCGCACGATCACCATTTCACTGTACTTCTCATTGAACACCGCATCGTTCAGGATCTTTCGGGGGTCCTGCCGGTATCCGGAGGTCAGAACATCGTACATCTCGGCGACCCGTTGGGGAGTTTTGCGCAGTCCTTCCCGGCGCGGATCCTCACCGATCTCGGCAAGGAACCGTTCCAGAAGACGCTCCGATTCTCGTCGTGCTTTCTTCATTGTCCACCCCGGTATTCCACCACGTTGTTCTCCGTTTCCCGCAGACGCACACAGGACAGCACTCCGGAAGGGATCTTCGATTCAAGCACCCGCCAGATCGCCACGGCGATGTTTTCCGCTGTGGGGATGACATTTCGCAGGAACTCGACGTCCATGTTCAGATTCCGGTGGTCGAGCTTGTCCGTGACCTCGGCACGGATGATCCGTTTCAGTTCCTTCAGATCAACAACATAGCCGGTGGCCGGATCGGGTGTGCCGGTCACGGTCACTTCGAGCACATAGTTGTGCCCGTGTCCGTTCGGATTCGCACACTTGTCGAACACCGCCCGATTTTGCTCTTCACTGAACACCGGATTGTACAGCCGATGGGAAGCACTGAACGTCTCACGACGGGTCACGGAGACCATAGACACCTCTGTTGGTGATCTCAGAGGACTGCAAGCACGTCGTCGACATGGCCGTCGACAGACACCTTCGGAAAAATGTGCTGAATTTTCCCCTTCTCATCAATCACAAACGTCGTCCGTTCGATGCCCATATACGATCGGCCGTACATGCTCTTGCGCTTCCAGACGCCGTAGGCCTGAAGGGTTCCCTTCGATTCGTCACTGAGCAGCTGAAACCGGAGACCGAATTTCGCCGCGAACGATGCATGCGAGGACGTGCTGTCTGCACTCACGCCGACGACCACAGCGCTCTTCCGGCGTATCCTCGGCTGTGCCTCCTGAAATGCGCAGGCCTCTTTAGTACATCCGGAGGTATTGTCCTTTGGATAGAAATAAAGGATGACCTTTTGCCCCCGCAGATCTTTCAGCCGAACAATCGATCCCGTCGCGTCCGGCAGCGCAAACGCGGGGGCTGCCTCTCCCACGGTGAGCATAGCATTCTCCTTCGAATGGCAACGTGACCGGCGAAGCCGCCGTCAGGCGAGGGCCGCCGTGAGCTCGTCGTAGTTGGGTTCAACGCCGGGGTTCTCAGACACCCAGGCATATCGCACGATGCCCTGCGCATCCAGAACATACACTGCCCGTTTGGAGGTGGAGTAACCCTTCAGACCGGCGAAATCCTCGTGGAGCCCGCAGTACGTCTTGCTCACCTGTCGGGTCCAATCGCTTAACAATGGAAATTCGAGGTTGTTCAGTTTGGCGAAAGCTTTTGTGGCAAACGGCGCGTCCACGCTGATGCCGACCACTTGCGCGTGCAGATCGCTGAAGCGCGTCATCGAATCGCGCAGAGCGCACATCTCCTTCGTGCAGACTCCGGTAAACGCGCCCGGATAAAAAGCGAGGACGGTCTTTTTGCCGAGGAACTCGCTCAGGGACCGTTCCTTCCTTTCCGTATCCACCAGCTTGAACTCAGGTGCCTTCTGACCGACCGTAATTGACATGATGACTTCTCCGATGACAAGTGTGAGTGATGATTGCGAACGGCACCGCGAACGAGCGGGAGCGCCGTCTGATGAATCTCAACATCCTCGGATGATGGAAGGTTTCACGAATGCGTTGAAATGAACGACTCTGTTTTGTATATTGTCAGGCCTCGGAAGGGTGCGAGAGTGGTTGAATCGGCCGGTCTCGAAAACCGGTATCCCGCTGCGCGGGATCGAGGGTTCGAATCCCTCCCCTTCCGCTTGCTGTTCATGCGGTCTTTGCGGTGCCGAATCCCGTCCGCTGCATCCTTCCCCAGTCGCCTCTTCCACGGAAATAATCGACGAATGCCCTGATGCGCCACCAGGCCGTCAGTTGCCGGTAGCCGAAATTCTCAATCACGCCCATCGCCAGCAACAATGCGAGGTGCTTCGGATTCGGATATCGCCGGAACGAAATTTCCTCCAGAAGAACACCGCCCACCGAAAACATTACCCCGTAGAACAGGGAGACGATGAAGAACAGGACCGCCACGTCGACCTGCAGTCGCCCCATGGCGAACATGATGGCCGTGGCCAGGTAGCCCACGAATTCAAAGACCGGACCCAGCAACTCAATGAAGAAAAAATACGGCATCGCGGCCAGACCGACCACGCCGTACTTCTCATTCAGCAGCATCGTTCCGTGGAATTTGAAGACGTCCAGCAGTCCGCGGTGCCACCGGTTGCGCTGGCGCCCCAGGATCTTCAGCGATTCCGGTGCCTCCGTCCAGCAGACGGGATCGGGAACGAACACCACGCGGTACGGCTCGTGCAATTCCCGTTTCGCGCGATGAATACGCACGATCAGTTCCATGTCCTCACCAACGGTGTCTGTGCGGTACCCGCCTGCATCCACGACGGCTTGCCGGCGGAACATGCCGAACGCACCGGAGATGATCAGCAGCCCGTTCACGCTCTGCCACGCCATCCGACCGGAAAGAAAGGCGCGGAAATACTCCACCACCTGAAACAGCGGCAGCATCTTGCGGGACAACCCCACGGACACCACGCGGCCGTTCACGATCTCGCAACCGTTCGCGATTCGAATGATCCCGCCCGATGCGACGACGCGGGAGTCCTCAAGGAACGGTTTGACCACCTTCTGCAGGGCGTCTTCCTCGAGGATGGAGTCGGCATCGATCGCGCAGATGAACTCATGCCGCGCCGCGTTGATGCCGGCGTTCAGCGCATCGGCCTTTCCGCCGTTCACCTTGTCGATCACAATGAGATTACGATATGCCGGCAACCGCGAGCGATAGATCCCCCGGACCGGCTTGGCCGGGATTGACGGAATGTACACCTGCTTCGAGAGATACAGCTGGAATTCCGTGACAAGCCGGCCCAGGGTGTTGTCGCGCGAGCCGTCGTTGATGACAATGACTTCGTATTCCCCGTAATTCAGCTTAAGGAGGCTGCGGACACTTTCCACGACGGTCGGCTCTTCATTGTACGCCGGGGCCAGCACGGAGATCGGCGGGGCGAGTTCCGTCTGCACAAGCGTCCGGTAGTCGCTGAAGGAGTTGTGACGCATGTACCGCAGGATTTCCCGAAGGGACAGAACGAGCAGGATCGTGTACGTGAGGTTCACGCAAACGAAGAACAGGATGGTCCCGATGATGTACGTTTCGAGAAGCAGCGAGAAGATAATCTGCAGGGTCTCGAGCACCGGATCAGCCCTCCGCTTCCTCAATCGCCTGTTCACACACCGCCCGGACCGGCTCCGGATGGGCAGCGGCGACCTCGCTGAGCACGCGCAATCCATCCGGCCCGTTCGCCGCCAGCGCCCGCGCGGCGACGAGCTTTTCCGGTATCGCCCCGTTCAGGAGGCGCCGTTTGAGCACGGGCACCGATCGAGGCACCCCCATCCGCCCCAGCGCTTCCATCGCTTTGAGTCGAAGACGCACATTGGTTCCCGCCGCCGCGTGCAGCAGGAGTCCTTCCGCCCGCTCGTCGCCGAGGCGGCCCAGCGCTTCGATCGCTTTCGCCCGCACGGACACGTTGGGATAGTTCTCTGCGAGGGCGCGGAGCGGTTCAACGCCGGAGACGAAACCGATCTCAGCAAGCATCTCGATACAAAACAGCACGACCGATTCGTCCGGAGCGCTCAGGCCCTCCGCGAGGCACGGTACAGCCTGATCCTTGTACTGCATGACAACGACCGAAAGCTCCACCGCGGTCCAGGTCGACAGCGAATGCATCAGCCGGAAGATGGTCCGCAGTGAATCGACCCCGGCCATCATGATGATCGACTTCATCGCCTGCTCGCGAACGTCCGGGTGGGGATCTTCCAGCGCCGCCGTGAGCGCCGCCAGCGCACGTCGCGTCCGCAGCAATCCCAGATCGCGTGCCGCCTGTGCGCGAATCCACCAGCGCCGGTCGCGCACCAGCGCGATCTGTTCATCCACAAAATCGAGCGCGTAGAAGAAATAAACGAGGCGAGTGGCCGTTTCGCCGGTCAGATCGCGTGCGAAGTCCACCATCGCCTGGCGCAGTGCCCGGCGATGGAATGCCCGGCGCGAACGCGGCAATTGGGCCAACTGCTCTTTCAGCGGCGTGAGCAGCTGCTCGTACTGCTTGAACTGGCTGGCGGAACGGGTTCCGGGCGGGAGTTCGGGGAGTTCGGCCAGGAGGATCCGGGTGAGTATCTCTGAGTAGTGCGCGTAGAGGCGCTGCCGATGGCGGAGCACCCGCGCATTCACCGCCTTGTGGATCACAAGGCCGACGGATGCGACGACCACCACGAACGTGGCGGCTGCGGTGAGCGTCAGAATGATCAGCAACTCGACATGCATCCGTCCGAACCTCCGGAGGGTGCCGGAAGCGGTCGGCGGACGGCGCCGTCCGCAACGAACCGGCTCATCGGGTGGAGCGCATCAGCGCCTTGTGGACACGCGCGGCAAGCTCATTGGGACTGAACGGCTTCGTGATGTAATCCTCCGCCCCCATCTCGAGTCCCTTCAACACTTCGTCCTCCTTACTCTGCGCCGTCACCAGGAGCACCGGGATCTGCTTCGTCACCGCATCCTGCTTCAGGGCAGCCAACACCTCGAACCCTGTCATTAACGGCATCATAACATCGAGCAGGATGAGCGCCGGCTTCAGAGTCTTCGCCGTCGCAAGCGCTTGCGATCCATCCTCAACCGCCACGACCTCGTAGCCGCTGTTGGTCAGCTTGTATTCGATCAATCGCCGGATATGCTGCTGGTCTTCGGCGATGAGGATGGTGGTTTTCATTTCCGGAGTCTTCGTCCGCGGTGGTGGTCGCGTGCAAGCTGTCAAAAAAACGAGTGAAAATCAATGCGTTGCATTTCCGGCGATTGTTTCCTATCATGCGACACGTTCTCATCCGGAGAGGTGCAGGAGTGGTTGAACTGGCACGCCTGGAGAGCGTGTGTCCCGTTTACGCGGGACCGAGGGTTCGAATCCCTCCCTCTCCGCGCAAGTGGTGCCATCCACACCGGACGCAGTGCCCCTGCGACCAATCATGAAACCTTCACCAATGAGCCGGACTCCGGTAACCGCGCCGGCCTCCCGATTCCCCCGGGCGGGTGCCACGCTTGTCCGGCGGGTTGTCGTTGCCTGTCTGACGCTCTTCCTGTGCTCTGCCAGCCTTGCGCCCCAGCCGGCACGGTCCGTCCTTCTGGTGAAGCTCGACGGCGCCATCAATCCTTCATCCGCGGAATTTCTCGAACGCAGCATCCGCGATGCGGCCGAACGCAACGCCCAGTGCCTCGTCATCGAGCTCAACACGCCGGGCGGATTGCTGAAGTCCACGCGCGTGATCGTCAGCGCCATTCTGGCCGCGCGAGTGCCGGTCATCGTGTATGTGGCTCCCGGCGGAGCGCAGGCCGGATCGGCCGGTGTGTTCGTGACGATGGCCGCCCACATTGCCGCCATGGCTCCCGGAACGAACATCGGTGCCGCGCATCCCGTGTCCCTGCAGGGTGGTCCCGACTCGATCATGAACGAGAAGGCCACCAACGATGCCGCCGCCTTCATCCGTTCGATCGCTGAGAAGCGGAACCGGAATCTGACCTGGGCTGAAGATGCCGTGCGGCAGAGTCTGTCGATCACGGAGACCGAAGCGCTCAATCTGCACGTGATCGATCTGATCGCGCGTTCTCCGACCGAGTTGCTGGATCGCATCGACGGACAGACGATCGCGCTGGCGGAGGACACGGTGCGACTGGCGACGCGCGGAGCCCGGATCGAGATTGAAGAGATGACCTGGACGGAACGGCTGCTGGATCTTCTGAGCGATCCGAACATCGCCTACGTGCTGTTCATGCTCGGCCTGTACGGCCTTTTGTTCGAGCTGTACAATCCCGGCTCGATCTTCCCGGGCGTCGTGGGCGTGATCAGCCTCATCCTGGCGTTCTATTCCCTGCATACGCTCCCCATCAACTATGCCGGACTTGCCCTGATCGTGTTCGCCGTCGTGCTTTTCCTGCTGGAAATCAAGATCACCAGTCACGGGTTGCTGGCGATCGGCGGCGTCATTTCCCTGTTTCTGGGATCCGTTATGCTCATCCGCACTCCGTCGGTCCTCGAGGTTGTTCAGCTCTCGTGGACCGTCATCATCTCCGGCGTCGTGGTCACAACGTTGTTCTTCACCGTCATCCTGACCCTCGGCCTCCGCGTGCAGCGGAGAAAGCCCACCACCGGCATCGAAGGCCTTGTTGGCGAGGTCGGCGAGGCCGTCAGCACGCTCGACCCGGCCGGGACGGTCCGGGTCCATGGTGAACTGTGGCAGGCCGAATCCGCAGGAGCACGCATTGCCCAAGGCCGGCCCGTACGGGTGGTCGAGATCCGCAATCTCTCTCTTCGAGTGGAAGAGTTCTCACCGCGGTAGAACGAAAGGAACCGTTATGGAACCGTTTGGAGTCCTCATGACGATCGCCGTCTTCTTTTTGGTTCTTCTGATCGCCAATTCAGTAAAGATTCTCCGCGAGTACGAGCGTGGCGTGGTGTTTCGGCTCGGTCGGCTGGAGGGGGTTCGGGGACCCGGCATCATCTGGCTCTGGCCGTTCATCGAGCGGATGGTGAAGGTCTCGCTGCGCACCGTCGCCATGGATGTGCCGCCGCAGGACATCATCACGCAGGACAACGTTTCTGTCAAGGTAAACGCAGTCATCTACTTCCGCGTGATGCATCCCGAAAAGGCCATCGTCGAGGTGGAAAATTACCTCTTCGCCACGTCCCAGCTGTCCCAGACCACGCTGCGGAGCGTCCTGGGTCAATCCGAGCTCGACGATCTGCTCTCGCAGCGCGACAAGATCAACCAGAAGCTCCAGCAGATTATCGACAACCACACGGAGCCGTGGGGCATTAAGGTCTCCACCGTGGAGGTGAAGCAGATCGACCTGCCGCAGGAAATGCAGCGTGCCATGGCCAAGCAGGCCGAAGCCGAACGGGAACGACGCTCGAAGGTCATCGCGGCGGAGGGAGAATTCCAGGCGTCACAGCGGCTTTCGGAAGCGGCGAAGATCCTCAGCGAGCAGCCGAGCGCGCTGACACTTCGTTATTTGCAGACGCTCCGTGAGATCGCCACCGAGAACAACTCCACGACGATCTTCCCGGTTCCGATTGACCTGTTGACTCCGTTCCTGAGCGGCGACAAGCTCAAAAAGTAGCCATGAATGAATCCCATCCTGTTCGGACATAATCCGGACGAACGGATCGTCGCCGCGTCGCTGCTGGATGACCAGACGGTCCGGCTGCACCGGCGGGAAGACGGGAAGACGCTCCATCGCGATGTGGAGTTCTTCCCGTTTTTCTTTTTGACCGATCCCGACCTTCTACGCGACGTTCCCGGCAAGTACTGGATGAAAGAGCTTGCCGGCGCAAACGCCTGCCGGACGCTCGTGGCTTTTTCGCGCTGGAGCGATATGTGGGATGCGGTGCATCGCGTCCTCCGGCAGTACAACAAGACACGTGCTTCCAAGGCCTCGGCATTCTACGAGGTCGACGCACTCTTCCTTCGCCCGGATCCCATCCGACAGTATCTCGCGCAGTCCGGCGTGACGTTGTTCAAGGGAATGACATTCGCCGATCTCCGGCGAGTGCAGATGGAGCTCTTCCTCCGCCCGCGCGCTCCGGTGAGGCGATCCGCCTCGAAGGAACCATCGGACTGGATCCTCGCCCTCACCTCGTCCGGAGGTACGGAGAAGACGTTCGACAGCCGAGTGAATCCCCCCGACGGCATCCTGCATGAAGTGGCGGAATGGATCGCCGGGGCAGATGCCGATGTGGTCGAAGGGATCGGCCTGACCGACCGGATCCTCCCCTTCCTGCATGCGCTGGCGGAGGACACCGTCGATGGCTTCGTCCTGGGCCGCGACGCCAGGCCTCTCCGCGAAGGAATGGTTCGCGGCTGGTCGCCGACGGGAGAAACAGAAAGGATCCAGTACGAAGCGCCGGGTCGTCATCTTATCGACCTGTCCCACCTCATCCGTGACCACGCCGCGACGCTCCGGCTCGCCGATCCGCCGACACTCCGGTCGATTGCGGACGATCTCGGCCTCAGCGCGGAGTTGCCTCCGCCACTCTCCGCGGCGGATCAGGAAGCGCTGTGGACGTCCGGTCGGGGTGAGGCTGCCGCATTCGCGCTGCAGCGCGCCCGATGTGCCCGCGCCATAGCCGAGCGCCTTCTCCCCGTCCCGTTCGAACACACGAAAATGTGCCCGCTGACCCTCCCCGTGACCGTGCAGTTGGGGATGTCGGCCAGGATCGAGTCGATCCTGCTGCGTGAGTATATCCGGCAAAAGCATTCAATTCCCCGGCCGGAAATTCCCGGCGGCGCCTCCGCTCCCGGCATCCTGTTCCGAACCGGCCTCTTTCGAAACGTCCTGCGTGTCAGTCATGATGCACTTGGAGCCCGGCTGGTGCTGGAACGCACCGCCCACAGCCGTTCCGATGTGCTGGGCGTCGTCCGCCAGTTTGCCGATGCCTTGTTGTCAGCCCACCGTGAGCGGAAGACCTCTGATCCGGTGGCCATCCGGGCGTTGCTTCGAGCCATTCCGGCCTACATCGGAAATCCGCGCCTGCTGTTCGGCGACCGCATTCAGGCGGATGCCTTCACCGCCGCGCTGACCGATTCGCTGACGCAACTTGCGCGGACGGCGGAACGGTTCAACGGCGTGCCGATCCAATCCGGCATCGACGGCACCTACCTGGTCATCCCGGACAATATTGTCGGGCGCTCCAACGAAGAGCTGTTTGTGCAGCGCATCGCGGAAGCGTGTCCTTCGGCGGTTCAACCGGAAAACGGTGAGCGATTCCGCGCGATGCTCTCGTACAACGAACGGTCATTCGCGCTTCTCGATGAGCACGGTCGGCTTGTCGTACACGGAGCATCGCTCATTCCACGCACGTCTGAGCGCTTCGTCCGTCTATTCGTGCAGCGCTGCCTCGAGTGCCTTCTGATGGAGGATCTCAACCGGCTTCACCACACCTTTGCATCCTTCCACACAATGATTCGGACTCACCGGTGGCAGGTAGCTGACTTCTGCCGCTCGGAGATCGCACACGAATCGTTCGATGAATATCAGCAAGCCATGTCGTCCGGGGATCGAAACGCCTCCGCGGCGCACGAAGCCGCGCGACGCGCGAGCCTGTACGTCACGCCGGGCATGCGCATTTCATACTACGTCACCGGCACGGACGAAGATGTGCGCATCGCCGAGAGCAGCCGGATCGCCGAGGAGTGGGACCCGAACCTCCCGGACGAGAACACTGCGTACTATCTTCATCGCCTCCGTGAGGCGGCTTCCCGTTTCCGGGACTTCTTTCGGGAAGGCCATTTTGAGCGAATTTTCTCAATGGATGATCTTTTCGGCTTCACCGCCGAGGGAATCGAGGTGCCCGTCCGGGTGGCTGAGCCGGCGGCATCAGAACCATCCCCGATCCGCTCCGCAAGCGCCGACGAATTCAGCATCTGGCTTGCAGATTCTGACGAGGAGCCGTGAACCCCGGTTCGCTTGCTTTTTACTGGGTCAAATCGTAAGTTACGGCCGTAATCCAACACACCGTTTTTGTTTCATCGCCGTTTTAGCTTCAGGTCGCCCCGGGATACGCACGGTTGTGTCATCGGATGTTCGACAGCCGCCCATCCGGAGAACTGTACCGAGCTGAACAAGGCAGACGCGATAGTCCACGAACAGCACGTCTGCTGCGTTTGGGAACAAAGACCCGGTGTCCATGTTCAACACTATAAGGGTAGAAGGACCTTATGGAACAGGGTACAGTGAAGTGGTTCAACAATGCGAAGGGATACGGCTTCATCAAGCGAAGTACCGGTGAAGACGTGTTCGTGCATTACAAATCCATCAACGGGGACGGATACAAGACGCTCAACGAGGGCGACAAGGTCGAGTTTGAGGTTGAGCAGGGTCCGAAAGGACTTCAGGCGGTAAAAGTGGCGAAGGTCGCATAAGTCCGCTCTACCCGAACAAGAAACCCCGCCCGGAAACGATCCCGGCGGGGTTTTTAGTTTTCTGTCGCCCGGTCCCGGACTCAGCTCTGCCGGGCGGACACCACTGATTCAAGATACGCGACAATGTCGCGCGTCGATGCACCGGGGGTAAACAGCTCTCCGACACCCTGCCTCTTCAGTTCTTCAATGTCCTTTTGGGGAATGATCCCCCCACCGAACAGAACCACATCGTCCATCCTCCGCTCTTTCATCAGTTTCCGGACGCGGGGAAAGACCGTCATATGCGCGCCGCTCAGGAGACTGATGCCGATTACATCCACATCTTCCTGAAGGGCAGCTTCGACGATGGCTTCCGGCGTCTTCCGCAGTCCCGTGTAGATCACTTCCATTCCTGCGTCTCGCAACGCGGCAGCCACCACTTTGGCGCCGCGATCATGCCCGTCAAGACCGGCTTTTGCGATCAGTACGCGAATTTTTCTTTCCATGAGAATCCCGTTGAGAGGAGTGTTCGAGCTTCCGGGTGAACGCCTGAAGCTCGGTATGGAATCGGGCCAGGGGAAATCCAACCACCGTATAGAAACATCCGCTGACACGCTCGACAAACACCGCGCCGTAGTCGTCCTGAATGCCGTAGGCGCCTGCCTTGTCCATGGGAGATCCCGATTGGACGTATGCGTCAATTTCGGCCGCATCGAGCTTCCGGAACCGCACTCGAGTCCGCTCCACACCCGTCATGTGAAGACGGCTCGCGGCATCCACCAATGCAAATCCGGTGTACACCAGGTGCTCGCGCCCGCTGAGCGCGCGCAGCATTCGTCGGGCCTCGGCCGCCGAGGCCGGCTTTCCCAGAAAACGTCCGCCCAACACGACAATGGTGTCGGCACCAACCACGATCCCCTCCCGCACCCGCGAAGCAACATCCCGCGCTTTCTCCAACGCGATCCGCCGCGCATTGTGCCCCGGGGATTCAGAATGCCGGAGCCGCTCCGACACGCCGCTGGGCATCACCCGGAACGAGCATCCGATCTGACGCAGCAGAATTCGCCGCCGGGGCGACTGCGATGCAAGGATGAGACGCTTCATACCCTCCAGAAACAGAAAAAGCGATAACAATGTATCGCTTTGGTGTTATCGTGACGCCATCCGCACGTGCGTCTCAGCGGAACATGGCCTTAATGCTTCCCCAGGTTCGTCGCGCCGTGGAGCTCAGGAAGGAAATTTCGGCAACCTTCGTGTCAACGGGCGGAGCGGCGGATAACATCACGCGCAATTTGTACTCGTATCGACCATCCTCCACCTTGAAGACCGAGTGGTCGGCGTACACATAATCCGACGCCACGCCTCGGGCAGGAACAGCGCCGATCTTGATAAAGTCTCCCTGGCCGCCGGCGCGGCGGTAGATGTCAAAACTCACGATGCCGGACTCATCGGTGGTCGACCACTTGACGATGATCGCGCCACCGGCCGGATCCGCGCTCACCGAGAACGCCTGAAGTTGCTGCGCGAATGCCGGTGCGGAGAAACAACCCCAGATCACGAGGAGAAATGTGTAACGGGCAACCCGATTCATGGTGGCTCAAATATAGGGTGCGGGAATTGAAACCGCAAGCCCCCCGTGAAGACTTCTGTCAGCCCTTCGAGGCACCGACGTCCGGCACCGTCCGGGACCTGCGGACCACGACGTCCCAGAGTTCGGAAACAAGCAATCCAGCAAAGATCAGCGCCGCGCCCACCGCACCGACAGCGCCAATTCGTTCTCCCAAAAGCACATACGCGAATCCGGCGGCAAGTACCGGTTCGATCGAGAAGATGATGGCACTGCGCGTGGGAGTGGTGTCCTTCTGATATCGCGTCTGTACATACAACGCCACGATCGTCGGAAAAAGGATCAGATACGCAAGCTCACCCGCGACCCCGTTGGTCAATTCAAATCGCATCGGTTCCACCAACACCGCACCGATCGCCCCGAACACAAACGTCGAAACGAACTGGATGAGCGTCAGATGTGCCGCGTCGTACTGCTTTCCGTAAATGTCCAGGTACACGATATACAGGCCGAAGGTAATCGCGCAGAGAAGGGTCAGACCATCCCCCCAGTTGAATTCCGAGCCTTCCGGCGAGGTCAGGAGGTACAGCCCGACCGTCACGAGGCCGATGCCGATGACATTGCCGATGCGCGGTGCCCGGCGCTCGATCAGGAGCTGACACAACGGTGTAAACACCACCATCATGCCGGTGATGAATGCGGACTTCGACGCCGACGTGACCTGCAGGCCGACGGTCTGCGTTGCGAAGCCGGCGAACATCAGGAAGCCAAGGATGCTGCCGCGCAGGATCACCGCCCGCGAGATGGTCCGCAACGAGCGGAACGCCAGCGCCGCAAAGAGCAGCGACGCGATACCGAACCGGACCGTAATGTACGCGAACGGAGAGACATACTGGAGAAGATCCTTCGAAATGACAAAGGTACTTCCCCAGACAATCGTGACGGAGATCAGCATCCACTCCGCCCTGGAGCGAGGGGTCATCGACATAGCTGGCAACCGGGATACCGACTCAAGATTTCGTGCCGGATGGATACGAATCGAACAACCGGCCCCACGGCGACTCACGGAGCCAGCGCTGAAACGCCCGACGGTCCATAATCGGCCATCGGTAATAGTCATGATACACTTCGGAACCCATGATGAACAGATGCACCAGAGGCGTCCTGAAGAAGAAGGTCTGGAACCACTGCAGGGGCCCGAACCAGAGCAGATCGCCTACCATGCTCGCGCCGTTGTCCCCCACCGAAAAGTGCCAGTTCTCGTTCGCGACATCATCGCCAACGAGAGTGATCTGCCGGGGGTCGCCGGCACCGAG
>JAKAJH010000018.1 GCA_021813905.1 Bacteroidota bacterium | reverse complement strand
AAACAGCGAGCCAGGGCAGATGAGGATCCCTCGTGAGGGGAAAGAGTTCACCCGCAGCTCGCTGCCTGGGGCGCTTCAAGCGGAGAGCAGGGCCGGTCCCGTGAGTCTCTTGCCGTCGGCGAAGTGCTCTCCGGCCAGCAGCATGGCCTTGAGGGGCGTCAGGCCGACCAGCTCGCTTCCGGTTGCGTCGGCGCCCATTGTCCGGGCCTGCTTCTTCACTTCCTCGAACGCCTGGTGCATCGACGTGGTCTCGAAGTCCACGAGATTGATGGACACCTGGGCGATATTGAACCGCTCGAGGAAGACACCCATGGCCTTGACGGCTTTGAGTGTGCCGGGGATCCGGATCTGCTGGCCGCGTTCGTCCTTGACGGCATTGCCGAACTCGTCCTTCTTCATGCGTCCGCTTTCCCGGATGCGCAACGCGATCTCGTGCGCGATCTTCTGGTCGGGCGTGTTGAGGTTGACATTGTAGGCGATAAGGAACTTGCGCGCGCCGGTCACTGTGGCACCGGACCGGGGATTGAAGACCGCGTCGCCGTAGTCGGGCTTCCATGCGCGATCGTTCAGCTTTTCCGCTAATCCCTCGTATTCACCCTTGCGAATATCCGCCAGATTCTTGCGCTGTCCCGAGCGGGCCGCGAATTCGTACAGATAGATGGGAATGTGCAACTCGGTCGCCACGCGGGCGCCGTAGGCATTCGCCAGCTTCACGCAATCGTCCATCGTCACGCCGGCGATCGGAATGAACGGCACGACATCCGCTGCGCCGATCCGGGGATGCTCTCCCGTGTGCTTCGTCATGTCAATGTGCTCCGCCGCCACTCGCGTGGTCCGGAAGGCCGCTTCGGCGACCGGCTCCGGTTCACCCACGAAGGTCATCACCGTCCGGTTGTAGTCCTTGTCCGGCTCGATGCTGAGCAGCGTCACACCGTGCACACTCCGCGCGGCGGCGCTCAGCGCCTCGATCGTGGCCGTATTGCGGCCTTCGCTGAAATTGGGGACACACTCAACAATCGTCTTCATGCGACCTCAGTCGTTGGGAAAGGGAAGAAGAATAGCCCCGCGCCGCGGATCACCGATCATCTCGGCCTTTCCGCGGAGGTGCAGCACGCCGACATAGGCACCGGACACCGCGTCCAGCTCGTCATGCGTCGCATCGGGCGGGATGCCGCGAATCCCGAGCCGTTCGAGTCCACGCCGCAGCGCCCGCAGCCCGTGCTGCTTGCGCGGAATGCCCCAGACATCCTGCGCGGCGCCCGGATACATCTCGAGTGCCGGAATGCCGAACCGGGCAATTCGCCGCTTCAGCGCGATCCCTCGCAGTGTCAGCATGCGCATCGGTCCGAGCGTGATCGGGAAGAACCGGATACCGCGGCGTAACAGCTCGCGATCGCACGGACGAAAGTGCTCGCCGTTGCGATCCTCCAGCGAGCGGCGCCCCGGCGGCAAATGCAGCGGCGCATCGATCACCACAAGATCGGGACGGGTCTCGCGGAGGAATGCGAGAATCTCCGCGTCTTCGTGCAATGTGAGACACGCCAGCACCCGGCGCCCGGACATCCGGCAGGTGCCGCTGTCGCGGGCGGGACTGCCCGCGAGGTCGATCCCGACCACCGTCCGTCGCACCCGATTCACGAGAACTCCAGGATGGTCCCCCGCTTGATGACGGTGCGGACGTGGTTGACGCCGAAATAGTACGGAATGGTCCGGTACGACGGAACATCATACAGGATCAGATCCGCCTGCTTCCCCGGTTCGACGCTGCCGACCGTCTGTGATCGCCCGACGGCCGCCGCGGCGTTGATGGTGGATGCGAGAAGCGCCTCTTCCGGCGTCAGACGCATCTGCGTGCAGGCGATGGTCATCATCAGCGGCATGCTGAAGGACATGCACGATCCCGGGTTGATGTCCGACGCGATGGCGACGGGCACGCCCGCATCGATGAGCCGGCGGGCGGGAGCATAGCCGTGGTTCAAGAAGAACGAAACCCCCGGCAGCACGACCGCGACGACGCCGGCGTCTTTCATCCTGCGAATGCTTTCGTCGTCCGCATGCTCCAGATGATCGGCGGACGTTGCGCCGAGCTCGGCGGCGAGCCGGGATGCCCCGACGGCGGCCAGCTCGTCCGCGTGGACCTTCAGGCGCAGTCCGAGTTCCTTTGCCCGCGAGAGAATGCGTCGGGACTGCTCCACGGAAAAGTATCCGTCCTCGCAAAACACATCGCAGAACTCCGCCAGCCCCTTGCGGGTGACGTACGGCAACATCCGTTCACACACCAGCGTGACGTATCCGTCGGGATCATCGCGGAACTCGGGCGGGACGGCGTGCGCGCCCAGGAATGTCGGGACGACATCGATCAGATGCTCCTGCGCGAGCTCGCGGATTGCTTCCATCATCTTCAACTCACCGTCCTCGTTCAGTCCGTACCCCGACTTGATCTCGACGGTGGTCGTACCATGGCGAAGCATCGCATCCAGCGTGCGGGATGCCGCCTTCTTCAGCTCCTTCTTGGTCGCGGATCGGGTTGCCCGAACGGTGTTCAGGATCCCTCCGCCGGCGCGGGCGATGTCCTGGTAGGTCTTTCCGTCCGCCCGCATGGCGAACTCGTCCTCCCGGTTGCCCGCGAAGACGGCATGCGTATGCGCGTCGACGAAGCCGGGGAGGGCGACGAGACCTGATGCGTCCAGGATGTCCGCGTCCTCGGGAACGGGAAGATGGAAGTCGACGTCCGGGCCGACCCAGCGAAACACGCCGCCTTCGATGAGCACGGTGGCGTTCTCCACCAGGCCGGGCGAACGCATGGCCGCGCCGGTCAGAACGGGAGCCCCGTGGGCTGCGCAGGTGACCAGCTGGCGTATATTTCGGACGAGGAGGTTCATGAGGCGCTGTGCCGCGTCTGAGAAATAACAAGATTAATGGAGAAGAATCAAGGAATCGGCTTCAGCGGTCCCCATTCCGCCGGTCGGATGCCACCGGCTGGTGACCGGGGCAGCTGATAACGGGAATTCGCGGGAACTTTGGGTACCGGTCGTCGTGATCGGCACGGCCGCATTTCAGAAATGTGCTTCCCCGTGCAGAACGAACAACGCGCCGATGCAGACAACTGTTGCACAGGCCGGCATTCGAGACTTCGTCGGGAGTCACGGGCGGCTCCGTCGTTCCAGCGCACGGAGATGCGAAGGGAGGAGGGCGGCGTAGATGATCTCATGTACCGGAGTAGGGATGTGGTGCGACGCACCCAGACGGATGACCGAGCCGGACAGGGATTCGAGTTCCATCGGCCGGTTGTGGACCAGATCGAAATGCAGCGAGGAGCGAGTGTCGTTCTGAAACCGGGACATGATGTCGAAGAACGAATCGATGAGGTCCGCCGGCAATGGGATTTCCAACGTGCGGGCGATCAGCTCCGGTTCACGCATTGCGGCTGCAAGCAGACGTCGGGTCTCTTCCACCGCGAGGATCTCGCCGAGCGTGAGGCGCGTCAGCGCGGTGACGCCGCCGACCGCCGTGATAAAGACGAACTTCTTCCACAGCTCCGTCCGGATGTGGGACGGCACTTCGGCGCTGATCCCGGCCCGTTGGAACGCCTCGAGGATCCGCTGAGTCATTGCGGTCGTTTGTCCGTCCATCGGACCGAAAACGATCTTGCGCGGGCCCGCGGCCTCGGTGATCTCGCCCGGAGCCGTCAGCGTGGCATAGACATACGCCACACCGCCATAGACGATCCCGTGCGGCAGAATGCCGCGGATGCGGTCTTCGTTGTCGATCCCGTTCTGGAGGCTGACCACGATGGACGAATCGGTCAGTGCCGGATGCAGACGGCGCGTCGCTTCGTCCAGGTCGTAGGTCTTCACGCAATGCAGGACGACGTCCACCGGACCGGCTTCACCCGGATCTTCGGTGACGGACGGTTTGGGGAGGCGCAGGACCTGATCGGGTCCCCGCAATGTGAGGCCGTCCCGACGGATCTTTGCCGCGTGCCGGCCGCGCGCGACGAACCGGACATCGGCGCCGGAGAGCGCCAGCCGGATGCCGAAGCAGCCGCCGATGCCTCCCGTTCCGAGGATCAAGAAGCGCATCCGGTTCCTCAGGACGTAGGAGGGGGGAGAGATTGGACGAAGCGTTCGATCTGCGCGGCGGCTGCGGAGAACGCCGCCTCGAGCTCGGGGATGGCGCTGCGGACATCGTCGAGATTCCCGCTCCGTGCCGCGGATTCCGCGCGATCGCACAGAAGTGCCAGACGAAGAGCTCCGACGGTCGAGGCGCTGCCCTTCAGCTTGTGCGCCGCGAACAGTACGGCGTCGCTCTTTCCCTCCGCCAGCGCCTGCCGGATCGCATCGAGTTGCGCCCGCGATTGCGTCAGATACACGCCGAGGAACTGGTGGCCGAAGGCGGGATCATTCTCGATCCCGAGCGACCGCAGGAATGTCAGGATGGACGGGTCGGCGCCGGCCAGCCCGGAATCGCGCACGACGCTCACGGCCGCGGCACCGATTGCCAGAGCGCCAGCACGACGCCTTCGGGGGACGCGAATTGCGCGCGCCATCCCATCGACCCGACCGGCGATTTCTTCAGGAGGACCTTGCCCCGGGCCTTGCGGACCCTGGCAAGCGTTGCTTCAATGTCCTCCACTTCGACATAAGCGATGACCTGTCCCCGCGCGGAGATCCGCTTGACAAGCTCAAATCCGCCGTTCGGATGCTTGCCAGTATGCACCAGCGTGTAATCGATGTCGGGAAGGTGAGAGAAGGTCCAACCGAACACCGTACCGTAGAACTTCTTGGCCTTCTCGATGTTGGTCGTCGGAATTTCAATGTGGCCGAATGGGTTCATGATTCCTCCGGAGCATTCGTCGGGTTCATTTCATCATCGGGATCCGAACATCCCATTGCTTCGCGTTCCTGATCGCACGGTCATAACCGGCGTCGGCATGGCGAACGATTCCCATGCCCGGATCGTAGGTCAGCACCCGTTGCAGGCGCGCTTCCGCTTCTTTCGTACCGTCTGCCACGATTACCATGCCGGCGTGGATCGACAGGCCGATCCCCACGCCGCCGCCATGGTGCACGCTGACCCAGCTTGCACCGCCGACCGCGTTCAGCAAGGCATTGAGCACCGGCCAGTCCGCGATTGCATCGCTGCCGTCCTTCATCCGCTCCGTCTCGCGGTTCGGTGACGCAACGCTGCCGCAATCGAGGTGATCACGACCGATCACGATCGGCGCGGAGATTTCTCCGGACGCGACGAGGTCGTTGAAGATCTTGCCCATCTTTGCGCGCTCCCCGTAGCCGAGCCAGCAGATGCGTGAGGGAAGGCCCTGGAACGCGACCTCTTTCTGCGCCTTCTCGATCCAGCGGCACAACGGCTTGTTTTCCGGAAATGTCTCCAGGATCGCACGGTCAGTACGATAGATGTCCTCCGGATCGCCGGAAAGGGCGGCCCAACGGAACGGGCCCTTCCCGTCGCAGAAGAGCGGACGGATGTATTCCGGAACGAACCCGGGGATGTCGAACGCCTTCCGGACGCCGGCGGAGAGGGCTTCACCGCGGATGTTGTTGCCGTAGTCGAAGACCACCGCGCCGCGGGACCGGAGTTTCAGCAGGCCTTTCACGTGCTCGGCGATGGACGCCTGAGCAAGGGCGACGTACTTCTTCGGATTCTTGCGGCGCAGCTCGAGGGCCTTCGCGTACGGCATGCCGGATGGTACATAGCCGTTCAGCGTGTCATGGGCCGATGTCTGGTCCGTCACCACGTCGGGAAGGAACTTGCCGGCCGCGATCTTCGGGATCACCTCCGCGGCGTTGGCCAGCAGTCCGACCGAGAGCGGCAGTTTCTTCTCCTTGGCGGCACGGATCTGCGCAAGGGCATCGTTCAGGTCGTTGCTCATCGTGTCGAGATAGCGCGACTGGATGCGGCGCTGGATGCGGTGCGGATCGACCTCGACCACGAGGCAGGCGGCGCCGTTCATGGTGGCCGCCAACGGCTGTGCGCCCCCCATGCCGCCAAGACCTGCGGTCAGCAGGAATTTGCCGGCGAGAGTCCCGCCGAAGTGCTTTGTCGCGGCGGCGGCGAACGTCTCATACGTCCCTTGAAGGATCCCCTGCGTGCCGATGTAGATCCAACTGCCCGCTGTCATCTGCCCGTACATGGTGAGGCCCAGGCCTTCAAGACGGCGAAACTCATCCCACGTGGCCCAACGCGGCACAAGCATCGCGTTGCTGATCAGTACGCGAGGAGCGTCCCGGTGCGTGCGGAACACCGCCACCGGTTTCCCGGACTGGACGAGCATCGTTTCGTCGTCTTCCAATGCACGCAGCGTCCGGACGATCGCATGGAACGCTTCCCACGATCGGGCCGCCTTGCCGGTGCCGCCGTAGACGATCAGATCTTCGGGACGTTCGGCGACGTCGGGATCCAGGTTGTTCATGAGCATGCGGAGCGCCGCCTCCTGGATCCATCCTTTGCAGGAGCGCGTGGTGCCGCGGGGGGCGCGGATGATCGGCGACTGGGACTTGGGAGGTTGTTTCATGGATCACACCTGAGTTATTCGGCACGCCGGCCGGGGCGTCGGCAGAACGAAGCGCTCCGCACCGGCTCATTTCATGGCGATGGCGGAGATCTCCACGAGCGCGTCTTTCGGGAGGCTGGAGACCTCGACGGTTGTCCGTGTGGGGTACTTTCCGTCCGCGAAGAATCCGCCGTAGATCAGATTCATGCGGGAGAATTCCTTCATGTCGCGGAGAAAGACCGTGCACTGCACGACATCCGATGAGTCGTATCCGGCCTTGTTCAGGAGGGTCGTGAGATTCGTCAGAGCCTGCCGTGTCTGCGCCGCGACATCCGTGCCGACGAGTTCCATCGTGACCGGGTCGGCGCCGATCTGTCCGGAGACGAACAGGAACCGACCGGCCTTGACGGCCGGGGAGTATGGACCGTACACCTGCGCGTCCGTATAGTACGTCCGGTCCGCCCGACGTCCGATCTCTTCGCGGATCATTCGCCGCAGGTCGTCATCGGAGCGTCCGCAGCCGGCCAGGAGCAGCGCGGTGCACGACAGGAGCAGTGCGCGTCTCATGAGAATCTCCTTGCTACAGCTTGTAGCCGATCGTGCGCAGGATCTCCTTGCGGGAGCGGACATCGGCCTCGGTCTCGACACCTTTCGTGCGGATTCCGTCGATCACACCCATGATGCCCCGCCCCTGGTCCGTTTCCGCCACGATCACTTCCGCCGGATTCGCGGTTGCGCAGTAGATCTGGCACACTTCAGGGATGTTCTTGATGGTGTTGAGGATACTGACGGGGAAGCCGTTCTCCATGAAAAGGATGAACGCGTGTCCGCAGGAGAGCGCCAGGGCGTTCCGCTTGGCGAGTTCGACCAGAGAGGGATCGTTGCCCGTCAACCGCACCAGAGCGGGGCCGCTCGACTCGCAGAATCCCAGCCCGAATTTCATGGCCGGATTCGTCTGCACGATCGCCTCGTGGATATCCTCCACGGTCTTGATGAAGTGCGACTGACCGAGTATGAAGTTGGTGGTCTCGGGCTTTTCGATGCGGACGGTCTTGAGTTCCATGCGTTTCTCCTTAACGCGACAGTTCCTCGATCAGGTCTTGCGGCAGCAGAAAGCGCAGGGTGCCACGCCCCGGGCCGACGGGATGCTCGACATCCACCCGGGCCAGCGTACAGGTTCCCATGGCGACCTCGCACTGCGGTCGGCCGCTGATCAGTTCGGACACCGTCTCCGACATCTGCGGCTCGTGACCAACCAGCAGCACGGTTGCGGCGGACGACGATGACAGGAAGGCGTAGAGCCGGCGCCGGTCCGCCCCGGGTGCCAGAGTCTCACTGACCTCGAATCCGGTGATGCCGAGCGACATGCAGACGATCTCGGCGGTCTGGCGCGCCCGGATCAGCGGACTGCTGATCACAGTCTCGATGCCCGCCCGGACCTTGAGCAGCACAGAGCCGGCCGACCGCGCTTGCGCGCTTCCGTGATCGGTCAGCGGTCGCTCGTGGTCCTGAAGATCGCTCCTCTTCCCGGCTTCCCCGTGCCGCAGAAGATAGAGATGCATATCGATTGTCCCCCCCACGGACGCTCAGTCTTTGGTTAAATTGAACTGCTGGATCTTCGTGTAGAGCGTTTTCAGGCTGATGCCGAGGATCTGCGCGGCGGTATTCTTGTTCCAGCCGACCGATTTAAGCACACCCGCGATGTGCGCCTTTTCAACCTCCCGCATCGACACGGCGGTTCCCAGCAGGGAAGTCGGAGCGGCCGACTCGGGATCACGCGGGAGTACCGGGCGCCGGCCGATCGGCAGGGCGATGTCCTCCACACGGATCAGATTGTCTTTGCAGAGAATGCTGGCGCGTTCGATGACGTTCTCGAGCTCCCGTACATTCCCCGGCCAGTCGTACTTGACAAGCAATTCGAGCGCCTTCGGCTCAATCATCTTCAGGCCGTGCGGACGCACCTTGGTCTTCAGAAAATAATCGACGAGGAGCGGGATGTCGTCTGGGCGATCGCGCAGCGGAGGGACACGCAACGTGATCACGTTGATCCGGTAGAGGAGGTCCTCGCGGAACCGGCCGGCGGCGACCTCTTCTTCGAGATTCTTGTTCGTCGCGGAGATCACGCGCACATCGGAGCGCATCGGCTTGTTGCCGCCGACCCGCCGGTATTCGCCGGTCTGCAGAAACCGCAGCAGCTTCGGCTGGATCATCGGACTGATCTCGCCGATCTCGTCGAGAAACAGCGTGCCGCCGTTGGCAATCTCTGCGAGGCCCTGCTTGGCGGCGATGGCATCCGTAAACGCGCCCTTCTCATGTCCGAACAGCTCGCTTTCCAGCAGCGCTTCCGGAATGGATGCGCAGTTCAACGCGACAAACTGCTGGTTCTTGCGCAGGCTGTTCTGATGCAGGAACGTGGCGATCAGTTCTTTCCCTGTGCCGCTGGCGCCCTGAATCAGCACCGGCGAATCGGTGGGCGCGACCTTGGAAGCGATGGTCAGAAGTTCCAGCATCGGCTTGCTCTGGCCGACGATGTTTCCCGCGAATGCGTGCCGCGCGAGCTCCGACTTCAGCACTTTGTTCTCGATCAGCAGGCGCTTGCGCTCGAGCGCGCGGTCGATCACGGCTGTCAGCTCGCTGATGGAGTACGGCTTGGTGATGTAGTGGTACGCGCCGAGCTGCATGCACTCCACGGCGCTCCGGACGTCGTTCACGCCCGTGAGCATGATTACCTGCGTGTCCAGGTAGTGCTCGCGGGCGAAGCGGAGCACTTCGATGCCGTCCACGCGGGGCATCTTGACGTCGAGCAGCACGAGGTCGAAGACCCGGTTCTGAAGAGTGTTGATGGCGCCGACGCCATCGTGCGCAAGTTCGACGCGATAGCCTTCGGCGGAGAGGGCGGCGTTCAGGACCTCGAGGAATGATTCCTCGTCGTCCACCGCGAGGATGGAGATGGATTCGTTGATCATGAAGCTGGATTACCGGACCGGGAGCGCGAAGTAGAAGGTGGCGCCTTTGCCGGATTCCGACTCGACCCAGATGCGGCCGTTATGCGCCTCGACGATGCGCTGGGCGATGATCAGCCCGAGGCCGGTGGATTTCTTCTCATCCTTTGAGCCGGACACCAGATCGCGATAGCGGTCGAAGACGAGCGGAAGCTCTTCTTTCGGGATCCCCGATCCGCTGTTGAAGATCGAGACCATGACGTGGTCGGTGGGCCGCTGTCCTTCTTCGAGGACAATCGCGACTTTGCGCACCTGCACAACGATGGCGCCCTGTTCCGGTGTGTGCTTGATGGCGTTATCCAGAATCGTCTTGACGACCTGACCGATCTTCTCCGAGTCGTACTCCAGGGTCGGCAGGTCCTCTTCGGCATAGACATCGAGCGTGATCTTGGCCGCCTGGATCGGTACACGGAATTCCTGCGTGACGTTCTGCACGCTCGTTGCCAGGCTGCTGATGCCTTTGTTGAGACGGACGCGGCCCCCTTCCAGCTTGGTCAAATCCATCATGTCGTTCAGCAGTCCGATGACCTTGTCGATCGACGCGGTCATGTAGCCGAGCAACTCCCGCTGATGGTCGCCGATCGGGCCGGCCATGCCTTTCATCAGGTAGCCGATGCTTTGGCGCAGGCCGGCGATGGGATTGTGGAGATCGTACAGAAGGCGGGAAGTGTGTTCGGACTGCAGCCGCCGGATGTGGTCCTCGGCATCGCGCGTCTTCAGAATAGTGCGAAGCTGGGGGACCAGATGATCCATGTCGACCGGCTTTGTCAGATATTCCTTGGCCCCGAGTTTCATGGCCTCGACGGCCATGCTGACGTCGCTCATCCCGGTCATCATGACCACTTCAGTGCCGGTGGAGTTCTTCTTGACGAACCGGAGCACTTCCAGGCCGTTCGCGCCCGGCATCTTGATATCGAGCAGCGCGAGATCGTAGTCACGGGACTGGACCTTCTTGATGGCCTCCAGGCCGTCGGCTGCCTGATCGACGTCGAAACTCTCTTCTGCGAGCCACGCGGCAATGGAGGCTCGAAGCGAATCTTCGTCATCGGCAATGAGGACGGACGCTTTGTCCTGGCTCATACGGTCTCGCGATGGTGACGTGGTGGTTTCGCATCCCGGGAGCGGCTGGCGGTGGTCCCGATCCCGCGGCGGCGACAAAAGGTGTTGACGACTGGCATGAGTATAACCAGATTCACCCGTAAAGTCAACGCGCCGGTCCGGCAGCGTCTGCGAAGGTATTCAATTGAATTTCACGCTTCCCCCTGCTAAATTGGCATGCATCGCACACCGACGAGTGCTCGCCTATGACCTCTTTGACCCTGGACGGTTCCCGTCTCACCATTCCCGACCTGGCCGGCATTGCAGCCGGACGGGGAAAGATCACTCTGGCTCCCGCAGCGCGCCGGCGCATGCGTGCTTCCCGCGCACTTGTGGAGCGATGGGTGCGCAGCGGCGAATCCATCTACGGGGTGACGACCGGATTCGGCGAATTCGCCAACGTGCGCATCAGCCCGGATCACCTGAGCGACCTGCAGCAGAACCTCATCCTCAGCCACGCGGCGGGGGCCGGTGCGCCGCTGCCGATCGAAGTGGTGCGCGCCATGATCGTCCTGCGCGTAAACGCCCTGGCGAAAGGGTTCTCCGGCATCCGGCTCCAGACGGTCAATCGCATGATCCAGCTGTTCAACCTCGGCTGTGTGCCCATCGTGCCGTCGCAGGGATCCGTAGGGGCGAGCGGCGATCTGGTGCAGTTGTCGCATCTCGTCCTGCCGATGATGGGCCGCGGCGTTCTCTATCTGCTGCCGAAACACCGGGGCGAGTGTCCGCAGATGGTACGCGCCGCGGATGTGCTGAAGCAGCTTCGCCTCGATCCGGTCCGGTTGACCGCGAAGGAAGGCCTCGCACTCATCAATGGAACGCAGATGATGACGGCCTTCGCGGCCCTGACCGTTCACCGGGCGCGGGCGCTCTACAAAATGGCGGACGTGATCGCCGCAATCAGCACCGAAGCGCTGCGGGGAAGCGACACGGCGTTCGATGCCCGCATCCATCGGCTGCGTCCGTACCGGGGTCAGCAGCGTGCCGCGGGCAATATGCGCCGGCTCATGAAAGGCAGCGCCCTGCGCGAGTCGCACCGCCATGACGACTCCCGGGTGCAGGATGCGTACTCCATCCGTTGCATTCCGCAGGTGCATGGCGCGTCGCGTGATGCCGTCGAATACGTGCATGGCGCCGTGTCGATCGAAGTGAATTCCGCCACCGACAATCCGCTGATCTTTGCCGGAGACAACGTGCATCTGGAAGGCGGCAATTTCCACGGCCAGCCGATGGCCCTCGCTACCGACTTCCTCGCGATCGCGCTCTCCGAACTGGCCAATATCTCCGAACGGCGCATCGAGCGGCTCGTAAACGGATCGCTGAGCGGTCTGCCCCGCTTCCTGACCCCGTCCGGCGGGCTCAATTCCGGGCTGATGATCGCGCAATATACGGCCGCGTCGATCGTGTCAGAGAACAAAGTGCTGTGCCATCCGGCCAGCGTCGATTCAATCCCGACGTCGGCGAATCAGGAAGACCACAACAGTATGGGTTCGATCAGCGCCCAGAAAGCCTGGAAGGTGCTGCAGAACGCCGAGACCGTGCTCGCCATCGAGCTGCTGTGCGCCTGCCAGGGACTCGATTTTGCCCGCACGCTCAACGGACGGACGGCGCTTCGCGCCGGACGCGGCGCTGAGTCGGCGTATGCCGTGTTGCGGAAGCAAATCCCGCCGCTGGAACGGGACCGTGTGCTGCACGATGACATTCAGAAGGCCCTGGCGGTGCTCCGTTCCGGCGAGATCGTCCGGGCCGTGGAACAGGAAATCGGACAGCTCGACTGATCGCGTCCGCGAAAGGAACCGACGAATGAAGTTCAAGAAAGAATTCCTCCGCACACTTCCCAAAGTCCTGCTCCACGACCACCTCGACGGCGGCGTCCGGCCCAGGACGGTCATCGAACTGGCGAAGGAGCAGCGCTACTCCCGGCTCCCGTCGAAGGATCCGGGCAATCTGGCCGAGTGGTTCCATCGCGGCGCCACGCGGGGCAGCCTGCCGCTGTTTCTCGAAGGCTTCGAGCATACGTGCGGTGTGATGCAGACCGAAGAGGCGCTGGAGCGGGTCGCGTACGAGATGATGGAAGATATGAAGAAGGACGGCGTGGTCTATGTGGAGACGCGGTTTGCGCCGGTCTTTCATACGCAAAAGGGATTGGACCAGCCGAAGGCCGTGATGGCCGTCCTGAAAGGACTCGAGCGCGGCAAGAAGGACTTCGGCGTCGCTTTCGGGCTTCTCATCTGCGCCATGCGGCACATGGATCCCTCCATCTCGCAGGAGATCGCCGAACTTGCCGTGGACTTCCGGAACCGTGGCGTTGTCGGCTTTGATCTCGCGGGGGAAGAAGGCGGCTACCCGCCCAAGAAACATGTCGATGCCTTCCACTACATTCAGCGCGAGAACTTCAACATCACCATCCACGCCGGAGAAGGATTTGGCAAGGAATCGATCTGGCAGGCGATCCAGTGGTGCGGTGCCCATCGCATCGGCCACGCCACGCGCCTCATCGAAGACATGCGGGTGAAGGAAGGGAACGTGCTGAGTATGGGCACCCTCTCGCAGTATGTTCTCGACAAGCGGATCCCGTTGGAGATCTGCCTGACGAGCAACGTGCACACCGGCGCTGTGCCGAGCATCGAGCAGCATCCGTTCGGCATCTTCTACCGCTACAAGTTCCGCGTGACCCTGAACACCGACGACCGCCTGATGAGCAATATCACGCTCACCGATGAGTTCGCCACGGCGGCCGAGGCGTTCGACCTGAATCTCGATGATCTGGAGAAGCTGACCATCAACGCGATGAAGAGCTCCTTCCTGCCGTACAAGGAGCGCATCGCCACCATCTATACGGTGCTGAAGCCCGGCTTTGCGGACGCCCGCAACGCGCTGAGCCGGCAGAAGAAGTGACGTCGTTTGCGGTCGCCTGCTGTCGACGACCGGACGGAGAGGAGGAACCATGAATCATCAGCACATTCATTGGCTCGGGCATTCCAGTTTCCGCATCGAGGACGGAGGGACCCAGATCTACATCGATCCCTGGAAGCTGACGCGGCATGTGCCGAAGGCGGACGTCATCTTCATCACTCACGCGCACTCCGATCATTTTTCCCCGGAAGACCTTGCGAAGATTCGCAAGCCGGAGACCGCGTTCTTTGCGCCCAAAGATGTCGCGTACCAGATCGAAGGCACGATCCTGACCGTCCTGCCGGGGCAAAAGTACACCCTCGGCGAGCTGAAAGTGAGCACGGTAGCCGCGTACAATCCGCAGAAGAAATACCATCCGAAGCAGAGCAATTGGGTCGGCTACATCATCACACTGTCCACGGGACAGAAGATTTACCACGCCGGTGATTCGGACTTCACGCCGGAAATGCATGCGGTCGTCACCGACATTGCGCTGCTCCCGTGTGGGGGGACGTACACGATGACGGCGGCGGAAGCGGCGGAGGCGGCGAATGCCTTCAAGCCGGCGCTCGTCATTCCGATGCACTGGGGGGATATTGTGGGATCGGAAAAGGACCCCGAAGAGTTTCAGCGGCTCTTCAAGGGGCAAACGGTGATCAAGACGGTGGAGCGGTAGCAGGTCCCGGTCGCGGCTATCGGGCGGACGACGGCCGGCCGGCGGCGAGCTGATGCAGCCGTTCGCGCTCCTTCCGCGGAATGCGGATGCGGAGCGTCACTGAATTATCCTCATAGACTTTTTCCAGCACTTCGCCGGCGTCGAACAGTCGCGAGATCACCCGCTGCTCCGTCTGCGGCAGTGTGAACTGCTCCACGACAAACTCCTGCTGCACCAGCCGCAAGACCTCTTCCTTGAATCCGGAAATGTTGATGCCGCGCGTGGCGGAGATGAACACGCGGGAGGGATACTGTTCGCCGATCCGGGCCAGCACGCTGCGGTCGGGCAGGCGATCCACTTTGTTGAACACCATCAGGGTCGGCTTCTGGCCGGCGCCGAGATCCTCGAGGGTCTCTTCGACGACGCGGATCTGATCGTCGTAGGTCGCGCTCGAGACATCCACCACATGCAGCAGGATGTCGGCCTCGGTGATCTCTTCGAGCGTGCTCTTGAATGACGCGACGAGATGGTGCGGCAGTTTGCGGATGAAGCCGACGGTGTCCGTCATCAGGATGTCCGTTCCGCCGCCGAGCGGAACATACCGGGTCGTGGGATCGAGCGTAGCGAACAGGCGGTTCTCCACGAACACGTCGGAGCCGGACAGAAGATTCAGAAGCGTGGACTTGCCGACGTTGGTGTAGCCGACGAGCGACGCCCGGGTGTGGCTGCTGCGGCCTTTTCGCTGTGTCATGCGCTGCTGAGAGATGCGCGTGAGGCGCTCCTTGAGGTGCGCGATCCGCGTCCGGATGAGGCGACGGTCCGTCTCGATCTGTGTTTCACCCGGACCCTTGGTCCCGATGCCGCCGAGCTGCTTTGAGAGATGAGTCCACTGGCGGGTCAACCGCGGCAGGAAGTATTCCAGCTGCGCGAGCTCCACCTGGCACTTGGCTTCGCTGGATTTCGCGCGGGCGGCGAAGATATCGAGAATGAGGCCGCTCCGATCGAGCACCTTGCATTCCCATTCGCGCTCGAGGTTTCGGAGCTGGACGGGCGAGAGATCGTCGTCGAAGATGACGAGCGGGATACGGTCCTGCTGCACGCGCTGACGGATCTCCTCCACTTTCCCCTTGCCGATGAACAGAGCCGGATCGATCCGATCGCGGTCCTGGATCACCGTACCGAGCACATCCGCTCCCGCGGTGTCGGCGAGAAGCGCCAGCTCGGCCAGCGATTCCTCCACCGCCTCGCGGGTATTCTGCCGGGTGGGCACGCCCACCAGCAGGCACCGTTCTCGTCCCTCAGCCAGCTCGATCATGAAGCTGTTCCGCCTTTCAATGGGTTGTCATCTCGTGCCGATTCGCGCGCGATCGCCAGTTCCGCCAACGCCAGCAGCAGCGCGACGATGAGAAACACGCGCCAGAGTTCCGTGCCGTACCGTGCCTCCGTCACCGCTCGCGGGATCTCGTCAGTCCGGTCGATGCGGCGCACGTGGCTGCGATCGATGCCGAGGCGGCCGAGAACGGTCAGGAGATCACGCGCAGACACCGGCGTCGGGTCCGATTCGGCGGGATCGACGTTGACACAGATGTCCTCGATCGTCTTCCCGTTTCCGGTGATCCGATAGACTCCCGGCTGCTGCGTGTCGCGCAGACGCACGGCTCTGCTCAGTCCGCGCTGAAAGAGAGCCAGAATGTCGCTGTGCCCTGCCGGATCGATCGCGGTGACGGACGTGACGGCGGGTTGCCGGATCTCCACGACGACGTCGTCCCCCGGACGCACCGTGGGGGCGGGATCGTCTTCCTGGGCGGCGTAGAGGGCGGCCCGGTCCATGAGCGGAGGAAAGATCCCGCGTGTCGGCAGATCCGACCACTGCGTCGTCGGAGGAACGGCGAAGGTCAACAGGCGTCCGCGTCCGACCTTCTGGTCGATCATGAACGGCGATCCGTCTGACAGAGCAATGACCACGGTGGCGGATGCCGACGGCACGAACCGCGCACGTTGCTCGATGCGAGGCGATTCCACACCCGGCCCGGCGGAGCTGCCGGCGGCCCGCTGATTCTCGTCACTCGTTTCGAACATATTCTGGAACACGGGGTGTTGGCGGTCGATCCGGCGAAATTCGAGGAACGATTCCCCCTTCCTTCCTCCGGTCGGGCTGACCGCTTCCATCCGCGGGAATCCAAGCGGCCCGTACTTCCGCCTGTAGACGTCCGGAGTCGTTGCCGGACCGGGGAACAGAATCACACCCCCGCCGCTCTGCAAGAAGTCGCCAACCGCGCGGATCTGGTCCGGACGAAGATCGCCGGGATCGACCAGGAACAACACGTCAATCCCGCGGAGCGCACGCGCGGAGAATCCTGCCGGCGTCGTCTCCGTCCACACGAGACCGGATGTGCTGTCAGCGCTCTGCGAGCGGATCGCCAGCCGGAGAAACCGGAGGGCGTCCGGTGCGCCGGCGGCGAGAAGATGGATGGACGGGGGAATGAACACCGCAAAGAATGCACGGTTGTCAAAGTCCAGGCCGTCTGATTCCAGATCGACCGCGCCCGTCAGCCATCCGCTCTGTTGCGGAAGCAGCATGAACTCGACGCGCGCCGACGTTCCTTCCGGCACATCCACAGCTCTCTCCGCAACGCGTGAATTGCCGAGCGTTACACTGACGACGTGATCCTTCAGTGGCCGGTCTCCGTGGTCACGCACGACAGCCCGCAGCGTGAGGGGTCGGCCGCGCTGCCGGATCGCGCTGGGGATCTCCACGTTCTCAACGCTTCCGTTCGCTCCCGGTGCGGCGACCAGCGGGAGCACAAACGCCCGGACGGCGGGATCGAAGATTGCTTCCGCCCGCGTGCTGCGATTCGTCGTCACCCCGGTCGCTTGCAGGTCGGAGAGGAGATACACTTCCCGGTTCACGTTCCGCGATCCATGCAGGATATGAGCCGCCGTGCGCAGTCCGTCTTCCAGCGTCCGATGGATGTCGGTGACCTCGGCGGACGCGGCGGTCCGTCGAACGAGGGAAAGATCCCGCTGGAGCGGCGGCGGTTCCTGCCGGCCGACAGTCGAGAGCGGCACGACGGCGGCGTCATCGCCGTCCGCGAGAAGGCCGAGAACGGTCTGGGCCGCCGACCGGGCCTGAAGGAATAGCTCGCCGGTCTCATTGCGGGCCGTCATGCTCGGCGTGTCATCCAGGAGAATGACCGCGCTGGTGCGCGCTTGCGAGCCGACAAGGCCGGAGAGGCTGCCGCGCAGCGTCGGCCGCGCGAAGGCCAGGACCACGGCGATGATGAGGAGCGTACGAAGGATCAGGAGGAGGATCTGGCGGATCTTGACCCGCCGGATGCGTGTCCGTTGAAGCTCTTTGAGGAATGAAAGCGTGCTGAACTCGATCGTCCGCAGGCGACGGAGGTTCAGGATATGAAGAAGCACCGGGATTGCAGCCGCGAGAAGTCCGAACAGAGCGAGCGGATTGAGAAAGGTCATTGGTTCGTCGGAGCAGCGGGGTCCATGGTCGGGCGCACGGGTCAACGTACTCGGAAGGAGCCGCAAAATCAATAGAAGTGTCCGTGCCCGCCGCGATGAGGCGGCGTTGATATTCGGAGCATTTTTCGGTACTCTGAACTGCCAATCGTTGCGGATTCATGCATCCGACTCCCGTCATACCTCGCTTCGTCTTCCGCACCGTCACACTGATCCTATTGGTCGTGTGCTTTGTATTGCTGACGAAGGCGCAGTCGGATTCGGTCCGGAGTGTGCGAACTGCTGTCATAAGACCTCCGTTCGCTCCCGTCCATTTGCCGTTCCCCACGTTGTTTCCCCGTCACTCGATCGCCCGTCCGCGCGTGGCCCTTGTACTGAGCGGCGGCGGTGCCCGCGGCATCGCGTCCATCGGTGTTTTGCAGGCGCTCGAGGCGCATCATATTCCGGTCGACCTGATCGTCGGCACAAGCATGGGGAGCATCGTCGGCGGACTGTACGCGGCCGGCTACACGACCGGCGAGCTTGCGCGACTGGTGGACACCACGAACTGGTCCGACATACTGAGCCTGAACGATGATGCCCGCCGACGCGACATGTTTCTCGACCAGAAACTGGCGCGGGACAAGAGCATTCTGGTCCTCCGGTTCAACGGTTTGCAGCCGGTCATCCCGCAGGCGTTCTCCACCGGCCAGCGGCTGACCAACTACCTGAATATTCTCACGCTTCAGGGTATCTACCATCCTGATCCGAGTTTCGACGATCTGCGGATTTCCTTCCGGGCGGTGGCCACGGATCTCGTGAGCGGCAAGCGCGTGGTGATCGACCGCGGAGATCTTGCGGAGGCGCTTCGGGCGAGCATGGCCATCCCGCTTCTCTTCAGTGCGGTTCCGAAAGACTCGATGCAATTGCTGGACGGCGGCCTGGTGGACAACCTGCCGGTGGATGTGGCGCGGGCCAACGGAGCGGATATCGTCATCGCGGTGGATGTGACAAGCCCGCTCCGGCCGAAAGAGATGCTCAACGCCCCGTGGGAGGTCGCGGATCAGATCACGACGATCATGATGCAGGAGGCCAATCGCATTTCCCGGAGTGAAGCGGATCTGGTCATCACGCCGGCGATCGGCGAACACCTTTCGTCCGACTTCACGGGTCTCGATTCGATGATGGCCGGGGGACGGGAAGCCGCTGAATCCTCCGTCAGCCGGCTGCAGGAGATCATCACGGCGAAGACGATTGCCCTCTACCGTCCGCTCTCGCCGGGCACCTATCCCCATCCGCGGGTTCGCTGGTTGCCCCCTCCGTCGGACAGCGGGCTGGTGCATCGTACCGGGCGCTGGGTCGACAGCGCGACCGTGGATGGCGCGACGGTCGCGGAGCTGTTGGCGCGCGTGTACGCCGAGGGGGAGTTGCATGATCTGGCGGCCTCGCTCCGGGTGGACGGTGACACGACCGATGTGCTGATCTCGGGGGAACGATTTCCGGTGTTGCGGGGCGTGCATGTGGAGGGTACGCGCCTCATCCCGCGGGATACGGTGCTGTCGCGCTTTCACGGCGTCATCGGTGAGCCGGTGAACATCCGGTCGTTCGAGCGGGATCTGGAGGAGGTCCTCGGCCTGTACCGGGACGGAGGCTACTCGATGGCGCGGATTCGGGGCGCGAAGTTTGATTCGACGACAGGGATCGCCACGGTGACTGTCGATGAGGGGGTGATCGCGAAATCCGAGATCCAGGGAACCGTGCGCACGCGGGACTGGATCATCTGGCGCGAACTGCCGTGGAAGGACGGGGATGTCTTCAACGTCGCGCACGTCGCGGAAGGGATCGCGAATCTCAACGGCACGAACCTGTTCGAGCAGGTGCTGGTGTCGGTGCGGCACGAAGGAGCTGACCGCGACCGAACCGTGACGGTCATCAATGCCCGGGAGCGCAACACGGAGCTGATCCGCTTCGGCCTGCGCATCGATAACGACCGCAATATTCAGCCGTCGATCGACGTACGGGACGAGAACTTCCTCGGCGTCGGTGCCGAGATCGGCCTGTATGCCGGCGGCGGATCACGGAATCAAAGCTACATCACGGAGGCGAAAGCGACCCGGATCTTCAATTCCTATCTCACCTTCGATCTGAAGGGCTATTCGCTCGTGCGGGATGTGAACGCGTACAGCGACGTGCCGTCGAACGATCCGTATCATTTTGACCGTGAACGGACGGGGGAATACCGGGAGACCGTGAAAGGGGGCGTCTTCAGTTTCGGGACGCAGCTGGAACGTCTGGGCAGCGTCACCATTGCCGGACGGCTCGAGAACCACGAGGAGTTCAATATCTTCAACACACCCATCGTGAATCAGTCGTACAGCATTTCCTCCATGCGTATCGGTACGGCGTTGGACACGCAGGACAAGTACCCGTTTCCTACGCAGGGCATCGCGATGCAGTTCTTCTATGAATCCGCCCTCGTGAAGTTCATCGAAGCGGTGGGATTCACGAAGATGTATTTCTCGTATGACGCCTATCAGCCGATCGCCCGCCGGCACACGATCCATCCGCGCTTCGAGCTCGGGGTGGCCGACGAATCACTGCCGCTGACAGAGCAGTTTTCGCTTGGCGGACAGCACTCGTTCTTCGGACTCCATGAAGACGATTTCCGAGGCCGCCAATTACTGAAAGGGAGTCTGGAATATCAGTATCAGCTTCCGGTCAGGATACTCTTCGACACGTATCTGAAGCTTCGCTACGATATCGGCGCGATCTGGCTCAAGCCGGAGGAGATCCGGCTGGTCGACCTGCGGCACGGGCTCGGCCTGACCCTCGGGTTCGACACCCCGATCGGTCCGGCGGAGTTCTCGATCGGTCGCAGCTTCTTCCTCCGGAAGGATCTGCTCAACCATCCGACGAGCCTCGGGCCGTTCGTTGCCTATTTCAGCATCGGATACCCGCTGCCGGGTATTTAGGCGACGCAGCCGCGCAACCCGGTGACCTGAGTCGAAGTTGAGAAGAGATGTGGAAACACTTCCGAAGGGGATGGCATGACTGAAAACCGGTTCTCGTCGCTCCTTCACCGATGGACGTCTCCCCGATGGATCCGGAGCCGCTATCTGCTGGCGACTGCCGCGATCGTCGTGATCTGCGGGATGAACGCCTACGTGAACATCGTGGAGCGCGTGGTCGGCAACGATCAATGCCGATGGACCGACACAGGATATTCGCGCGTCCTGGTGACCGAGATCGTCCCCGGCGGTGTTGCGGACAAAGCCGGTCTGAAGGACGGCGATGTGCTTGTCCGGATCGACGGCGAGCCGTTCCACACCTCCCGGGAAGCCCAGCTGATGATCAATCACCGCGCGGGCACGGTGACGGCCTACGAGATCGAACGCAGCGGCGTGCGGATGACCAAACCCATCCTTATCCTCCGCTCGCTGCCGTTGTTCTACATCGCCCAGCTTCTTTACGGTCTGGGATTTCTCATCGTCGGTCTCGTGGTGATTATGGTGAAGCCGCAGGGGCAGCTCCAGCGCATGTTCGCCCGGTACAGCGTGTGGACCATGCTGCTGTTCGGGCTCGCGCAGCTGAGCCTCGACCCCGGCGCGGATCCCACCTGGCGTACATGGCTCATCGCTATCGCCTTTCTCGTCGCGACCGCGGGTGCACTGCCGGCATTCATCCGGTTCTATCTGCTGTTCCCCGTCCGCCGGCCGCTGTTCGACCGCCAATGGTTTACGGCCACCCTCTACACGGCCAGCATTCTGATCGCGCTGGTCTTCATGCTTTCCGTGTGGGTGGAACTGGCCCGCCAGGCAGCCAACATCCTGTTTTATGTTCGGTACGGATTCTACCTGACCGGCCTGCTCATCTTCATTGCGAGCTACGTGACCCGCGTTGACCGGGAGCGGCGTCGCGCCCTGCGGCCTGTGCTCATCGGCGTGGCGCTGGGCATCGTGACGTCCGTCTATGCCCTTGTGGTCTCCGCGGTCAATCCGTTCGCGGTCTTTCTCAATCCGACGCTGATCCTGCCGGTGATGGTCCTCGTCGTCGTACCGATGACCTTCGGCTACGCGATCTTCCGGTACGGACTGATGGATGTGGATCTGCTCGTCCGCCGGACGCTGACGTACGGAGCACTGACGGCGTCTCTGGCGGCGATCTACCTTCTGGTGGTTTCCGGCGTCGGCAATCTGCTCGGCTCGCTCACCGGCGTCCGGGAGGACCACGTCTTCGACCTGGTCGCGCTCATGATCATCGCGATCGCATTTGAACCGATCAAAGAGCGGCTGAAAGGCAGCATCGACCGGACATTCTACCGGGAGCAATATGATTACCAGAAGGCGCTCCTTGAACTGTCCGAGCAACTGCCCCGCCTCATCGATCCGCGACAGATCCTCGATGCTCTGGTCGCGCGGATCGCCGAGACGATGCACATCGACCGGCTCGCGGTGATCACCTGCGCGGACGGGGAAACCGGCGAGTGCGTCGCGCGCGGCATCGATCCGGCTGACTGCGCCTTTGCGGACGGAGAGAATTCGCTGCGGGCTTTGCTGCAGCGTGCCCGTCGGCCGCTGGACCTGCACTCCGTGCAGGAAGGATGGGAATCGCTCGAGCTGAGCGCGGAGGAACGTCAGCGGCTCGCCAGAGCCGGTGTCGTGCTGACGGTGCCCATGTTTCTGAAGGATCGGCTCGTGGGATTCATCAACGTCGGACCAAAACTGTCCGGCAGTCTCTACTCCCAGGAGGGTCTGAATCTCCTTTCGACAGTCGCGGCGCAAGCCGCCAGCGCCATCGAGAACGCGCGGCTCATGAAATCCGAACGGGAAAAGGACCGGATCCGCGAGGAACTCAGCCTCGCCCGCGAGATCCAGAAGGGGCTGCTGCCGAAAGGCGATCCGCAGATCCGGGGACTCGATGTTGCGGGGATCTCGATCCCGGCGCTGTCAGTCGGAGGGGACTATTATGATTTCATCCCTCTCCCGCAGGACCGGCTGCTGGTGGTAATCGGCGACGTCTCGGGCAAAGGAATGTCCGCGGCGCTATACATGTCGAAGATCCAGGGCATGGTGCAACTGGCGGCGCACATGTACCGGTCCCCCAAGGATATGCTGGTACACATCAACCGCCGGATCTTCGAAGGCATCGACCGCCGGTCATTCATTACGATGATCCTCGCGCTGTTCGACATGAAGAAGCGGCAGGTAATCCTGTGCCGTGCGGGCCACACGAAGGCGCTCGTCGGCCGCGGTGCCGCATTGAAGCCGCTCGATGCCAGCGGCATTGCGCTGGGGCTCGAACGCGGACCGGTCTTTGAAAAGCAGATCGAAGAAGTGCGCGTGCCGATGCGGCCGGACACCCTCTTCGTGTTTTATACCGATGGTGTGACGGAAGTGATGAACGAACAGAATGCGGAACTGGGGGAATCGGCCGTTCTCCAGCTTGTGCGATCGCGCCGGGATCAGAGCGCCAGGCGGATCCAGAACGCCGTGCTTGCCCGGGTCGATGCGTTTCGCGGCGCGTCAGAGCCGACCGACGATATCACTCTCGTGGTGGTGAAAGGGCTGCCGATCGGATCGCGGCCGCAGGGGGTTGGCTCTCGCCGAAAATCCTGATATATTGGCAAAGAAATCCAGGCATCCTCATCAGTGAAGAATTGACCCTATGAGCACGAAAGCCCCTGTCTCCGTAAAGCATGCTCCGGCCGAAACGCTGGAGAATCTCGCATACAGCATCGTCGCTGATATTCCCACCCGCGAGCCGAACGACCGCAACCGGTTGGGATTCTGCCTCTGGGCCTGGCTTCAGGACCGCAAGGGGACCCTGGACGAAACCGTACGGGCGTGCGGCGTCCGCAGTGACATGGACGTCGAGGACATCATCCGCGCCATCCGGAAGCGCCTGGAAGAGCGCGACCCGTCGCTCCTGGGCTCCTAGCGCCGCCGGCCCGTTCTTCAGCGCTGACCGGGAGAGTTTTTCCGCATGTCATTCACCGGCAATGCCTTCCTGCTGACGTTCATTCCGTTGTTCGTCGCCATCGACGTCCTGGGCGTGGTGCCGCTGTTCCTGTCCATGACCGAAGGAATGGGTCCGCGCGAGAAGAACAAACTGATCAGCGAAGCCACGCTCACCGCACTGGCCGTCTCCCTGCTGTTTCTGGTGGGCGGTCGCCTTGTGTTCGACTTCATGGGGATCACCGAGAATGACTTCCGGGTCGGCGGCGGAATCGTCCTGCTGGTACTTGCGGTCGATGACCTCATCTTCTCGTCCGAAAGCCGCCGGAATCCGGAGACCAAGGTCGGCGTTGTGCCCATCGGCATCCCACTGATCATCGGACCGGCCGCCTTGACGACAATCCTGATCCTGGTTGATGCCTACGGATATCTTCCCACGCTCGTCGCACTGCTCGCGAATCTGTTCATCGTCTGGCTGGTGTTCCGCAAGTCGGATGTCGTCATCCGGCTGATGGGCGATGCAGGCGCCAAAGCGACGGCGAAGGTGGCGGGACTGTTCATGGCGGCGATCGCGGTCATGATGATCCGCGTCGGGCTGACCGCAATGATCCATGCAGGAGGTTGATCGATGAACTTCGGACTCAACGGGAAGATCGCGCTCGTCGCGGCGGCGAGCCAGGGCCTCGGCAAAGCCGCTGCGCTCTCGCTTGCCCGTGAAGGTGCTCGGGTGGTGGTGTGCTCACGCCGGGAGCAGGAGATTGCGGCCGCGGCACGGGAGATCGCGACGGACACCGGCGCGGAAGTTCTTCCGATGGTGGCCGACGTTACGAACGCCGGGGATATCCGTCGCATGGTCGCTGAGACGGTCAAGCGGCTGGGGACTGTTCACGTGCTCGTCAACAATGCCGGCGGCCCTCCGGCCGGCGGATTGATGGATCTTTCCGATGCGGACTGGGAGAAGGCGCACCAGCTCACTCTGATGAGCACCGTGCGTCTCACACGCGAAGTGCTGCCCCGGATGGTCGCGCAGCACTGGGGCCGCATCATCACCATCGTTTCGATCTCTGCCAAGCAACCGATTCCGGAGCTTCTGCTGTCCTCTGCCATCCGTCCGGGCATTCTCGGTCTCACGCGGATCCTCGCGACCCAGTACGCCAAGGACAACATCACGGTCAACGCCATTTGTCCGGGCAATGTGCTGACGAAGCGGCAGGAGGAGCTCAGCCGCGCCCGCGCGGCGGACCGGCACATGAGCTTCGAAGAATATCTGACAGACAGTGCCCGGGCGATCCCCGCCGGCCGCCTCGGTCGGCCCGAAGAGATCGGCGACGTGGCGGCGTTCCTGGCGTCCGAGCAGGCGAGCTACATCAATGGCGAGAGCCTCCTGGTGGACGGAGGCCTGGCGAAGGGAATTCACTGACCCGGCGGCATGCGCCGGTAGTCCTCGAACGTGTAGCCGGGATGGGATTCCCGCTGCACGAGAATGAAGGTCGGTCCGATCAGATGTTCGAAGGGGGGAAAGTACACGTCGCCCTCCACGTCCTGCTCCACCCGCGTCAGCAGCAGCTCATCCGCCAGACCGAGCGTCTGCGCATAGAGCATCCCCCCGCCGATCACAAAGACTTTTTCCTGATCCGTGAGATTCGCCAGCGCCTCGTCCAGCGATCCGTACGTCTCCACGCCGTCGAGCGGGTGTGAGGTCAGCACGACATTCCGGCGCCGGGGGAGCGGCTTGCCGATCGAATCGTATGTGGCGCGGCCCATCAGGACGGTATGTCCCATGGTGAGTCGCTTGAAGCGCTTGAGATCATCGGAGAGATGCCAGGGGATGGTGCCGCCGCGGCCGATGACGCGGTGCGGGGAGAGGGCGGCGATGAGGATGAGCTTCACACCGCTACCTCGAACCGGATCGGTTCGTCGCACTCGTATCCGACCAGCTCGAAGTCCTCGAATTGCAGCTCATCCAGCGGCTTTGCGGTGATGCGCAATTCCGGACGCCGCTTCGGCGTGCGCTGCAACTGCTGCTTCAGGCCGTCGAGGTGGTTCACGTAGATGTGCGCGTCAATGATGGTGTGGCTGAAGTGTCCCGGTTGAAATCCCGTTTCCTGCGCGATCGCCATGGTCAGCAGCGAATACGCCGCGATGTTGAACGGAATCCCGATGGCGATATCGCCTGAGCGCTGCGTGAGATGACAGTTCAGGCGGTTGCCCTGCACGTTGAACGCGAACGTATAGTGGCAGGGGGGCAGCTTGCTGGACAGGGCGTTGCCCGGCTCCCACGCGGAGATGATCATGCGGCGCGAGTTCGGATTCGTCTTCAGCGTGCGGATCACCGCGGCGATCTGGTCGACCTCTTTCACTTCATACTTTCCCGTCGCTGGATTGATCTGCGCGCTGGGAAAGCGCCGCCAGTACCGGCCGTATGCCGTCTCCAGATTTCCATTCTCGTCCGCCCAGGCGTCCCAGATTCTGGTGTGTTTCCGGAGGTTGCGGATATGATCCTCGCCGGACAGATACCACAGGACTTCGTGGAGGACGGCGTTGAAGTTCACTTTCTTGGTGGTCAGCAGCGGGAAGCCGTCGCGCAGATCGACGGTATAGTGCTCGGCGAAGCAGGAGAGCGTGTCGACGCCGGTTCGGTTCTTCTTCAGATTTCCATGCTCCAGCACGCGCCGGACGAGGTCGAGGTATTCCTGCATAGGTTCCTACAGGGCGTAATTGAGGATCTTGGAGACCAGTTTCGCGGTGGTGAGATCCGGATGGTGGAGGTCCTTCATCGGCGCGAGTTCCACAACGTCAAATCCCACGATGCGGTGCTTCCGCGCGACCTTTCGGATGCAGTTGAGCGTTTCCTGCCAGAGCAGGCCGTTGGGCTCCGGCGTGCCGGTTGCCGGCATCATGGACGGGTCGAACGCGTCCACGTCAAAGGAAATGTAGACGTTGTCGGTCAGCGCATCGGCGACGTAGTCGTCCCAGAACTTCAGCACGCGCGTATGCGTGCCGTTGCGGATGTCGTGGGCGTAGAATGTGTGGACGCCGCGGTCGCGGATAAATTCCGCTTCCTCGCGACACTGTGCGCGGATGCCCACCTGTACCAGCCGCTGGGGGTCGAGGAACTCGCACACCCGTGCCATGACGGAGGCGTGACTGTATTTGTTGTCCTGATACTCGGTCCGGAGGTCGGAGTGCGCGTCGAACTGGAGGACGGAGAGATCGGCATACTTGCGCGCATGCGCGGCGATGGTCGCCGAGGAGATCGTATGCTCGCCGCCCAACGTGACCACGAACTTCTGCTCGCCGATCAGCTCGGAGACACTGTCAAAGATCAGTTGCAGCGCCGCTTCGTCCTTCTTCCCTGCCAGCGCGAGCGGTGCCATGGTGGCGATCCCGTGCTCTTTGTAAATCTCGCGCTTGGTTTCTTCATCGAACAGCTCCACGTACTGCGACGCCTTGAGAATGGCCTGCGGTCCCTTCGCCGTGCCCCCGCCGTAACTCACCGTATGCTCGTACGGAGCGGACACGATGGCGATGCGGGAGTGGTTGAACGAGGAGTGCTCTTTCTCGATGCCGAGAAAGTTCTGTTTGATGTCGAGCGTTTTGGTCATGCGTGTTGGAGTATCGGTCGGTGCGCTCAAATATATCGCTAACCACAGGGAAAAGCAAGGCAGCGCATCTTGACTAAGAGGCCATTTGTTCCGAATATGGGCGCACGAACGATGACCAACCGCGCGACTGTCGAGATCATCATCATCCTTCTGTGCGTTGCCTGGTGCGCCGGGATCTTCGCTGCGCCGTTGCTGGAGCGGGCCGGCGATCCGGGGACATCCGCGGTGGTCTACGAATTCTACGGGCGCGTTTGTCACCAGATCGACAATCACTCGTGGCACATCGCGGGCGCGAAGTTCGGCGTGTGCGCCCGATGCACGAGCATCTACGTGAGCTTCACGGTCGGCACGCTGGTCTGGATGCTGATCCCGCGGCGTGTGCCGGCGCGGCCGCGTCGGGGCCTGCTGTTCATCGCGGCAGGTCTGATGCTCCTGGATGTCGTGCTGAACACGCTGGGCGTTCATGCCAGCTCATCGCTGACGCGGGCGATCACGGGTTCGGCGTTGGGCGTTGTCCTGCCGTGGATCGTTCTGCCTGTACTTCTGGAAGCCATCGATCAACTTCGTCGCGGACGGCTTCGAACCGCGCATCCCCCTGCAGGAGACACTCCGTATGTTTGAGAAACCGAGCAAGTTCCGGTCCGCCCTGATCGGCGGACTTGTCATCGGGGCCGTTTCCGGCCTTCCGGGTCTCAATCTTCTTAATTGCTGCTGCTGTGCCGGTATCGTACTGGGCGGCATGCTGACGCTGCATTTGTACCGGCAGGAATTCACTCCCGAAATGCCTCCGTTGGAATCGTCGGATGCGCTGATCATCGGGATCATGGCGGGGATCGTGGGGGCGCTTGCGTCCACCATGCTGAGTGCGATGCTGACCGTGCTGTTCGGCTCCGTCGAAGAACAGCTGGTCATGAACTTCATGGAGAAATTTCTGCACCGCATGGAGCAGTCCGGAGGCGTTCCGCCTGAATCGTTCGACGAGCTTCGCAATCAGCTTCGCATGTCGTTCGCCGAATCACGCACGATCGGCGGCGTGCTGCGCGGTCTCGTGTTCGCGCTGATTCTCTATCCGATCTTCGCGATGCTGGGAGGACTGATCGGTTACGGCATCTGGGGGCGCAGGAAGCCGCCGGTCGCCGAGCCGCCGCAGTCGATGTGATCCTGGGCGGCACCGGAAATGCAAAGGACGGCCCGACGGGTCGTCCTTTGTTTTGTACCGTGACGAAAGGGGATGAGAAGCCGGGAACCTACTCCTGCCGGTCGAGTGTCCGCAGCACGGTGCTGAGAATGTCGAATGCCCGCTTGAGCGCTTCCGGTTCGATGAGCATCGACCGATCGGCGGGCGTGTGGATGATGGACAGGATCGTCGGCGCGTCGTTCGGATCCGCGATCCCCTGGTTCCGGGTGAAGGCGCTGAGCCGTTCGCCGTCCCCCTTCGGGACGATGGCCATTCCCACCGCCGGCAGATCTGCGTTTATGAACGAGAGGAAATCGGACGGCGGATATTCCCATCCTTCCACGAGCGGAACGCCGATCGTCGCCGCGGCCTCCCGGAACGCTTTGAGCACCGGTGGTCCGCCGTTCTCGTCCCTCGGGCCGACGTACAGCTCTTCGCCGCGTCCCACCACGTCCACATCGATCATGGTCACAAATCCGGCCGGTCCCGCAAATCGTTTGACGTACTGGGCCGATCCGACCTGATCGACCTCTTCCTGGTCGAAGAAGCACACGTCGATGCCGCAGTGCCAGTCAAGCGCCGCCAGACGGTGGACCAGCTCCAGCGCCACGGCGACGCCGCTGGCGTTATCGTTCGCGCCCGGCGAACCGGGGAAGATGTCGTAGTGTGCGCCGACGACGATGCGGCGGAAGCCATGCCCGAAGTGCGCGACGATATTCGTCCCGCTCACGGGGAGCGTGTCTCCGCGGCCGATGAAGACCGTGTGAAACGGCGCGGTCATGTATCCTGTGCCGTACGACTTGAGCGTCTGCTCGACGTAGGCGCCGCGCTCTGCGGCGGATTTCCCTTCGAGTGCCACGACATGACCGAAGAGATCGTCCTCGACGGGATTCTGCGAGAACAGCCGGACGGGTGCGGCGAGGAGGAAGGCGAAGCAGGCAAGCCGGCACAACGGCGCAGGGTGCGGCAATCGAAGGGAAGAGATGGTCACTTTCTCAGCTTGATGCGGAATGTCGTTTTGAAGCCGGGCTTGCTCTCTTTCAGAAAGAGCTTGCCGCGATGGTACGATTCGATGATGCGCTTGGACAGACTCAAGCCGAGCCCCCATCCGCGCTTCTTCGTGGAAAAGCCGGGACGGAACACATCATTCCGGAACTTCAGGTCGATCCCCTTGCCGGTGTCCGACACATCCACGAAGACGAACCCGCCGTGTTCGCTCAGCGCGTACAGAATCTTTCCTTCTCCCGATTCGATCGCGTCCAGTGCGTTCTTCGTCAGATTTTCGAGCACCCACTCGAACAACTCCCGGTTGATGCGCGCGGTCACGGACGGACCCGGCTCGACCAGCAAGTGCACCTTCTTGCCGGTGTGCGGGATGCGGCGACCGAAGTACTCGACCACTCTGGCGATGACGTCCTGCAGGGATTCCTCGTGCAGATCGGGCTTGGAGCCGATCTTGGAGAATCGGTCGGCAATCTTCTGCAGACGGTGCAGATCGTTCTCCATGTCGGCGAGCGTTTCCAGAGCCGCCGGATCGTCCTCGTTCTGGTCTTTCAGCAGCTCCACCCAGCCCAGCATGCTGGAGATCGGTGTGCCCAGCTGGTGCGCCGTTTCACGGGCCATCCCGACCCAAATGTTGCTCTGCTCGCTCCGCTTGATGTAGCTGAAGCTGATGTACGCGATGAGTACGAACAATCCCGCCACCGCCAGCTCGATGTACGGCAGCCATCGCAGGTTCGTCACGAGGGTCGATTCGCCGTAATGGACATAGCTGAGAATGATCGAGTCCTGGTACGCGACCTTGATGGGGGGGTGGGCAAGATCCATCTCCTGCACCATTGTCCGAAGCCGGGTCCGTTGCGTCTCGATGCTCAGCGTGGAGTCGAGATCCACATTCTTGATGTAGGAGTGAAACGGCTCGATCGGCTCGTTGCGCGGATCGGTCATCACGATCGGGAAGTCGATCGTATTGATGATCTCGGAAAAAACGAAGTTGTAGTCGCCTTCTCCGGCTCTGGCGTTGGCAATGTACTGGAGGGATTTGGCGTAGAGGCCGGCGATTTCCTTTTCCCGCTGCTCGAGATGCTGCACGATGTCGTGCGTGTACCACAGCGTCCCCCCGATGATGACGAATGCCAGCACCAGGAGGAAGATCTTGAGCTTGCCGGAAGCGGGCAGCGAGCCGGTGGCCGCCGACGTGATCATGCGATAGGTCAGGACACCAGGAGGGTCTGGTCCCGTCGTGCTCCGACGGAGACCATGGAGATATTCGTTCCCAGCAGACGCCGGATCGCTTCGATGTACGTCCGGGCGCGGGGCGGAAGCTTGCGGTACGAACGGACGTCCGACGTGGGGGTGTTCCAGCCGCGGAAGGTGCGGTATTCCGGTACGACCGTCTCGAGCGTCGGGACATCGGTCGGGAAGTATGTGCGCAGCTTGGTCCCGGTGCGGTACCCGACGCAGACGCGGATCTCCTCGAACGAATCGAGCACATCCAGCTTGGTGATGGCGATGGAGCGAATGCCGTTCACCTGCACCGAGTAGCGAAGGCTCACGAGATCCAGCCAGCCGCATCGCCGGGGCCGGCCGGTTGTGGCGCCGTATTCGCCGCCGATCTCCCGCAGCCGGTCGCCCGTCGCATCCTTCAGTTCGGTCGGGAAGGGGCCGTTGCCGACCCGCGTGGAGTACGCCTTGACGATCCCGATGACCGACGTGATGGCGGTGGGAGGGATGCCCAGCCCCGTGCACGCACCCCCGCTGGTCGGACTGCTGGAGGTGACGTACGGATACGTGCCGTGGTCCACGTCGAGCAGGGCGCCCTGTGCGCCTTCGGCGAGGATCCGCTTTCCCTTCGCCAGCGCCGCGTTCAGATAGCGGGACGTGTCGGTGACGTAGGGATCGATCTTTTTGTCGAATTCCTGATACTCGTTGATGATTGCGTCGACATCGAGCGTTTTCGAATGATACAGTTTCGTCAGCAGCTCGTTGTTCGCTTCGATCGTGCGCTTCAGCTTGGCGCACAGCACATCCCGGTTCAGCAGGTCGACGACGCGGATGCCGGTGCGCATGTACTTGTCGATATAGGCGGGTCCGATGCCGCGGCCCGTCGTGCCGATCCGCTGATCGCCTTGCTCGCGCGCCGAATCGAGCAGCTTGTGGTACGGCATGATCAGATGCGCGTTGTGGCTGATGAGCAGCCGCCCGCTGACGCGCACGTCGACCGATTCGAGCTGCGCAATCTCGGACATGAGCGCGATCGGGTCGAGGACCACGCCGTTGCCAATCACGCAAGTGACGTGACGGTGAAAAATGCCGGAGGGGATGAGGTGGAGGACGAATTCTCTGGCGGGAGCGCCTTTCTGGCCCGGGAGGACCACGGTGTGGCCGGCGTTGGCGCCCCCCTGGTACCGCGCAACGATATCGACGTTCCCGCTCAGGTGGTCGACGATCTTGCCTTTGCCTTCATCGCCCCACTGGGCTCCGACGATCACATGAACTGGCATGGTGTGCGCGTACCTGTCGTGTCAGTGCAGATCATTCCCTCCCGGAGATCGGGGCGGGTACGATTTCGTTCGCATGGTAGATAATTTTCCAAGGAAAGACAACTGGATACGCGAACGCCGGCACAGAAGGCCGGCGTTCGCTCGTTTCTTTGCGCCGCAGTCATCGCATGAGGATGAGCTTTTGCTGCGCGGCCCGTGCGCCGGACTGCAGGCGGCAATAGTACACTCCGCTTGCGGCAGACGCAGGATTCCACGTGACGGCGTACGTCCCGGCGGCGTGCACGCCCTCCGCCAGCGTGGCGATCTCGCGACCAAGCAGATCATACACCGTGAGCGAGATTGATGCCGTCGACGCGATCGTGTACCGGATGGTCGTCGCGGGATTGAACGGGTTCGGATAGGCGGGGTGGAGTACGATGCCCGCCGGAAGCGCGGCAGGCGTTTCGGATACGCCGGTCACCGGCGCCGCAGGAATTCCCATCAGCCGGTAATGGATCTCGTCGTACCCGGTCGATGTGTCTATCCACGCCACCCCGGCATGCCCGTCATCAACGATGGCCAGCGAGAAGCCGAAATTGTACTTCCCCGTTGCCGTTCCCTCCATGGGGTTCACGCGGATCCGTGCTGACCAGTCCTTGCCGTTGAGGCTCGAGCGCAAATACACATTGGATGATTCCGCCTGGGTCATCACCAGCGTGCCTCCTGGCGTGAGCTGAAGCGAATACATCCCCCCCATGTCGTGGAACAGCGTGTCGACGAGATTCCACGAGGATCCGTCGTTCGTGGAGGTGATAAGGACGGTACCCATGGCGCTGTTCGGCTCCACGCCGGGCTGGTGTGAAGCCATGGACCAGTAACTGTAGGCGGCGTACAGTTGCCCCGTGGCAGATGACAGGAGCGAGCTGACCGAGAAATAGCCCATGATGCCGCCGTACGTCGCGATCGGCACCGGCGAGCTGAATGTCTGTCCTTCATCGGTTGAACGGATGAAATACAGCGACGAGTCCGTGCTGAAGACGAGGAACAGGTTGTCGGTCCCGCTCACGGTGCGTGTCGCGAGGGAGACGACGGACGCGCTGTTCGTCGTATCTCCGATCGGCAGCCGCTTGCTCAGAAACGGTCCGAACGGGCCGTTCGGAAAGGCCATCGACATGCGGTTCGTGTCGGCCTGGTTGCGCCAGATGCAGTAGCGGTTGCCCTTTGCGCTGGACGCCAGAATCAGGTTGTCGGGGTAGAGCGTGATGGTGGAACCGTCGGCTGCACCGCCGATCAGCGAGGGTATGGTCCAATGGGCTCCACCGTCCGTGCTTGTCGTCCACCGGACGTCGTAACCCGTGCGCGACGGGACGTAGTCGATGTACGCAATGCCCGTCCCTGCATCGTCGCCGATCATTGAAACGGTGATCGGACCCCACGCATTGGAGTCGGGCTTGACGGGATTTGTGATCGGGGCGGCCGGGCCACTCGAGGGAAATGTATAGAAGTAGAAGTTGGTCCCATGGGTGATCCGGGCGACACCGTTGCGGATATTCAGCACGGGCGGATCCAGGGACAGTTGACCCCGAACATCGGTGACCTGCGTGTTCTGGGCAGGAAGGATGACGGGAATGAACAGCGCAACGTACAGTGGTAGGAATAGTCGTCTCATGATCACTGCCTCCGTTCGTGAAAATGGGTACGATTGTGGGGTATGCCTCCCGCGAGCCTCCTCTCCACCAACGGCACAGGCGGGAACAACTGGACCAATGTACGCAACTATTGCCTGGAAGGGATGCGATGCCCGTCACACGGGCGCTCAGAACAGCGAAGAGGGAATACCGAGCAGGTGCTCGGTCGCTTCCCAAAACTCCTTGCGCACGTGGCTGTCAAGCGTGATGGGGGCGGGGGCGACGGGTTGTTTGCGCACGAAGTACTTCCCGGTCATCCCTTCCACTTCCGGGGAAAGCGCCAGGTACACGGAGGTTTGCGCCCCCTCTTCTACGCCGGCGCCGGACATGCTGAATCCCGCACGCAGGAGCTTCGTGGCGACCACACCGGGGTGGAGGCAATTCGATGTGACGTTGTTGGATCGGAGCCGAAGCGCCAGTTCATTGCTGAACAGCACGTTCGCCAGTTTGGAGAGGGCGTAGGTATCGTACGGGTCGAAGCGCTTCTCTCCCTGGAGATTCCCGAAGTCGAGCCGGGCCCGCGTGTGGGCGACGGAACTCACGACAACCACGCGGGCGGGGGCGCTGGCGATCAGGAGGTCTTGCAGCAGATGCGTGAGATAGAATGGCGCGAGATGATTCACCGCGAACATGGTTTCGAACCCGTCCGGCGTCAGCATGCGCTCGGTCATGTATACGCCCGCGTTGTGGACCAGCACGGTCAGTCGCGGAAAGCGCTCCCGGATCAGATGCGCCATGTTCCGTACACTCGCGAGCGTCGAGAGATCGGCGGTGACGCTGTCGACGACGGCGCGCGGTGCCGCCTGCCGGATTTCGGTCGCCGTCGCCTTCACACGTTCATGATTCCGTCCGTGAATGATGACTGAGGCGCCCGCCCGGGCAATGTCGAGTGCGGTCTGCTTGCCGATGCCGTCGGTGGAACCGGTGATCAGGATCGTTTGATTGTTCGCTTCCATGGGGACGCCGGGGAGGATGATGCACGCGCAACGGTACAGACGAAGCAACGAATCCGAACGTGAACGATCACCCGATGTGATCGTCACGCCCCCGTCAACGCCGCCATCGACCTTCCTCCCATAACGGCTCGACGGCGTTCCCAGTGTACGAAAAAAGGATCCGAGGCTCAAGCGGTGTCCCCCGGACGGGGTTTTGCCTTTCACTCTTCGAACGAGTATATTGCCAGCGCACGCCAACGCAATATCATGATTCCGGGAGCATCACGTGGATAAGTTCCTCATTCGCGGCGGGAAACCGCTCGGCGGAACAGTCGCGATCAGCGGCGCGAAGAATGCCTCGCTCGCCCTGATGCCGGCCGCGCTGCTTGCACCGGGCCGGTACCGGTTCGGCAACACGCCGCTGCTGCGCGACGTGGTGACCATGAGCCGGCTGCTGGAATCGATGGGACTTCGCATCACGCATGATGATCACACGCTGAGTGTGGACTCCACGACGGTCTCTTCCCACGAGGCGCCGTACGAGCACGTGAAGAAGATGCGCGCGTCGGTGTATGTGCTGGGTCCGCTCGTGTCCCGGTTCGGCGAGGCGCGCGTGTCGCTCCCGGGCGGATGTGCGTGGGGCCCCCGCCCCGTGAATCTGCACATCGAAGGCATCCGGAAACTGGGCGCCGACATTCAGCTGGAAGCCGGCTACATCGTGGCCCGTGCGAAACGTCTGCACGGCGCGCGCATTTTGTTCGATGTCTCCAGCGTCGGCGCCACGGGCAACGTGATGATGGCGGCGGTGCTGGCCAACGGCACGACTCTCATCGAGAATGCCGCTCAGGAGCCGGAGATCGTTCAGCTTTCCGAATTCCTCGTTCGCATGGGCGCCCGCATTCAGGGCGTCGGTACCGGCCGGATCGAGATCGAAGGGGTGGACGAGCTGCATCCGGCCGACATTGCCACCATCCCCGATCGCATCGAGACCGGTACTTTTCTGGTTGCTGCGGCATTGACCGGCACGAAAGGGAAGGGCGTCCGTCTTGAACGGTGCACGCCGAATCATGTCGGCTCGATCATCGTCAAGCTGGAAGACGCGGGAGCGACGATTCGCACCGGCCCTGACTGGATCGAGATCGAAGCGCCGGAGCAGATCCGGCCGGTGAACGCCACCACGGCAATCTATCCGGGATTTCCCACGGATATGCAGGCGCAATGGATCGCCCTGATGGCGCGTGCGCACGGTACCAGCGTCATCACCGATACGATCTACTTCGACCGGTTCATGCATGTGCCCGAGCTCGTTCGGCTCGGCGCCAATATCACGGTCAAAGAGAATATCGCCACCGTCATGGGTGTCGATCGCCTTGTCGGCGCCAAAGTCATGTCCACCGACCTTCGGGCGAGCGCGTCGCTGATCCTTGCCGGCCTGGTCGCCGAAGGCACGACCGAAGTGCTGCGCGTATACCATCTCGACCGCGGCTATGAGCATGTCGAGACAAAACTGCAGGCCCTCGGCGCCGATATCCGCCGCGAACCCGGAGAGGAATTCTGATCCCTCCGGCCGATCGCCGACTGCCCGGCACCGCCCGCCCGGATCTGCGCCGTATGAATCATGCCTCTGTCGATCCTTCCTGACCGTCCGTTCCGCACCGGTGTCCTGGCGCTCGCACTCTTCTCGCTTGTCTGCACGCGCATTCCGCTGCTGAACTACCTCGGATTCGAGTTCTCCACCCTGGTCACGATCCCGCTCGGGCTTTCGTCCGGTCTGCTCCTGCTGGCGTGGTGGAAGCGTACTCCCCCCGCGGACGGCCGGGCGTACTGGTCGCTTGCCGGTCGGAGTGCGCTCGCCACGATGGTGCTGGCGCTGGTACCCTTCCTGATGATGCTCGCGAACGCCTTGCTCGTGCGCAACTGTTCGCTCACGGACGGCTTGCGGCTGTATGCAGTGATCACACCGGGCGGGGGACTGTTTGCGCTCGGGATCGCCGCTGTCGTGGCGGCAGTGAGCGATCGCTGGCGGCGGACACTCTTTCTGATCGCCTTCGTCGCCGTACTGGCGCAGATCGTCGTAGTCACGATGCTCCGTCCGCAGATCTTCGCGTTCAATCCGGTCGTCGGCTATTTCCCGGGGTTCACCTACGACGACTCCATTCCCATTGCCGGCCGTCTCTTCTCGTATCGGCTGGTGATCCTCGCGGCGACCATCGTGCTTCTGGCGCTCGGGGACACGATCCGCCGGTGGAAGATGCGGCACTCGGAACCGGAGCCCTCCGCGCTCGCGGCGCGACCGGTGTGGCGCATTGACCTGCTTTTGCTTGCGGCTTTCACGCCGATGCTCATCGTGGTGATCGTCATGAGTGACCGGATCGGATTCTCCTCGTCGGACGAGTTCATCCGTGATCGGCTGGGCGGGCACATCCGGACGGCGCACGCGGAGATGGTCTATCCCTCGGCGACCCTCTCGCGGGAACGTGCGCAGGAACTGGCGGATCTGCAAGAATACTACGATGGCCTGATCACGCGTACGCTCGGCGTTCCCGCGACACAGCACATTACGACGTATCTGTACGAGTCGCCGGAGCAGAAAGCGCGCTACATCGGCGCGAGCCGGACGGACATCGCAAAGCCGTGGCTCGGACAGATCCATCTCAACGCGGGTGACAGCCCCTCGGTCCTGAAACACGAGATGACGCACGTTCTGGCACGTCCGATGGGAATTCCGTGGGTCGGTATCGCGAGCACGCCCGGCCTGATCGAAGGGACCGCCGTGGCCGTGGAGAACGCGTCCGCCCAGGAGCCGTTGGATCGCGCCGCGGCTCTCGTGTTCGCCGCCGGGGCTGCACCGGATCTGTCTCCGCTGTTCACGGTCACGGGATTTGTGACGTCCTCCCCTGGCGTCAGCTACACACTGGCAGGGGCGTTCTGCCGCGATCTCATGGATCGATACGGCATGGAACGGTACCGTTTACTCTATCAGACGGGCGACTTCTCACGCGTGTATGGAGTGCCGCTCGACTCGCTTCTGCATGCGTGGCGGGCTTCGATCGATACCGTTCGTCTGTCGGCCGGCGACAGCGTGAAAGCGGTGTACCTGTTCCGTCGGCCGTCGATCTTTGCGAAAGAGTGCGCCCGGGTGATCGCGGGGCTGACCGCTGAGACGGGCCGGCTTCTCGCGGCGCACGACGACGAGGCCGCGCTCCGGAATGCCGACCGCTCCCTTCGCCTCAGCCGTCAGCCTGATGCGGTCTATCAGAAATCTCGCGCGCTCTACGAGTTGAAGCGCTACCGGGAACTGATCACCTTTGACACGGCGATGCTCGCGGATTCGCTGCTCGGAGGCGCGTTGCTGCCGTTGCGGCTCCGCCTCGGGGATGCGTACTGGGCGGAAGGGAAGCTCGACTCCGCGCGGGAGCAGTACCGGCGTGTCGAGGAAACGCATCTCAGCGTGTTCTACGATGAAGCGTGCGCGCTTCGCCGTGCCGCCATCGCGTCCGGGCATGCGCAAGCGGCATACTGGACAGCGCTCACGCGCGCGATTCCCGACAGTTTTCGGATGACGACGCTTCTGCCGATCCGAGCGCCGCTGGCGTACATCCTTCTGGGTCAGATTGCTCTTGGACAGGAGCAGTTCTCCGAGTGTCTGCAGTGGCTGCAGGCGGCAGGCCCGATGCAGGATCCGGTGCTCGAGTATCTCCGGCTCAGGCGTATGGCCCGAAGCCGGTTCGAACTGGGAGACTATGACCGCGCCCGTTCGCTGTATGAAAATGCCCGTCCGTTGGCAACCGGTGTTCAGCGGGCGGAGATCGACGAATGGATCGACCGTTGCCGTTGGTCCGTTGAGCATCTTCATTGAGCGGACACGCTGCAGAACTCGCGGACGGCGATTTCGGTTCAGTCGTTCGCGACGCACCCAAGCTGTCTGATTGACTCGGGATCACAGAAAGGTCTGCCATGACTCGCACCGGATTGCTCTTCTGTTTCATTGTCCTTCTCGTCGCGTTCAGCGCGTCGAATGCCCAGAACGTCGTCGTGCCGGATGGGCTGGTGGTCGATTCGACGTTGACGTCACGGATCACCGCGATGGTGCACGATCTCGGGTTGGACCGGGATTACGATGTGGGAGAAGACGGGATCGAGCAGATCTCGCTGGCAGTGGTGGATCTGCGTGCCAGTCCGCCGCGGCTGGGAGGATATCACTGGGAAAACTTCATCTATCCTGCGTCCGTGTACAAGATGTACGTCGGTGCCGAAGTGCTCCACCAGATTTCCGAGGGCGAGTACTCGCTGATGACGCCGTTCGTCGTTCATTCGCCGAATGATGTGGATCGGTCACGCGAGCTTGAGTGGGATCCGCGTCCGCTTCTGAAGGACGGTGATACGGTGACGGTGGGATACCTGTTGGATCTGATGATCACGCGGAGTGACAATTCGGCGGCGAACTGCCTGATCGATCTGGCGCGGCGCGAGCGGATCAACACGCTCATGCGCCGTTATCACTGGGAGGGGAGCGAGGTCACCAGGAAATTCCTGAAACGGAAGTATGAAGATTCCGCATACGCAGCCGTGCGCGGAACGGAAACCTGTGCGCTTCATGCCGCCGAGTTCATGACGCGAATCCGGCAACGGACGCTGGTGAATCCCTGGGTGAGCATGCAGCTTGAGTCGTATCTCGGCCGACAGCTGGACACGACAAAGCTTTCGACCGGGTTGCCGCCGGGCGCAATGTTCTACCACAAGACCGGATGGTTCGCGTACTGGACAAACGACGTCGGCATCGTTGACGACGGGACCGTTCGGTACGTGATCTCGTGTTTCCTTCCTATTCCCGAGGATCAGGCCCGTCCAAAGATGCAGGAACTCTCCCGTCGGATCTATGACATGATGAACGGACGATAGGAGGTCGTTCGGAAACGTCCATGCCCCGCTGATCCGCATCAACGGCCCAGGAAGGAAGAACTCCCGCGTCCGCGCGAATGATGCTCAGGGCCCCGACCCGAACGTCTCTTCCGGCCGGGAGCCGAACATTGTCTGCGGTGCTGCAACGAGAGAGAAGTGCACCTCCAGCCGTTCGTCTGCCCGGATCAGCCCAAAGAACGCCGTGGGCGACTCGATCCCAAAGTCCCCCATCGTCAGCGATTTGTGACCCTCGATGTCGAACCGTCCACCATCCAGCTCTCGAACCTCGAATTCCACGTCGGTTTCCTTCGAAACGCCCGCGATCTTCAGGATGCCGCGGGCGGCCACGCGGAACGATCCGTCGGATTCCTGCGGGCTTCGACGACGGTTTGTCGCTGGGCCGGCGAATTGCCAGCCTGACCGACGTAGGTCGCCTGGTCGGGTTGCTCCGTCAGCACGTACGCACCGCGATACGCATCCTGCATGACCGGAGCGCCGATCAGGACCGGAAGGTCCACGCCGATCTTCAGGTGCTCGCCGCGGAGATAATGGGTCGCTCCGATCGTGATCTCATGGATCGGCGACCCGCTCACGATCTGATGCGTCCCTTTGCTGTCAACGGTCACGAATTTGCCGTCGGGGCTGATGACCGCGTACCGGAGGGCGACGTCGTACGGCTTCCGAAACACGCCGATCTGCACCCGGCCGCCGGCGGTCGTGAGGTTGCCGTACTTGTCCGCATTCGTGCCGTAGTTGGCTTCGGCCTCCGCGCTGAGAGTTGTGGATACATCCAGGGCGGACCGAATCACCGTCACGCGCATGGTTATCGGTCGCTGTGTTCCGGCGATCGTCAATGCTCCTGTCGTTTGCACCGCGGCACTGCCCTGATTCGCTGCAATCAGGCTGTCGGCAGTGAGGGTATACGTGATGGACGGATACGCATCGGCCTTCAACGATTCGTCCATGTTGTCATCCAGACCCGATCTGCCGGAGTGGATGGTGCGCACGGCGATCATGATGCTCGCCGAAGCGAATCGCGTCATGGTAGCATCCATGGCCACGGATCCCTGTATGGTCGTCGTGGTGCACTCGAAATTGTGAAGCGTCGACGTTCCGTGAAGTGTCAGCGTACTTGGTGTCGCTACTGCGAGCGCCATCGGCGCCGGTTGCGCTACGAGCGATCCGCCGAACAACGCAATCGCCGCCGCGAGTTTTGCAGTTTTCCCTGAGTACGAGAATCTCCTTCTGTTGACTGATTATGATTCGTCTGAAGTTACCTCAGAATCGTTTGTCTTATTTCGACGGTCATGCCATCGTTGACCGGTCGGTTGTGACGAATTTTTCAACGCCTACTGTACATACAATCTCAAATTTGATATAGGTCCAAAATTGGCGGCAAATTTTTGCTGTTTTGGGGCTATTATATCTCAAATGTGAGATGAATTCCAATATTCAGACTGGTCCGAACTCATCTTTGGGAGTCAAGGCAGCTGAGGAGGAATGGGTCTCCGCTCAGGCTCACTGCTTGCACGATGCGGGAACGGCCGATCATTCTTCGTTCGCCGGTGCGTCTTGCACCGGTGCCGACCTCAGGCCCGACCCCTTCTGCTTACCTCGGACGAAGGCCTGCGCGGACGAGCTCACGGCATTTTCGTACAGATGTGCAACGATTTGAAGGTTAAGAAAAGGAGGAAGCGTCCATTCACAACATGCGTTGTATTGGGTGAAGGGAGCGTGCGTTGCATTTCCTCGCATTTTTGGCGTAATTATTTTTCGCGTCAATCACACTTGGATACGAACGACTTTACCGGAGAATGATCATGGCTCACACTACCATCACTGACGTCTGGGGACGGGAAATCCTCGATTCACGAGGAAATCCCACGATCGAGGTCGAGGTTCAACTGGAGGATGGTACCGTCGGACGGGCAGCCGTCCCCAGTGGCGCATCCACCGGTGAGCACGAGGCGGTTGAGCTCCGTGACGGCGACAAATCCCGCTACATGGGCAAGGGGACGCTCAAGGCGGTGGAGAACGTCAACAACGTGCTTTCGGAAGAAGTCGTCGGATTCGATGCGCTGGATCAGGTCGGGATCGACAAGATGATGATCGAGCTCGACGGGACTCCGAACAAGGCAAAGCTGGGCGCCAACGCCATCCTCGGTGTTTCGCTCGGCGTCGCAAAGGCCGCAGCGCAATCGCTGAGACTGCCCCTCTACAAGTACATCGGTGGAACGAACGCCAAGATCCTGCCGGCACCGATGATGAACATTCTCAACGGCGGCAAGCATGCGGACAACAATGTCGACCCGCAGGAGTTTATGATCATGCCGCTTGACGCTCCGTCGTTCGCCGAAGCGCTGCGCATGGGCGCGGAGATCTTCCACTCGCTGAAGTCGGTGCTGCACAAGAAAGGATACAACACCGCCGTCGGTGACGAAGGCGGATTTGCCCCGAACCTGAAGTCCAATGTCGAAGCGATCGAGGTGATCCTGGAAGCGATCACGAAAGCCGGCTACAAGCCCGGCGAACAGGTCTATATCGCACTCGATCCGGCCGCCAGCGAATTCTACGACGCGGACAAGAAGAAATACGTCTTTACGAAGTCCGACAAGTCGGAGAAGACGCCGGAACAGATGGTGAAATTCTGGGAAGAATGGGTGAACCAGTACCCGATCATCTCCATCGAGGACGGCATGGCGGAAAACGACTGGGACGGCTGGAAACTGATGACCGATACGCTGGGCAGGAAGATCCAGCTGGTCGGCGACGACCTGTTCGTGACGAACGTCGAGTACCTGGCGAAAGGCATCGACCGGGGAGTGGCGAACTCCATTCTGGTGAAAGTGAACCAGATCGGTACGCTCACCGAGACACTGGATGCGGTGGAGATGGCAAAGCGGGCGCACTACACCGCCGTCCTCAGCCATCGCTCGGGAGAGACAGAAGACGCAACGATCGCGGATATCGCCGTGGCGACGAACTGCGGCATGATCAAGACCGGCTCCGCGAGCCGCACCGACCGCATTGCAAAGTACAACCAGCTGCTGCGCATCGAGGAAGAGCTCGATACGAATGCGATCTACGCGGGCCTGGCCGCGGTCAACGCGAAGCTCTGACGGCCGGATGACCGGCACATTGTTCATTCAACGGGATTGACGATGGCTCTTCCAATCAAATTCGGAACGGACGGGTGGCGCGGAGTGATCGCCGCCGATTTTACGTTCGACAACGTGGCGAAAGTGGCGTTGGCGACGGCGAATTACTTCCGGAAGCACAAGAAGATCAGGAAAGGCATCGTGATCGGCTACGACGCCCGCTTCCTGTCCCGGGAATTCGCGGAGAAGACCGCAGAGGTGCTGGCGAATCGCGGGATCCGCGTGATCATTTCGGACGCGATCTCGTCGACTCCGATGGTGTCGCTGCTGACCAGAAATCTCGGCGCCGCCGGCGGCGTGGTGATTACCGCGAGCCACAATCCGGCGGAGTACAACGGCTTCAAGATCAAAGGAGACTTCGGCGGACCGGCGCATCCGGAAATGGTCGCGAAGGTCGAGAAAGAACTGGCACGGGTCTTCAAGAACAAACTGCCGGCGGGAAAGTCGTACGCGGAATCGTTGAAGGCGGGGAAGATCCGAACGATGGATTTTACCGCCGCGTACGTTGAGGATGTCCGGAAGAAGATGGACGTTGAACTGATCAAGCGGGCGGGATTCCGCATTGCGTACGATGCCATGCACGGCGCCGGAATGGGCGTGATGGACCGGATCGTCCCGCTGACCGTCTCATTGCGTGGTACCTACAATCCGTCGTTCGGCGGCTCCCATCCGGAGCCGCTGCCGCAGCATCTGGAACAGTTGCGGGCAGAGGTCGTCCGGCAGCGGTGCGACATCGGTATTGCGACGGACGGGGACGCGGACCGTGTGGGGGCTTTCGATGAGAAGGGCAATTTCGTGGACTCGCACCGCATCTTCGCCATTCTGCTGAAGTATCTCTCGCAGCAGAAACGGTGGACAGGCGAAGTCGCGAAGTCGTTCTCGGTCAGCCAGCTGATCGACAAGATGTGCGCCGCGTACGGGCTCACGCTGCACGAGACGCCGGTCGGATTCAAGTACCTTTGCCGGCTCATGACCGAGCGCGACATCCTGATCGCGGCGGAAGAAAGCGGCGGCCTCGGGATCAAAGGCCATCTGCCGGAGCGGGACGGAACGTACGTCGGCTTGCTTCTCTGCGAAGTGATGGCGGTGCGGCACAAGAAACTGAGCGAGCTCGTCGCGGAGCTGATGGACGAGTTCGGCTGGCACTACTTCAACCGGTACGACGCGCACCTGACGGAGAAGGAGAAGCAGCGGATCCTGAAGGTCTACAGGAAGGGCGTGAAGCAGATCGCCGGTCTCCCTGTCGTGCGTGTGGAGACGAAGGACGGGTTCAAGCTCTTCGTGGACCAGGGCTGGGTGCTTGTCCGCGCATCGGGCACGGAGCCGCTGATCCGGTTCTACGCCGAAGCCGACACGCCCGAGCGCGTCGAGGCGCTGCTGACGGCGGCACGGTCCGTCTGACAGATCGCACGCGGATTCATCGTAAAGCCTCCGGCCGGCGGTGTGTCCGGAGGCTTTTCATTCCATCTCCATCTCATGCGAATTGCACTTCTCCTGCTGCTTATCCCGGTCATGCTGGCGGCCGGTTCATCGACCAAATCCATCATGGCGGTGCGGACCGCCGTCCCGCCGGTGATCGACGGCCGGATCGATGAGCCTGACTGGCAGCGGGCTCCCGTGGCCGGCGGCTTTCTTCAGCTCGTGCCGGTCGAAGGTGCGCCGGCATCGGAGCCCACGGAAGTGCGGTTCCTCTACGATGACGATGCGCTCTACGTCGCGTGCATCATGCGGGATGCCGAACCCCTCGGCATCGTTGCGCGACTCGCCCGGCGCGACGACGAAGTGGAAGCCGACGGAGTCTCTCTCCGGATCGACACGTTTCATGATCACCAGACGAACGTCGAATTTTCGGTGAGTGCCGCGGGCGTCAAGACCGACATCCAGCAGTATGATGACGGACGGAGTGAAGACGCGTCGTGGGATGTGGTGTGGGATGTGCGGACACGGATCACGCCGGAAGGCTGGACGGCCGAGTTTCGGATCCCCTTCCGTGCCCTGCGCTTCTCGCCCGCCGCGGAGCAAGATTGGGGCCTCCAGATCCTTCGGCAGATCTCGCGAAAGAAGGAGTCGGATTATTGGGTCCTCATCCCCAAGAGCGAGAGCGGATGGACCTCGCGGTTCGGTCACCTGGTCGGCCTTCGGAACATCCCGGCCCCGTCTGGTGTGGAGGTCCTTCCGTACGTGCTCGGCACGGAACGCATGGTACCGGTTTCGCCGGAGTACCCCACGGGGAAGCAACTGACCGGCAATGCCGGGGTTGACCTGACGTACCATCCTTCCACGGACCTGACGATCAATGCGGCATTCAATCCGGATTTCGGTCAGGTGGAGGCAGACCCGGAAGTCCTCAATCTCTCCACATTCGAAACGTTCTATCCGGAGAAGCGACCGTTCTTTGTCGAAGGCTCTCAGATTTTCCAGTTCAATACGTTCGGTGGAGGATCAGGGCTCTTCTATTCACGGCGGATCGGACGGCCGCTCGAAGCGGATGCGCCCGACAGCGGCGCGATCCTGAGCCAGCCGCATTTTGCGACGATTCTCGGAGCGGCGAAAGTGTCGGGCAAGACGACGGGAGGATTATCGTTCGGCGTTCTGGAGTCGGTGACGGGGCGGGAGGATGCGCGGCTGATGGACGCGCAGGGGCGTGCGTACAACCAGGACGTGGAACCCCTGTCGAACTACGCGCTCGTGCGCGTGCGGCAGGACGTGCTCGACGGTTCGAATGTCGGAATGATCCTGACCGGCGTCCATCGTGACGGACGGTTGCCTGCGTACACCGGAGGACTGGACTGGAACCTGAAGACCGCGGATGCGTCCTACCGGCTCGACGGTTTCTGGGCGGCATCCCATGCGATGCCGAACGGCGTGCCGCGCGACGGCTCGGCCGGGAAGATCGGATTGTGGAAGGACGGCGGCGAGCACTGGCGCGGAGGCGTGTCGGTGGACTACACGTCGCCCGGATTCTACATCAACGACGTCGGCTACTTCCGTCGTCCGAACGATTTCGGTTCTTCACTCGAAGTGCAGTATCGCGAGGATCGGCCGGCGGAGTGGTACCGGAGCTGGCATGTGCAGGCTTCCCACAATTCCCGCCGCAATTTCGACGGCGCTGATCTGGGCAACGGGATCGGCGTCGAGGGGGAGATGGAGTTCGCCAACTACTGGGTGCTGGAGGCGCGGATGAAGTACGACGGCGGACTGTACGACGATCGGGAGTCGCGCGGATTCGGCTGGTATCGCAAACCGGCCACCCGGGGTCTGACGCTTGAAGTACACTCCGATTCGCGAAACAGCGTAGTCGGTGAGGCGGAAACGTCCTTCAGCGACGACACGCGGGGAGCGACGGAACTGGACCTGCGGGCGGCGGTCGAGGTGAAAGTGCTGACCAATCTGACCTTCAGTGTGCAGGCGGAGCGTGCGCAGCGCAGACGGGAGTTCGCGTGGATGACCAACGCCCTTGATACGACGGTCACAGCCGGAGAAGTGAGCGTGTTCGGCGACCGCTCTGCCGGCTATTGGGACCTGACCTCCCGGGGATCGTGGGTGTTCACGCGCGATCTCACGCTGCAGTGGTACGTGCAGCTCTTCATCGCCGAACAGCGGTATGAACACACGGCGCGCATCGTCTCCCCGGCGGCATTCGTGCCGTACGCCATCGCGGCACCGGACGCGCATGATGTCTTTCTGAATTCGAATCTGGTCCTCCGATGGGAGTATCTGCCCGGCAGCACACTCTATCTGGTCTGGTCGCAGTCGCGTGCCGGCCGCACGCAGGCCTACGGGCGGCCTCTGGGGAAAAGCGTGGCCGATGTCTTCGACATCGGAGCGGATAATGTGGTGATGCTGAAGATGAGTTACTGGCTGAGCTATTGACCGTGGAACGACCACATCTGCATCGGGGCGATGAAATCACCGTCCACCTGACGGACGCCGCATTCGAAGGCAAGGCGGTGGCGCGGCACGAAGGTATGGTGCTCTTCGTCGAACGGGCTGTCCCGGGGGATACGGCGCTTGTTCGGGTCACTGCGGTCAAGCGCTCATTTGCCGAGGCGACGCTGACCCGCGTGCTCACCCCCTCGCCGCTTCGCGTGGAACCGCGGTGTCGCCATTTCGGCGTGTGTGGCGGCTGCCGCTGGCAACAGGTCGAATATGCCGCTCAGCTCCGGTTCAAGCAGCAGCATGTCGTCGACGCGCTGGAGCGAATCGGCGGATTCACTGGCGTGCCCGTCGAGCCGATCGTCGGATCGGAACACGCATATTTCTATCGCGGGAAGATGGAATACTCGTTCTCGCGGAAACAATGGCTCATTGAGAAGCCCGTCTCGCACGATGAGGGGGAATCACCGGCGGTCTCGGCGGTCTATCTCGGACTGCACGTGCCCCAGCGGTACGACAAGGTGCTTGAGATCGACGACTGTCAGTTGCAGTCGCCCACCTCCAACCGCATTCTGAACGCCACACGGGAATTCGCGCGCCAGCACAATCTCACCGTTCATCAACCGGAGGAGGAGGAGGGATACCTGCGGTTCCTCGTGATCCGGGAAAGCAAACGAACCGGCGAGCGGATGGTCAACCTGGTGACCTACTCGAACGAGCCGGAGATCATGCGCGCGTACACGCGGATGCTGCTGGCGGAAGTGCCGGACCTGACGACCGTAGTGAATACCATCAACAGCAGCCGGGCTCAGATCGCGTTCGGTCAGCGCGAAGAGATCTATCTGGGTGAAGGATTCATCCGCGAAGAGATCGGCGGCCTGCGCTTCAAGGTTTCGGCAAGTTCATTCTTCCAGACGAATGTTCCGCAAGCGGAGCGGCTCTATCAGACAGCGAGAGAGTTCGCGGAGCTTGTCCCCGACGATGTTGTCTATGATCTTTACTCTGGCACCGGCACGATCGCTTTGTATCTCGCCGATGCGGTGCGTCGGGTGGTCGGCGTGGAATCCGTCGCGAGCGCGATCCGGGATGCGGAGAAGAACGCCGGTGAGAACGGGATCACGAACTGCGCATTCGTCGAGGGGGATCTGAAGGACCGGCTGACGAAGAATACGGAGTGGATGAACGACCTTCCGCGGCCGACTGTCGTCGTGGTGGATCCGCCGCGCAGCGGCATGCACCCGAAGGTCGTTGATGAGGTGGTGGGACTGGATGCACGCCGTATCGTGTACGTCAGCTGCAATCCGGCGACGCAGGCGCGTGATCTGAAGCAGCTTTGCGCCGAACGCTATCGCCTCGTCAAGGTCCGGCCGGTGGACATGTTCCCGCACACCTACCATGTGGAGAATGTGGCGGTGCTGGAGAGGAAGAGCAATTAGAAATTCAAAATGAAAAATGAAAAGGGGGAAGGGGGGTATTGTGAGCTGCGTGAAACAAGTCGGTTGTTAACAGTCATCCGGTGATTCGCTGCAGGGTGCCACCCGCGCCTGTTCTGTCTCCCCGCTGTTTCCCCGACTGTCCGATTTTCGGTTCCGTCGCCGCCTTCACGGTCTCGCAACCGCGGTTGACTTCCGCACGATCGTCCGCGAGGACACGTTTGCGCTCTCCCGCGTTGCGCGAACCGGAACCGCCTGCTGCACGAATGTCGCCTCGATCGATTCCATCAGCGTGTCAGGGCCGTGGACGGTGAATGCGATCGGAAGGGTAAGGACCGAGTCGGGGAAGGAATACCATCGCACGGTCACGGATCGGCTCGTTTGTGTTGTGGCCAGCAGCGAAGAAACACTGTCGAGTGAACGACGTCCGGCGGAATACGTGACGGCCAGCGTGTATGGACGGGCCTTCATCGCAAGATTCAGCACGATCCCATACCGCTGCATCGAATCCGCTCCCGTGAGCGTGACCGTCCGTTGCGCGATGATCCAGCTGCTGTCAACGCTGGCGCGGTCGAACAGCGGAACTTCCCGCGCACGGGTGGTGATCATCGTGTCGACGCCATTCACGGTTACTGTGGCGCCCTTCAAATATTCCGCGCTCCGGACCCAACCGCGAGTCGTACCGGCCGTGAGGTCCACGGTTTGTTCGATCCGGATCTCCTGCCTCCATGAATCGGAGAACGTCGGACGAATCACGAGAACGATCGCCCACAGCCCGGTGACGCCCGCCGCGATCCATCCGGCCTGCCTGGATTTCAGCCAGGCGATCGCCGGCGTTCGGGTGTCACGATGCACGGCCGCGAAACTGAGCAGGAAGGGAAACGCCCAGAGTGCGAAGAGCAGGATCAGCACGATCGTGAGCACAGCATCCTGCGCGGGTGAGAACGTAACCCCCTGAAGGACCAGCGTACGCGCAAACAGCGGCCAACCGTCGGAAAATGCCAGGCGGAACATCGGATAGGGGGCAAGCAGCCAGAACGCGAATTGCAGCCAGCGGATGCGGGAAAGCATCGCCAGCGACACGCACAGCAGTGCGAACGCCGGATAGAACGCGAGAGCGCTTCCGGCCAGCGCGAAGAGCAGCGTAAGGACGGCCAGCCAGATCACCGCCCGCAGATGCCAGCGGTACGGATCTGCCGACAGTCGCAGTGCGGGCGCCATGCGGAGCGAGAGGTGGATCCCAAGGATGGCAGCGAGGAAGCCGAGCAGGTAGTGACTGTTCAGATCGCTCAGCCACGGAAAGCGGTCACCTTTGACTAGGCTGATGACATTCTCCGAGAGCCACGCGAACGCCTGGATGACGAGCATGAGCAGGAACAGCTTGAGCGCGGGCACCTTCGGGCGGGCGGCGCGATCGGTCTCCATCCGGCGCAGACGGACGCGCGCGACGGAAAATCCGCCCACGATCAGCGAAAGCACGATGATCCCGTTCAGGACCCACAGCGGAATAAAGAACGGCCGCCCGAACAGATCGAACAGGAAGTACTGAGCCGTCTTCTCTTCCGGTACGCCTCCGTCAAATCGCTCCGCCAGCCGATAAACCAGGTCGCCACTCCGCTTGAGTCCCGGGAACCGGAAGAGCGCCAGGTTGTCCTGCGGCGTGTGGATCGGATCGTTCATGTCCGACGTAAAGTCGATCGCGGGGATGTCGCGGCGCAGAAACGGCATGTGGTCGGAGCCGATGCCGCCCGACGGCGTGAGATTGTTCAGGGTCAAGAACGCGGTCGGATATGACATGCCGGAATAACCGAGCGCGGCATAGTCTTCGTACGCGGCTCGCACCAGCCACGGGGGAGCGCTCTTGCGGTACACATCGACGAGAGGGATCAGCCAGTCCGATCCATTGGCCATATCGACCTGGAGCATCAGCGCGACGCTGTCGATCTCCGGAAAATTGTCGACGAAGAACTCGGAGCCGCGCAGTCCCTGTTCTTCGCCGCCGAATAGACAGAAGACGAACGTGGACTGATGGTCGCGCTTCGCGAGGACGCGAGCCAGCTCGATAACGGTCGCTGCGCCGGAACCGTCGTCGTTCGCACCCGGAATCTCCGGTGACGCGGAATCGATATGTCCGCCGATCACAATGATGCGGCCGGACTTGCCGTGCAGAATGCCCACGGCGGCGCCGCTTCGTGTGTTGACCATCCGTCCGCCATCTTCGGAGCCGGTCGCATCCATCCGCATGAGTCGCGTCTCCAGGCCGAAGCTCCGGAACCGGCTCAATCCGTACTCCATCGCCCGTTGCTCGGCGGGGGATCCCATGGGCCGGGGACCGATGTCGCCCGCGATGACACGAAGAACCGCGGCGGCGCTGTCGCCCGAGAACGGTGTCTGTGCGTTGCCGATGTGGAAGAACGTGGCCAGCATCAGGCCGACGGAGAGAATGCGGGAATGATTCATGACGGTCGGGAGGTCAGATGTTCTTCAAAAAAGGAGCTGACGGTCTCCTCGTAGACGAGTCCGCCGATCTCCCACACATCGTTATGGTCGGCGTTCTCGATGAGGAGAAGCTTCTTCGGTTCGTTGGCGGCGTCGTAGAGCCGGCGCGCATACGCGGATTTGATGAAAGAGTCTTCGGCGCCATGGACGATCAGGATCGGCACTTTGATCCGGCCGATATCATTGATGGGTGAGACCAGCCGTGCCTTGAAGTTGGCGAGCATCTGGGACTGCACCAGCGCGACGTTGCGGAGGAAGTGCCACGGCAGCTTGATGATGCGCTTCTGGTAGTCGACGAAGATTGTCTTCAGGTCGGTAAAGCTTCCTTCCGCGACGACCGCAGCAATGCGTCGATCGACCACGGCACCCTGTATGGCGATGGCGGCCCCCATCGACGTGCCGTATACGCCGATCTTTCCGACCGAGATGTCGGATCGCGCCAGCAGCAGATCGATCGCTGACGAGAGATCGTGCTTCTCATAGAATCCGTACGTGCAGTAGGTTCCTTCGCTGACGCCGTGCTCGCGCGAATCGTACAGAAGGACGTTGAATCCCTTGTTGTACAGGAAGCGGGCGAATGCGACTCCGCCGATCTTGCAGTCACCCACACCGTGCAGATAGATGATGGTTCCGCGGGCCCGATCAGGTCGAGCGACGAGCCAGCCATCCAGGCGCAGACCGTCGAAGGTCTCGATCGCTACCTGTTCCTGCGGAAGCCCCGCATCGGCCGGCTCGAGCAATGTGGTGATGCGGGCGTACCACTTCCGGGTGCGTCGCATCGGCTTGAGGAGAATGAGCGGCCCGGCGACGAGAAGTACGAATGTCGCCTGGATGAGGAACAGGACGGAGATGATCAGCAGGTCGGGGAGGAGTCCGGTCATTGCCTCACGTCGTCTGGTGGTGATGCGCGGGTCGCGCTGCGGCGGCCCGTGCTCTGCACCAATATAGAGAGGCACATTCCGGAATTCAAGCTCCTTCGGCGGGCAGACCGGGACCGTGTCCCGATTTCAGCCGGACTCCGCAGGGAAGACCGTTCGGGCCGTCCGGCGAAGATCGACCGCATCGTCGGTGATTGCCTCGTCAACCGCGTGCGACTGCGGCTCTTCCGCGAGTGCTTTTCAGGCCCGAGAACCACTTCGACAGCGGCGTGACGATGCCCAGGGAGATCCAGCGTGCCGGCCTGGTCATGTTCAGCGGCTCCGCCTCGAGGAGCTGTGATGCCTGCGCTTTGGCGACATCCGGCCGGCGGTCGCGCTCAATGCGCGCGGCAAGCTGATCTGTGAACGGGATGCCTTCGCGGAACGCGTGGGTGATGTGATTGGCCGCCGCGGCGGCATCCTGAAGCGCTGCGGCGATCCCCTGACCGCCGAACGGCGACATCGTATGCGCGGCGTCTCCAAGAAGAATCAGGCCCGGGACGTGCCACCGCCGCAGCCGGTCGGCGGAAATGCGCAGGACGGTTCGTTGCACATCAGCCGTGAACCGGTCTCGGAGCAGTGCGTGATAAGA
>JAKAJH010000017.1 GCA_021813905.1 Bacteroidota bacterium | reverse complement strand
CTGGTGAAACTCAAAGTCCCATGCTGGTCGGTGATCAACTCGGAGAGCACACCGAAATAGATATTCGCGCACTCGCCTTCGTGGCCGCGAAGTTCATCGAGGCTCTGCGATCCCTCGATGTCCACGAGACGGGCCACCATCGCGTTCGCGGCCGAGGTGACTTCCGGCGCACATTCCGAGGGATGGTTCCGCTGATGGCGAAGAAGGAGACTTCGATAATTGGCGACCTTTGCCGCGACAATCGGCCGGGCGATTCGAAGCGACAACGATTCGCTCTCGGCAATTCCGTACTGCGCTCTTCGCAGGAGGACGTTTCCGTGTTGAGGGCCGGACACACGAGCGAGGAACCAGCCCTGGTCCGAAAGGTAACTTACACCCACGTTGTTCTCAGCGCAGAACGCCATCAACGCTGGTGTCAGGGCTTTGAAGCCGAAGCATACAATGTTTTCAATGCTGTGGATAGGAGCCTGAAACACCTTTTCGTGGTTTACCTCAACAACGAAGGTCTCACGTTCCTTGGAGAGATATGCTTCGTCCGAAGTGATGTAGAGTGTGTTCAGATGTTTCCTCACGGCTCGTAGAGCTCCCTCAGGTATGAATGGAGTTTCCGTGGATTCAGCGCCTTGGGCATGCACACGCTTTCGAGTGAACAGCTCCTGCACTTCTCCGAAAAGGCGGACATCGGCAGCGTCTTCGTGGAAACGATCTCACGGACGGCATCGATGACTTTGAAGGCTTCTGCTCTGAGATGTGCATCGATATCTACAACACTCCGCCTCCGGACTTTTGCGTAGAAGAAAGCTCCCTGCTTTACTTCAACGTGCAGCATTTCTTCGAGGCATAACGCCTGCGCGCACAGCTGAATCTTGTCGCTGAGATCGTCTTTCGGCTTTCCTGCTTTGAATTCCACCGGCCTGACGATCTGCGCGCCGGAGGATGCCGAGGATCCCTCAACGAATTCCACGACATCACACCGGCCCACTAGTCCGTAGATGAATGAATGGATGCGCAGTCCCCTGACGATCCTGGTAGTTCCGCGTGTTTGGTACGTATCGCCATCGACCTTCTCATGGAGGATATGGCCGCGCGCCGTGAACAGGTTTTCGGCCCAGGCGCCATCCACATGGATCAGTGCGCATTGACGTGGGCAAAAGACGTAATGCTGCAGTGCGCTGATCGGGATGAAGTCGTCTTCGGAGAAAGCGCGGCTTTCCCCTTTGCTGCGGTCTTCCTGTATAGAACTCACTCAAGTCTTTCAAGCTTTCGCAAAGCAACAGCCCGTTTGCGGCCATTCCCCCACGCATCCAGATTGTTGATTGAATCGGGTCACCACGAATGACTGATAGAAGCTCAATCGGAAATTCTTCTGTTGCCGCTCTGGGGCAATTTCAGACTTTCGAATGTGTCGTCATTTTACCGACAATTCGTGCATCTGATAGACCTCCACGCCGGCAGGCAACTCCGATCTGATGTCATCCGGTGTAGGCAACTTGCCGTAGTCTTTGATCGAACGCGGGGCTTCAACATGCTGAATTTTGCGCTCTACCAGATCGAAGAGCTTATGAGCGGGAGCGCAACCGAGTCTGCACTGGCGTGCGCGTTGTTCCTTGTCGGGATCCGTGCCGACATGCTTGAAGACAAAAGTGTGTTCCGGGTGTACTGTCATCACACCCTTGCTGCTTGATCGATCATGCTCGTACATATTCAATATCGCCTCCCACAGCAACTTGAGATCGTCTTCCGAAAATCCCGTTCCGCCGTTAGCAGGATCGGCAAGGTTTGCGCTGATGAAGCCCTTGCCAATATAGAGTCCATAAGGAATGAGCGATTTCCTGCCCATAGTGCGGAGTTTATCTTCCGGTTGTTCCGCTGTCCACTCTTGCAGTTCTGCACTACTCATCATTCTTGCCTGATCGCCTTTAGGCTCTGTAATGGCCATGCGTGTAATGGAGGCGTCGAGCGACAAGATTGGATCAACTGAACGAGAAAAAGCAATCTGAACGGGACCGCGCACTTGACCCGCATTAGCGCCCGTGCTCATTACGGCACCAAACGTGCGTACGTCGTAGAAATTATGACACATCCATTTCCTTGCCTCCGCAACATCATCCTTATTCGCCCCCTTCTTCCCTACGATCTTCTTGTCTCCTGCTTCCTCGTGTGCCCGTGCAATCGGGACGTTGAGATTTGTAGCATGTTCGATGAATATCGCATAACCGGGTTCTGCGCCGTTTGCCAGTTTGTTGCCTCGCGCAATTTGAACGTAGTTACGAATGCGGCGTTTCGTGTGAACATCCGAAGCAAGTCCGTGCATATCCTGAGGGTCCATGCGAGGGGCATTGCCAGCGTCTGGATCGCCGTTGGGGTTACCGTTTTGACAATCAAAGAGAAACATAAACTCATAACGGTTAGCGATAGGCGTACTCATGATCTTTCTCCTCTTGATTTTGCTGTTTCGGGAGGTTCGTTTCTATCCATTTTCTTGGGGGCGGCGATTTGTTGATAATAGCCGAGGGCAAAGAGGCTCTGTTCTGCTAGTGTTAGCGTTTTCGGAGGTGCATCCTTGATCTTGCCCCAGATTGAAACGAGTCTTTGTTGGTACCAGAATGCCAGACCGCCATCGAGTTTGTTGAGATGAAACTGACCACCCCGACTTAGTCGTCCTAGGATTAACGCTGGAGTAGCGCTGGCCGCAGCATAGTATCTCTGAACAACACCGGCGCCAACATCGCCCAATGCGGCATGCTGTAGATCAGCATAGACCGCCATTAGCCGGCCGCACTGATATGCAGGACTTGGATGGTCTTCGTTCAAATAGGGCTGCATGTCATTATCTCCTTTCCTTATGTGATAGGCTTTGAGTAATCCCATTCGGGCATGATTCAACGGTTCATCCTGAATGATATCAATCTTTGTGCGGGCAAGAGCCTCCGCCATAGCGAATTCAGGGATGGATTCATTGCGTATGGCCACGCGCCACATTTGAGTTTCGACCGCCGATGGCACGTCTTTCAGTTCTCGTACAAGCCCACCAAGCACTGCAAGGAACTTGGGATGCGGGGCTAGCCCACGTCCCTCTCTTCTGACGATAGCCAGGTGATTGAACCAAGCATCTATGTTCGACGCAAGCTCACCGAATTGTCCCTCAATCCAATCACGTACCATGACACGCGCCGATGAACCCGACAGCGTCAAGGAGTAATAACGATAATTGAGAATATCGGGACGATCACCGGAACGGATTGAGTCGAGAAGGGATTGCGCTTGTGACTGCGCGACTCGCTCGTTGGATTCTACATTAGGCTCTTTCCATAGCCAAGAAAGAGGATCCAATTCATCTGGTACTTCACCAGGTCCGGAATACCAATGGACGACCTTGGTCCCTGTCAGCCGATAAGAATGTCGAGCGATTAGAGTGTTCAGAGCGGCAGCATATTGCTCGGCAAGTTCGGGAGTCACTGCACCATTTCTAGATTGCTTCAATCCGTAAGAACAAAACGCATCGAGATTGTAACCGATAAGGGTGGTTTCTTCCTTGCCGCCGACGTCTCTGCCTATACCTTTGATCTTAGGATGAGTGATAGCCGGATCACACATTTCGCCGGTTATTAAACATAGCATTTGGCCAACTGATTTGCGTTTGCTGAATAATGTGGGATAATGTACTCGCCACCATGATCGCCACGTCACATCGTCGACTATGATCCGTCGCTTCGATTCAGTGATCTCTGCAAAGGTCACATTATCAGAAGTCTTCGCCTTGGGAATCTTCTCGTCCAGATCTCTGCAAATGCGGTCACGAACACCTTTATCAGAAAGCACCTTGGCAATTGTTGCAAGAAAAGGTTCTGCATCTGCGGCGTCAAGAAGCAGCTTCAAGAAGAACTCATGCTTGGCAATTATCTTCTTGTCATCATGTGCAACACCATATAGAAGCGCGTATTGCGCCGTGTCGACCAGGAATTGTCGCATAGTTGTATCGCCAGCAAATCTGAGGTGCGGGACGTTCGAGAATTCCCGACCAGTTCCAGGCTTTGCCCCAGGCTCGGTTTGTTCAATAATACCAAGATACTTCCCGTCCGACGAAAAAGTCAGCAACCAACGCACCCTCTTTCGCCCGAAGCCTTCTTCGCCAAGTATCTTATGCCGTTTGCCGTAGTTTACGATCTCATTCAGCATCAGATATTCCTCCTCCCAGCGAAATCAGGTTTCAATACTTTTTCACTTGTGTAGGCGGGAACGTCCAAAACACCACCCCGGACTTCTGCATGGAACAAACTGATAAATGGTGGCGCAAATGAATTGTTCGGAGTCCTTAAATCGAAGACATCGTAAAGCATCATTCCCAAATCTTGCGTGTAGTTGATGGGCTGTGGCCTCTGTTCGTGATGCTCGATATACTCGAAGTAAGCTGGGAATTCCCGACAACCGAAACAAGGTTGATGAAAGCACTTGCCTCCTGTCGCGCGACGGATGAATTGTGCTTCTAACGCTTGCTGCTTGCTTTCGTGTCCGGGGAACGGGTGAATTTCTCCGGTCAAACGATAACGCACATTTTTAAGAGCCATAGTTTGTCGTTGCTGGGCCTCCTCGATTATGAGCGGTCGAGGTCGCCTCGTTCCATTAATCCATTGTTTGACATTGGCGACGCTGGCAACCGAACCTACTTCGTTGCGCCGGAGAGCAATATAGGCGACCGGAGCGAGCACTTCGATCCTGACGATTTGCCAACGGAATTGTGCCTGCAACAGTTCTTTGTTTGGCTTACAATAGATCGCGTCGAAGATGCCACGTGCTGCGCTTGGTGTAATGATTGGATAACTGAAGCGTTCTACCTTTAGCTCGGGCCGCGAAAAACAAGCAAAGTCGCCCCAGACTTCCAATACTTGAGGTTTCGGCTTCATGTCAGACTTGCTCCTTTCTTTTCTTCACACCGACCATTCGTCAACCGTATTCAGAGGGTTAAGCCCAAGAAGCGGATCGTAGTCATCTGGATTCACGTAGATGTACCAATCGTCGGCCTTTTCCCCCCGGCCTAATGGCGCCGGTTCGAGAAACTGCCAAACGGCATCAGCTTTTCCCGGACGGTAAATGCTGATCGTTAATGGTTTCGCATCCACGATCCAAGCGCGTGTCAGCCGTGCATCTTTCGTGAGCCGTTCGTTAAGTGAGTCAAACAGACTCTTGCCAGTCGAATTCTGTGCTGGCACATCCATATACGGCACAAGAACATTGATACTTGTCTGAGGGATTACATGATAGTGTTGCGCTGCATCGATGAAGGAGCGTCGATGTATGGCGTCTTCCAAATCCCGGGGGAGATCTGTTGTCGCCGTCAGGTCGTAAAGGAGTCTGTAATACAGGTTGAACAATTCCGGATCATATATATCGAACGCATCTTCAAGAGGTATCCCTTTTTCAAGTGCTTCATTCTCTTTCATCTTGAACAGCGTTTCCGTGGTTTCTGTCGCCTCTTTGTATCCGCCGGGTGGGTATAAGTAATCCCGACTGCTTTTCTTCTCAGGAAGAAAGACGACCATACGCCCTTCTCCGCTTAGTTTCCCCTCCCGGTTACATCGTCCCGCGGCTTGCGCTATGGCATCCAGAGGAGCGAAGGCACGCCACGCAGCAGGGAAGTCCATATCCACACCTGCTTCGATACACTGAGTCGAGACAAGTCGGCATGGCGGTAAGGCGGAGGAGTCGAGTCGCTTGCGGACATCTGTCAGGACGTTCTCTCGATGGGCAGGACACATGTTTGTGGATAAGTGGTAAAGACCGCTCGCACCCAGCCTATCTCGCAGACCATTCACAAGCTGCTTTGCATGACGCTTAAGATTGACGATACACAATGAACGTGAGTTCTCATTAAGAGACAATTCGTCGGCAAGAGATTCCCATGACCGCCTCTGCTTGATTTGCCAATCAATCCTGACCCGCCGTGCTTGATTGAATATCTGTCGAGGTTCTTCGACGATGGCCTGGGGTCTCCAGCCCATTCCTGCGAACAATTTCACCTTGTCGTGCAAATGGTCGAATGCCGGTTGAGTGGCGGTCGAGAAGACCACTGTACAACCGTATCGTTCGACCAGTCGGGATAGTGCAGCAAGAGAAGGAACCGCTATGCGAGGCGGAAGCGTCTGCACTTCATCGAATAAGATAATGCTCTTCGCGAGACGATGAAGCTTCCGGCACCTAGCGGGTCGATTAGCAAACAGAGATTCGAAGAACTGAACACTGGTCGTAAGAACAAGGGGCGCATCCCAATTCTCTGTTAGAAAGCGCGCTGTTCGCCTAGCCTCCTCTTCGTTATCACAGTTTCGTATGTCTTCATCTTTGCTTCTCACATCAGCGAGACTATGATGTTCCAAGACATATTGCGCACCGAAAACCTTATCCAGCAACCGGCGATACACATTTGTTGTTTGTTCTATGATGCTCAAGAACGGCACTACCATGATGACGCGTCGTATTTCCGAATGAAGCTTCGCATGCTTCATTGCGAATGCCAACATAGAAAGGGTTTTGCCTGCACCCGTAGGAGCAGTTAACGTGAAGATGCCTTTCGGTTTGCTGGCACTGGACAGGCAGGCGTCGAGCAGATCCCTACGCATGTTGGAGACGTTCTTTGATGCCACATTCTTACCTTCCAGCTCGGTAAGATGCTCTGTGATGATTGTGAGGGCTTGCTCTGCTTGCAGTAGTTGACCTGCCTGTCGATAGACCTTGGTCCCATCTCGCATGCCCTCAAAATGCGCTTCTGTTTCGATGAAGTCGGAATCAACAAGTGCGGAGAAAAGCATCCTTGCATCGAGCATAGCGGCGACAGGTTGCGTGTTAAAATCGTAAAGTGATGCTACGGGTGGCGAGGGGCAAACGAATCCGTCTTCCAGAAAGCGGTCGACTACAACTCTCGGGTCTAGTTCAGTTACTGTCATTCGGGCTGACATTTCCGGGTTTGACAGACTTGAATGAATTGCCGGACCAAACCCTTCCTGCAAGCCAACGTGATGCCCCTGTATCGCCAAAGCCGCAGCAATCGCCTTCTCTCGGAATATGTGCAATGCTGCGACGGCTCCAGGTGTCCAGTGATCGAGACCGCTGACCTCACCGTTCAATCGTCTGGTGAAGAGATCCGAGTATTTCCCAAGATCGTGCCATAACCCCGCGATTAGCGCTTCTTGTTTGGCGTCGAACACCTCCCCGTATTCAGATGCTCGCTTTGCAACACATAGGATATGCTCCTTCAGAGGCTCCGATGAACTGCCGGCTTTGTTGGCGCTATGCGCAAAATACATGCTCATGGTCTCATGCCGATGCGACAAGTGCTCGATACGATCTCATTCTGGGATAGTACCGTAATGCTGACCCTAGCGAGAATGATTGATCCTGTGGAATCCAACATCTCTTGAGAACGGTCAATCCCCCTCATATGCATAACGGCCTTTCCGGAACGCATCACCATTCCAGAAAGGCCGTCGGAATCTCCTGCACTTCTCTCTTTCCCCGGTCCGCGACCCCCGTCGTGGCGAATTGGCGGCGCCGACAGTGCCTCCGCTGAAGGGCCGGTTCTATAGTAAGGCAAACGTATGAGAAGAGCAAGGGACGGGAGGCGAGTGTGTGGGTGAGTAGGTGGGTTGGTGGGTGGAATTGGGGGATTGGGGAATTGAACGGCGTATGCATTCCCAAGCAAAGTGTCGAACAGGCAAATCCGAAGAACCAAATCCGAATTACGAAGGAAGCACGAAATGCGAAGCTCGAGAGGCTAAGCAGGAGCAGAGCGGATCCTTCGCAGCGGAGAAGCGCTGCTCAGGATGACAGGGGAAATTCGAAGAAGCAAATCCGAAATTCCCGCCTGACGGGGAGGTCTCTCTTCGGCGCCTGCCTGCCCACCTTCGGCGGGCAAACCGCAGGCGGGGGCAGGCGAAGGAATCACGAAGATGCAAGGATCCAATTGGTCTCTCGTAATTCGTCATTCGCAATTCCAACACACCCACGCACTGACACACAGAGTATCTCGTTGCCCAATCCGGAATTTTTCGTTATCTTGTTACCACAGTCGGCGGGGTAGCTCAGCCCGTCAGACAGCGACGAGGCTTCGCATCTGAGCTGATGTGTTCGATCTTTGCTGGCGGGGTAGCTCAGCCCGTCAGACAGCGACGAGGCTTCGCATCTGAGCTGATGTGTTCGATCTTTGCTGGCGGGGTAGCTCAGTCGGTTAGAGCGTCGGAATCATAATCCGCAGGTCGTGGGTTCGAATCCCTCCCCCGCTACAGAATTAGCCCACAGAATCCCGTGCTTTCGTGCGGGATTCTTCGTTTTTGCGCAGAGTCGCTTTGATGCGAGTTGCGCAGAATTGGCTACACCGCCCCCTGAGAAGCTGTAGTCAGTTGTACTAATCCGAGAAGTCAGAGCCTTGTCCACCAATGGGACTCTGGCAACAACCAGATCGACAGTTCTGGCGATCGGGTCGACGCGGATGCCGACAATCACCTTCCGGAGCATCAGCCGTTGCTCCTCCAACGGAAGAGCATCGAATTCCAGCCGATACCTCTCAAGGAACACGCTTGCTTCTTCCGCGACGTCTGTGATCTGGGCCGGCAGCGTCAGGATCTTTTGTTGTTCCTGCTTCTTCTGCTCAAGAGCCGCAATTTCCCGATCGAGCTTCTCCACACGGGCCGCCAGGCTCGGGATATTGCCACCGCCTTCTATGGCATCGAGGAGATTCTCTCTTCGCGTGCTCAATTCACGGATCTTTGCCTCAAGGGCTTCGAGCGCCATCGTTCGGTCCAGATAGATAGCGCTCAACGACCAGACTCTATCACCAGAGGGGAGTGTGACGAAACGGGCAGGACCTTCCTACGCCCTCGAGATTTCGGCAGAACCATCCGTCCGGCGACCACAAATCCATCGGTGAAACATGGAGCAAACTTATCTCTGTCCACCGCGGCAAGTACCTATACTCACAAAACCAATATCCGCGATAGACCAAGATACGGGGAGCAGTACCGAACGTATGGCTCACAAACACAAAACTACTTACAGGTCCAGTTTCCGGAGCGCTTGCCTGAACCGCTTCGCCCGATCGCTGTTCAATTGCAGTACTTTGTTGCTGTCGATTCTCTTCATGGTACAAAGAAGGCCTTATTGTCTCTCACAAACCGATACCAATGCACGGCCTTTATTCCTTCAGACATAGTCAACGAGTCTGGACGAGAACTCAGCAAATACGCCCGTTCTGCGCGAAGAGTATTTTTGACTGTTTTGATGCCGGAGATCATTTGATCTGTCGGGGTTCTGCTCAGCTTGATCTCTACCGGTATGTGTTGGCTTCCGCGAACGAGAATAATATCCGCTTCGACGCCATTGTTGTCTCGATAAAAATAGAACTGCCATGGTGAGCCGTTGCCGTAGTTTGCCTTCACCAGATCCATGATCACAGTGTTCTCGAAGATGGCGCCCCCCATTACACCGCTCCGAAGTGCGCGGGGATTTGCCTCCCTCAAAATATGAGCAATCATACCGGTATCTGTAAAATAGAGTTTTGGACTCTTCACAACTCTTTTTCGGAGATTGCGAGCATACGGCCGCAGCAAATAGACAAGCCTTGATGCCTCAAGGACTGAAATCCATTTGCTTACTGTTGGATGTGAAATCCCGACCAAGGCGCCGATTTTCGAAAGATTCAATATTTGTCCCACATTAGCCGCTAACACTTCAATCAACTGTTGGAAGGCGCGAAGGTCACCAACCGCGTGCATATTCCGGACATCACGTTCCAAATACGTCTGAATATACGACCCATAGAACATGGCCGGCGGGACATGTTGTGCCACCGTTGCAGGAAAGAACCCTCGAATTATGTCCTCAAAGGCTTTGTCCTCATTCATTGTTTTCACCGCTGGAAGTTCCGTGTAGGAAAACGGCAGAAGTTCAAAGAGCGCCACTCGTCCTGCAAGTGATTCGGTCACACCTTCCATCAATGAGAACGCCTGTGATCCGGTCAAAACATATGATCCTCGTTTTTTAGAACGATCGACCTCCATCTTGATTCCGGAGAGGAGATGGGGAACATATTGAATCTCATCAAAGATCACCGGTGCAGGATGATCGGAAAGAAAAAGGGCAGCATCTTTCTCGGCCTGGGCACGTATCACGGCATCGTCAAATGTGATATACTCATGCGATGGAAAGAGTCTCTGGAGTGTTGTTGACTTTCCTGACTGCCGGGGTCCGGTAAGGAGTATGACAGGGAAATGCGCGGCTGCTTCAATAATGAGGGATTCGATGGATCGTCGGATATAGTTCACGGGGATCACCTTGGCTGTCCAATGCAATATACATATTGTAAATTGTAATTACAATATGTATACGCCGCATTTATGCCTGCTTTTGGGAGACATCATGGATTTACTTCTCAAATGATATTCGTAACAGCAACGCAGACCTGCAACTCTCACGAGAGCAAGACTTTATTGAAGATTGGAGAATGGGGGAATGGGGTAATTGAGTAAATGATGAGGCTCCCTGCGTGAAGCAGTGGGCTCTTGTTCAGTTCAGTACAGCACGGCTCGTCGCAAGACGGGCCGTCGCGTTTTGTGGGCGTTCTCCATGGCCGGAGACGTCTGTTTGCGCGACGAATGATGAACGGGAAGGGCGTTCTTTTCAGGAATGTGCATCTTTGCCAAGGAAATCGTATACATTTATAACAGCATAACGGACAGGCAGAGATCATGAGCATCGGCAATTCAAGTATCCACAAAGATCCCGCCGGAGAACCGGTCTCCGAGAGCTTCCTCCGGAAGGACGGCTATACCGTGGTCGTGATGGGAGATTCCATCGCGCGGGGCATCGTCTTCGACGATGAGAAGAATTCGTACGCGCTCCTGCTCGAAAACTTCACCAATCTCGTCCGCGATCGGATCAAAGGCGTGGTGTTCAACGCGGCCAAGTACGGCAGCACGATCATCGAAGGGATGGAGCGCATCCAGAACGACGTCCTGAAGCGCAAACCGGACATCGTCCTGATCGAATTCGGCGGCAACGACTGTGATTTCACGTGGGAAGAGATCGCACGCGATCCGTCGAAGGAGTTCCAGCCCAAAACCGACTATTCAACGTTCACCGAAAAGCTCACGGGCCTCGTCGAAAGACTGCGCTCCTTGAATATCGTGCCGGTGCTCGTCTCCCTCCCTCCCCTGGATCCCGGCAAATACCTCAGCTGGATCAGCCGCAATGAGGAACAGGCCCGGCAGAATATCATCCGGTTCATCGGCGACATCTCTCATATCTACTCGTGGCATGAGCGCTATAACGCGGCGATCCTCCGCGTGGCCGAGCGGACAAAGACGAGACTGATCGATATCCGCTCCGCGTTCCTCCACCGCGAGGACTATACGAATCTGATCTGCAAAGACGGGATCCATCCGAACAAAGAAGGGCACCGGGTGATCGCCGAAAAGATCGTGGAATACATCCGGACCGATTACGCGTTTCTCCTGAGTACCTGACGTCTCCCGATCGCGGCGACGATCCCGCCAGGCTCCGGTGTGCGGGCGGTGGACACGGTCCGACGCACGGCATCACCCTCCCTCGTCCGGCACGATCGCAACTTCCTGACCGTTCCGCAATGCGACGCCGCTCCCGCGGCAGCATCCGGTCGGCATGAGTTGACATTCGTCGATCCAAATCCCACATTATGCCCGGGTTGTCCGAGCGCCGGAGCAGGAACGCGGTCCGGACAGCCACCGACCTTCACCACCGAAAACACACGCTGCGCCGGTCAGAGGAGACTCCGCAATGGAATCGATCACCGCACGCCCGTTCCGCACACTGGCCGTTCTGCTCGCCGTCCTCTTCGCCCGACCGGCCGACGCTCAAACGCGCTACAAAGACATCGTCTTCCCCGCTGTGACCACGACGTCGGACATTCCGTTCGGCAGCGGCCTGAACATCGACGGATCGACGGCGACGTTGTCGCTGGATCTGTATGAACCCCAGAATGACACCGCCGCGCTGCGTCCGCTGGTCATCTTCATCCACGGCGGCAGCCTCATCAGCGGCGACAAGACCAACATGAGCCTGTTCTGCACCGACTTCGCCCAACGCGGCTATGTCGCCGTCACCATCAATTACCGGCTCGGCATCGAATCGCCGAAAGGCGTGCGCACCATCCTCGAATCACTGTTGCGGGGCGTTCAGGATACGAAAGCCGCCGTCCGCTTTCTTCGCTCGAAGGCCGCGGATTATCGCATCGACACGTCCAGGATCTTCCTCGAGGGCTCCTCGGCCGGTTCGATGATTGCCGTGCACTATGCCTACTGGAACGAGAGCGAAATTCCCCCGGACGTCGATCAGGCGAAATGGGGAGATATCGAGGGAACGAGCGGAACCCCGGGCTATTCCACGGCGATCAAGGGCATCGTCAACTACTGCGGAGCGATCGTCGATCCGGCCTGGATCGACGCCGGCGACGCCACGCCGGTCGCGAACTTCCATGGATTGCTGGACACGGTCGTTCCTCCCGACAGCGGCGTCTCCACTGATTTCGAGATCCTCCTCTACGGCGGCGTGAGAGTGTCGCGGATGGCGATGCAGCAGGGCATCTACGATCAGGCGTCGTTCTTCCCCCTCATGGGACACGGCGGGAATGAGGACAGCCTCCGCGTGTTCAGCGCGAACTTCTTCTACACGCTCATGGTCCTGTCCGCTTCCGTCCCGCAGGATTTCTCGTCGATGGACTTGCCGCTGTCGTCGCTTCGGCTCTTCCGGTACGATGACTACACGTTTCAGACGACCGCGCTCGATCCGTCGGGAAACCGGATCATTCTGCCTCAATCATACATCCAGTATTCCTGCGATGCCCGGGTCGGCACGATCGCGCCTTTCGGCGTCTTCACGCCGTCCGACCACGCCGACAGCGGATTCGTGTACGCACAGTTTGGCGGCACCACGGATTCCTGCTTCATCCGTACCTACGACTTCGCGTACTTCGTCATGCGGCCGCACACGACCGTGACCGACACTCTCCGCACACTCCGACTGACCATCGATACGTACGACGCCGATTCGCTGTGGCACGACATTCCGATGACGCGATTCGCGCTGACCTCATCGAACCCGGCCGTCGGGACAGTCGACGCCGCGGGTCTCTTTACCGCCCGCGCCAACGGCACGACCACCGTCGTCGGCACGCTCCACGGCTTCAGCGATTCATGCGTCATCCATGTCGAGAGCGCGACCGGATTCGTCAGTTTCGAGTCGTTCGAGAGTCTGAATGGCTGGTCGTTCAGCGGCGTCAGCCTGGACACGCTGGTCGCCACGCTGGCGACGAATCAGGCTTCCGCAGGCACCGCATCCCTGCGACTGGATTACTCGATGACGTACGACCCGGCAAAACCGACGCCCATGATCTACCTGAGCCAGGATCGGCTCATCTACGGATTGCCGGATTCCATCTATATTGACGCGAAGACCGACGGCCGGAGGCACCGCGTGTTCTATCGGTTCACCGATGCCGACTCGGTCCCGTTCCGCGCCTACGGCAGAAAGTATCTGAGCGACAGCGTGAATTTCAGCATGGTGAATACGCCCATGACCGGACTGACTCCGCTGACCGCCGTCTCCGCTCCGACGTATCCGCTCACCCTTCGTCGGATCGAGATCCAGCTGGCGGGCGATAATGTGCTGGGCAAAACCACGACCGGATTCCTCTATCTGGACAATGTGCGCCTGAAGTACTACACACCGCTCACCGGCGTTCACGTCGACGGGGCGATCCCCGGCGCATTTCGGCTCGAGCAGAACTTCCCCAATCCGTTCAATCCGTCGACAAGCATCCGGTTCACGCTGGCCCGGCGCTCGCATGTCCTGCTCACCGTTTATTCGGTGCTCGGCCGGAAGATCGCCGAGCTGATCAACGGGACGCAGGAGGCGGGCCTCCATGAGGTCACATTCGACGCGCGAGGGCTTGCGTCCGGCGTGTATTTCTACCGGCTTCAGGCGGGCAACGATGTTCAAACACGGAAGCTGCTCCTGGTCCGGTAGCCGGACGGCGTCACCGGCTGGAGGATGGTGTCCACAGGCCCCGCGGAGCATCACGGGGCCTGCTCGTTTTTCAGCGCGCGGCGGTCCGTTGGGGTTAAGAAGGTACGCCGTCGACGTTTCACCTGCGATCCAAATGCTCGGATGCTTGTCCCCGCGTCGATGCATGATCCCCGAGTGGATTCTTCGAAGGATCGTGCATCTCTCCGCAGGAAATCGGACGCATTCGTGAGCGCAACGCCAGGGGCGGGCGCCTCCCGATCGAAGTATCGCCACATCCTCCCTCACAGGAACACCGAAACACCAAGGATGACCGAGTGGAAATTCCAGACGATCTCACGCGTGACGGTCTGGTACTCGTATGAACCGTTCATGTACATCAGGTTCACAGAGTCGTACTTGTATCCGTAGCGCTGATAACGGTATTCCGTCCGAAGCGCGATCCGCTCGCCGAGGAAGAATTTCGCCCCACCGCCCACGTTCAGAAGCGAAATGTCCATCTTGTCGCTCAGCCGCCCCAGTGCCCGCTGCGTGAGCGGAACGGTATTGCCGAATCCGTAACCGATCAGCACAAACGGACCGGCCACCGCGTCCGGTGCCCGGTAGGTGTAGCTGAGATTTCCTGCAAAGCTGAAAGCGGGCGGATTATTCTCAATGGCGGTCCACACGACCTCGGGTTCGAATGACAATCCCTCGGTCAGGAAGAGCGCGGGACGAAGATACAGGGTCAGGTATCCCTGTGCGTCGCTGGTGTGCGATGCGCCGCTCCCGGACGAGGAATACGTCTCGGAAACGGAGCCCGCCGTCCCCGAAACAGACAACTCCCACGTGCCGGCCGCCAGCTGGGCGTTCGCGGCGGGGCTCAAAGCCAGTGCGATGATGGAGAGAAGTCCAACGATGCGTGCCATGGTGTCCTCCGCAGTGCATGATTGATGGATTGAGACTGCGGAACAAAGATACCACGGCACAGACGGCGGGGTGTCACCGTTCTGTCAACTTGATGTCAAGAGATCGTGGGGGATGTCAGGCGGCGTTCCGGTCGGCGCATCCTCCGCAGATGGCCGATGTGGGTTGCTGAGCGAGGAGCGCCGCGTCGATCTCGCGCCCGCACCGGGCACAAATGCCGTACGTGCCGTTGGCCATGCGTTCGAGCGTCTCGCGGAGGTCGCGTCCCTCTGTTTCCGGCATATGGTCCAGCAGCCGGATCCGGCGGATGACCGTGAATACCTCGTCAGGACTCGGATCGGGGGAAATGTTCACAAAATGCAGCCGCAGGTCGTTGATCACCTCGCTCAGGTGCTCACGATAGCAGTGCTGAAAACTGGCATCCAGCTCTCCCATCAGGGAACGCTTCATCAGGTTCATACCGTGTGCATTCATACTCCATCCCGGACCGTGCGTGATCGCCTCCCGATCATCTGTCAGACACGCCGGATGTGCTTCGGTTTACTCATGTCCGGAAGAGACGGTTCCCCCGCGGAATCATCCGACGGCGTTCATTGTTCACAAAAGGCACGGAAACCGACGTGTCTCTCTCCCTGCCGGCTTTTCATCCGCCCGAAAAGGACCGGCAGCGCATCGGCTGCGCCGGAGTTCTCCCCAAATGAAGAGCCGCGCCAAACGCATCGCATGAACGGTCGCCTTCAGGAATACTTTGAACTGGATCATCGGCGTCTCGGGGGATTGCTCGACACGGCTACCGGCAGCGGAGGCCCGATCGATCTGCACGCGTACGATCAGTTCCGCGCGGGACTGCTGCGGCACATCGGACTTGAAGAGAAGATCCTCCTGCCCGCGTACCAGCGCCTCAACGGCGGCACACCGTACGCCCTCGCGGCGCGCATCCGCCTCGACCACGGCGCCATCGCCGCACTGCTCGTCCCCTTTCCCACCCCCGCCCTGGTTCGCGCCCTGCGCGGGGTTCTGTCACGGCACGACGAGCTGGAGGAAGGACCGGAAGGGATGTACCGGGTCATCGAGACGGTCGACGGGCTGGACGCCGACGCAACCTACGCGCAGGTGATGCAGTTTCCCCCTGTTCCCCCGCATCCGTATCAGGACCCCGAAAAGGTCATCGATGCGATACGGCGCGCGCTTGCCCGGGCCGGCTTCGACTTCGACGCACTCGCGGCCGGCTGACGACCACATCGCCCCGCCCGAAGCAAAAAGACCTCCGACGAATCAACGCCGGAGGTCTTCGATGCACGACGGTTCGACCGCGATCTACTTGCAGTTCTGGTAGATGTTCTTCATTTCCCTGATATCGTCTTCGATTCCCTTGAAGGCGTCGTCCAAGGGCTTCAAATCAACGTCCAGAGAAGGAACCAGACCGTCCAGGGCGGTGCGGAGATCGTTCAGATCCTGCGGCAACTGTCCGATGCCCGAGATATCCATGTTGATGTCGAGATGCAGCTCCTTCAGCACCGGATCGAGCGCCTTCTTGCCCTGGCGCTCGAGGTCGTCAATCAGCTTATCCAGTCCGAACACCTCCGCCGCTTTGTACAAATCCTTTTTCAGGAGCTGCTCGATCTCCTTTTTGATCGCCGCTTCACCGCGGATGATGATGTCGAACCCGATATCCAGCGTGTAATGCTTCATCCGGAACGGATGCTTCCACGTAGGCGCGGGATACGGGAAGCTGACGCTGAATGACTTGTCGAACACCGCCTTCAGATCCTGGAGCGGATTGAGGATCGCCGTCAGGTCTTTCAGGACGCGGGCAATATCCGACTCCATGTCGTCGATCGGCTGGAACAGCTTGCTGACATCCTTGGTGATCTTCTCATCGATGGCATCGATCGTTTTCAGGATCCCCTGAAGGAGCTTGTTGGCATCGACCACCCGCTTGTCCGACTGTCGCGCGAGTTGGTCGATCCGCGTCTGAAGGTCGGATTTCATCGAGCCATCGGGCAAACTGCTGATGCACTGCTGGGCCTTCTGAATATCGGCGTTGTACGTGTTGAGATCCCGCTCGAACCGCTCGGCGGCCGCAATGCTCTTCTGCAACCTGTCGTCGAACGTCTCCAGTTTCTGTCGCGTCGGTGTGATCTTGTCGTTGAAGTCGTTGATCGCCTTGCTGGCTTTGGTGACCGGCGGGTGAATGCTCTCCATCCCGTGGGCCAGCTTGTTCGCCGCTTCCTCCGTCTGCGGGACGGCCTGCGCATATTTGATCAGCTTCTCGGCGGACGTGAGCGCATCATCCAGCTTCTTCAGATTCGTCGCCATCGTGTTGATCAGGTCGAGCCCTTTCAGCACCAACTGAAGATCACTGTCCAGCTTCTTGCCATTCGTGATGTAGATGTTCAGTGTGTTGTCAAAGGTCGTCACGTCCCGCTGAAGATGATCGGTGGCCGTGGAGCGGAGAAGAGCCGGCGCCGACCACGGGGCCGATACGACGGAGATCCCGACGGTGGCAGGCCGCTCGGCGGCGGCACCGATGCCCGGGATGGTGCCGAGGAGAAGAAACGACAAGAAGACTGACGCTCGACGATGCTGTCTCATGACTGACGACTCCGTTGATGTGAGAAATGAGAGAATGAGGAGAAGCGGGTACCGCTAGAAACTGACCGTCACGCCCACGCCGAGCTGGCCATACAGTTGAATGCCATGGCCGATCCCCGCAAAGTCATCGCTCGACCCGTCGCCGTCAAGGTCTGCATACAACCGGATCTTCATGTCGTCGTCGTTGAGGATCTGCAACGACGTGAACACCGTGAGGTAGTCGGTGACACGAAAATCCAACTCCGCGAATCCCGAGAGATCCACCGTGGATCGCTCGGAGTAGTCTGAAAAGAGGATGGTTTTCACGTTGAACCTCGTGCGCTCGAAAATATCATGGGCGAAGGTGATGCGCGCATACGCGCCGAGGCTGCTCTCCGTCCGGCGGCCGGGATCGACCCCGAAGTACGTCACGTCGATCCCCCGGTCGAGCACCAATGTCTGCTTTGACGCGATCGGTGTGATCGTGACCGACAGGTTCAGGCTGTCGCTCCGGAGGTCGAGACCGAGTCCGTCCGTCACGTAGCCGGGCGCCATGAAATTGCTGATGTAATGCGTTCCCTTCGGGTCCCCGATGAAATCGTAGTCGGGCAGGAACTGCGTCAGCAGATTGACGAACGCGGTGACATGGAGCGAGAGGCTCCGCGAGTCCGTTGACCAGATGACGCGTCCGATCTTCCCGTTGAGCTCGAGTCGGTCCTCCGTCTTCCGCGGGGGCAGGGATTTTCCACCGAAGGTCGCGAATCGACCGTCCCACGAACCGATGAAGCTCCACCGCCCGTCGCTCCACGAGGGATCGATCGCGAACTTCAATCCCGCCACATAGCTGTATTCGTCCCCTCCGTCCGCCCAGTGGCTCAGGCTGATGTTGGAGATGCTCCCCGTGACGGAGGCATTCCACTGCCAGGGGAATACCCCATAGAGTAAATCGCTTTGCGCATTGAGCCGGGAGGTGACAAGGCCCAGGAAGACTATAGCGAAGAACGAACGCAGTGAACCGGTCATAGGAGCGTGAGCGGCGAATGGTGGCGGTGATGAAGATGTGACGCCGGGTGACATTCCGGCACTATTTAGTACGAATCGGGCACCCGCGGGGAGCGGCATACGTCCCGACGGGTTGCGGTGCCAGATCTGCGTGCGCGCGCGGCGCGGAATGGAGCGAGCCGTGCTATCCGGCGTTTCCGGTGCCGCCCAGCCGACGGGCGCGGACGATCGAAGCGATCACCGCGGTTGTCAGCACGCCGGCGACGACGCCCAGGGCGATCAGAATGGGGACATCGACGAACCGTTCCGCGATCATCTTGAGGCCGATGAACGTGAGCACCACCGCCAGTCCGTGGCGGAGGTAGTAGAACATGTTCATCATGCCGGCGAGTGCGAAGTACAGCGACCGCAGTCCGAGGATCGCGAAGACATTCGAAGTGTATACGATGAACGGATCCCGGGTGACCGCAAAGACCGCCGGGATGGAATCGACGGCAAAGACCAGATCCGTGCTTTCCACGACAAGGAGGACGATGAACAGGAGTGTCGCGGAGCGCTTCCCATCGATCCGGACGAAGAACTTCTGCTCGTGAAAGTCGGGGGTCACCGGGAACAACCGCCGGAAGAACTTGACGACGATATTCCGTTCCGGATGGACATCCTCCGCTCCTTTGTCAAACGCCATGCGGATGCCGGTGATCACGAGGAACAGCCCGAACACATCCAGGATCCAGCTGAACCGCTGAATCAGCGCCGCGCCGAGGATGATGAGGGTGCCGCGGAGAATCAGCGCGCCGATGATTCCCCAGTAGAGGACCTCATGCTGGTACTTCGCCGGGACCTTGAAGTACGTAAACAGCAGAAGGAAGACGAAGAGATTGTCAACGCTGAGGGATTTCTCGATCAGGTACCCGGTGAGGAACTGCAGCGCCGCGTGGTGACCGAACCAGAAATACACCCCGACATTGAATGCCAGCGCGGTGGCGATCCAGACGCCGCTCCAGATGAACGCCTCCCGGATCCGAATGGCGTGCGGGCGCCGGCTGAACACCACCAGATCGATGGTCAGCAGGCCGAGGATGAAGACGTTGAAGCCGATCCACCACAGCACTGAATGCACGAAGCCGACGCCTTTCGAGGGGGTTGATGCGGAAACCGATGACGCATTGCAGGCGGGACACCGGCCGACGCTCTCCCGGTCCCTGCCGGATAATATACGAGGAAGTGGTCAGAGTTAAAACCTAAATCGACGGACGCCGGCGGCGGGAGGTCTGGAAGAAATAGAACGGCAACGAGATCAGCAGCAGGACGATGCCGATCACCGCGTTGCGCGTGTCGTTGACGAGCGTGTTCCACAGGAACCATCCGGCGATCGCCACGAACAGCAGCGTCGCGTACGGATAGCCCCACGCTTTGTACGGGCGCGGCGCGTCCGGCATCCGGCGACGCAGCACGATGACGCTGAGCGCCGTGAGCGCGTAGAATCCCCACGATCCGAACACCACGTACGACGTGATCTGATCGTACGTGCCGCTGAGGGTCAGGATCGCGCCCCAGACACCGAGCGTGATGATGGCGGTCGCGGGCGTGTGATACCGCGGATGCACGGCGCCGAACTTCGGAGAGAACGCGCCGTCCGCACCGGCGGCGTAGATCGATCGCGGTCCGCCGAGCAGCATTCCGTTGGTGGCCCCGAACGTCGAGCACATGATGCCGATCGCCACCAGCGACGCGCCGATCGGACCGAACGCGACCTGCGCGACATCCGCCGCGATCCGCGGCGAGCCGGGCATCGCGCTGAGCGGGATCAGCCAGGCGTACGCGAGATTCGCGGCCAGGTACAACGCGATGACGGCGAACGTCCCGAGAATCAGGGACAGCGGCACCGTCCGCTGCGGATTGCGGAACTCGCCCGCGGCCAGCGTCACATCGATCCAGCCGTCATACGCCCAGAGCGCCGAGATCATTGCAAGTCCGAACGCCGACGTCATCGATCCGCTCCAGGAGTCCGGCCACCAGGGAAGAAAGTTCGCGGTGCTCCCGCCGGTCGCGAAGATCGCGGCAATGATGATCGCCAGCAGCGCCGCCACCTTGGCGGTGGTGAAGATGTTCATGACCCATCCGCCGAAGAGCACGCCGCGCACGTTGATCGCCGTGACCACGCCGATGGTGACTACCGCCACCAGCTGCACCCACCCGAACGACACCTCGAACGGCGCGCCGAAGACGCCGAGCGTCGTGCGGAAGAAGACATTCGAGGGATGAAGCGCCGGAATGAAGTAGCCGAGATAGGTCGCAAATGCCACTGCGATCGCCGCCGCGGAACCGGCCTTGTTGATGAAGAAGTCGTTCCAGCTGAACAAGAATCCCCAGATCCGTCCGAAACTGTGCCGCAGGTAGATGTACGGCCCTCCCGCCTCCGGAAGCACCGCGCTCAGCTCCGCCAGCGTCAGCGCGCCGAAGAGCGTCAGCAATCCCGCCACGATCCACACCGCCATGATCGGTCCCATCGCCTGCAGATGCCCCGCGATCGTGGCCGGCACCAGGAAAATGCCGGATCCGATCATCACACCCATGTGGATGGCAATGCCCTCGCGAAGCCCGAGGACGCGGAGGAGTTTGGGGGAGTCAGTGGGCATGGGAAGGTCCTGAACGGAAGTGAATGGGTGTGTGGGTGGGTGAGTGTGTGGGAGTTACTCTCGTCAACTGGGCCCGTATCGCCGGCCGGTTCAGACTCGCCATCGTTCCGGAGAATGAATCATGACAACGAGTTGCGCCGCAATAATTCTGTATGCCTCCCGAAGCTTCTTCGCATCGAACTCCGTCATGTAGCCGCACGCCCGGGAAAAATCGATCCAGACGATCGTCTCTTCTGCCTCGCTGAGTGCATCCACAAGTTTGCTGGCGAACGCAGCCGGATACTTTCTCTTCCCCCACGCTTCGGCAATGTTTGAACAAACAGACCGGGCGGACCGGCGAAACTGATCGGTCAACGAGTAGCGCTCGCACGCCGGGAAATTCCTGGACAGTTCAAATATCACCATCGCATGATCAAACGCCTCGCGATACACGCGCAACTCTGTGAACACGCGCGCCCTTGCAAAGTTCTCTGAAACCTCCATACGTCCCCCTTGATTCGTTTCATGATTCACCTGTGAGGAGTTCAGAAGGCTGCCGGAGCCGATGCACGCCGGTCGAGTCCCATCCACCCACTCACTGACGCACCAACACACCGGCAAATGGTCATGCCGACCGCAGCTTGCTCCTCCTGAATCCGTAACCGAAGTACACCGCCATCCCCACCAGCAGCCAGATGCCGAAGCGGGCCCAGGTGATCGGCGGAAGACCGAACATGAGGTAGATGCACATGGCGATGCCCAGCAGCGGCACCCACGGGACCAGCGGCGTACGGAAGACGCGCGGCCGGTCCGGGTCGGTGTACCGGAGAATGATCACGCCGGCGCACACGAGCACGAACGCAAAGAGCGTTCCGATGTTCGTCAGCTCCACGATCTCATTGATGTTCGCCACGGCGGCGACGGCAGCCACGACGACGCCCGTCCAGATCGTGGTGACATGGGGGGTCTGGTACCGGGGATGGACCCGGGCAAAGTATTTCGGCAGGAGCCCGTCACGCGACATCGAGAAGAAGATGCGTGGCTGGCCCAGCTGAAACACGAGCAACACCGCCGTCATCGAAATGATCGCCCCCAGCGAGATGATGCCCGCCGCCCAGTTCATTCCCATCCGGGCGAAGACCGCCGCCAACGGGTCCGCGACTCCCAGCTGATACCACGGCTCGATGCCGGTGAGGACCGCCGCGGTCGCCACGTAGATCACGGTGGCAACGATCAGCGACCCGATGATTCCGATGGGCATGTCGCGGCCGGGATTGCGGCATTCCTCCGCCGCCGTCGAGATCGCGTCGAATCCGATGAACGCGAAGAAGATCAGGCTGGCCCCCGTCCACACGCCCGCGAATCCGTTCGGCATGAACGGACTCCAGTTCTCCGGCTTGACGTAGAATGCGCCGACTCCGATAAAGAAGAGCAGAATGATGACCTTCAGCGCGACCATGACGTTGTTCGCGCGGGCCGATTCCTTGATGCCGATGACGAGCAGCCACGTCACCGCCGCAACGATGGCCGCCGCCAGGAAATTGAAGATGACCCGCACACCGAACAGCACCGGCGCCGTCTGCCACGCCTCGAACGGCAGCGCGAGGTCAAGCGGGATCCGTCCTCCCGCGGCAACGATCGCCTGCGCCGCCTGGTGCGCACTGCGATAGTCCACCGCCAGCCAGGCGGGAATGTGGATGCCGAGACCGCTGAACAGCTGATGGAAGTACGCTGCCCAGGCGATCGCCACCGCCACGTTGCCGACCGCATATTCGATGATCAGATCCCATCCGATGATCCACGCGATGAGTTCCCCCAGCGTTGCATAGGAGTAGGTGTATGCGCTCCCCGCGATGGGCACCAGCGACGCGAACTCTGCGTATGCCAGTGCGCTGAACGCGCAGGCAACCGCCGTGATGATGAACGAGAGCGACACTCCCGGTCCGGCTCCCAGATGCCCGGCGCCGCCCGCCGCCGCCGTACCGATGATGGCGAAGATCCCTGTTCCGATGATCGCTCCGATGCCCAGCGAGATCAGATCGAGCGCGCCGAGCGAGCGCTTCAGATGACCGTCGGTGGAAGTCTCCGCATCGTGCGTGATCTGGTCAAGATTTTTCCGGCGAAAGAGCTGTTGGATCACGGCTCACTCCTGAGGTGTGTAAAGGGGGGACGGCGGGAACGCGGAACCGCCGCATCGCGGGACGCACGGCACAGCTCCGGGGGCGTCGTACCGTCACCGGTTCTAACCGCCGAAGATGACGAGTTGAACATCTTCGGGCAGCAACGCGCTGAGCGATCGCATCACGCTGCCGCGAAGGACGTTTTCCAGCAAACCACGCCGCGTGGCTCCAATGATGACGCGATCCACGCCGAACGTCGCGGCCTGTTCGGCGATCGTGTATCCGACCTCGTAGCTGGGGATGGAAATGATCTGGTAGTCGATGCCGGCTTCGGAACAGACCTTCTCGATATGCTCCTCCGCCCCGTTCAGCCGCATCTCAAGCCGTTCGGGCAGCGCTCCCACGAGGATCTCCTTGACGCGAAGGACGAAGAGCAGGGCCTTGCGCTGACGCGCTTCCTCGATGGCGAACTTCAGCATGCGGTCATTCACATCCTTGATCGCCAGCAGGTACTTGGCCTCGGGGATGTACGTTCTCCGGCGCTTGCGGGACGGGATGGCGGCCGGTGTGACCTCGGCAGGCGCCGGCACCGGCACGATGGCACGGCGAGCCACGGCCCGGGCAGAGAGTCCGATCGCCAGTATGATGGCCGCGAACATCGTCGCCGCGTGCTTCTCCAATCCGATCGAGATCTCGATGAGAAACAGGATCACGGCCGAGATGATCATCAGCACTTTCACGTACGGCTTCATGCTGACGGAGCGGTCAGTGGCGGTCGATCCCATGTTGATGGTCATCGCGCCCACCAGTCCGATGGCGTAGAGATGCGACAGCTTTTCGACGTCGTGGATCACGATGAGGACGATGATCGGCGCCAGGGTGGTCGCCACGAGCGGGATGATGGGCATCCCGTGTTTGTTGAGCTTTCGCAGGGAGCTTGGGAGTTCACGGTCCACGGCCATCAGGAACTGGATGGAAATGAGCCCGTTCAGCGCCGTGTTTCCGGCGGAGATCAGAAGAACGCCCAACGAGGCCGCCACGAACCAGCCGAACCACGGGCCGACGTAGTGCTCACCGAGAAACCGCAGCATGTCCTCACGATGCTGGCCGGGAACCAGTCCCGTGACCGCAAGCATCGCCAGTCCGAGGACGAGGTTGATCAGCACGACCTTGGTCAGCACGCTCAGGATGGCGCGCCGGGAATCCCGCGCCGGATCCTTCATCAGGCCGGTCATGTTCGAGATCGCTTCGATGCCGGACAGCGACAGGATGAATCCGATGAAGATCCCCCAGTTCGAAATGAAGCCGCCCGTCGGCGGGACGATATGCGCCTGCGTGACCGCCGCCGGTGCCGATGCGACCGCGATCGTCAGAAGGGTCGCCAGCGTGAAGATGGAGATCAGGAGGGCCAGGCCGCCGGAGTGTTTCGGCCCGAACCAGTTGAGGATCCCCATCGCGGCGATGATCCCGATGGCCCAGAGCTCCGGAGAGGGAAGATTCAGGTAATGGCAGGCGTCGAGCACGGAGAGGGCCATGGTCACGACGTAGTCCGCCGCCAGCAGCAATGCGCCGATGACGGCGAGGAACGGCGAGCGATGGTAGACCGAGCTGTACACGCCTCCGCCGTTGGGATACAGACGGCAGATCGTGATATAATTGGCCGCCACCAGCGTGGTAAGGGCCAGCATGAAGGAGAGATGATAGAAGCTGGAGTAGCCGGCGAGCGCGAAGCCCAGTCCCATGACATAGGCGACGCTGGTTCCCCAATCGCCGTCAAGGATTGCGGCACTTCGCAGCCATCCTAACACACGGGGACGGCTGGTGGCATATTCCATCACGCCGTGCGGGCGTGATGCTGTGGTTTGGCCTTCCGGGGGCAAGTCAGATGATCCGTGGACAACACGCACGCCGGGGTTCCGTCAGCGACCACGGCGACCGAAGACAACGGCGGATAGTATAGCACTGTTTTGTTTCTGAGTCAATCCTGAAAATCCTTGGCCTGTCGCGCAGGGCGGATTTCGGCGGAAGAAGCGCGTGCCCGGCACCGACGATCAGGAGCGGCGGAAAACGAAACGAGGGACTGCCGCGCTGTGCGACAGTCCCTCGCTCACACCGTACATCCGGATCGATCGTTACTTGACGCGAATGGAGGCCACGACCTTTTCGAACGCCGGAAGGAAAGAGCTCTTCATCGGCGTGTAGTAGTTCATCGTGACACGGTAGATCTTGTCGTTCTTCACGGCGAAATACACGCGGCTGTTGACGCCCTTTACGACGGAGTAGTCGAAGTAGATCGCCTTCTCGCCGCTCAGCGTGGCGGTACCGCGTGACGTCGGCTTGTAGATCTTGACGTTCTGATCGGCCACCTTCTCGACCGTCAGCTTCTTCGCCGGCCGCACGTCGATATCCATCGTGCAATCCTGGCGGTATCCCATCAGCCGCATCGAGAACTCGACCTCGCCTTTCTTCGGCATTTCCGACGGGCTGAAGTTGGCCGGATACTGCAGTTCGAGGATCGCGTTGGAGAACTTCTCGGTTTGTTCGAGCGGGAGCGACGGATCGACGCCCTTCGGGATGATCACCGGTCTCGGCAGGACGAGCGTCGCGAGGACACTATCCAGGACGAAACGGTACTGATCGAACGCGGCGTTCAGGCCGGCGAATTCCACGGAGTAGATGGTCGAATCCTTCAGCGTGGCAATGCGGATGGCCGTCACCTTCGTCGCTTCGTTGTAGTTGCCGCTGTAGGTGAACATGGCGGCGGGCTGACCGTCGATCTTCGCCTGCTCGATCTCCTTCACCGTGAATCCGGCGGCGGCGCGATCGTCCTTATAGCTCTGGATGTACTTCACGTAGTCCTGCATCGAGTCGCTCTTTTCGGCGGCAATCTCGATCTTCACGCCGTCCTTCTTCCGTTCATCGAAGTCGAAGAACTTGTCCATCGTTTCCGCGGACGAGAACACGGAGACCTTGCGGGTATCTTTCACCACCACCCATCCCTTCGGGTAGCTGAAGGTCACCTTGAAATACGGGTCCTGGAACTGATCCCATTCCGACACCGTCGCACTCGCTTTGGGTTTGCACCCCTGCAGGAGTGCGAACACGGCAAGCAGCACGGCGACGCTGATATTCCTCATGATGATTCCTTTCAGTGAGGTGAACGCTTCATTGAGAAGACAGGGCTAGACGAAGTAGGAATACACCAGGTATCCCGCGACCAGCAGCGAGATGAAGCCCACAAGACCGATGAACACATAGAAACCGACCGGCGGCTTCTCGGGAGTTGGCTGATTCTGCTCCATGGATTCCTGTTCCTTATTCAACAAGTGGTTTCAGAGTGTCCCGCCCCTTCTTCGCGCCCTCATTGTTGGGGTCGATCTTCAGCGCGCGGACATAAGCATCATAAGCATCCTTGTTCTTCTGCATATTCTGCAGCCCCTGCCCGAGCAGGAGCCAGGTCTGCGCGTCGTCATCCTTGTACTTCAGCGATTCGCGCAGCGCTTTCACACCATCCTCCCACTTCTTGTCCAGCAGGTAGGCCAGTCCAATCATCCGGTTGGCATCCGCCAGTTCGAGCCGGTACTTGACCTTCGCGGTGTCCACGACCTCCACGGCCTTCTCCGCCACCGTCCGACCCTGATCGTACTGCTTGAGCTGGAAGTAGCATGACGCAAGGCGGATATAGGCCGGCGGGTACTGCGGGTTCAGCGCGATGGCTTTCTGGAACGCCTTCGCGGCCGTCTCGTAGTCCTCCATCTGCATGACGCACGAACCGTAATTGATGTATGCCGCGATCGCGCTGGTATCGAGCTGGATACGCTTCTCGAACATCGCCGCCGCCCCTTTCCACTGGCGCAGCGTCATCCACAGGGCACCGGCCTCATTGTACAGCGCCTCCTGCGTGCTGTCCTTCTGGATTGCCTCTTCCAGGGTCAGCGCCGCCAACGAATCGCGCTTGGTCTGGCGATAGGCAAACGCCAGACGCCGGTAGTCGTTCACATCCAGGGTATCGAGCGTCTTGAGTTTCGTGTAGGCGTCGACCGCCGCGTCGTACTGCTTCTGATCGATGGACGCCAGCGCCACGATCCGCGTGGCCAGACGGGAGTTCGGATCTTCTTTCAGGAATTGCTGCGCGAGCGGGAGCGCTTCCTTGTATTGGCGGCTCAGGAAGAGCGACTCCATGTACATGGAGCGGATTTCCTTGTCCACATTCTTGTGCGTCCCGAAGTACTCCTTCAGCGTCTTCGCGCAGTTGACGAACTGGCGCGCACGATAGTACAGATTCGCCAGCTCGAGCCGTGCGGAATCGTTCGCCGGCTGCTGCTCCAGCAGGCGGAGGAACGCGTGGGCGCCGTCCGTGTACCGGCGCTCCTTGATGTTCAGATTTGCCAGCTTGTACCACAGCGCCGGCTGCAGCGAATCGATCTCGAGCGACCGTTCATACTGCGTGATCGCCAGCGGCCCCACGCCCTGCTTCGCGTACGCGTCGCCGAGTCCTTCGTAGACCACCGGGTTGTCCGGCTGGATCTCCCGGGCGCGCGTGAATGCCACCAGCGCTGCATCGGCGGAATCGGCCGCCAGCAGCACCTGGCCCAGCTGGATCAGCAGCGGCGGATATTCCTGCTTCTTTGCCCGGATTCCGGCTCGTGCGCTCGCGTAGGCGTCAGAAGTCTTCTTTTGCGCCAGTTGTGCCGACGAGAGGAGGACGTAGGCATCCTGCATCTCGTCATCGTACGTCACCGCTTTCGATGCGGCGAACTCGACCGAATCCATCCGATGGAGGGCCTGGTATGCCTGCGCCAGACTGAACCATGCCTTCGCGTCGCGTGAGTAGTCCGCCAGCTGGGCCTGCAGGATCCCGATAGCTTCGCGGACCTTTCCTTCTTTGAGAAGACCGTTGGCAAAATCAACCTTCGATTGACCGGGCGCTTCGGCTCCGACCAGGAGGAGACAGGCGGCAAGGAACGGTAGGGTTCTCTTCATTGGGCACTTACTCCGGGTTTAACTGGATCACGCGGTTCGGGATGTTGACCGGCACGAGCCCTGCTTTCTGCACCAGTTTCTGGCCCTCGACGGTCTTGATCACAAAGGTGCTGAAGCCCGCACCCACCGCGGCTTTGGATTCGGCGAGCACAAGATACAAAGAATAATGAAACGGGTAAAGAGACTGATAGACATTCATCTGCGACGGGAGGACGAAACGGTCGGTCGCCGTGGAATCCGTCGACTCGATCGGCACGATGCGAAGATCGGATGAGAGTTGATCGAGATGCGTCATGGAAACGAATGTGACAGCGGCGGGATGCGCCGCGACGTACGCGAGCGCCTGCTCCTGCGTTCCGACACGCGTCGTCGGTTCCGGCGCCCGTGGCAGATGGAAGAAGGTTCGCTGGAGCAATTCCGGCGGACCCGAGTTGACATCGCTGAGCGCCAGCTCGATCGCCCGGTCCCAGCGCGCGTCCGGGATCGCCGCCCACGCCGTCGCCTCGCGTGTCACGATCCGGCGTACCGACTCGACCGTCATCTGACGGACCGGATTCAGGCGATGGACGATCACCGCCAGTCCGTCATGCGCGAATGCATTGACGGTGAGGTTCAGGCCGGCCTGTGCCGCGACGTCGCGCTCCTCGTCGTTCAGCGGCCGGTCGATCGCGATGACGCTCGTGCCGCCGTTCAGGAGATCGACGACGGCTTCCCGCGTTTCCACCGCCCGCACGGCGAGCTGTACCTGCGGGTACAGGCTCACATACTGCGCCGCTTCTTCACGCACCAGCGAGTCCAGCGGGTGACTGGCCAGGATGGTCGTCGCACCCGAGGTGGCGGTCGCTTCTTTCCGCTGACATCCCGGGACCACCGCCAGCGCGGCGGTAATCAGCGCGGCGATTCCGATTCCTGTTGTTCGTCGGCCCATTGTTTTGCCTTTGTGCGCGTCAGGACGAACCGGTAGATCCCCATCAGCAGCAGCACCACGCCGAACGTGACGCGAAACTGGTCCGGCATCGTGAAATGCAGGAGCCACCCGGTCAGAAGAAGAATACCGAAGACCAGCGAGACGGCCGAGACGGTGTAGCCGAGAAGCATGGAGATGGTCGCCTGCGGGCTTCGTTGTGTTCGATGGATCATAGTCACGAACCCTGAAAAACACACAAGCTGTCAGGGCTGTTGAGCGCCATGCGCGAGCGCATGCGTTCCACCAGCGCCTGGCAGCTTGCATGCACAGCCTATTTGTTGCCGCTCAACCGGAAACGGAACGGGATCGACACCCACACCGACACGGGGCCTTTTTGCATGACCGCCGGGGTAAAGATCCACTGCTTTGCCGCATCTTCCGCTGCCTGGTTGAAGATCTCCGCATCGCTCTTCAGGATGACGACCTTGCGCACTTTCCCTTCCTTGTCGACCCACACCTTCACGAAGACGTTGCCTTCGAGACCGGCGCGGAGCGCGATGTCGGGATATTTCGGTTCGACGCGCTTGACGATCGTCGGTTCCTTTTCGTACGGCACGAAGTCAGGCGGCGGACCGTCATCGTCGATTTTCAGGTCCTGCTCGATCTGTGCGCCGCCGCTGCCCGAACCGGGGCCTTCGACCGGCGCCGACTGCGCGCTCAGTTCGGTCTGCGTGGCGATCGTCTGGTCCGGGCTGACTTCCGCATCGGGAACCGGGACGGGGATACCGATACTCGGCTTCACCGCCGGACCGGAGACCGCGACGGCGGGAGCCGCCTGGTCGGTCAGCGACGGAGGCGGGCCGAGGTCTGTGTACTTCAGAATGCGCACCATGTGCACCGGCTCGTCTTCTTCCGTGAGATAGCCGATTCCGTAGTAGGAACCGATCGTGGAGAAGCTCAGCAGCGTCGAGAACACCAGGCCGTACGCCATGTACTTCTGCGCAACGGCCTTCAGTTCGACTGCACCGTAGCCATGGGTCTGATAGGGGACGACCATACCGTCTGCCATCATCGCCTCCTTATCCTGCCTTCGCCATCAGCTTCTTGTCGGCGTCCTGCATCGGCGCCAGGCTGAAGCGGGTGATGTTGGCAAGATTCAGTTCATCCATCACGTCCACCATGTTCTCATAGGTGGCATCCCGGTCAACTTTCACCAGCGTGATGAGTTTCGGATTGTTGCGCAGACGCTCCGTCAGGAAGCTGCGAAGGTCCTTGAAGGCCACCTTCTGCAGTTTCGGATCGCTTCCCTGATTCCAGTAGATCTGGAAATCTTTGTCCACGCGCAGAGTGAGCAGCGCGGATTCCTGGACCTCCACCTGGACTTTGTCGTCCGGCGGCAGGTTCAGTTCCATCGTCTGCGGCTTGTTGAAGACCGTCGTGAGCATGAAAAAGGTCAGCAGCAGCATACACACGTCGACCATGGGCGTCATGTCGATGCGAACGCCCACCCGGCGCTTCTTGCGCTTTCCTTTTTGAGCCGCACGAGGTTGTCCGGTTTCGACTGCAGCCATCGTCAGGCTCCTTTATCAAGGTCTGTGACAAGATTGAACCGCGTGATCTTCGCCTTCTGGAGCACATCCATCACATCTTCCATCGGGCCGTAGGGAGCGCCTTTGTCCCCCTTGATCACGGTGCGGAGCCGCGGATTGTTGATGCGCGCCTGGATCAGAATGTTGCCCAGCGCGTCCTTGTTCAGTTCCACCGCCCGCTTGTAGCGGTTCTCCTTGCCGAACAGCCGTTCCATGAGGTTCTGGGAGTCAACGCCGAGGTAGATCTTGCCCTCTTTGTTGACGTAGATCATCATGATGTCCGACTCCGGGAGTTTGAACTCGGAGTGCGACAGCGGCAGCACCACCTCGACTTCCTCGGGCGGTTTGAACTGCGTCGTCATCATGAAGAACGTCAGCAGCAGCATCGTGACGTCCACCATCGGCGTCATGTCGATCCTGATATTGACGCGTCCTTTTTTGTGCTTCGCCATTGCGGGGTCCCTCCTTCGGGATTACCGGGACTTGGACGGCTTGCGCGAAACGAGCGACTGAATGATGGCGTAGCTGGCTTCGTCGATCATGTAGGTGAAGTTGTCGATTTTCGTGACGAAGAAATTGTAGGCCACGATCCCGCCGATACCGGCGACGAGACCGCCCGCCGTGTTGATCAGGGCTTCGGAAATACCGAGCGCGAGCTGGACGGCATCCGGGGCGCCGGCGCGCGACATGGCCTGGAACGAACGGATCATTCCGACCACCGTGCCCAGCAGACCGACCATGGTGCCGATGGAGGCGATCGTGGACATCATGACGAGGTTGCGCTCGAGCAGGGGCACTTCCAGCATCGTCGCCTCTTCAATCGACCGTTGGATCTCTTCCATCATCTGTTTCTGGCCTTCGACATCACCCTGCGACACGAGCATCTTGTAGCCGTCCAGACCGGAGCGGATGACGTTCGCCATCGAACCGCGCTGCTTGTCGCACAGGGCGATCGCGCCATCGATGTCGCCGGCGGTGACGGACTGCTGCACGTTCTTCAGGAACAGGGGGATATTCCCTTTGCCCTGCGCCTTGCGCAGCGACAGATACCGCTCGGCAATCACTGCCACCAGCATGATCACCAGCGCGATCAGCGAAATGACCAACGGACCGCCGTCCTTGATGAACTTCGGCAGCATGTACTCGTAGATCGCGTAGCCGACCGCGAAGGCGACGACCAGTACGATGGTGTTGAACACAGAGGTCTTCATGAGACGTTCTCCTGTTGAGGGTTGAAATGGAACCGGTTCCCCGGTTACGCTTTGAATGTCTTCACAGCCTGCTCACGGTCCTCTTCGACCTCGAAGACGCTCGTGAGCTTCGTGATCACAAATACGTTCTGCACACCCTTCGCCACATTGCACAGCTTGATCTTGCCCTGGGCTTTCTGATACATCGTGTGCACGCTGACCAGCGCGCCGATGCCCGAGCTGTTGATGTACGTGACGCCGCCGAGGTCAAGCACCAGTTTCTTGTTTCCCTGCTCGATCAGGTCGCGCGCCTTTGTCTTTAATTCGTCTGTTTCCTCTCCCCCGATGAGCGATCCACGGGGCTCGAGAACCGCGATCTCGAGATTATTGAGCGTCGTAAGCTTGGTGGCCATGCGTTCCTCAATCTGAGTGTTGATGGATCGGAGCCTGTTGATGGGACGACTCTCTGCCGGTTCTGAGTCACTTCTCCGCAAACCCGGTACCAGAATCAACCGGGAATTTTCGACGAAATCATGGGATATTCGTGCGTCGACACCCTTGCGTGGGGAAATTCGGTGCGGGGATTTTCAACAGTGGAAAGGAGTTGGACGTAATACAATTCGAGCAAACAACTTACGGCGCGGGGAATTTTTCCCCGCCGAATTCGCGTCAGAGATCGTAGCGCTTCCGCTTGTTCAACAGCGTCTTGCGGTCGATGCCGAGGATCCGCGCCGCTTCATCATAATCGTGCGCGAACTGCAGCACCTTCTTGATCTGCGCGCGCTCCACTTCCTCGAGCGAGAGCGCCTGAACCTGCCCCGCCGTTCGCACTTCGTCGGGCAGATGCTCCGGACCGATCAGGCCGGCCGCCGCCAGAAGCACGGCGCGCTCCACCACGTTCTCCAGTTCCCGGACGTTTCCGCTCCACCGATATCCGCGCAGCAACCGGTCGGCCTCGGGCGATACGTCGACGGGATTTTCCTTCGACGTCTTGATGACGAAGTGCTGAACGAGGAGCGGAATGTCCTCCGGCCGCTCGCGCAACGGCGGCAGCTTGATCCGCAGGCCGTTCAGCCGGTAGAACAGATCCTCGCGGAACGATCCCTCCTTCAGCGCCTCATCCAGATTCCGGTTCGTCGCCGCGATGACGCGGACATCGACTGTGCGCGTGACGTTCTCACCAATCCGCTCGAAGTCCTTGCTCTGCAACACGCGCAGCAGCTTTGCCTGGATCGACGGCGACAGCTCGCCGATCTCGTCGAGAAAGATTGTGCCGCCGTCCGCCATCTCGAAGCGTCCCTGCCGATCGCGCAGAGCGCCGGTGAACGCCCCTTTGACATGTCCGAAGAGCTCGCTCTCCAGCAGCTGTTCCGGGATGGCCGCGCAGTTGACCTTCACGAACGGCTTCTCCGCGCGGGATCCCTGGCGATGGATGTACTCGGCCACCAGCTCTTTGCCCGTCCCGCTCTCGCCTTCGATGAGCACGCTCATCGTGCTGTCCGCCACGCGACCGGCCAGATCCAGCTGCTCGAGCATCGCGCGGTTGCGGGTGATGATCTCGCGCTCTTCCTGCTGCCGGGACACCTGCGCGCGCAGCAGACGCACTTCGCGGGCAAGCTCGTGGTGCTCCAGGACCTTTTGCGCAAACAGCTTCAGCTCATCGAACGAGAACGGCTTTTGCAGGTAGTCGTACGCGCCCTTCTTTACGGCGGCGACGGCGCTGTCGATCGAACCGTGCGCGGTCATGATCACCACGGTTGTATCGGGTGAAAATCGTCTGATCTGCTCCAGCACTTCCATGCCGTCCAGCGGAGCCATCTTCAGGTCCACAAAGGCGAGATCGAACCGGTGCTCTTTCAGCAGACCGATGACATCCTGCGGTTTGCTGCACAGCAGCGGTGCGACGCCGATCGATTCGAGACAGATCCCGATCGTATTCAGAATGTTCCGCTCGTCATCCACGACGAGCACAGCGGGCTGGCGTTCTTCCACGCGTCAGTCCTTTCCCAGCGGTAGCGTGAACGTGAAGGTGCTGCCGACGCCGACAGTGCTGTCCACCCAGATGCGTCCGCTGTGCGCTTCGACGACTTCGCGCGCAATGGATAATCCCAGGCCGACGCTGCCGGGCGTCGATTCGGTGGCGCCTTTGATCTGCACAAACTTCTCGAAAATCATCTCCTTCGATTCGGGCGGAATGCCGTGGCCGGTATCGCTGACGGCGACGGCCAGCTCTTCTCCCCGGCGCGTTGCCGCGAGACGCACGGTGCCGCCGGCGTCGGTGAACCGCAGCGCGTTCGTGAGCAGATTCGTCACCACCCACGACAACTGCTGACTGTCACCCACGATCCAGGGGAGATCGTCCGGAACGTCCGACTGCAGCGCGATCTGCTTCTCCTGGAACGGCAGTGTGAGCGGCCGGAGCGCATCGGCGATCAGCTGTGCCGGGGCGATGCGTTCTTTCTTCAGCTCGTACCGGCCCGATTCCAGTTTCGAAAGGTCGAGCAAATCCTTCACCAGCTTGCGCAGGCGTTCGCAATCATCCTTCGCGGCGAGAAGGATTTCGCGCTGGCGGTCCGTGACGGGTGCGATCACTTCCTTCGACAGGATGTCGATGCCCATGCTGAGCGACGTCAGCGGCGTGCGCAACTCGTGGGACACGGTCGCCACGAACTCGGACTTCATCCGGTCCAGATCCTTGAAGCGGGTGACATCCTGCAGCAGCGTGACGCAGCCCTGCAGTTCACCGTCCTCGTCCTCGATGCGTGCCTGGCGCGGACGGAAGTAGGAGGTGGATCCGTTCTGCACGGTCAGCAGCAGCGGTTCCCGGTGCTCCCGCTCGGATTCAGCGACGCCGTTCGCTTCCAGAACGCCGGCCCAGCGTTCGTCCCGCAGCACCTCCCGCAGCGGTCGTCCCTGCCAGTCGGTCCGTTCCAGACTCAGCACGCGCGCCGCCGCCTGATTCATCAGCACCAGGCGGTTCTGCGCATCCGTCACAAGCATCGGGTCGGCGATGTTCGCCACGATCGTTTCCGACTTGCTCTTCTCGGCGATCAGCTGCTGGATGTTCATCTGCTCGTACATGCGCAGGCGCTCGGTCATCTTATTGAATTCCGTGCTCAGCACGCCGATCTCGTCATCGGTGGTCACGTCGATCTTCTGCTGCATGTGCCCGAGGCTGATGCGCCGCACCGAATCGGTCAGACGCTCGGCGGGCTTGATGATCGTCCGCGTGAACTGAATACTGGCGACGAGGCTGATGATGATGGAGGCCAGAGCCGCCAGGATCAGCGCGAGGGTGGCGCTGAAGGTCGTGGACCGGACCGTCGATTCCGCCCGGACCATGGCAGCCTGATTGGCCTCGAGAAACTGGAAGCACTGGTTCTTGAGCTGTTCCGCGATGGGTCGCACGATGTACTTCTGGAACCGCTTCGCAATGTCCACTTTTCCGGGACGGTTCATGAGGCCGAACAGCGAGTCCGAGGCCATGAGGTACGTCCGATACGTCCCGAGGAGGCTGTCGAGAATCGTGGGATGCGGCGAGGTCGCCTGCGTACGCGCCTGTTCGTACCACCGGAGAAAATCGTCCCGTCCGTCGTTGAAATACGCCTGGTAGAGTTCACGGTCTTCGAGGTCGATGAGGGCAGTCGTCTGGGCGATCTCCTGACGGTCCACGGCGCGCACGAGATGTTCCGCCGCCACCGTGCGCTCGACCGCACCCTGCAGCAGCGACTCCACCGTGCCGCGCAGCTGCGTGAACGCGAACAACGCGAAGACACTGGTTCCGAGTCCGACGAGGACGAGGATGAAGTAGCTTGCACCGATCTTGTACCGAAGGCTTCGCATGGCCGTAAAACGTACCGGATTTTCGAGGGAAAGGCAAGGTGAGCGCGGGATGACCGTCGCCTTGCCTCTGCCGGCAAAAATGAGTACTTTTTGTCCGAAACGAGCGTATCCTCTCACTCTTGATCTTGACCCGTGACGGGTCAAGTTTTGTTTTGGATGGCAGCGACCGGCACTCCGGCACAGTTCGTTCGAGCGTTTGACCGACACCTGCGCGCATCGCGCATGGTGAAACGGGGCCAGACCGTCCTGATCGCCGTCAGCGGCGGTGTGGATTCCATGGTGCTGCTCCATCTTTTCCATGCTGTGGCATCGCGTCACGCCGTTCGCCTTGCGGTCGTTCACGCCAACCATCAGCTGCGGGGTGACGAGTCGGATGCCGACGAGAAGTTCGTTCAGTCGGCCTCAGCCGCGCTCGGCGTTCCTTTCTTCTCCCGCCGCTTGCCGACCCTCGAGACCGTACGTGCCCGGCGCATCTCGCGTCAGGTGGCGGCACGCCGGTTGCGCTACGCGTGGTTCGACGAGGCGCGCCACTCGGTCGGTGCTGACGCCGTCGCGGTCGCTCACAACGCCGACGACAACGCCGAGACCGTTCTGCTCAACATTCTGCGCGGCACCGGATTGCGCGGACTCGCCGGCATTCCGCCGGTGCGCTTGACCGGTCACATCATCCGCCCGCTGCTGTTCGCCTCACGGGCGCAGATCGCCGCGTTCGCCCGGAACCGCCGCATTCTTTTCCGGGAAGATTCCTCCAACCGATCACTGAAGTACGCCCGCAACCTGCTCCGGCTGCGCGTGCTTCCTGCCCTTCAGTCATCCCGCCGCTCGTCGATCATCCGGGATCTCACCACGGTCGCCGAAACGATGACGCGCGTGGTTGCGCGCCTTGAGAAGCGCGTGGACAGGGCATGGCGCGCCCGGGTCCGGAGATCCGTCGGACACGATCTTTCACTTTCGCTGGTTCGATGGGATCGACTGGATTGGCTTGTACGGGAACACCTGTTGCTCCGTCTGCTTGACACTGTCGGCGTCGACCCGACGGAACAGAAGGTCCGCGCCCTGGAACGCGTCATCGGCGGACAGGCCGGCAGGCGGGTTATGCTCTCCGGATCCCGCGTGGTCGAACGGGAACATGACTCGCTTTCCATCCGGTCCACGACACCCGCGGCGGATTTTTCGTACCCGGTCATCGCGGGGCGCACCAATCGCTTCCCGGGATTCTCCATTGCGGTCAGCGACCCGGGACCCCGTCCCGCCGCGCTGGTCGCCCGGCCGGGAACGGAGTATGTCGACGCCGACCGGCTCCGCGGACCGCTGCGCGTCCGCACCTGGAAAGCCGGCGACTGGTTCGTGCCGCTGGGCATGCGGGGACGCAAGAAATTGAGCGACTTCTTTGTCGATCGAAAACTGCCGCGCCGGGAGAAGCAGCACATCCCGGTGCTGGAAGCCGGAGGGAGCATCCTCTGGGTCTGCGGCCAGCGACTCGACGATCGATTCAAACTGACCGATCACACGACCCGTGTCGTTCGGTTGACGTACTACCCGGAAGGAACGGAACAAAACCCATGAGCACGCTGCAGTTCAACGGCGACGTATTCGAGCCCTTCATCACGGAAGAGCAGATCCAGCAGAAAGTGCGTGAGCTCGCCGCACGCATCAACGAGGACTATCGCGGGCGTGTCCCCATCTTCATCGGCGTTCTCAACGGGGCGTTCATCTTCTTGTCCGACCTCGTCCGATCCGTCACGGTCGACTGCGAGATCGATTTCTTCAAGCTTTCCAGCTACGGCGACGCGAAGATCTCGTCGGGGCAGGTGCGCATGCTGAAGGACCTGAACTGTCAGGTGACCGGGCGCGACATTCTGGTCGTGGAAGATATTGTGGATTCGGGCCTCTCGGTCGATTTCATCCGCAAGATCATCCTCCGCGAGAACCCGGCGTCGCTCCGGTTTGTTTCATTGCTGGTCAAGAAAGGCCTGCCCAAGATCGACTTCCCCATCGATTATGTGGGATTCGAGATCCCGCCGGATTTCGTTATCGGCTATGGCTTGGACTACGCCCAAAAAGTTCGTAATTTACGCACGATTTACAGACTGGCGAAGACGACAGACACTGGGGGAACGCGCTGACAACGGTGCGTTCAAGGAGTGTACGGCATGGAGCAGAATCAGCAAAACGACAATCGGGACGACCAGCAGCGTCCGGGCACACCGCGGAAGCGTCCGACACCGCCGCGCATTCCGCGCAAGGCGCCCCGCCCGCTGCGCGAAGAGGACTCCCCGTGGGGAAAATTTGGCCGCGTAATCCTGAGCTGGGTGGCCATCATCATGGCCGTCTTCCTCATCATGTGGGCATTCCGGACGAACGAGGAGACGGAATACGAGGTCAGCTTCACGACGTTCCAGACTCTGCTGAATGACAACAAGTTCAGTGACGCGGAGATCCGGATCACGGGCTACAACGTGTTCGATTTCCACGGCAAGCTGACGGCACCGATGGATGTGCAGACGATCAGCGGGAAGTCCGCGCATAACGCCACCCGCATCATGCTGACGCTGCCGTACACCAACCTGGATGAGAATCTCATCAACAGCTGGTCGGCCAAAGGACTGAAATTCCGCGTCACGAAGGAAGACAACACCTGGCTGAACGCCGCCATCAGCATCCTGCCGTGGATCCTGCTGCTCGGGATCTGGCTGGTGATCTTCCGCCGGATGCAGGCGGGCGCCGGAGGCGGCGCCGGAACGAAAGGACTCTTCTCGTTCGGCAAAAGCCGCGCGAAGCTCCTGACCGAGGGGATGCAGCACGTCACCTTCCACGATGTGGCCGGCGCGGATGAAGCCAAGATCGAGCTGCAGGAGATCATCGAGTTCCTGAAGGAGCCGACCAAGTTCCAGCGGCTGGGCGGCAAGATCCCCAAGGGCGTGCTGCTGCTGGGCCCTCCGGGCACGGGCAAGACACTGCTGGCGCGGGCCGTCGCGGGCGAGGCGGCCGTACCGTTCTTCTCGATCAGCGGTGCGGACTTCGTGGAGATGTTCGTGGGTGTGGGCGCCAGCCGCGTGCGGGATCTGTTCGAGCAGGGCAAGCGGAATGCGCCGTGCATCATCTTCATCGATGAGATCGACGCGGTGGGCCGGCACCGGGGCGCGGGTCTCGGCGGCGGACACGACGAGCGCGAGCAGACGCTGAACCAGCTGCTCGTGGAGATGGACGGCTTTGAGCAGAACACCGGCGTGATCATCATCGCGGCCACCAACCGGCCTGATGTGCTGGATCCCGCGCTGCTGCGCCCGGGCCGGTTCGACCGGCAGATCGTGGTGGATCGCCCCGATGTGAAGGGGCGCGAAGGCATCTTCAAGGTGCACACGAAGAACATCCCGCTGAGCGAGGACGTTCGGCTCGACACGCTGGCAAAAGGAACGCCGGGCCTCGCGGGCGCGGACATCGCGAATCTCGTGAACGAAGCGGCGCTGCTGGCGGCCCGCCAGAACAGCACGGCCGTTTCCATGCGACACTTCGAAGAAGCGAAAGACAAAGTGATGATGGGCATGGAGCGCAAGAGCATGCTCATCTCCGACCGCGAGAAGAAGGTCACCGCGTACCACGAATCCGGCCACGTGCTCGTGGCAAAGTTCCTCCCCGAGGCGGACCCCGTGCACAAGGTCACCATCATTCCGCGCGGACGCGCGCTCGGTGTGACGACGTACCTGCCGATCGACGAGAAGCACACGTACTCGAAGCTGTACCTCGAAGCGATGATCACGTACGCGCTCGGCGGACGCGCCGCGGAGAAGATCGTGTTCAATCAGTTCACGACCGGCGCCGGCAACGACATCGAGCGGGCCACCGAGATCGCGCGCAAGATGGTATGCGAATGGGGAATGAGCGAGAAGCTCGGACCGCTCGCTTATGGAGCCAAAGAGGAAGAACTGTTTCTGGGGCGGGAGATCACCCGCTCGCGCAACTTCAGCGAACACACGCAGATCGCGATCGACGCGGAAGTGAAGAAGATCGTCTCCACCGCCATGAAGCAGGCAGAGCGGATCCTGCGGACCAACATCGCGATTGTTCATCGCCTTTCGAATGCACTCCTGGAGCGCGAGATCCTGGATTCCGACGAGATCGACCGCGTCATCCGCGGCGAAGAGCTGCCTCCGGTGGACCGCCGCAGCGCTCTCAAGCCGACGACCGAGCCGTCCGGCACCGTTGTCGAACCGCCGAAGAATCCGGCCTGACTCCGGTTGCCGCATGACGGAAGTACCGCTGAACCCCGGTGACGACCTGTACACCCTGCACCGTGCGGCAACGATCAATTACCGGTCGGAACTCGTCCGCAAGGCGATCCACCTGTGTTCGTTGTCCATCCCCGTCATCTATTCATTCATCAGCCGTTCCACGGCGCTCACGATCCTGATTCCGCTGACAGCGGCGTTCATCGCCGTGGACCTCAGCCGCTACTCCATCCCGGCTGTCTCCCGCTGGTTCTATCGGTGGTTCGGATGGCTCCTCCGCCGCCACGAGCAGGAGAACGGACGCCGCCGCCTGAACGGCGCATCGAACGTCCTCATCGCCGCAACGCTGAGCATTCTGATCTTCCCCAAGCTCATCGCCATCAACGCCTTCGCCATCCTCATCATTTCGGACACGACGTCCGCGCTGATCGGACGGCGATTCGGCAAACACCGGTTCCTGGGAAAAAGTCTGGAAGGATCGCTGGCGTTCTTCGTGTCAGCGATGGTGGTCGTGCTGGTGGCGCCGAAGGTTCAGTGCCTGCCGGCGGAATATGCAATCGGCGCCGTGGCAGCGGCGATCGGCGCGGTGGTCGAAGCGGCATCCATCCACATCGACGACAATCTGTCCATCCCCGTCAGTATCGGCTTCACGCTCTGGGCCCTGTACGCCCTTGCGCTTCCCGCACTGAACCTCACGATGCTGCCGTAGCCGGCGTTCCGGCCTGAACCGGCAGCGAGAGTGCCCACAGCAGTTCCCCCACCCGATCCGGCGTGACCGGCTTCTGAAGGATGTCCGCCGCCCCGCTCAGCAGCAGCGCCTCGTGACTCGCATGCGAGTCGTGCCCCGTGATGACGACCACGGGGATCCCTTTGGTCGCCGGATCCTCACGCAGAAGCCGGATGAGATCGAACCCGTCGATTTCCGGCATGTCGTAATCGGTCAGCACGACGGCGGGGTGGTGCGCACGGGCGAGGTCCAGCGCTTCGCGGCCATCCTGCGCACTGAGGATCGTCGCCGTCGGCAGCCACTTGCGTACGAAGCGGGAATGCAGCACACGTACCGCCGGCTCGTCGTCCGCGATGAGCACGGAAAGTCCGGCGGCCGGCTGAACGGTCGGGAAGCGAAGGTAGAAGGTCGTGCCCGTTCCCACCTCACTCTCCACGGAGATCTCCGCGTTGTGCTTCTGCATGATCTCGTGCACGACGGGCAGGCCCAGCCCCGTTCCCTTCTCTCCCCGCAGGCCTTTGCGCGTATACTTTTCTTCCACTTTGAACAGCTTCGCCTTATCGGACGGCGGAATGCCGACGCCGGTATCGTGCACCGCGACCACCGGGTCCCCATCCTTCCCCCGTTCCAGAGCGATGCTGATGGTGCCTCCCTCCGGCGTGAACTTGAGGGCGTTGCCAATCAGGTTGCTGAAGACCTGATATAGCAGCGACGCGTCTCCGCGCACGATGACACCGTCGGGCAGAGCATTGTCCAGCGCCACGCCTTTCTGCCGGGCGAGACCGAGCAGCGACGTGACGCTCTTTTCCGCAACCGCCTTCACATCCACGTCCCGCATCTCCATTCGGATACGCCCTGTCTCCAGCCGTGACCAGTCGAGCAGCTGATTGACGAGATCGAGCTGGTCCCGTGCGGCATCCTCGATGTAGCCGAGGAACTCGCGGCGCTCCTTCTCCGTGAGTTCGCCGGAATCGGTGCGAAGGAGGTCGCAGAACCCCAGGATGCTGCTGAACGGCGAGCGAAGGTCGTGCGAGAGGATCGAGAAGAGCTTGTCTTTCTGCGCATTGAGCTCGGCGAGCGCTTTCTTCGACTCCTCCAGCGCGCCGAGATACTGCTGAATCTTGTGCTCCATGGCCTTCCGTGCTGTGACGTCCTCCAGAATGCCTTCGAAGCCGATCACGGTTCCGTGGACGTCGAGCACGGCACGGGCATGTTCGATCACGGTGATGATCTTTCCGTTCCGCCGACGCAGCTTCAGTTCCGTATTGGTGATATAGCCCCGGAGCTTCAGGGCTTCGACCACCAGATCGCGATCTTCGCGACTCGCATAAATGTCGCGCTCGATGTCCAGCTCGGCGAGTTCGAGCATCGTGTCGTAGCCGAGCAATTTGAGCATCGCGCGATTGGCGTTGATGATCTTGCCTTCGATACTGCTTTCGAACATCGGCTGGACCGAATTCGCAAACAGCCGGCGGTACTTCGCCTCGCTGTCCACGAGGGCTTTCTGCGTCAGGCGCTGTCCGGAGATGTCCCGGAACTGCGCCAGCAGATAGCGCGCACCGTCATCCGCATCAACGAACGAGGTGACGACCTCCACCTCCAGTATCTTGCCCGAGTGAAGTGTGTATGCCTTCTCGTATCGGGTGCGGATGCTGCCGCTCCGGAATTTTGTCTCGTACGCAAGTCGCAGTTGTTCCGCCACCTCCCCTGCCTGGTAGATCACCGAATAGTGCTGTCCGACCAAGTCCGGCTCTTTCATGCCAACCAATGCGCAAAACGCCGGGTTCACCGCCACGATGGCGCCGGTCTGATCGGTCAGCCGCATGCCTTCGTTGGCGTTCTCCCAGATCGAGTGGAGCGCGTTGTGAAGAACGGACGGCTCCTCGACCGGTGACGGCACCGCTCGTGCGGATGCAGGCAGGCCCACCATGCGGTCCGAGATCGGTTGAGAAAACTGGAAAATATTTGCAGCTCCGGCACTTTCCATGCGTCACCTCCCAGTGAGAACGATCCTCATTCACACGATCTCATCAAGTGAAGTGCCGCAACTCCGGATGGCCATCGCCGCCTGATTCACCCCTCGGCGTTGATTGAACCCCTGCAGATTCTACAAAGCCGATTCCTCCCTATCGATTCACAACATGCATGTTTCAAGTGCCCTGTTCCGCGAATCACACAGGGCGTGTAGAAGTTACAATTCAGGAGCGCCCTCGGGCGAGAGCCACGAAGATTCACAAGGCATTGAAGGATAAAGACTTATAGAGCCGGGGTGATCGGAGTGGCATGCTGGCATGAACGGTGAAGGAAAGGGCAGGACCCGAAAGCCCGACTGACATGAAACCGACAACCACACTGATAGCGAACCTGATCCTGGCGGCAGCGTTCTGCATCGCGCCGCTGGCTGCTCAGAACAAGCTCTCCGTGGTGCGTTCATCGCTGAGCACGCTCGACGTGCTGATGGACAACCAGGAAGTCGTCGGAGGGATACAGTTCTCGGTGCGTTCTTCGTCCGACGTTCGTCTGGAGTCGCTTGACCGGACGGATCGGACCGTCGGAGCAGAATGGATTGTGGCTTCCCATCGGGTCAACGACTCGACATACAATGTGGTGATCCTGGGTCAGACGCAGACGGCGTTTTCAGCCGGCAGCGGATCACTGGTGCGGGTTCGCTTCACCGCAAACGACGGCGCGACCGATCTCCGGGCCACGCTGGCCAACGTGATGGTGGCCGGTCCGTCCGCCGACAGCCTGGGCGTCACGATCCACGGCGCTGACTGGACCACGGGACCGCTGGCCGTCGGAGGTTCGGATATGCGCCGTTCGTCGCTCGGTCAGAACTATCCGAATCCGTTCAACCCGTCCACGCGGATCACGTACACGCTGCACGATCCGGGGCAAGTGCACCTGACGGTGTTTGATATGACGGGACGGGAAGTGAACCGGCTCGTGGAACAGTTCCAGAACGCCGGAACGTACGAGATTGCATGGAACAGCTCGGCCGAAGGCCTCCGCCTCGCCTCCGGCACCTATTTTGCGCGCCTCCAGGTGGGCGACGAAGTCTCCATCCGGAAGATGACGCTCATGAAATGATCCGGGTCCTCCCCCCGGTTCATGCTGCACCCCTCATCATACAAAGGCCCGGTTCATCGCCGGGCCTTTTTTGTTCTTCCGCGCATCTCTTCATTTTGCGATGGCCGCTTCTCCTTCCGGAGGAACGTCAGCCACGACCGGCCGTTTGCCACGGATCGATTGCACCCATTTCGGTACCGCATCGAAGAAGATTACGACCACACAGGCCATGATGAGCACGGTCAGCGACGCGTTGATCATCCCCTGCACCATCGTCTGCCCGTTCGCGATCTGGGGAAGGTAGATGTTCCGGACGTTGAGCCAACCTGCCGACAGCGTCGTCACGCCGACGAAGAGCAGCGGGACGACGGTCACCCACGCATATCGCGCCCGCCCCCGATTGATGATATAGGAGGTGCCGATGGTCAGCGCCACCGCGGCCAGAAGCTGATTGGCCGTGCCGAACATCGGCCAGATCGTCGCAACGCTGCCGGTATAGATAAAGTAGGCCCAGGCGAACACAATGACAAAACTCGCGAGCAGGTTGCCCGGGAGCCAGTCGGTGCGACCAAAGGGGGCGTACACCTTTCCGAGCATTTCCTGCAGCACAAACCGCCCGATGCGGGTGCCGGCATCGATCGTCGTGAGGATGAACAGCGCTTCGAACATGATGGCAAAGTGGTACCAGTAGGACATCAGTGCCGTAAGGCCGGGAATCGCGGAGAAGATCTGCGCCATTCCAACCGCCAGCGACACCGCGCCGCCCGTACGACCGATGATCTTCTCTCCCACCTCCATCGAGAGCTGCTGGATGTTGGATTGGGTGAATCCCATCTGCTGCAGTTGCGGCAGCACCGCCTGGAATCTTTCCACCGGCACATTGATCAGGTAGTAATCCAGCGGCAGCAGGCTGCACGCGGCGATGAGCGCCAGCACGCTTACGATCCCTTCCGCCAGCATGGCGCCGGCCGCGATGAACCGGACGTGCGACTCGGTCATGAGCATCTTCGGCGTGGTGCCGGAACTGACGAGCGAGTGGAATCCCGAGATCGCGCCGCAGGCGATCGTAATAAAGAGATACGGGAAGAGCGTGCCCGGAATGATCGGTCCGCCGCCATGAACGAACGACGTAAACGCGGGCATCTTCAAGGTCGGTGCCACCACAATGATCCCGACCGCCAGCAATGCCACAACGCCGAGCTTCATAATGGAACTCAGGTAATCCCGGGGGGAGAGCAGCAGCCACACCGGCAGCACGGAAGCCAGAAAGCCGTAGGCAGCCATGAGGATCGTGAGTGTCTTGTGATCGAACGTGAACCACGACGCGAACGGGGAATCGGGGATGTACCGGCCGTAGATCACGGCCAGACTCAGCAGGATCACGCCGACCACCGTGGCTTCCGCGGTCTTTCCCTTGCGAATGCGGAACATCCACACGCCCATGGCCAGCGCGATCGGGATGGTGCAGGCGATGGTAAACGTGCCCCAAGAACTTTCCGACAGCGCATTGACCACCACGAGGCCGAGTCCGGCAAGGGCGACGATGATGATGAGCAGGATCGCGATGGAGGCCGTCGTGCCGCTCAGACGGCTCACTTCGGCCTTGGCGATCTCGGCGAGCGACTTGCCATCGTGCCGGATGGAGGCGACAAGGATGACGAAGTCGTGAACAGCTCCCGCCATGACGGCGCCGACGACCATCCACGCGAAGCCCGGGAAGTAGCCGAACTGAGCGGCGAGGACCGGTCCGACGAGCGGACCCGCGCCGGCGATGGCGGCGAAGTGGTGGCCGAAGAGGATCCACTTGCCCATCGGCATGTAGTTTTGCCCGTCATACAGCCGTTTCGACGGTGGAGTGAATCGATCGTTCAGGACGGCGACTTTAGCGGCGATAAAACCGAAGTAGAATCGGTAGGCCAGCGCGAAGACGGCGAGAGCGACGATCAGAAGCGGCATAGCATTCATGAAAGCTCCCACACCTGTGGTTGTCCGGAGATATCCCCGACCGCACGGAGGGATGTTTAGCGAGAATTTGGGGGAAATTCAAGTACGAGGGTACGTGCGTACGTGTGTGAGTGCGGCGGTGCGTGGGTGACAATTCTGTTCCGGACCCGATTCTCGCTCCAACCGTCCTCCGTCGGAACGACGCTCAAAGGTCACTCTCGGATCGAAAGACACGGCAGGAAGTCGCCTGCTCGTTCTTCCCACGGCGTTCGAACCGCCAGGGTCACATCTGAAACTTCACTCCGCCGTTCACGATCCGACCTTCAAGCGGCGCCCAGACATCGTTGAAGCGCGGGTTAGCGCTGGTGCCGGAAAACACCGGAGTGTAGTTCGCTTCTTTCAGATCCAGGGCGTTCTCGACGGCGACAAAGAACGTGACGTGAGAGAACGTCGTCTGGAACAGACAATCCAGAACCCAAAAGCCGGGCGTTCGGGTGCCATCGTTCAGAAGCTGAGGACTGGTGTAGCGCAATTCCACTCCACCCTCGCCGGCGCCTTCCATATCAAAGAGAACGTCCATCACGACATTGTGTGTCGGCGTCAGGACGAGTGCTCCATCCCGTTCCGGACTTTTTCCCCGCGCATGGGTATACGTATAGCCCACGAAGGCTTCCAGTTCGTCGTACGTCAGCTTGATGTCCGTTTCGGCCCCGGCGGTATACAGGTACCCCTTCGCATTGATCAGGGCAATTCTGCCATTGGCCGGCGCTGAAGCGTTCTCAGGGACCGGAACGAGAGGATCGTCAACCCTCGTGGAGAAGAATGCCTGATTCAGGGCAAGGGTCATTGCACCAAGAGCAATCGTATTGTAGGCAACGTCGAACTCCCCGCCGACTGAACTCTCCACCCGCACGTCGCTGTGGATCGGTTCAAGCCGGTAGAGAGCGCTCGGATCGGACTGGTCCGAGAAGATTGTCGGGACTTTATATCCGAGTCCGGCGCCCACTCGTAATCCCAATTTGTCGGTGACATGATAGATCGCGGCGATCCGCGGAACCGCATGCAGACCATTCCGGTTTTCCCAATCGATTCGTAGTCCCGTTTCCACAGTGAGAGGCGCTGCCAGTTTCCAATCGTCCTGCCCAAAAAGCCCGGCGGTCCATTGAGTGTAGCTCCGGTCCACGCTGTCGGCCGGATCCTCGAGGAATCTGTCCGTCGTCAGATTCACTCCTCCGGTCAAGGTGTGCTCACCCGACACCATCTGGGCGGACAACTCAGAGTAAGTGGACCACTGCGTTCCGTCGAAACGGTCTGACATCAGCGACCTGTTCAAGTGGAAGTATCCGATGCTGTTCTTGAAATCGATCGAGGTGGAGCCCCCCTCGGTGGCCAAATCCAGTTGCGTGTACGACCGATTCGACTTTGTCCGTTCGATGTACGGATGGGAAAGGCTCGTCCCTTCGCTCAACGCCGTCATATCCCCGCTCGTCGTATTCTCGGAGGTCGTGGACAGTCCGAAGACGATTCTCGTGTTGTCACTGAGGTCGTAGAAGACTTTGGGATTGATCGTGAACAGCTCTGTTCTCGGGATGTCCGAAAAACCGGTCCGATCGGCATCGTACGCGGCGTTTGCGGTACCGTTCATCAGCACGGTATATCCCACATTGTTCTTTCGCCCCGAATAGAACAGCCCTCCGTCCACGCCTCGAGCGCTGGTGCCGTTGAGAAGCAGCATGAGTCGTGCATTCTCCGCGGGTGTCTTTGAAATGAGATTGATGATGCCCGCCATCGCCCCGGCTCCGTACAATGACGATGACGGACCTTTGACGATTTCCACGCGGCGAAGGTCCAGCGGCGGAATCTGCGTCACGCTGAGTCCGGCCGAAAGGCCGCCATACAAGGGGAAACCGTCCTTCAGTATCTGCGTGTAGCTTCCATCCAGTCCCTGAAGCTTTATGCTGACAGAGTTCGAGATGGGTGACGTCTGAAGCACCTGGATACCCGTCGATTCGAGAAAGAGTTCCGAGATGTTCGACGGATGATCGATCATCGTCTCACCGATATCCTCTTCTCCTTTGACTTCAATGCGGACGGGAACGTCGTACAGGTGATAACTTGTTCTCGTCGTCGTCACCGTGACCGCGCCAAGTTCAATGGCCTCCTGGCCCAGGAGAACAGTCACCGGCTGCGCCGCAGGGGCCAGAGGGAAGTCGTACGGCAACACACGGCTCCTGTAGCCGACGCAGGAGACGGCAATCGTGTGCGCACCGTCGGGAATTCCCGTGATGGTCACACGGCCGAGCGTGTCGGTGACCCCGCCCAGCACGGTGCCACGGACGATCGCGTTCGCACCCACAACCGGTTTTCCGCTCGCGCTGTCAGCGACGACTGCGGTAAACTGATTCTGTCCGTGAAGAACGGAGGAGGCTGCGAGGAGTGCGATCAGCAAGAGAGTGGAGAGGGAACGTGCAACCGGGAAACTGATCATATCAATACCGAGGTCGTTCCGGATACTGCAATCGATGGGTGAAGAGTGTGAAAGGATTGTGATCGGGAAAATCGGACATCGAGAACGCGTTCCTCGGAGCAATGCCCTGGCGTCGTCTGCGGCCAATCGACAATTTCCCATCCCTCCCCCATGGCCGCTCGTCCCGCCGTCGATCCTGAACGGATTGTGCGAACGAAGACACCGGCGGGGCAAAGAGACAGACGGAACAAGCGTACGCGGCCATGAATCAGCGCACGTCTTCCGACCGGATTAAAGAGACTCCCGCCTTCTTCAACTCCTCCAGTGCTTCTTCCCCATCTCCCGGCCTGACGTTTACCGCCGCAACGGCGTCCGTGATGACGAAGGTTTTGAACCCGTGCTTCACGGCATCGACGGCTGACGCTTTCACGCAGTAGTCGGTCGCCAGTCCCGCAACGTACAGTTCCGTCACGCTCCGCTCGCGCAGGTACGACGTGAGGTCGACATTGGTGGCCTCAAAGGCCGAATAGCCGTCGTCCTTGTCCTTCGTCCCCTTCAAGAACACCTGCTTGATCTTCACGCTTTCGATGCCGGGATGGAAATCGGCCCCCGGAGTGTTGTGCACGCAGTGCACCGGCCACCTGGTGAAATGCATCGAACGCAACGGATGCCAGTCCTTGGAGGCGACGACCAGCGGTAAGTGATCCATCAGCGCGTTGATCACCGGCACGACCTTGTCACCGTTCGGCACGGCAAGCGCCCCGCCCGGACAGAAATCATTCTGCACGTCCACCACCAGCAGCGCCTTCATCCCATCCTCCTACCGTAACGTCGATTGCATCTCATCGAAGAGTCGCGTACGCAGGTTTCGCAGTTCGCGGCTGATCCCCACTTTGTACTGGTGCGGGTGCTCAAAGCGCGTGTATTCCGGCGCGAGCATCCCAAGCCGCGCTCGCGCGTACGCCGCGCTCGCCGCGGGCGTCGGCAGCGGTTGGACCAGTTCTCCGCCGTCCACCACCTTCACGAGAACTTCTTCCGACCGGTACTCGCGCACGCTCCGATGCTGCTCCGGAAAGTACGGATGCGTGAGACTCTCGACGTCCGATTCCTCCTGCAGGAGGATCCCGTCGGAATCGAATGTCCCGTTCGCATTCAGATACCGTCGGATCTTCTTCCGACCGGGCAGCGTGGTCTTGGTGAAGTTGTCCGAGAACTTCAGCGTCGGATTCCGGCCGACCACGCTTAGCTTGTACACGCCGTCCAGCGCCGGAGAATCCATGGCCGTCACGAGCCGGGTGCCGACGCCGAATGCGTCGACGGGCGCTCCCTGCTGGATCAGGCTCCGGATAAGATACTCATCGAGCTGATTGGAGACGACAATCTGCACGCCGGGAAGTCCGGCCTCGTCGAGCATGACGCGCGCCTTTTTGCTCAGGTACGCAAGATCGCCGCTGTCCAGGCGGATGCCCAGAAGCCGATGCCCGGCGCGCTCGAGTTCCTTCGCCACCGTGATCGCGTTGGGGACGCCGCTTTTGAGTGTGTTGTACGTGTCGACCAGCAGAAAGGACCGATCCGGATAAATCTCGGCGAACTTCCGGAATGCCGCCAGCTCGTCGCCGAATGTCTGGATCCAGGAGTGCGCCTGCGTTCCGGACGGCGGCAGACCGTAATGGAACGCCGCATAGACATTCGACGTCGCATCCAATCCCCCGATGATGGCGGCTTTGCTGGCATGCACGCCGCCGAGTCCCTGCGCCCGCCGCAGGCCGAAATCCACCACGCGCCGGTTCCCCGCCGCGATGCGGATGCGCGACGCCTTGGTGGCGATGAGCGATTCGAAGTTGAGCAGGTTCAGCAGCAGCGTCTCGATGAGCTGTGTTTCGATGAGGTTCCCTTCGACGCGAACGATCGGCTCGAGCGGAAAGACCAGCTCGCCCTCCCGCACCGAATGCACCGTTCCCCGGAATCGAAAGTCACGCAGATATTGAAGGAATTCCGCCTTGAAGCCGAGCGACGCGAGATAATCGATCTCTTCGTTCTCGAAGCGGAGCTTTGCGAGAATGTCGAGAAGGTCGCTCAATCCCGCAAAGATCACATAGCCGCCGTTGAAGGGATTCTCGCGGAAGAAGTAGTCGAAGCAGGCGTGTGTGCCGGCGCTGCCCGAGAGCCAGTAGCCCTGGGCCATCGTAAGCTCATAATAGTCCGTGTACAGCGCGGCGTGGGAGGCGAAAACTTTCATCGGGCGGTCTGCGAGTTTCCTGGATACGCGGTCTCAAAATGCGTTGCGTAAATGGCGGATCTCCATCGCGGCACCCTGCCCTTCGATCGCCACGACGTCGAACCGGCACGGCCGATCCTCGATGCGATGCTGGAAGAGGTACCCTTCGGCGGTCCGGCGGAGCGTCCGCTGCTTCCACGTCGTGATGGCGTCTTCGGGCGGCCCGTACGCACGGCTCCGTCGCAGCTTCACTTCGACGAACACCAGTTCACCGGCGTCGTCCGCGATCAGGTCAATCTCCCCCGGGCCGTAGCGGTAGTTGTGCTCCAGGATGCGGAAACCGTTCCGTTCAAGAAAGGCTGCCGCGATCCGTTCTCCCGCGCTCCCCCGTTCCTTCATGCTGCGGGTGTTCATGCGATGAACGTACGGAAATCCCTTCTGCCTCGCAAGGCATGCGGAACGACCGCCGATGGATCGTGCACAATCCGTACCGGCGGATGGCCGCCAGATGCTCCGGCGTGCCGTACCCTTTGTGCCGGATGAATCCGTACTCCGGAAATTCGCGGTCATACTCCCGCATCAGTCGGTCCCGTGTCACTTTGGCGATGACCGATGCCGCCGCAATGGTGAACGAAAGCGCGTCGCCGTCCACGACCGTGCGAAACTTCAGCCGCTCGTGCCGGAAGTAGTTGCCGTCCACGAGGAGAAACGCCGGCGGCACCGTGAGCGCGTCGATGGCCTGGTGCATGGCACGCACCGTCGCCTGCAGGATGTTCACGCGATCGATGGTCTCGTGGTCGACAATCCCGACACCGACGCAGGACGCCGCGGCTCGGATCGCATCGAAGAGCTCCTCCCGATCCCGCTCCCGCAGCTTCTTGGAATCGTTGACGCCCGGGATCGTCACGTCACGCGGAAACACCACAGCCGCAGCCACCACGGGTCCGGCCAGCGGACCCCGCCCGGCCTCATCCACGCCGGCGATCGGTTCGACACCGTCGTTCCAGATCGCCCGCTCAATGTCGAGTGTCGGCACGGTCATCCGAGCGACCCCGCCGCGATCGCGGCAATGCCGCCGACCATGCAGTACTTGAGCACACGGCTGTACCGGCCCAGCGCCGACGGCGAGTGATCCCGCCAGAGGGATGTGACCACCCAGAGGAGCGCTCCATCCACCGGCAGGACAATGTACAGAAAGAGCGCCGTGTAGATATGATGCGCCGCCGCGACCACCGTGGAGCCGATGAGCAGCACGATCGCCGCCGATGCCGTCCCCAGCGCTGCGCGGACACCGAAGCGGACCGGCAGCGTACGCGCGCCTTTCTGACGGTCGCCGACCATATCCTCCACGTCCTTCACCACTTCACGGGACACGTTAGCCAGGAGCGCGAAGACGCCCGGCATCACTCCCCAGGCGGCATTCCCCACCACACCGCCGCCGAAGACGA
>JAKAJH010000069.1 GCA_021813905.1 Bacteroidota bacterium | reverse complement strand
CCAGAATCAGTTCCGACTGCGCGGCGCTTTCAATGTAGTACCGGCCGTTGTCGTTGGAGGACATCGTGGAAATGTCGCGAAAGTTCACACGCGTGAAGTCGTGGTTCGCACCGCCCATCGTTGCCGGCTTCCAATATTGGGAACGGGCCCGCGACGCGAGATAGAGCAAATCGTTGATGAGCGACGACCGGCTGTTGTCGATGGCATTGGACTGGAACATCGTCACGGCAACGGCGATCGCCACCCCGACAATGAGAATTCCGAGGATTGCGAGCATTAGCTGCTGGTGGCCCATGATCTTCGCCCGGATCGATCACAATCCGGCACCTTTCTCCGCTGCGTCCATCCACTCCTCTGCGACGATGACACCGCGGCGCTCCAACTCTGCCAACAGCGGCTCCAGCCGGATACAGTGTTCCGGCGGAAGGACACCCCGCTCCCGGACTTCACCGCTCGCGATCTGTTGGGCAATCACCGAAGTCGGGAACGATGTCCCGCGCATCATGGCGGAAATATCGTGTTTTTCGTCCCGATAGTCAATCAGCTCAAACTGCAGCGTGCGTCTCTCACCGCCGACTTCACCATCGATCGTCACGCGCATGAGTACGACATCGGTTCCGGAGGAGGGAATCCGGCGACGAAGCAACTGAATGAATTGCTCACGCACCGTCATCAGCCGATCGCCAACCCGGACCGGTGCGGCATCCGCCAGTCCGGCGTCGAGCAATGCCCGCATCTTTTCGCAGTGTCCTGGGTACCGAATCGTCTTGTAGTCGAGGTGGTCGACCTTGCCCTCAAAGTACGCCGGCAGGAACGACGCACCGCCCGTTGTGTGAAACGCCTCCATGCGGCCGAACGGCGGCGGAAGATCAAGTTCTTCAACCTCGGTCAGCGCTTCCACGCGAGCGAGTTTGCCGTTGCGGAGCACCGCCGAAAGTCCGGTGTATTCATTCAGCAATCCGTCCGCGGAAAATACAAGCTGGTAGTTGTACGGCGGCTGCGGATGCAGCGGGAGGCCGCCCACACGCATCCGGATCGCATCAATGCGCGAGAACCGTTCAGCACCGCGCACGGCGAGAATATTGACCAGTCCCGGCGCCAGTCCGCAGTTCGGCACGATCGTCACGCCCCGGGCCCGCGCCTCCGCGTCGTGCGTCATCTGGCGGCGGACCACTTCATCATTCCCGCCCAGATCGCAAAAATGCGTCCCCGCATCGATCGCTGCGCGCGTAAGCTCCTCGTTGATCTGGTAGGACACGGCACCGATCGCACACGTCTGTTGGCGCATGAGCGCGGTGACCGCCGGGAGGTCATTGCAGTCCAGCGTCACGGTCTGTAACCGGTCGGAGTCAAGCCATGCGGCGACCGCCTTCAGCGCCGACGGATCCGCGTCCGCGAGCGTGACCGCTTCCACCCCGGGAGAATGGATGAGGTCGTACGCGAGCGCCCGTCCCATCATTCCCGCACCCAGAACAAGGAATCTCATCGCCGATCCTCCCCGAATGCCGTTGTCATTTCAGGATCTCGCCGGTTTCCATGCTCCAGAGGAGCAGATCCAGCTCATCGGGTGGAATGCCGATGCGACGCGCGAACCGCTGGAACGATCGCTCCAGCCGAAGATATTGCCGCCGCGTGATCGTCTTTGGCAACACCCGGATCGCACCGTACCGTTTCATATTTCTCAGAATGTGCCGGTCGAGGATCGCCAGGTCACCGCTCCTGCCGATGTTGCGCAAAACATGTGTCGCCTCTTTGTACCCTAATCCGTTCACGTGCTTGACGAGCCATTCCCTCAGATCGAACGGCGACATTTCGCGCGTGAGGGCGGTGAGGACCTCCGGCATCCGTCTGTGGAGTTCGAGCAGACGGCGCGCTTTGGTGCGATGAAACCGGATGTAATGCGCACGATCGCTCAGCGCCGACTCCGGATCGAACGGCTGCTCCGCAAATCCCTGCCGTTGCAGCGCATCCACGGCCCGCTGCGCGTTGCGCGCGCTCGATTGCGGCGTCAGCAGACAGTAGATCACTTCGTACAGATATGCCGTCGGCGGGACCGCAGCGAACTCGCGAAGTCGCGTCCTGATGGCGCCGACCTGCGCGTCGTACAGCGCCTGCAGATCGGGCGGCGCCGAGGCTGTCGTTGGGGAGCTACGCGGCAAGCGACACCCGTTCCGACCGACCACAGCGAACGACGCGGACGAGTCCGTCCGCTTCGAGCGAACGAATCAGCCGCGCAAACCACGGCATCTCGCCGGGACGCAGTGACGGCACAACTTCCCGGGCAATGAGCGATGACGATGCCCCGCGTTTTCTTTGACGGAGGTACTCGACAATGCGTCCCCGGAAGATGCGGTTCGGCACCCCCTCTCGGCCCGGTTCACGCACCACCCGCGTCAAAGGCCGCTTCACCCGGTGGGCGCTTGGGCAGACCGTGCGCAGCGGACATTCCGCACAGCGCGGATCATGCGCAATGCAGATCATTGCTCCCAGATCCATCAGCGCCTGGTTCCATTCGTATGCATGTCGAACGGGCAACAGGCGCTGGGCATTCTTCCAGACCGCTTCTTCGGTCAAGTGCCTGCCCTGAACACGCGAGATCACACGACGCACATTCGTGTCAACGATCGCAAGCGGCAGACGGAACGCGGAGCTTGCCACGGCATTTGCGGTGTAGCGCCCGATGCCGGGAAGGCTGCGGAGCCTCTCCGGGTCACGCGGGAATCTTCCTCCCCCCTCTTCCACAATCGCTTGTGCACAGCGATGAAGATAGAGAGCCCGGCGGTTGTATCCCATTCCGCGCCAGGCAATGATGACTTCCGACGGTTTTGCCGACGCAAGCTTTCGGATGGAGGGATACGTTCGCAGAAATTTGGGATACAGCATCAGGACGCGACTCACCTGAGTCTGCTGGAGCATGATCTCGGAAAGAAGGATGCGATACGGATCCCGCGTCCGGCGCCAGGGAAGGTCGCGACCGTGGGAACCGTACCAGCGCAAGAGGAGCAAGTGGAGGCGGCGTGGGGAGATGCGCATGACGGACATGGGGTCAGATACGTTGGTACGAGGGTACGAGAGTCGAGGGAAGATCAGGCAAGCCGATTCAAGATGTCGCGATTTCCCTCCAGAATATCCATTTTCCTCAGTTCCTCCGGAGTCACCCAGCGCATATCCTCGAACACATTGTTCGTAATCTCACCGCTAAATCCGGCGACGTGACAATAGGCGACTTCAAACCAACCGCCGTCGGCATATTCGGACGCTTGTACTTCGATCCGGTCCACCGTCACATCGCGGATGGAGAGTTCTTCGGTGAGTTCCCGCTCGAGACATTGCTCCACGGTCTCTCCCGGCTCGAGTTTCCCGCCGGGGAATTCCCATTTCAGTTCGTACCGTCCGCCGCGCTTTCGCTGGCAGGCGAGAACGGTTCCATCGTGACGAATGATACCGACCGCGACGCGTGTCATGCTTTGCAATGTACGGAATGTGCGAGTCATCTCAAATGACAGAACGCCGACGAACCGCATTCCGGTTTCCGAAGCGCGGGAGAAAACCGTATATTGAGGTATCACTTCCCCTCACCAAATTGAAGAGCGTCATGCGACTTGCACGAATTCTCCTCCTCGCGGCACTGGCCGGCCTGCTTCCGTCGTTCCTATTCGCCCAATCCGCCACGCATGTGGTCATCTCCGAAGTGTACGGAGGCGGCGGCAACAGCGGCGCAACCTACACGAACGATTTCATCGAGCTGTACAATCCCACCGACAGCCTGATCAGTCTCGACGGCTGGTCGGTACAGTACGCCTCGGCAACGGGAACTTCGTACAGTCCGACGCCTCTTTCAGGTACGATACCGCCGAAGGGATACTATCTGGTTCAGGAGGCGCAGGGCGCGGGCGGGACCGTTGCGCTCCCGACACCGGACGCCATTGGCACGCTTGCTATGGGTGGGACCGCGGGAAAAGTCGTGCTTTCGAAAGCTACGACGGGCGTCTCCGGAATTGCGGATGCGAATGTCGTGGATTTCGTCGCGTGGGGAGGGACCTCCACGCCGTATGAAGGATCCGGTCCCGCACCGGCGACAAGCAATACCACGAGTATCGAGCGAAAGGCAAACGCGACATCAACGACGACCAGCATGAGCAGCGGCGGTGCCGACGAATTTGCGGGGAACGGCTACGATTCGAACAACAACTCTGCCGATTTCGTCACTCGCTCTCCGCAACCGCAGAATTCCGCCAGTCCGTCAGAGCCACCTTCCTCCGCCGGTGATCTGAACCCTCCATCGGTTCTTTCGGTCAAGGTCCTCTCGAGCGACTCCGTCGACGTGTCGTTCAATGAACCGCTGGATTCGGTGTCGGCCGGCACCGCGTCGAACTTCACCATGACCGGGAGCATTTCGGTCGCATCCGCCTCGCGCGATGCGGCACAGCTGTCGCTTATCCATCTTACCGTGAGCACCATGGCCAACGGCATCTACACGCTCACGATCCAGCATATCGCGGATACGGCCGGCAATGTCATGCCGTCGGCTCAGCAGCGATCGTTCGTCGTCGGCGTTCTCAGCGTCGCCGATGCGCGCGCTGCGGCCCCCGGAACGACGGTGCGCGTTCGCGGCGTGCTGACCGTGGGGAATGAGTTCAAGTCGCCCAGCTTTCTGCAGGACTCCACCGGCGCCATCGGCGTGTACAGCACTACGTTCAGCTCCGGTGCGAACCGCGGAGACCTGTGGGAAGTCACCGGCGTCCTGAAAGACTATTATAGCCTTCTCGAGCTCGATCCCGTCATAGACGCCGTGCGCGTGAGTACAGGCAATCCGACGCCGATGCCCGAGATCATCACGTCAGCACAGCTCGGCGAAGCGTATGAAGGACAGCTCGTCCGCATCAACCGGGTGAGACTTAATCTGAGCGGCACATTCGGCACGAGCGTGGACAGCAGTTACACCGGCGGAGACGCCGTCGGCGCGATCACGCTGCGCATCGACAAGGACTCGAACATTCCCGGTACGCCGATCCCGGCCGATTCGGTCAACATCGTCGGAATCGTGAACGACTATCTGGGCAATTACCGGCTGATGCCGCGCGGCATCGCCGACATCGGCGTGATTGATCCGCCGCCGCAGCAGAGCTGGATGGACATTTCCGTTGCCCGGGCCCAGGGCGTCGGCGCCGTGGTCAAAGTTCGCGGCGTGGTGACCTTTTCGCAGGCCGGTACTGCCACCAACACGGTCTACATCCAGGACTACAGCGGCGCCGTGGCAATCTACGACGCAAAAGCGAACACGCTGGTCCGGGGCGATTCCGTTGAAGTCAAAGGAACGCTGGTCGAGTTCTCCGGCCTCCTCGAGATCCAACCGGCGGACTCGGTGACGCTGCTGGCCCAGGGCATTGCACTCCCTGCCCCGAAGGACATTACGCCTGTCACCGCGTCGGAATACTACGAGTCGCAGCTGGTGACACTGCACAACGTGCAGTTCGTCGAGAGCGGGACATTCACCGGCAACACAACGTACCATGTCTCGGACGGCACCACGCAGCTCGACGTGCGGATCCCGAATCTCTCTCCGCTCGTCTCTCTGAACATTCCCATCGGACTCCTGGATCTGACCGGCGTCCTCGGACAGTACACCACGCGGTACCAGCTCATCCCGAGGGACGACAGCGACCTGGTCCGGCTTCCCGGACCGCAGATCGCCTCGAATCCGAGCATCACCGCTCAGCATGATCAGGATTTCACGATCTCCTGGACCACAATCCTGCCCGGCACGACGGTCCTCTATTATGGTGCCACATCCGCCCTGACGGATTCGATCGTCAGCAGCACGCCGGCAACGGACCACCGGACCACAGTCACCGGCCTCACCGCCGGACGCATTTACTATTGCCAGGCGATCTCGCGTGACGAGTTCGGCACGAGCGCGACGCCGGCATTCCCGGTGATCACCACCTCGTCCGCCAGCAGCGGAGCGATCAATGTGTACTTCAATTATCCCGTGAGTACGACGCTGGGGCTTTCGCCGGCGGCCAACGGCAGTACCGCGCTGGTGGATAAGCTGCTCGAGCACATCAGCGCCGCCACAAAGACCATTGACATCGCGCTGTATTCCTTCGATGATTTTGCGACACCCTCCACGATCATTGCAGACCGGGTGGCGGACTCATTGCTGGCGGCAAAAGCCCGGGGCGTGTCGATCCGGATGGTGCTGCGGATGGGACTGAATTCCGCGCCGCTCTCAAAGCTTGCCGCCGGCGGCGTCCCGATGATGCGCCGCAATGTGACCGAGCTCGGCTCCGGCATGCACAATAAATTCTTCATCTTCGACGGACGCGACACGACCTCCGCGACCGACGACTGGGTGATCACCGGCTCGTGGAACGTCACGAACGACGGCACGATCCGCGCCGCGCAGAATGCGGTCTTCATCCAGGATCAGTCGCTCGCGCGCATCTATACGGTCGAGTTCGAGGAGATGTTTGGCAGCACGACAGACACGCCGAACCCCACCGTCGCCCGCTTCGGGCCGACGAAGAAAGACAACACGCCGCATCAGACGGTCATCAACGGGAACGTCGTGGAAGTGTATTTCAGTCCGTCCGACCACACGACGTCAGCCATCAGCCGGGCACTGGCGACCGCCACGCAAAACATCTTCGTCGCACAGTTCAGTTTCACGCGCGACGATCTGGCTGCCACGCTCGTGGACCGGAAGAACAACGGCGTGACCGTGCGCGGACTCATCGACAACATCAACGACACCGGATCGCAGTTCCCGTTCCTGCAGGGAGCGGGACTCGATTTTCTCAAGGCATCGCACAGCGTCGTGGCTGGTGATTTCCACCACAAATACGGCGTGGTCGACCCCTTCAACGACGGGTCGGATCCGCTCGTCATTACCGGCAGCCACAACTGGTCCTCGTCCGCCGAAAATGACAACGACGAAAACACGGTCATCATCCATTCCGGCCCCGTGGCACGTCAGTATGTGCAGGAGTTCGCACAGCGGTACAGCGAGAGCGGCGGGACCGGCATCATCGTCAGCGTCGAGACGGTAACCGGTACGGTGCCGACCACCACCTCCCTCGGGCAGAACTATCCGAATCCGTTCAATCCAGCCACGACGATCCCCTACCGCATTGCTGTGGCATCGCATGTTTCGCTGAAGGTGTTCGACATGCTCGGCCGTGAGGTCGGCACGCTCGTGGACGGCCTCCAGACGGCGGGCGAGTACCGCGCCATCTGGAATCCCGCCGGTCTGAGCAGCGGCGTGTATTTCTGCCGGCTGCAGGCCGGTACGACAACCCAGATCATCAGCACGGTGTTGATGAAGTAACCGCAGCGCACATCCGGCGACGGGTGTGCGCGGCATCATCCCCCAGGATCCAGAGTCATGAAACGATTGCTTGTTGTTGCACTGCTCTTGTCGGGCACTGTCCATGCCCAGGATATCTCACAATTTCCCCAGTACTTTGACCAGGCGGGCCGTGAATTTCAGGTCCCGCCGGCCGTTCTGAAAGGCATCGCCTTCGCCGAGACCCGCTGGCAGCCGCTGGTGTGGTCCGAGGGCGACACGGCCAGCTGTATGGGCTTGCCGCGTGAATACGGCGTCATGGCGCTGCGGGACGACGATTTCTTCGGCCACAGTCTGCGGCGCGGCGCCGACCTGATCGGCCAGGACGTTTCCACCGTCAAGACCGACGTCATGCAGAACATGCGTGCCGCGGCTGCGTACCTTCACGAGCTGTACGCGCAACAACCACTTCCGGCCGGCACGACGCCGGGATCGCTGGAAAGCTGGCAGAACGCCATCGCGGCGTACTGCGGCATTCCGCAAGCGGATCTCGCTGCGCAACATGCATTGGAGATCTATCAGCAGCTCTCGAACGGTTATCACCAGTACGGCATCGCCATCGAGCCCCACCAGCTGAATTTGCAGGTGATCGAGGGAAACGCGCGGCAGGTGTGGGCCGAAGCGCGAAGCGCACCGTCGCTTGCCAAGCGCGCCGCGCAGCCTGACTATCCGCTCGCGCACTGGGTTCCAGCCTACGACGGCCATTGGTACACGACGGGGTATGGTCGCTACTTCATCGTCATCCATGAGATGGAAGGATACTACCTCGCGACCATCTCGTACTTCCAGCAGGCCGGCACGTCCGCCAGCGTGCACTATGATGTCAACGGAAAGCAGGATTCCCCTTCCGACGCGCCGGCCGGCGACATCACTCAGCAGGTTGAAGAGCAGTACTGGGCCTGGCATGCGGTCTGTCTGAACCGGTACTCTCTGGGCATCGAGCACGAAGGATTCATCTCGAATCCCGGATGGTGGACACCGGAGATGTACATATCGTCCGCGAAGCTCGTCCGGTACATGTGCGACAAATACGGGATCCCGAAGGACCGGAATCACATCATCGGCCACGACGAATACCTGAACAGCGCCTGGGTGAACTGGGCGAACACATATGCGGTTCCCTCCGGCCAGCTTCCCTCCAACTTCACCACCTGCAATTCGCACACTGACCCGGGACCGCTGTGGGACTGGGGGTTCTACATGCAGATGATTCAGCAGGATTCCACGGCACCGCGGGTCACTTCGACGCCCCCGTCCGCTCGAGTGCAGGTGTATGAGAAGGTCCAGATCACGTTCAATCAGCGGATGGAACCAACATCCACACAGGCGAGTTTTCACATTGTACCGGCGCTTGCCGGATCGCTCAGTTGGTCGACGGATGCCCGCACGCTGATCTTTACGCCGACGACGAATCTGAATTTCGATACGCTCTACACGGTCACAGTGGATACAAGCGCACACAACTATCTGAACGTCAGGCTGGACGTGAACGGTGACGGCATCGGCGGCGAGACGTATTCGTACACATTCCGCACCGTCGAGCATGACACGACCCCGCCGGCAGTCACCGCAGTCTATCCACCGGAGGGACGCAGCGGTGTGAGCCAATCAGTCGAGTTTCAGATCGACTTCAACGAACCGATCGACAACTCCACCCTGCCCGGCGGGTTTGTGCTTCAGGATTCGACCGGAACCGTCATTCCTCTGAGCACGCCGGTCGCCACGCTCATCGGACAGACCATGCGCGTGACGCTTCATCCGGTGACGGACCTTGCGCCCGAGAAGCCGTACACGTTCACAGTCAATCAGAATCCGCACGACTTCGGAGGCAACTCCATTGCGGCAGATCTCACGTACCACTTCCGGACAAGCCGCTATCCGCAGTTCACCGGCACGGTCATCAACAATCTGGACGCGGTCGGCAGCTGGTGGCAGCCGGGGACGAGCGGGAGTACGGTCGGCATCACCAGCGCGACATTCTCGATTGCCACCGATATCAAGAAGGCCGGTACGGGCAGCGGCAAGATCGCCTATGCATTCTCCGGCGGCTCCGGCGGAGTCATCCGAGAGTACAACAGCGGGAAACCGGGCGTGGACCCGGGGCCGCTTGTTTCCGCGTGGGTGTACGGCGACAACAGCGGCAATCAGCTGGGATTCGCGATCTACACGCCGACCTATGTCGTTCTGCCCGTCGACACGCTGAACTGGACGGGATGGAAGCTGGTGACCACCTCCATCGCCGCATTGCCGACGCCCCGAACCTTTGCCGGCTTCATCATCACGCAGCTCCCCGGCGCCCGAACGAACGGTACGGTGTACTTCGACGATCTGGCGACCGGAAGCGCGGTGACGACCGATGTCCCCGGAACGGCTCAGCAGCTCCCGATCGCATTTCAGCTGGATCAGAACTATCCGAATCCGTTCAATCCTGCCACATCCATCGCGTACACGATCCCATCGGCGGGCGTTGTGCACGTGCGCATTTACGATGCTCTGGGTCGGGAGGTCGCGACGCTTGTGGACGGGCCGCAGGACGCTGGAGAGCACCGGGTGACGTGGAATGCCGGCGGCTTCACAAGCGGCGTGTATTTCTGCCGTTTGCAGGCAGGGAACAGAAGCGAAACACGAAAGATGCTGCTCCTCAAATGAAACACGCCCTGCTGGTTCTGCTTGTTCTCGGTCTGTGCGCAGGCTCATCCTCTGCGCAGTCAATGCGGGAAGTGAAGGTATATTTCCAGAACGTGACGCGGGAACTCCACGACCAGAACGCCGGCGACAGCACGGCGTTTCCGGTGGCGGCGTACGGAGTCCCCCGCTCCGTGGACACCCGCTATTCGATCCGTCAGGCACTGGTCCAGCTGCTGAAAGGCCCGACGCCGACGGAACGCGACAGCGGATACACCAGCGGTCTGGACGGGCTGCGCCTGGTCCGGTTGACCGTCTATCGCCACCGGGCGACCATCCATCTGCGCGGGCGACTGCAGCTGGCCGGTGTGCTGTCCGAGCCGCGCATGCGACTCCAGGTGAAGCGCACCATGCTTCAATTTCCGCGCATTCGACACGTCTCTCTGATCATCAACGGGAGACGATCGTTCAACGATCTGCGCTGAACGCACCGCGGCGACCCGGGAGCAGACCCGGCCGGGACGCTTCTCGCAGAACGCCCGACGAGCGTCAGCAGCAACGACCTCCTGCCGGCACATAGAACGCGAACGCCGCTCCTGTGTGAGCGGCGTTCTCCTGTCCATCCGTTCGGGATGCGCTGATCAGCTACCGTTTCTTTACCGGTGCCGGCGGTTCGACTTTCTCGAAAATCTCATCCGAAAGTCCCGTGTTCACCCGATAGTCTGTGTAGCGCACAGTCATCGAGCCGGTGCGAGGCAACTGGCGCTGCGGCTGCGGATAATTCTGACCCGGCCCTTCGGGCATCGTCGGCTGGTCGGGTTCGGCCGTTTGTGCATCGAACGTCGCCCGGACAACTGACGGCAGCCAGATCGAGCCCTGCACGTTCGTGTACTGGAAGGAGAGCCGAAGACTCCGTCCTTCGTACGGTGTCGTCTGCATGCGCACCGGCGTCCACGTCGAGCGATCGATCCACACCGTGAATTCCTTCAGGCCCTGCCCCGGCTTTATCGCCGTGAGCAGAAGCCGGTACGTCTCCCGTCCGTCCGCCGTATCGGGTCCCTCCTGCTTCGCATGATAGCGCGCACGCACCAGCGACGGATCGAGCGCCATGCCCTCGCGCGGCAGCATCATGAATCCTCCCGACTCGACATGAAACTTGTCGGGTTTCTTGAAGAAGATCTTCGCTTCCATCCGCGGCACCCGGAGTCTCTCCATCTCGATCGTCGCCGTAACCGTGGCCGTGAAGTCCTTCACTTCCGCGAATGTCTCCTCCCACCGACTGAGCACCGCGTCCGCCGACGGGACCTTCTGCGCAACGCTCACATGCCACGACTGCGTCGCCAGCATGACGAGCACGCACGTCATCCGTCCGATTCGTCTCGCGGTCATGCCGGGCGCGCCTCCAGACGCGAGATCACCGCGTTGTACACCAGCATGCATCCGGTCGCCAGCACGCCAATACCGATGAACGCGTACCACACGACTTCGATGTGACCGCTGGCCTTGGATGTCTGATAGAGCCATCCTCCCAGAGGATCTCCCGCAAATCGCGCGATCGCGATCGGCAGAAAAGCGTAACCCTGGAACAATCCCTGCTGGCCCGGAGGCGCGATCTCGGAGATGTACTCGTAGTAGCGCGGCGCCTGGATCATCTCGCCGATGGAGAAGGCGGTCAGGCCGGCCACCATCGTGGGCACGCTCGGCGAGATCCCGACGATGATCCAGATGAGGCTCGAGATCGCGAATCCCAGTGCAATTGCCGACCGGGTGGGAATGTTCTTCGTCATCCGGTTGAGCGGGATCTGCAGCAGGATGATCGCACCGGCCCCGGACCATGACTGGACGATCTCGTACGGCACGCCCCGGCCCATGAAGTCCGTGATGTAGTAGGGGATGATGATGAACTCCTGCCAGAAGATGATCCAATAGAGGGAGTAGATGAGCAGGAAGATCATGAACTTCAAGTTCCCGAGCACCAGCACAAGGTTCGCAAGCTTCTTGCGGAGGCTCTCGGTCACCACCGGCGTCCTTCCGGCCACCTCTTTGTAGAGGGTGAGATTGACGAGCAGCATGGCCAGGCAGCTGGCGGCGGAGACGAGGTACACGAACTCGTTGCCGATCTCATCCCGCACGAAATACGCGATGGTGGGACCGAGCATGGCGCCGATATTGACCAGCCAGTAGTACATCGCAAAACCGAGCGATTTGGTCTCCTCCGACGAAGTCGCGGCCACCGTGCCCAGCACCGACGGCTTAATAAACGATCCGCCGAACGCCGTGAACACCAGGAAGATGAGCAGCAGCCAGTAGCGGTCCATCCCCCCGTAGAGGCCGGCGAACGCGCTCATGCCGACAGAACCGATCAGAAAATATCCGAGCGCCAGGATGGAGAAGGCCACACTGAATGCCCGCCGGAACCCCCACTTGTCCGCGAGGGTGCCTCCGATGATCGGCAGCAGATAGATCAGACCGCCGAACACGGCCGACAGCTGTCCGGCCTGCGACTCGGTGAAGCCCAACCGGTCGCGCATGTACACCATGAACACGATCTGCTGGCCGTAGTATGCGAGCCGCTCGAACAGCTCCATGCCGTTCGCGACCCAGAAGGTCGGGTGAAATCCCGCCCGGAGTTTCTGCAGTTGTGCCTTCACATTCACGGTCACCGCACTCCGCTGATGGTGGTTGGGATCATGAGAGAATGTCCTTTCGAATGAAGATCAGCCACGCACCGGCCACCGACGCGACGGAATACGCGCCAAGGATGACCACCGCTTCGCGGATCCGGTCCCACGGGATCGGGTCGGCAAATGCGCGGAACCAGAGATCCATATGCGTCGTGAACAGATACTGCCGCACCGTCGCAAGCACCTCCACCGGCAACACACTCAGCACCGTGCTGATGATCAGCACGCCCATCGTGCCGACGATCGGTCCGATGGCATTCTCCACGAACGACGAGAAGAAGAGAGAAATGGATGAGATGGTCAGCATGGCCCAGATTGCCAACCCGTAGGCCAGGAAGAAACGCCAGGCGACGTCGGCCTCCGGCAGGATGAGCAGTCC
>JAKAJH010000068.1 GCA_021813905.1 Bacteroidota bacterium | reverse complement strand
CCTCCGATCGAGGGCCGCGCGAACGAACGTATCATCCGGGTGCTTGCGGAACACTTTGGCGTCGCACGCTCGCGGCTGGAAATTGTGGCAGGCACCCGCGGCAAACGAAAGGTGATTGAGATCCGATGACCCAGAGTTCGTTCGTTTCGGCTGTCCTCCGCGTCATCCCCGCCGCACTGCTCGTCGGCTGCTCCTCGCTTGCCTCTCTTCCAATGCAGGAGAAGACGCTCGCTCCGGGCGTCCGTTACCAGCGGTACCGGACGGACCAGCCGAATGATGTACACGTGCTCGTCATCGAGGGGAAACACGGGGCAGCCCGTCTCGAGGTGTTCCGAACGCGCGGCTTGGTGCCCACCTCCCGGCTTGTTTCCGAGGCGGAGCGGGAGGGAATACGGGTGCTGGGCGCTGTGAACGGGGACTTCTTCGAAGCTTCCGGCTGGCCAACGGGAAATCAGGTCACAGACGGGAAAGTCGTGGCGGCCACGCACTCGGTCCGAAGCCACCTGGCAGTGGACTCGGCCGGCAACTTCCGGTTGACGCCGGTGGCGTTCATGGGCAGCATCACGACCCTGACCGGCGGGCGATGGGCGATCGACGAGGTCAATCATCCAGTGAAGACGAACAACCTGGGAGCCTTCACCGACGCATGGTATGACTCCGCGAGTGTCCTGGCGCAGCATCGGGGCGTCTGGCTTCATCTTCCGGGTGGCCGCTGGTCGGTCACGGATACGCTCCGGATGGTGGTCGATTCCATCGCGTACGCCGTCGGAGAGATCGGTCCGAAGCAGCTCTTGATCGTGCCGGGTGATTCGACCTCGGAGTTGGCGAAGGCGTTTTCCGCCGGCGATACGGTGAGCGTGTTCCTGGGATTCTTTCCGACGATTCCCAGCCTTCGCGAACTGATCGGAGGAGCCGGACGCATCCTGACCGACGGCAGAGCGACCGGGCTAACGGAGGCTGCCGAGGAAGAAGTGTCGGCGAACTTCATTGAGCGGCGGCATCCGCGCACGTTCCTGGCATGCGACAAAGACACGACGCGCCTCTTCGTGTGCGTGGTGGACGGGCGTCGGCAGGAGAGTGTTGGGATGTCGTTCGCCGAGATGGCTGCATTCTTGAAAACTCTGGGGGCATGGAATGCGCTGAATTTCGACGGCGGAGGCTCGTCGACGATGATCGTCGGCGGAAGTGTCGTGAACAATCCTTCTGACAGGACAGGCGAACGACCTGTGGGGAATTCGCTTCTGATTCGCGATCCACCTCTGTCAAGATGACACGGGCTGCACGAGTATGCGATGCAAAATGAACGGGATGTGGACGTGCGGTTCATCCCGTGCTTGTTGATAAGAGGAGTAATGCGTATATTTATCTCGTCATTGCATGTCTGAGTTTTGTGCATGCGCTTGTTGGAGTTAGCAAAGGAGAAGGAATGAGAGGGACTGCAGAGGCAGGCCGGGGATGCGTTCGATCTGCGCTGGCAGTATTGAGTGGTGTTCTCATCTCATTGCTCTTCTTTTCCGGATGTTCGGAGCCACTGACCGGAACATCCTACGTTCGAAAGGCTCCCGCTGTGTCTGCGGCCGACCAGGTCGCCGATGGGGAGACCTTTTCTTCTCCTTCTTCCCCCCGAATCTCCTGGGGTATCGACCGCTACAGTCCAATCGTCAAACGCTACGCGCAACAGTACCACATGGACTGGGTGCTGGTGCTCTCCGTGATGGAGCACGAATCCAAGTTCAACCATGACGCCGTGAGCTACCGGGGGGCCTATGGGCTTATGCAGCTCATGCCGGTGACGCAGATGGAACTGACGGAAAAGCTCGGAATCCGGGAAACAGTCACTCCCCGCAACAATATTCGGGCAGGCGTGTACCATCTCCGCCAGCTCTACGACCTCTTTTCCGCTGCCTCCCGTGATGACCGGCTTCGCCTGACGCTTGCGGCATACAATGCCGGCATCGGCAGGATACAGGATGCGCAGCGTATCGCCGGCTATCTCGGGAGCGATCCGAACTCCTGGGCTGCCGTGCGGGATGCACTGCCGTTGCTGAGCAGAAGCTATTACACCCTGCATCGCCGCATCTGGGATGACGGCCGGCCGGTTTCGGGGTACTTTCGTGACTGGCGTCAGACCGTGGACTACGTGCATGACGTGCTCAACAACTACCAGGAATTCAATGTCGCGCTCCGCTGAGCGCCGGTTGCAGTCGGGGTGTCTCGTTGCGTCTCTTCTGAGTGCGGTCTTCTTCATCCCGGCGCAGGCGCAATTAAAGCCGGGGAGCGTCGGGCTCACCGTCGATCTTGCCACCGGATTCCAGGGCCCATCAGAAATTCGCACGCTTGCCGGCCCCTTGCATGCCGGTCTGGCCTACAGCCTGAATGAAAAGACTTCCGTGCGGGCAACGATCGGATTTCGGACGCACGCGGACACCAGCGGCAATTCCGAGTCCGAATTCTCGGTAGGCGGCGATCTCTGGTACTACCTTACGCATGCCGATCAGATGTCGACATTCGCCGGGGGCGGCTTCGCGTTCGGCTCGGCTTCGCAACCGAGCGGGGCGACCACCAGCATGATCGCACTGCGCGGTTTCTTTGGCGCGGAGTACTGGTTCAGTCAGCGCTTTGCTTGGCATGTGCATACCGGGCTCGACGTCGTGCTGAGTTCGCAGAGCGGGAAGTCTTCTTCGGATCTCTTCCTTGCCGCTTCCACAGGACTCACCTGGTATCTCTGAGGTGCGTCTCCTCCTTGACATTCAAGAGTTGCTTGGATATATTGATGCCCGATGTGACCTTGTTGACGCAGTTGTGCACATAACCATCTCCTAATCAACAGGTATTCTCATCACTTTTTGCAGGAGGCTTTACATGAAACGTTTTCTCGGTCTTGCGGTGATGCTGCTCTTCGTCGCTGCGCTGGGTTCTGCGCAGGGTATCGGACTGAAGGCCATCGGCGGTGAGGTTGGCTACAATTCGTTCTCGTTCGCGTCCGAGAGTTGGGGCGGATTTGTGGTTGGCGCAGTTGCTGACCTGGGCGAACTGACACAGGGCATTTCCCTGTATCCCAGCGTGACCTATGCCAGCGCTTCCAAGACGATCTACGGAGCGGATGCGAGCGTGAGCGACCTTGCGATCAACGCGAACGTCAAGTACGCGTTCAAGGGCGAGTCGATCACCCCGTACGTTGGGGCCGGTTTGGGTCTGAACTTTGTCAGCTCGACCGTTAACCTGCCGAGCTACACGATCCTTGGCACGACATACGGCGGCGGCTCGGTGTCGGCTTCCGATACGAAGATCGGCATCAACCTCCTGGCGGGTGCGCAGATGGGATTCGGGAGCATGACGGGCTTCGCACAGGCGGGCTACAACCTCGTCTCCGAAGTCAATCACTTCCAGATTCTCGTTGGTGTGATGGTTCCGATGAAGTAATCGGTGCGTGAACGCACAGGAAAGGGAGCGGGTGAGGAACTCGCTCCCTTTCTGCTTTTTGGGGGGAGTTGGAACGACCGACAATTTTTCGTACGTTTGAGCACGATGGATCTCAACCGACTTGAAGGAAAACCGCGCTGTCATTGCGGTATCTTTGGCATTTTCGGCCATCCGGATGCATCCGTGCTGACCTACTACGGTCTGCATGCGCTTCAGCACCGCGGCCAGGAGGCCACGGGCATTGTCACCAATGAGTGGCTCCCGGATCGCAAGAAATGGCGGTTTAACATCCATAAGGGCGTCGGATTGGTTGCGGACGTGTATCGCGACCAGGATGTGCTCCGGAACGGACTTCGTGGGCGGTCGGCCATCGGGCATGATCGCTATTCCACGACCGGAGCATCCGACAACAAGTCGAATATCCAGCCGTTCGTCGTAAACTACAAAGGGGGAAATCTTGCGCTTGCCCACAACGGCAATCTGACCAACTACCGCGCACTTCGCCAGAAGCTTCAGAATGAAGGCACGATCTTTCAGTCCACGTCGGACAGCGAGATCATTCTGCATCTGATCGCCCGGAGCAAGAAGGCTACGCAGATCGAGCAGATCCAGGAGGCGCTGGAGACTGTCCAGGGGGCGTACTCGCTGGTCATCATGACGGATACGGCGGTGATCGCGGCACGCGACGGGCACGGTTTCCGGCCGCTGGCGATGGGCAAGCTCGACGGGGCCTACGTGTTCGCCTCCGAAACGTGCGCGTTCGACATCATTGGCGCGGAGTACATGCGCGACGTCGAGCCGGGCGAGACGGTGGTCGTCGATGCGAAATCGCTCCGCTCTCACCGGACGAAATCATACTGGCTTCCGAACATCCCCGCCCAGCGTCATCACTGCATCTTTGAGTATATCTATTTCTCCCGGCCCGACAGCCGGGTCTTTGGAGAGAATGTCGATCGCGTTCGGCGCAAGCTCGGAAAGCTTCTTGCCGACGAAGCGCCCGTGGTTCCGCAGAAGCCGGGGGACCGGGTGGTTATTATCAACGTCCCCGATTCCAGCAATACGGCGACGCTCGGGTACGTCCGCGAAAGCAACAAAAAGGGGCGGGACGTGAAACTCGAGCTCGGTCTGATCCGGAGCCACTATGTCGGACGGACATTCATTCAGCCGGAACAGAATAACCGCGAACTGAAGGTCAAGACCAAGTTCAACACTGTCAAAGGGGTCCTGAAGGGACGGAAGGTGGTCGTCGTGGACGACTCGATCGTCCGGGGCACGACGTCCAGACAGCTCGTCAAGCTGATCCGGGAGGCGGAGCCCAAGGAAGTGCACTTCCGCGTTTCCTGCCCGCCCATCCGGTACCCGTGCCACTACGGGATGGATTTCCCCAGCAGGGAGGAACTCGTCGCCAACAAGTGCGACGGCGATGTGAAGAAGATCGGCAAGCAGATCGGGGTGGACAGTCTCGCGTACCTCTCGTTGGAAAAGCTGCTCGAAGCGGCGCCGAAGGATGCCGGCCGTTCGTACTGTACCGCGTGCTTCACGGGCAACTACCCGATCCCCGTCGACACGGATGCCACCAAAGACGAGAACGATACCTGATGAATCAGCATCGGCTGACGCTCTCCACCGCTCTCAGTCTCAGTCGTATTCTCCTGCTCGCTCCCGTGACGTACCTCCTCACCACTGACGTGCCGGTTCATCGGTGGTGGGCACTGGGAATATTGCTGGTCGCGATCGGGACGGACTTCTTTGACGGCATGCTGGCCCGACGGCTCCATCAGGTGACCGACCTGGGGAAGATCGTCGATCCGCTCGCGGACAAGATCTGCGTGGGCGTCATGGTGGTCGTGCTGATGGTGTCGGCGGACATCCCCGTGTGGTTTGGCCTTGCCGTGCTGGGCCGGGACGCGCTGATCGCCGGCGGCGCGCTGTACATCCAGCGGCGAAAGATGATCGTCCCCCAGTCAAACTGGCCGGGCAAGATCTCTGTCGGTCTCATTGCCGCGTACCTCCTGACCGCTGTTGTGCGCGTGACCTCCCTGACGCATGTGTCCGCGGTGCTGCTCTGGGCAAGTGTCGTGATGATGGCGGTGTCGTTGGTCAGTTACGGCGGCCGTCTGTTCATCGGCCCGAAAGTGTAAGTCCATGGGATTTCTGGATGCCGTCGCGAAATTTCGGTCCGGGCTGGCACGTACGCGTGATTCTCTCATGGCTCGCGTGCAGCAGCTGGCCGCGACGCATACCCGGATCGATGATGAGACCCTGGAACAGCTCGAAGAGATCCTGCTCGGAGCGGATGTGGGACCGGCGACGACGACGGAGATCCTTCGCCGGCTGAAGGAACGGGCGCGCACCGAGGGCTTCGATTCGTCGGACCGGCTCAGTGAGTTGTTGAAGGATGAGGTCGCCCGATTGCTGCACGTGGACGGCGAACCGGCGCCGTTGCCGATACTTCCGACCTCGCAACGGCCGCTGGTGATCATGGTGGTCGGCGTGAACGGCGTCGGAAAGACCACGACAATCGGAAAGCTCGCCTGGCAGTACCGGCAGGCGGGGAAGCGGGTCGTCATCGGCGCCGCGGATACGTTTCGCGCGGCCGCGAAGGAGCAGCTCGACATCTGGGCGCAGCGCGCCGGCGCGGAGATCGCCGGGCAGTCGCAGAGCGCCGATCCGGCGTCCGTGGCGTTCGAGGCGCTGAACACCGGCGTTGCGCATGATGCGGATGTCGTCATCGTCGATACCGCGGGTCGATTGCACACGAAACTTAACCTGATGGAAGAATTGAAGAAGATCCGTCGGGTGATGGACAAGCGACTGCCGGGCGCGCCGCACGAGGTTCTGCTGGTGCTGGACGCGACCACGGGGCAGAATGGCCTCCAACAGGTGCGCATGTTCACAGATGCGGTGCAGGTGACAGGTCTGGTGCTGACCAAGCTGGACGGGACGGCGAAGGGGGGCATCGTGATCGCCGTCAGTCACGATCTGGGCATTCCGGTTCGCTTCATCGGCGTGGGTGAAGCGATTGATGATCTGCAGCCGTTCGACCGGCGGGCGTTCATCGATGCCCTGTTTGACCAGTCTCCGTCCGGAGGGTCATCGGAATGAATCTGCGCTGGACGGTCCATGAGCTGCGGCTCCACCATCCGTTTACGATCGCACGGGGCTCTTCCATGACGCGCCGTGTGGTGGTGACCGAGTTGGAGCACGACGGGATCGTGGGACGCGGGGAAGCCGCCCCCATCGCCCGCTACGGGGAAACCGTGGAGAGCGTCCTTCATTTCCTCTCCACATTTGATCTGAGCCGATTCCCCGATCCGTTTGCGCTGGATGCAGTCCTCGGCGCGGCCGATGCGCACCATGCGGGCAACGCTGCCGCGAAAACCGCCATTGATCTTGCGCTGCACGACTGGATCGGACAGCGCGTCGGCCTCCCGCTCTGGAAGTACTGGGGCCTGGACCCTGCATCGGCGCCGGTGACCTCGTTCACGATCGGTATCGATGCGCCGGAGATCGTGGAGCAGAAGGTCCGCGAGGCGGAAGGATTTTCCATCCTGAAGATCAAACTCGGCGGCGAGGATGATCGGGCGATCATCCGGGCCGTACGCCGGGCGACCGACCGTTTGATCCGCGTGGACGCGAACGAAGGATGGAAGAAGAAGGAAGATGCGGTCGAGAAGATCCGCTGGCTGGAGCAGGAGGGAGTCGAATTTGTCGAGCAGCCGATGCCGGCGGAGGACATCGCCGCGACGGCATGGGTCCGCGACCGGGTGACGATGCCCCTCATCGCCGACGAGAATTCACTCCGGCTGCATGATGTCCCCGGACTGATGGGCGCATTCGACGGCATCAACATCAAGCTGATGAAATGCACCGGACTCCGGGAAGCGCATCGAATGATCGCGACCGCGCGCGCCTGCCGTATGAAAGTCATGATCGGGTGCATGATCGAGACGTCCGTGGGTATCACGGCCGCCGCGCATCTCACGCCGCTGCTGGACTACGCTGATCTGGACGGCAATCTGCTCATCGAAAACGATCCGTTCGTCGGCGTTCGGGTTGAGAACGGACGACTGATCCTTCCGGATCATCCGGGACTGGGCGTCCATCCGCGCGATTGATCAGGCAGAACCCCATGGCAGCCACGATCCATATTCTGCGTCCCGAACTGGCGAACAAGATCGCCGCCGGGGAAGTCATTCAGCGGCCCGCATCCGCCGTCAAGGAACTGGCGGAGAATGCGCTGGATGCCGGGGCGGAGCGCGTTGAGATCGTCGTCAAGGATGCCGGCAAGGCTCTGATCCAGGTGATCGACGACGGTCGCGGCATGTCGGAAGAGGACGCGCTGTTGGCGTTCCGACGGCACGCGACGAGCAAGATCGCGACCGACGACGATCTCGAGAACATCCGCACGCTCGGTTTTCGGGGCGAAGCGCTCGCATCGGTCGCCGCCATCGCCCAGGTGGAGCTGCTGACGCGAACCGCCGGCGAGGATCTGGCCACGCGGCTGCGTCTGGAAGGGGACGAGATCAAGGAACGATCCCGGGACGCGCGCCCCCAGGGTACCACGGTGTCGGTGCGGAATCTGTTCTACAACACGCCCGCGAGGCGCAACTTCCTCAAAACCCGTCAGACGGAACTGAAGAACATCACGGATGTCGTCACGCGGCTGGCGCTGTCGTCGCCGTCAGTGGCGTGGAAATACGTGAGCGATGACGAGGTGATGCTGGATCTGAAACCGGAGTCACTCGCCGAGCGCCTGGCGGGACTGTTCGGACGGAAAGCGGCCGATGCCTGCATCCCCGTCCGCGAGTCGACGGAATTCCTGACGGTGGACGGATTCATCGGAAGGCCGGATTTCAGCCGCAAGAGCCGCACCGACCAGTACTTCTATCTCAATCATCGGTCCATTGTGAGCCGGATGCTCGGGCATGCCGTGCTGAAGGCGTACGAGCACCTGATGATCCATGGAACGTTTCCGTTCGTGGCGCTCTTCCTCTCGATCGATCCACGGCACGTGGACGTGAACGTCCATCCGTCCAAGATGGAAGTGAAGTTCGAGCGCGAATCGGACATCTACCGGTTCGTGCTCTCGGTGGTCCGGCGCGGGCTTGCGCAGCATGATCTGATCCCGGCCATGGGCTTCCGGGGGGGCGATGGAATTCCGGCGGGAGACGGAAGATTCGCGTTTCACGGACCGTCCACGGACGGTGTGCCGACGGCCGCCGGAGGATTTCCTTCGGTCCTTCCGTTCGCGCCACGCACGGTTCCCGAGCCGTTTGGCACGCCGGCAGCGCCGACGATCCTGAATTTTGAAGAGCTCTTTCAGCGACGGCAGGAGGACCTGACGACGCCGGAGACGGTCAAGCCGGCGGGAAGGATCATTCAGCACACGCCCTCGGCCGCGGACGCGGCGCCCGCGGGAGAAGGACGGGCGGTGTGGCAGGTGCATAACAAGTACATTCTGGCGCAGGTCCGGAACGGCCTCATGATTGTCGATCAGCACGTCGCGCACGAACGCATTCTGTACGAGCGTGCCGTTGCGAACTTCGAGAACAGCCTGCCGTGGACGCAGCAATTGCTCTTCCCGGAGACGGTGGAGCTCAGCGCGAGCGATTATGCGCTGGCGAAAGAGCTGCTGCCAGACCTGCAGCGGATCGGCTTCGATATGAAGCTCTTCGGCAGGAATACCGTGGTGATCGAAGGGATCCCGGCCGATGTCCGCATCGGCGGCGAGCGGCACATCCTGCAGGAGATCCTGGACGAGTACCGGACGAACGAACATGCCACCGGAAACGAAGTGCGCGATGCTCTGGCGAAGTCATTCGCCTGCAAGGCGGCGATCAAGGCCGGGGACAAGCTGACGATGGGCGAGATGGTTGCGCTCATCGAGCATCTGTTCCTGACCAAAATGCCGTACGTCTGTCCGCACGGACGTCCGGTGGTGGTAAAGATCGCGTTGGAGGAGCTGGACCGGCGCTTCGGCCGTACCTCGTGAGGGCCGAGGCACGGAGCGGTCATTCGGGGACGAATAAAAGGCGGATTGGAATGAGTAACGGGACCGATGGGATGGCGAAGGGACGCGAGCGATGGGAAACCGCCGTGAAGGGCGGAGGACGTTTGCGTGAAGCGACATTCACGACGCTCAGCGGCGATGACGTACGAATGCTATACACGCCGGAAGATGTGCGGGGACTGGATTACATGACCGACCTTGGATTCCCCGGAGAATTCCCGTTCACTCGAGGCATCCACCCCACGATGTACCGCGGACGGCTCTGGACGATGCGGCAGTTCGCCGGATTCGGAACGCCGGAAGACACGAACGAGCGCTATCACTACCTTCTGAATCACGGTCAGCACGGATTGTCGGTGGCGTTCGATCTGCCGACGCTCATGGGGCGCGATGCCGACGATCCGCAGGCGGAGGGTGAGGTCGGCATCTGCGGCGTATCCGTCAGCTCGCTCGCCGACATGGAGATCCTTTTCCGCGGGATCGATCTGGGACGGATCTCGACGTCGATGACGATCAACGCCCCCGCCGTGATGGCCATGGCGTTCTACCTGGCCGTGGCGGAGAAGCAGGGTGTGCCTTTGAAGGATCTGCGCGGGACGATCCAGGCCGACATTTTGAAGGAATACATCGCGCAAAAGGAATGGATCTATCCGCCGATCCCGTCGATGCGGCTGATCGTGGACATGATGGAGTACCTGAACCGCGAAGTGCCGCAGTGGAACCCGATCTCGGTGAGCGGGTATCACATCCGGGAAGCCGGATCGACGGCCGCGCAGGAACTGGCGTTCACGCTCGCGGACGGATTCGCCTACGTGGAGCACGGGATCGCCCGCGGCATGAATGTGGACGAATTCGCTCCCCGTATTTCCTTCTTCTTCAACGCGCACATCGACTTCTTCGAAGAAATCGCGAAGTACCGGGCCGCACGACGCATCTGGGCGCGACGGATGCGCGATGTCTATGGCGCAAAGAATCCGCGGTCATGGATGCTGCGCTTCCACACGCAAACCGCCGGTTGCTCGCTGACTGCCCAACAGCCAGAAAACAACATCGTTCGAACGGCCTTCGAGGCTCTCTCGGGCGTCCTCGGCGGCACACAGTCCCTGCACACGAACTCGATGGACGAAACGCTGGCGCTGCCGTCGGAAAAGGCGGTCAAGATCGCCCTTCGCACTCAGCAAATCCTCGCGCACGAGACCGGTGTGGCGAACACGATCGACCCACTGGCGGGGAGCTATTTCGTTGAAGCGCTGACGGCGCGCCTGGAAGAAGAAGCCCATCGGTATTTTGAACGGATCGATGCGCTGGGTGGCGTCATACCGGCGATCGAGGCAGGATTCTTCCAGCGGGAGATCGCGGAGGCCGCGTATCGGTACCAGCAGGCGCTCGATGCGAAGGAAAAGATCATCGTCGGCGTGAATGATTTTGTCGAGGAATCCGAGCGGATCGAGATCCCGATCCTGACGGTCTCGCCGGAAGTGGAAGTGAAGCAGCGACGGCGGCTGGCGGATCTCCGGCAGAGCCGGAACGTGCTCGAAGTGAGGGATGCCCTTCAGGCGCTGCGCCAGGCCGCGGTCGACGGGTCGAACGTCATGCCGCTGCTGCTGCGGTGCACGCGGGCGTACGTGACGCTCGGTGAAATGTGCGACACCTTGAAAGAAGTGTTCGGTGTCTACGAGGAACCTGCGGTCTTCTGAACGGAGCGTCCGATGAATCTCCGGTCCGCCGTGCGACTGTTGCGCCCGACCCAATGGGTAAAGAATCTCTTCCTGGTCGCACCGCTCATCTTTTCACGGCATCTGTTCGACGGGCGGTATGCGTGGCGCGTGATGCTTGCGCTGGTCATTTTCAGCGTGGTGTCGAGCGTCGTATACATCGTGAATGATATCGCTGACCGCGATGCGGATCGCCTCCATCCGGTCAAGCGGCTCCGACCGATCGCCGCGGGAGAGCTTCCGGCCTGGCAGGCGCTGCTGGTGGCCGTGGTACTTCTGGCGGTTGCCGGATCATTCTGGACGTGGCTGGACGCGCGGTTCTGGTCAACGGTCATATTGTACCTGGGACTGAATATCGCGTATTCGGTGTGGCTGAAACGGGTGATCCTGGTTGATGTGTTCATTATCGCGGCGGGCTTCATGCTGCGCGTTCTTGCCGGTGTCTTCGCGATTGATGTGTCTATCTCTCCGTGGCTTGTGCTGTGCACGCTGTTCGTGTCGGTATTCCTCGCCGTCTCGAAGCGACGGGCGGAGTTGCTCTTGAACGACGGCGCGACCTCGGCGGGCTCACGGCCGGTCCTGCGCGAGTATGACCGGGAGGTGGTCGATCAGATGATGACGGTGGCAGCGTCCGGAATGGCCATCTCCTACGCGCTGTATACGGTTGCCGATCGGACCGTGAAGATCTTCGGGACGGAGAATCTCATCTTTACCACGGTCTTCGTCCTGTTCGGCATTTTCCGCTACCTGTTCCTGATCCGGCAGAAGAAGACGGACGATAATCCCATGCATGTACTGATCAGCGATGTGCCGCTGATGCTGAATATTCTTGCGTGGTTCGCTGCATGCGTGGCCATCATCTATGCGGAAGAAATTCATCACTGGCTGAGGTGAATATGAAGTTACCGGAACCGCGTCCTGCGACTCCGATCGCGGGGCTGAAGAGGTCGCCTGCGGTCGTCGCCGCGGTGCGGACGAAACCGGAAACCGTCCTCACGGACGTCGCGCGTGTCATGGAACTCGCCGGAGTCCGGTCGGCGCTGGCTCCGGGCGCTCCCACGATCCTGAAGGACAATATCTCGTGGCATTTCCCATTCCCCGGCGCGAATACCACTCCGTGGCAACTGGAGGGCAGCGCGCAGGCTCTCACGGCGGCGGGATATCGGGACCTCGTCTGTGTCCAGAACAAGACGGTGGTCACGGATGCGTTCAAAGGAGAGGACTTGAACAAGTTCACTCCGATCTTCCGGAAGTACGGGATACCGGTGCTCTTCAATTTCCATGAGACGGACATGCGCTGGAGAACGTACGAGCCGAAGACCCCGCTGCTCGTGCTCGATCAGATTTTTCATGACGGAATCCGGATCCCGGACTTCTTCCCCGGCAAGAACATCCTTCATCTTCCCACGGCCAAGTGTCATATCTACACGACGACAACAGGGGCGATGAAGAATGCGTTCGGCGGCCTGCTGAACACGTACCGCCACTACACACACACCTGGATCCATGAGACGCTGGTGGATTTGCTGGCGATTCAGAAGGAGATCCATCCGGGCATCTTTGCGCTGATGGATGGAACGACGGCCGGCAACGGTCCCGGCCCCCGGACGATGATCCCGGTGCAGAAAGACATCCTGCTCGCGAGCGCGGATCAGGTGGCGATCGACGCAGTGGCCGCGAAACTGATGGGATTCGATCCGCTGTCAATCCGATACATCGCGCTGGCGCATGAGCGCGGACTCGGTGCCGGCGACCCCCGGCAGATCACTCTCGTTGGCGATGATGTCGCGAACGAGAACTGGCACTTTTCGGTGGGGGACAACGGCGCGAGCATGGTAGGCGATCTGCTCTGGTTCGGGCCCCTGAAGCGGTTCCAGACCTTCTTCTTCCGGACG
>JAKAJH010000067.1 GCA_021813905.1 Bacteroidota bacterium | reverse complement strand
ACGTCGAGAAGAAACTCGATCTGCTCGGCAAGAAGGAAGCCGCCCTTCAGGCCACCGGCCGCGAAATCGCCGAACGGCAGAAACGCCTCACCGAACGCGAGCATGAACTTGCGCGCCTGATTGAGGACGAAAACCTCCGCCTGGAACGGGCCGCCGGCATCACCCGCGAGGAGGCCAAACGCGCACTCCACGAAAATCTTGTGGAAAATGTGAAGGCCGAATCGGCTCAGATGCTGAAGGAAATGCGCGATACCGCCAAGCTGGAAGCGAAGAGAGAAGCTCAAAAGGCCATCATTCAGGCCATCCAGCGGTCGGCGGCGGAACATACGGTCGAGAATACGGTGAGCGTGCTGAACGTCGGCAGCGATGAGATGAAGGGGCGCATCATCGGACGCGAGGGACGGAACATCCGGGCATTCGAAGCCGCCACGGGCGTCGACGTCATCGTGGACGACACGCCCGAAGCGGTCATCCTCTCCGGGTTCGATCCCTTCCGCCGGGAGGTCGCGCGACAGTCGCTCGAAAAGCTGATTTCCGACGGCCGCATCCATCCGGCGCGGATCGAAGAGGTCGTGGAGAAAGTGAAGAAGGAACTGGAAGAGGAGGTCCTGCATCTCGGGGAGAATACGATGCTCGAGATCGGACTGCACGGCGCGCACACCGAGATCGTCCGGCACGTCGGACGCATGAAGTACCGGTCCAGTTACGGACAGAACCTTCTTCAGCACAGCATCGAAGTGGCATATCTGACGGGCCTGATGGCGGCGGAGCTGGGTTTCGATCCGGTCATCGCCAAGCGCGCCGGGCTGCTGCATGACGTCGGTAAAACGGTCGACCGGTCAGTCGAGGGACCGCATGCGCTGCTCGGCTACGAGCTGTGCAAGAAATTCAACGAGCATCCCATCGTCTGCAATGCTGTCGGTTCCCACCACGAGGATATCCCGATGGAGCATCCGATCGCGGCGCTCGTGCAGGCAGCAGACGCGATCAGCGGTGCACGCCCCGGCGCACGGCGCGAATCGATGGATGAATACATCAAGCGCCTCGAACGACTCGAGGGCATCGCCCGCTCTTTCGGCGGGGTACTGAACACCTACGCGATCCAGGCGGGCCGCGAAGTGCGCGTCATCGTGAGCCATGAGAAACTCGACGACGCCGGCGCGGACCAGTTGGCGCACGACATCGCCAAGAAGATCGAGAACGACATGGAATATCCCGGCCAGATCAAGGTGGTCGTGGTGCGGGAATTCCGTTCGATCGCAGTCGCGAAGTGACACCGGCGCGATGGCATCCACGCACGATCATCGAACCGCAGCACATCGGGTGCGCCTCCCGCTCCGTGTCGGCATCACCGGAGGGATCGGCAGCGGAAAGACCACGGTGGCGGGGGAATTCCTGCGCCTCGGCTTTCCGGTCATCTTCGCCGATGAGATCGCAAAATCCATTGCCGACTCCAGTGCCGCCGTCCGGCGGCAACTGATCCGCATCCTCGGTCGCGACGCCTATCGGGCGAACGGCCGGCTGAATCGTTCCGTGGTCGCCTCCCGCATTTTCAGCGATCCGCGTCTCCGGCGCCGCATGGAAGCCGTGATCCATCCGCGGGTCGAGCGCGAGGTGGACCGCCTGTTCCGGGAACTTGGCCGCCGGGGAGAATGTCTCGCGTTCGTGGAAGCGGCGCTGATCTTCGAAGCGAAGATGGAACGCATGCTCCACGCCGTCGTTGTCGTGGACGCGCCGGCCGCCAAACGTCTGGCGAGAGTCCGGCGCCGGGACGGGGTCGAACACGAGGCGGTCCGCCGGCGCATGGCGAATCAGCTTCCCGCGCGCGAAAAGCGGTCGCGGGCCGATGTGGTCATCCGAAACAACGGCACGCGGGCCCAGCTCCGCGCACAGGTCCGGTTCCTTGCCGGACTCCTTCATTCAACCGCTCACGAACACTGACGCACGACCATGGATCTCTTCGAAAAAGAAAGCTCGTACTTCTTCCACACGTACAAACGCCTTCACCTCGATATCGAACGGGGCGAAGGCTGTTACCTCTACGCCCGGGACGGAAAGCGGTACCTCGATCTCTTCGGCGGACTCGCCGTGAACGCGCTGGGCTACAGCAATCCGCGCGTGATCGCTGCGATCGAAAAGCAGATCCGGCGCTACATGCATCTCTCCAACTATTACGTGCAGGATCCGCAGGTCGGACTTGCCGAGCGGCTGATCTCCGTCAGCGGTTTCCAGCGGCTCTTCTTCTCCAACAGCGGCACGGAGGCCGTCGAAGGAGCGATCAAGCTTGCGCGGAAGTGGGGGACGCCGCAGGGAAAGACGTGGATCTACAGTCTCTCCAACTCCTTCCACGGGCGGACGATGGGTGCCCTGTCGCTGACCGACCGTCCCCATTATCGCGAAGGATACGCGCCGTTCCTCCCGGACACCGGCCACATCGGATTCAACGACGTCGCGGCACTGCGAGCCACCGTCAATGCGCAGACGCTCGCCGTGATCCTGGAGTTCATTCAGGGAGAAGGCGGCATCAACGTCGTGAGTCAGGAGTTCGCGGATGCGTTGGTGGATCTGCGGAAGAAGTTCGGCTTCCTCATCATCGCCGACGAAATCCAGGCGGGCATCGGACGGACGGGGAAGTTCTTCGGATTCGAGCACTACGGCCTTCGCCCGGATATCATTGTCTTTGCCAAAGCGATCGGCGGGGGATTGCCCCTCGGCGGACTTCTGGGGAATGAGCGCGTTGCGGAAACATTCGGACCGGGCGCACACGGTACGACCTTCGGCGGGAATCCGGTGGCCTGCGCTGCCGGCATCGCGACATTCGACGAAATCGTCTCGGGCGGCCTCATGAAGAACGCGGGTGCCATCGGCGCGTACATGAAGGATCAGGTAGCGGCGCTGCAGAAGGATTTCCCCGCGATCGTCAAGGAATTCCGGGGGTACGGCTGCATGATGGGGATCGATCTCCATCGACCGGGGCAGCCGATCGTGGACGAACTGCAGAACCGCGGGATCCTGGTCAATTGCACCAGCAATACGGTGATCCGGTTGCTGCCGCCGCTCACGATCACGACGGAACACTGTGACCTGCTGATCCGGGAACTGCGGAATATTTTCGGGGGGCTTCAATAGCGTGGAATTGCAGCCGAAGCATATCCGTGCGCCGGAATTGTACGGCACCGAGTGGCTGAACGGCGATCCCGTGCTCATCCGCGATCACGAGGGACGGGTGATCCTTCTGGATTTCTGGGACTATACCTGCACCAGCTGTGTCCGCTCGATGGACTATGTGCGGGATTGGGAACGCAAGTACCGGGAGTTCGGCCTTGTCGTTGTCGGCGTACACACGCCGGAATTCCGGTTCGCGCGTGATCCGGAGATTCTGCGCCGCGCGGTGCGGGACGCCCAGGTGACGTATCCCGTGGTCCTGGATAATGACCAGATCATCTGGAGCGCCTACGCGGTTCATGCGTGGCCGACGCGATGCCTGATCGACCGCGACGGATTTCTGCGCTTCGTCCAGCATGGAGAAGGCGGATACATCGAATTCGAGCGGGCGCTGCAGCAGCTGCTGGGCGAGTCGGGATATCGCGGTGATCTTCCGGAACTGACTGAGCCGGTGCGGGAAGAGGACCTTCCCGGCGCCGTCTGCTACCGCTCGACCGGCGAACTTCATCTGGGCTATCTCCGCAGCGCGGTCGGGAATGCGGAGGGCATCGCCGCCGAATCCACAATTGAGTATGCCGATCCTGGATTATATCTTCCCGAGCGCGTCTATCTGACGGGAAAATGGAACAATCAGCGCGAATGCGTCCGGTGGGCGGGTGATCCGGGCGAATCCGGATCCGTGACGGTACTCTACGACGCGACGGAAGTGCACGTGGTGCTCCGTCCGGCTCCGGAGCAGATCGGCACCGTGCGCATCGAGCAGGACGGTTCTCCGCTCGCCGGCAACGAGGCAGGCAAGGATGTCCGCGACCGGAAAGGCGCGATGGTTACTGTGGACATGCCCCGCCTGTACCGCATTGTCAGGAACAAAGAATTCGGCAATCATCTCCTCCGTCTCACCACGAACGATGCCGGCATGGAAGTGTACGCCTTCTCGTTTACGACCTCGCTGATCCCGGTCTTCTCCACTTCGAACTGACGAATGGATACGCGCATCACGACGCTGTTCGGGATCCGTTTTCCCATCATCCAGGGCGGCATGGTCTGGGTCTCCGGCTGGAAGCTCGCGACGGCGGTCTCCGACGCGGGTGGACTCGGACTGATCGGCGCCGGCTCCATGAAGCCCGAACTCCTGCGTGAGCATCTCCGCACGGCGCGCACCGGGGGACACCAGCCGGTGGGCGTCAATATTCCGTTGCTTCGCGGCGATGCGGCGGAACTGATCGCGACCGTGATCGACGAGCGCGTGCCGATCGTGTTCACGTCGGCGGGACATCCGGGCAAATTCATCGGACAGCTCAAGGCGGCGGGGTGCACGGTCGCCCATGTCGTCGCCAACGTGAAGCAGGCGCGCAAGGCGGAGGAGGTCGGCTGCGATGCCGTCGTTGCAGAAGGATTCGAAGCGGGCGGACACAACGGCGTGGACGAGATCACCACGCTCAGCCTCATCCCGCAGGTGGCGGATGCGGTCCGGCTGCCGGTGATCGCGGCGGGCGGGATCGCCGACGGACGCCAGATGTGCGCGGCGTTCGCGCTCGGAGCGGAGGGGGTGCAGATGGGGACTCGCTTCGCAGCAACCGTCGAGTCATCGGCGAGTGACCGCTACAAGCAGGCGGTCACGGAGGCCGGTGACGGATCGACTGTTCTGACGCTGAAGAAAGTTGCACCCGTCCGGCTGATCCGGAATCCGTTCGCACAGCACGCTCTTGACGAGGAATCACGCGGAGCGACGAAAGAGGAGCAGCAGGAAATCCTGGGCACAAAGCGGGAGCGGTCGGGGATCTTCGAAGGGAATTGGGAGGAAGGAGAATTCGAAGCGGGCCAGAGTTCCGCGCTGATCCGGGAGATCCTCCCCGCAGCCGAAGTGGTTCGGCGGACCATGGCCGAATTCGAGGATGCCCGCAGTCGCCTCGGCCCCTAGGGTTGCGCCGACACCATTCATTTTGTAGATTGCATCGTGGTGCGTTGAACGACAGCTTGCCGCCACGTTAATCTCAGGCTAAAGCGTCGACGGCCCCGACGACGTCGGGGTTTTTCGTTCCGGGCCGCCCGCACGAGCAGAGGAAGCAACGAGAGATGGCAGGATCATTTGCCGACATACTGAAAGAACGGGTCGTCGTTTTCGACGGCGCCACGGGCACCCACCTGCAGGGGCAGAATCTCACACCGGATGATTTCGGCGGCGAGCAGCTCGCGGGATGCAATGAATATCTCGTCGTGTCGAAGCCGTCCGCCGTGGAAACGGTGCATCGCGATTACCTGGAAGCCGGATGCGACGTCATTGAGACGAATTCCTTCGGCAGCTCGCGCATCGTTCTGGCGGAATACGGACTCGCGGATCGCGCCTATGAACTGAATGTCAAAGCGGCGCAGATCGCCCGGCGCATGGCGCAGGACTACAGCCGCCCCGATCATCCCCGTTTCGTGGCGGGATCGCTCGGCCCCACGACCAAGCTCCCGTCGCTCGGACACATCTCCTTCCAGGAAATGGCCGCCGCGTACGCGGAGCAGGCCGGCGGACTTCTCGACGGCGGCGTCGATCTGCTCTGCCTCGAAACGTGTCAGGATGTTCTCCAGATCAAGGCGGCCCTCTACGGCATTTTCGAAAGCTTCGAACGCCTCAGGCGGCGTGTCCCGCTCGTGACCTCCGTGACCATTGAGACGATGGGAACCATGTTGCTGGGCACCGAGATTTCGGCGGCACTGACCACCCTCGAGCCGTTCGAGGTGGACGTCGTCGGCATGAACTGCGCCACCGGCCCCAAAGAAATGTCGGAGCACGTCCGGACGCTGGTAGAGACCAGCCCCCGCCCCGTGTTCGTCATGCCGAACGCCGGCCTGCCCGAGAATATCGGCGGAAAGGCGCATTACCATCTGTCCCCGCAGGAATTCGTCCAGTACCTCTCGCATTTCGTCACCGACCTCGGCGTGAGCGTTGTCGGCGGCTGCTGCGGCACGACGCCCGAGCACATCCGTCAGCTGGTGCGGGCCGTCGGCGGACGATCTCCGCGTCAGCGCACGTGGGAATTCACCCCGGCCGCGTCGAGCCTGTATGCCCCGGCGCCGTTCTCGATCGACAATCCGCCCGTGCTGGTCGGCGAGCGAACGAACGCAAACGGCAGCAAGCTCTTCCGCGATCTGCTGGCGAGGGAAGACTGGGAAGGCATCGTTGCGATGGGGCGCGAGCAGGAGAAGGAGCAGGCGCACATGCTGGATGTGTGCGCGGCGTACGTCGGCCGCAACGAAGCCGCGGACATGACCGAGATCATTACCCGATTCAATCGCCAGGTGACGGTCCCGCTCGTGATCGATTCCACCGAGACACCGGTGATGGAAGAGGCGCTGCGCCGCATCGCCGGCAAGCCGGTCATTAACTCCATCAATCTGGAGGACGGGGAAGGGCGGCTCGCCCGCGTGCTCGGACTGTGCCGCAAGTACGGCGCGGCTGTGATCGCGCTGACGATCGACGAGCAGGGGATGGCCAAGACCGCCGATCAGAAACTGGCCGTCGCCCGGCGGATCTACGAACTTGCCACCACGAAATACGGTCTGAAGCCGCACGACCTGATCTTTGACGCATTGACCTTCACGCTCGGTTCGGGAGACGAAGAGTTCCGTCGGGCCGGCATCGAAACCATCGAGGCGATCCGGCGGATCAAGCGGGAATTCCCCGCGGTGCACACCATTCTCGGCGTCAGTAACATCTCGTTCGGCCTGGCGCCTTCGGCCCGCACGGTCCTGAACAGCGTATTCCTGCATCATGCGGTGGAAGCCGGCCTCGACATGGCGATCGTGCACGCCTCCAAGATCCTTCCGCTCTTCCGCATTGATGAGCAGGGACGCGAACTGGCCCGGAAACTGGTCTTCGATGAGCGTGAACGGCATGGCGATCGCGTGACGTTCGATCCCCTTACGGAATTCATGTCGCACTATGCCGGACAGAAGAAGATTGCCGCACCGGCGGTCCGGCAATCGACGCAAACCGTCGAGGAACGCCTGAAGGCCCGCATCATCGACGGGAACCGGGCGGGGATGGATCAGGATCTCACCGAAGCGCTCACGCGGTACAAGCCACTGGAGATCATCAACACGATCCTGCTCGAAGGGATGAAGGTGGTCGGCGATCTCTTCGGGTCGGGGCAGATGCAACTGCCGTTCGTGCTGCAGTCGGCGGAGGTGATGAAGGCCGCCGTCGGCTTCCTGCAGCCGTTCATGGAGAAAAGCGAAGAGTCCAGCAAAGGGACGCTCGTCATTGCGACGGTCAAAGGCGACGTCCACGATATCGGCAAGAATCTTGTCGACATCATTCTGACGAATAACGGCTACACCGTGGTGAACCTCGGCATCAAGTGTCCGGTGGAGACAATGATCCACGCGGCGGAGGAGCACCACGCCGATGCGATCGGAATGAGCGGACTGCTCGTCAAGTCTACGCTCGTGATGAAGGAAAATCTCGAGGTGCTGAACGAGCGGGGCATCACGCTGCCCGTCATTCTGGGCGGTGCGGCGCTGACGCGGCGATACGTGGAGCAGGATCTGCGCTCGGTCTATCGCGGATCGGTGCACTACGCGAACGACGCTTTCGACGGTCTGCGCCTGATGGAAGGGGCCCGGACCGGCACACTGGCGGCGCCGTCACATCCGGCGGAGGCGATTCCGGAGGATGATGAGCCGGCCTACACCGGCGCAGAGGCGAAGATCGCGATGGCGTTGCAGGAGAATATCCCGACGCGCTCGCATGTCCGATCCGACGTGCCCGTCCCCATCCCCCCGTTCTGGGGCACGCGGGTCGTCCCGTCCGTGCCGTTGGCGGATGTGTTCGCGTATGTGAACGAAGTTGCGCTGATCCGCGGACAGTGGCGCGTGACGAAAGGGAAGCGATCGCAGGACGAATACCGGGCGTTTCTGGAACGCTCCGTCCGGCCCGACCTCGCGGCGCTCAAATCCCGCGTCGCGGAGGAGGGGTTGTTGTCACCGGCCGTCGTGTACGGCTACTTCCCGTGTCAGTCGGCCGGAAACGATCTGGTCATCTTTCGTCCCCCCGCCGATGGATCGTATCAGCCGATCACGACGAAGGAGCGGCGCGAGTGGCTGCGATTCTCGTTCCCGCGGCAGCGCGATGACCGCCACCTGTGCATCAGCGACTACTTTGCGCCGATCGAATCGGACCGCATGGACGTCGTGGCGTTCCATCTCGTCACGATGGGCACGAAGGCCGCCGCACACTCGAAAATGCTCTTTGATTCGAATCGATATAAGGAGTATCTTTATTTCCACGGACTGAGCGTCGAAAGCACCGAAGCGCTTGCAGAGTTGTGGCACAAGCGGATCCGGGAGGAGCTCGGCATCGCCGGCCATGATGCGACGGATGTCCGACGGCTGTTCAGCCAGGGATACCAGGGCTCCCGGTTCAGTTTCGGTTACCCGGCCTGTCCGAATCTCGAAGACCACACGAAGCTTTTCGAGCTCCTGCGTCCGGAGCGCATCGGCGTCACGATGACGGACGAGTTCATGCTGCACCCCGAGCAGTCCACCGACGCAATCATCGTGCATCATCCGGAAGCGCGGTACTTCATCATCAAGTGATCGGCGGTCGATCGCTGATCCATTCCGATAGAACCAGAGGGTCAACTGATATGCCGAATCTCGTACTGTTACGCCATGGGGAATCACAGTGGAATCTTGAGAACCGCTTCACGGGCTGGGTCGATATCCCGCTCTCGCCGAAAGGCGAGGAAGAAGCGCGGAACGCGGGCGCAAAGCTGAAGGGATTCTCCTTTGTCAAGGGCTACACCTCCGTGCTCAAGCGCGCCATCGACACGATGGATATCGTGCTGGGCATCATCGGTCAGCAGAAGCTTCCGATCGAGCGGGACAAGGCGCTCAACGAGCGGCACTATGGGGCGCTGCAGGGGCGGAACAAGGAAGAGATCGGGAAGATTTACGGGACCGATCAGCTGAAGATCTGGCGACGTTCGTACGATGTCCCGCCGCCGAAGGACAAGACGGAGCTGAATCCCGACGGCGTGAGCGAGAGTTTGAAAGATACGGCGGCCCGGACGCTTCCGTACTTTGAATCGCGCATCGTTCCGGATATCCTGGCGGGCAAGAATGTCCTGGTCACTGCCCACGGCAACAGTCTTCGCTCGATCGTCATGAAGCTGGACAATCTGACGCGGGAGCAGGTGCTGGAGTTGAACATCCCGACCGGCGCTCCGCTGCTGTACGTGTACGACGCCAAGGGAAATGTCACCGAACACCGGTATCTGTAGAATTTTGAGGGATTTTGGGTTATCGCGGTGCTTGAATTTCGGGACCCTGTTTTGCATATTGGTTCAGTGACGAAAGAGCGGTCCGTGCGGGGAATGCCGGAATTCAGCCTGCGCCGGCGGAAGCTGACATCATCATCTTCCCCGGAAGACTTCAACGGATGCAAGCGCTGATCGAAGCAGGACCGGCGGCGGATCCGACCGCGCCGCGAATCGAACGACGAAAATAGCCGTAAATCACCAGAAGCGTACTTTTTTGCAAGGAGACACCGAATGGCTACCATGATCACGGAGGAATGCATCAATTGCGGAGCCTGCGAGCCGGAGTGCCCCAACACGGCGATCTATGCGGGCGGCGTTCAGTGGGAGCTGAATGGCCAGATGCACGATGCATTGTCCAATGACTTCTACTATATCGTCCCCGAGAAGTGCACGGAATGCGTGGGTCACTTCGACCAGGAGCAGTGCGCGGCCGTGTGTCCGGTCGACTGCTGTGTGCCCGACCCGAACCATGCGGAGACCGAGGACCAGCTCTTCGCCCGCGCGAAAAAGCTGCATACCGATCGGCAGTTCGCGGAACTGACCGCGGCGACGTCCCACTACCGGAAGTAATGCACCCGATCGGTGCGCGACAGGTCGGCTCATCCGAACGGGTGGGCCGACTTTTTTGTTTTGGGTGGAACAGGGCGTTGCGCGCTGATGTTGTTCTGCGTGAGATCGCGGCAGAAAGGAGAAATTGGTGAAGATCGGTTCGTATGACATCCATGCCGTGGAGACCGGACGGTTCCGGCTGGACGGGGGCGCCATGTTCGGCGTGGTCCCGTGGGTATTCTGGAGCAAGACCAATTCCCCCGACGAGCGTCAGCGCATCGAGCTGGCCGCCCGGTGTCTGCTCATCCGGGGGAACGGACGAACCATCCTGGTCGATGCGGGGAACGGCAACAAATGGCCGGCGAAGCTCCGCGACATCTATGGTCTCGACACGAACCGCGCGGACCTGCTTCGCTCGCTGGAGGTGCTCGGCGTCCGGCGCGAGGATGTCACGGATGTCGTCCTGACGCATCTCCACTTTGATCATGCCGGCGGATCGACCATGCTGCTCGATGGCTCCCTCCAGATTACTTTTCCCAAAGCGCGCTACTACGTGCAGAAGGAACACTGGGAGCAGTCGCAGCATCCGACCGAAAAAGATCGCGCCAGCTTCATTGCTGAGGATTTTGAGCCGCTCGCTGAGCGCAAGGTGCTTGAATTCGTTGACGGGGAGACTTCCCTGTTCTCTGGAATCGATCTTCTCGTGTGCAATGGCCATACCGCCGCCCAGCAGCTTCCGCTGATCCGTGGCGACGGGAAGGGACTGCTGTATTGCTGCGACCTGGTGCCGACAATGTCCCACATCCCGCTCCCGTACATCATGGGGTACGATCTTCGGCCGCTGACCACGCTCGCGGAGAAGAAGCGGATCCTTCCGCGTGCGTTCGAAGAAGGATGGACGCTCTTTCTGGAGCATGACCCGGCGGTTCCGGCGGTGAACCTCCGCAAGACGGACAAAGGTCTCGTGGCGGGGGATCCCGTTTCGCTGGAATGAAGAGATGGACGTGCGCCCCGTGACCCGGGACTTTGTGCGTGTCTTCGGCGTCGGTGAGATCGATGAGTGGCGGGCGCGCCGCGTCACGCTGAACGGCGTCGACATCGTGCTGTTCCGCTGTGGTGACGCGATTGCAGCCATCGAGAATCTTTGTCCCCATCAGCGCTTCTCGCGGTTTCACGACGCGGTTTGCCGGGATCGGACGGTACGCTGCCCGATGCATGGTTGGTCGTTCGATGTTCACACCGGTGCGGCGGTGGAAGGAGGCGGATCTGTCCGTGTGTTCGAGGTGCGGATCGACGGCGCCGATGTCAGCGTTCGCGTGCCCGGTCCGTCGGCGGTGGACTCGATGACGTGGTGAACGTGAACGCGCATTCCCTGACACAATTCATCCGGACCCGCGCGACCGATCTCGGCTTCTGCGCTGTCGGAATCGCCCCGGCGGAGCGGTTGGAGCCGGAAGGAATCCGTCTGCGCGAATGGCTGAACCGCGGCCATCAGGCGGACATGCAGTGGATGGCGGTCACGGCGGAGAAACGTGGCGATGTCACGCAGGTGCTCGCGGGAGCGCGGTCGGTGGTGAGTCTCGCCACCAACTACTACACGCCCGGGGAGCATGCAACCGATCCGTCGACCGGCAAGATTTCCCGCTACGCGTGGGGGGATGACTACCATCTGGTGATCCCTCAACGGCTCGAGGCACTCGTAGGCGGCCTGCGTGAGCTTGATCCGGGGATCGAAGCGAAGGTTTACATCGATACGGGGCCGGTGATGGACAAGGCGTGGGCGGTTCGGGCCGGCATCGGGTGGCTGGGGAAGCACACGAATGTGATCACGCGGGAGTTCGGCTCGTGGGTGTTCCTCGGCGAAGTCATTCTCAACGCGGAACTCGAATATGATCTTCCGGTGGAGGATCGTTGCGGCACCTGTTCCGCCTGCATCGATGCCTGCCCGACGGATGCCATCGTCGCCCCGTATGTGCTTGATGCTTCACGGTGCATCTCCTATCTCACCATCGAGCACCGCGGACCGATCCCGGAGAAGCTTGCCCCTGCGTTCGACCGATGGGTCTTTGGCTGCGACATCTGCCAGGACGTGTGCCCCTGGAACCGGTTTGAGAAGCCGACAGCCGAGCCGGCATTTGCGGCCCGGGAGGCGAACCGCATCCCCGGCCTTGCCGCGCTGGCGAGCTTGTCAGCGGAGGAATTTGCGGAGCGGTTCAGACGAAGTCCCGTCAAGCGGGCGAAACGGGAGGGATTGGCGCGCAATGCCAGGGCCGCACTCGGATCCCCGGACGCGTTGTCTTGACTGGGCGATCGATCGGAGTGATGAACCGAGGTGAATCGTTTGGCCAATTCGTGCATCCTATGAAAGCAGAAGGGAGACCACTACGTATGTCAGAACATGAAATCAGAGATGTCATTATCATCGGCTCGGGTCCGGCCGGACTCACGGCTGCGCTGTACACCGCTCGTGCCAACCTGAAACCCCTCGTTTTCGAAGGTCACCAGCCCGGTGGTCAGCTGACGATCACGACAGAGGTCGAAAACTTTCCGGGTTTCCCCGACGGTGTGCTCGGCCCGGAGCTGATGGATATCTTCCGCAAGCAGGCGAACAAGTTCGGCGCGCAGACCGTGTTCAAGTCGGTCGATGAGATCGACTTCAGCGCGCGGCCGTTCACCGTGACGTCGGAAGGAAAGAAGTACCGCGCCAAGACCGTGATTGTGGCGACCGGTGCGTCCGCGAAGCTGCTCAACCTGCCGTCCGAGGCCGAATATATGGGCTACGGCGTTTCGGCGTGCGCCACCTGCGACGGATTCTTCTTCAAGAATCAGCACGTCGTGGTCGTCGGCGGCGGCGATACGGCGATGGAAGAGGCGACCTACCTGACCAAGCACGCGGCCCGCGTGACGGTGGTACATCGGCGCAATGAACTGCGCGCATCGAAGGTGATGCAGGAGCGTGCGCAGAAGAACCCGAAAATCGATTTCATCTGGGACAGTGTCGTCAGCGAAGTTCTCGGCACCAACGAGAACGGCCAGAAGAAATTCCGCGGCGTCCGGCTGAAGAATGTCGTGACCGGACAGACGACGGATGTTGCCTGTGACGGCCTGTTCCTCGCCATCGGCCACCAGCCGAACACGAAGTTGTTCGAGCATGTTCTGGACTTGGACAGCGTCGGCTACATCAAGACGCAGTCGCACAGCACCGCAACGAACATCCCCGGCGTCTTTGCGGCCGGTGACGTCGCCGACCCGACGTACCGGCAGGCAGTGAGCGCCGCCGGCACGGGGTGCATGGCTGCCATCGACGCTGAGCGCTTCATCGTGCACCACGACTGATTTTGCAGCCCCTTCAGATC
>JAKAJH010000066.1 GCA_021813905.1 Bacteroidota bacterium | reverse complement strand
CGCAGCATCATCATCACGGCGGCGGTTTTGTTGTACACGGTCACGCCGTACTGCGAGGGCGGCATCTGGTACGACGGAGTGAGCAGCGACTGCGTCCGGCCGTTCCGCTCCGCCCGGAGCAGCGGCCGCATATTGAACAGCCGCTCATCGTTGGGAGGAAGCAGACCGCCGAACTTCGCGCTCATTTCCCGCGTGAACATGGCGTTTCCGCCCCGCTCGTTCGCCACGCACATGGACGTGATGAAGGTATTGAAGCCCTCGTCCATCGGCGCGTATGTCGTTTCATCCGAACCGATCATCATCGGATACCATTCGTGGCCGAGCTCGTGGATCATCGTCTGTTCCATCTCGGCGGTGACAGCATCGCCGGACGAGACGAACACGAGCATCGGATATTCCATGCCGGTCACCGGACCCGACACGACCGTCGCCTGCGGATAGACGTACGGACCGAAACGGCTGGAATAGAACTCGATTGTGCGCCGGGCGAGCTGCGCGCCGACATCCCAATTGTGTGCCGCACCCACGAACGGGAAGGATGCGGTCCGCTCATCCGGATGGTAGAATGCGTTGATGCGGGCGCCCTGCGTCGTCTTCGTGACATCCCAGACGTATTTCGGCGAGGCCGCCCAGGCAAAGTCACGCACCCGCTGAGCGGTGAAGTGCCAGGCGCGTTCCTCGCCGTGGAGTCCTGAGCGCGCGGCGTCAGTCTCCTCCGCCGGAATGACAGCGATCGTGGAATCGGATGTCGCAGCGTTGTAGCGCGCCAGCTGCGCCGCCGTGAGAACATCCGCGGGATTCTCCAGCATTCCCGTTGCGGCCACGACATAATCGCCGGGCACATGGATCGCTACCTGCCAGTCGCCGTACTCGGTGTAGAACTCGGCATAGCCCATGTATTGCGTCGTGTCCCAGCCGCGCCGGTCATCATAGACGGCGATCTGCGGATACCACTGACACATGCCGAAATCGTTGCCGATGCTGCCCGAGCGCATCTCCGCCTGTTGCGGAATGTCGTACCACCAGCGTACGCCGATCGCGATGCGGCCGCCGGGGAGCAACGGGTGCACCAGCGGCGTCTCCATGATCGTGCTATGCACGCGCACCGGAAGGAGTTGACCCTCAACGACGACGGAGTCCACGGTCATGCCTTCGGTCAGGCGCCGGCTGCGGGGAAGGTCGCCGTACACTTTGCGCGCTTCCGAGTCCTTCCGGAAGATGTTCTGATACACGTGCCAGAAGATCGTGCGGAGCGTGTCGGGAGAATTGTTCTCGTACGTGACCGTACCGGCACCGTCCAGCCGGTGTTCCCCGGGCCGAAGCGTCGCATCAAGACGATAGTGGACCTGCTGCTGCCAGTAGCCGGGTCCGGGCCTGCCGTTACCGTCGCGTGTGATGCCGCGGGCATTCGTCCGCTCGCCGGCGACCAGAGAAAGAGAAAGGAGCGCGAACGTGAGGATATAAGAGAAGAAGATGCGCGTCATACATGCTCCGCCGTGGATGAAGTGGATGCGGGAAACCGCTGGTAAGGTACAAAAAAGGGCCATAAAGTACTCCAGAGGTGCTTCGTGGCGGACGAGCGTCAGCGGCGATATTTCCTTCGACCGAGCCTTCGCATCCATTGCATCTTGCCGGACCTCTTCTAGATTGGTGGAAATTTCACGCGCACACTCTTCCGGCGGATTTCAGGTATGGCACACAGCACTCTCTTCGACTACGATTACATCATCATCGGAAGCGGTTTTGGCGGATCGGTGTCGGCGCTGCGGCTTGCCGAGAAGGGCTATCGCGTCCTCATCCTGGAAAAAGGAAAGTGGCTGCGACAGCACGACTTTCCGAAGACCAACTGGAACGTCAAACGCTGGCTCTGGCTGCCGGCGGTGCGGTTCTTCGGACTCTTCAAGATCACGTTCCTCCGGCACGTGACGATCCTTTCCGGCGTCGGCGTCGGCGGCGGATCGCTTGTGTACGCAAATACGCTGCCCGTCCCGAAGCCGGAGTTCTTCACGTCACCCACCTGGTCGCATCTTGCGGATTGGGAGAAGGAGCTGAAGCCGTTCTATCCGATCGCTCTCCGGATGCTCGGTGCGCACCCGAATCCGCGCCTGCAAACGGGGGACGTGGCGCTGAAGGAACTGGCGAAGGAGTTTGGACGGGAAGATCAGTTCGAAGCGACGAACGTTGCGGTGTTTTTCGGCGATCCCAACACGACCGTCCCCGATCCGTACTTCGGCGGCGAGGGGCCCGAACGCGCCGGGTGCACGTTCTGCGGCGGATGCATGACCGGCTGCCGCTACAACGCCAAGAACACGCTCGACAAGAACTATCTGTACTTCGCGCAGAAACGCGGCGCAACCATCCGGGCCGAATCGGAGGTCCGGGATGTTGTTCCGTTGGGAAACCACGACGGCTCCGACGGGTACCGCGTGCGTTGGCAGTCCTCGACGCGCCGACTGATCCCACGGAAAGGCTCGTTCACCACGCGCGGCATTGTGTTCGCGGGGGGTGTGATGGGAACGGTCCCGCTGCTTCTCTCGCTCAAGCGCACGTCACTGCCCCGGCTTTCCGACACGGTCGGCAGCGGGATCCGGACGAATTCCGAGGCCCTGATCGGCGTCACGACCTTCGACACGAAGACCGATTTCTCCAAAGGCGTTGCGATCGGCTCCATCCTCCACACCGATGAGAACAGTCATCTGGAGCCGGTCCGGTACGCGGCGGGATCGGGCTTCTGGCGAATTCTCATGTCGCCGAAAGTCCAGGGCGGCAGCGTCCTCGTCCGCCTGGCGAAGGTGCTGCTTGACGTTCTCGCCCGGCCGATCACAAATCTCAAGGTCTTCTTTGTGGATGATTTCGCGAAACGGACGCAGATCCTTTTGTTCATGCAGACGATCGACACGTCGTTGCGCTTCTCGAGAGGATTGTTCGGAATGAGATCGTCTGTGGCACGTGGCACACCGCCGTCGGCGTTCATTCCGGAGGCGCACGATCTCGCCACCCGCTACGCCGGCCTCGTGAACGGGAAGCCGGTGGCCCTGCTGACCGAGACGCTCTTCGGCATCCCCACGACCGCGCACATTCTCGGCGGATGCGTGATGGGAAAGGACACGTCGGAAGGAGTGATCGACAAGGACCATCGCGTGTTCGGGTACGCGAACATGCTCATCTGCGACGGATCAGCGGTTTCCGCCAATCCCGGCGTGAATCCGTCACTCACCATCACGGCGCTGGCGGAACGGGCTATGGCACACTTGAAAGGAAATTACGAATGACGAGTTGCGGAATTACGAATGGGGAGGGGACAAACAAATTGACAAAAGGTAATTGACGATACCAGTCGACTTCTTCGGAGCTGGCGCTTCAGTATTCCTTCGAATGTCGAGCTTCGCGTCTCGACATTGTCTCTGACTACAGGACTTCTTCGGCCTTCACTTCCTTCTTCTTCGCATTCACATATTCGGCGGCGTTCAGCGCGGCGATTGTACCGTCCGCAACGGCCGTCGTGACCTGGCGGTAGCGCTTTGCGATCGAATCTCCCGCCGCGAACACGCCCGGAAGGCTCGTCGCCATCCCCGCATCGGCCACGATTTCCCCGGCGCCGTTCAACGTCACAATCCCCTCGAAGCGTTTCGTGTTCGGTACATATCCGATGAGGATGAACACCCCGTCGACCGCCATTGTGGTGATTGCGCCCGTTTGCTGATGCCGGATCTTCACTGATCGGAGCGCCTCGTCGCCTTCGAACGCCTCGATCTTCGATTCCATGATGAAGCGGATCTTCGGATTCTTCTGCGCCTCGACGACGTAGTGCTCAAAGGCCTGGAAATGATCGAACTGATGCACCACGGTCACTTTGGAGGCGTACTTCGTCAGGGAGACCGCCTCTTCGAGCGCGGAATTTCCGCCGCCGACCACGATGATCTCTTTGTCGGTGAAGAAGTCGCCGTCGCAGGTGGCGCAGTAGGAGATCCCTTTCCCTTTGAACTCCGTCTCACCCGGTGCGCCGATCTCGCGCGACTTCCCGCCGGTCGCAAGGATGACCGCCGGAGCGGTGAACGCGTCCCCGGTATCGAGCAGCACGCGCTTTATCTCTCCCGTCAGATCCATGGCGGCAATCGTCAGGTTCGATTTGACCGTGCAGCCGAACTTCTGCGCCTGTGAGCGCATGCGCCGGGCCAGCTCGTAGCCGCTGATGTTCTCCACGCCCGGATAGTTGGCGATCTCGTGCGTCAGCGTCATCTGTCCGCCGGTCGCGCCCTCGTTGAGGATCAGCGTGCGCAAACGGGCGCGGGAGAGATAGATGCCGGCGGTGAGGCCAGCTGCCCCGCCGCCGAGCACGATGACATCGTACTGCGTATCCATGGATCGATTACTTCTTTCCAAAGTGTTCGTCAAGAATCGTCGTGATCTGTTTCGGCTGCTGAATGCTGGTGGTCGCCTTCACGACTTTTCCGCCCTTGTAATACACGACGAACGGCAGGCCCTGGAAGCTCCGGCACTCGGGCAGATTGCGGATGATGCGCGCGTCGGGGGAATCGAACTCCATGTCGGCGAATTTCACATGCTTGTACTCGCCTTCCAGTTCCTCCATCGCTTCATAGACCGGGATGCACATCGGGCCCATGCGCCCGCAGCAGATCATAACGTTCTCGTTCGCCTTGAGGAGGGCGGCATGGTCCTTCTCGCTCAGGACGTGGGTCAGGTTGGTTTGCAGCATCGATGATGTCCTTCTGATTCTCGTGGTGGAATGATTCGGGTCAGTCTTCGACAACGGCCAGGATATCCGTCCGCTGGATGATGCGGTACTCGCGGCCGTTCATCTCGATCTCGTCCCCGCCGTATTTGGCGACCAGGACCTTGTTTCCTTCTTTCACTTTCTCGCGCAGATCCTCGTCGGTTCCGACGGCGACGACGCGTCCCATCCGCGGCTTTTCTTTGGCGCTGTCGGGAATGTAGAGTCCGGAGGGGGTGCGGTCTTCGGTCTCGAGCGGTTCGAGGAGGATGCGGTCGTCAAGCGGCTTGAGCGTCATGGGTGTTCCTTTCAGTTCTTGATGTTGAGCAATTGCATCAGCGTGGGTTTGTCGAATCCCACGATCGGACGGTTATTGACCAGGATGACCGGCACGCCGATCTGGCCGGTGCGGCGCTGCAGATCGCGGGCCGCGCGCTCGTCCCGGGAGACGTCCACGTCCGTGAACCGAACGTTGTGCTCCCGCAGGAAACGCTTTGCCTGCGTGCAGTACGTGCAGGTCGGGGTCGAAAACACGATGACTTTGGGCTGGGGGTTCATACAGGACCTTTTGCAGAATTGGTATCTTCCCTGGATAGGATGCACGAATCCGCAAAGGGATTCACTGCACGCCGCCTTCCCCTTGACAATCGGAAGGAATCTCCCGACCTTGTTATGGGCATACGCCCATAACGTCACGGAGACATCGATGGCCCGGCCGGTCAAACAGCGCTACATCGGTTCCCTTCCGCAGATCACCCAGTTCAAACCGCGGGGGGTACCGGTCTACGAACTTGAGATTCTCACGCTCAGCTGTGACGAATTCGAGGCCATCCGGCTTTCGGACCTGGCGGGTGACGCTCAGGAGGAGGCCGCGGCGAAGATGAACGTCTCGCGGCAGACGTTCGGACGCATCCTCGAGAAAGCACACCGGACGATGGCCGATGCGCTGGTCAACGGAAAGGCAATCAACATCGGCGGCGGCGTGGCCATCCCCACGAAGCGCCACCAGGTGCATTGCCGGCACTGCCGGCGGGCCTGGCAGGTACCTTCCGGCGCGTCGAAAGAGTTCAGATGTCCGCGGTGCAGAAGATAGAAGGCACAAGAACAGAGAACCGTATCGAAGAAGGAGAATGGAAGACCATGGCACAGAATCAGAAAATCGCATTTGTCACGGACGACGGGAACAGCATCAGCTCGCATTTCGGACGGGCGATGTATTACGAAGTGATTACGCTGGCGGACGGGAAAGTCGCATCCCGCGAACGGCGGGAGAAGGCGGGACATCATGCGTTCGCGCACGGTCCGCATGAACACGACCACGATCACAAGCACGGCGCGATGGTCGGACCGATTCTGGACTGCACGGTGCTTGTGGCCCGCGGCATGGGACAGGGAGCGTTTGTACACCTGGAATCTGCCGGCATCGCACCCGTGCTGACCGATTTGCACACAATCGACGAGGCTGTTGCTGCCTATGCGGCCGGATCACTCCAGAGCAATCCGAAGCGGCTGCATGACCATGGGCAAGGACACTAATGCAATTACGAATGACGACTTACGAGAGACGAGCGGGGAGGGAACCGTGAATTGACAATTCGCAATTGGCAATGGAGAATTACAAACGACGAAAGACGAATTTCCCTCATGGCCTCACCCCTCCCGCCCTCCCCTCGTGTACGAGGGGAGGAGTGAGGGTCAGGCTTCCTCCATTGACAATTGCCAACTGAAAATTGTCAATTGAGAATGTCCCCCATTCTTCATCCATCATTCTTAATTCTTCATTTCATCGGTCGTATCCTGACCTCGATCCCCTTCTCCCCCTTCATGAGATCGACCAGCTTCTGCACGTCCGTCTCGCCGGTGTGGTACGGGTAGAGGATCTTCGGCCGGAAGGCCTTTGCCGCGTCGGCAACCATCTCCGGCGTCATCGTGTACGGCAGATTCATCGGCAGAAAGGCCACGTCAATGTCTTTGAGCGCCTTCATCTCCGGCGTGTTCTCCGTATCCCCCGCGATGTAGATCCGGGTCTTTCCGAAGGTGAGGATGTATCCGTTCCCCTCACCTTTCGGATGGAACGGATTCCCGTCCGGACGCTTCGCCACGAGATTGTACGCCGGCACGGCCTCGATCGTGATCCCCATGACCGTTTTCGTCTCTCCGTTCTTCATCACGATTCCCCTCTTCAGCACCTCCGCACATGCCGCCGTCTCGACGAAGAGCGTCTTGTCAGTCGTGATCTTCGCGAGTGCATCCGGATCGAGGTGATCCGGATGCTGATGCGTCAGAAGGACCAGATCCGCCTTCGGCAGCTTTGCGTAATCGGTCAGACGGCCAAACGGATCGACGTGGATCACCTTCCCGTTGAACTTCAGGATCAGCGATGCGTGTCCGATGAACGTGATCTCCAGATCGCCGGCCGATGTCCGGATGGTGTCACGAAGGAAATCGGCCCGCGCGGTCGCCGCAACGGTGCCGATCACAAGCAACAGCATGAGAATGCGAATCATGAATAGCTCCTATGATAGACTGAAGGACATATGATGGATAGATTCAAACTCCGAATGTCGAAATCCCCCCTGCCACGCACGATCTTCTGAGGCGGGCAGGCGAAACAAGCACGAACAATGCAATCGACAGACGAGTTGCCTCGCCGGCATGCGAACTCATTGCCGTTCCTGCTCCCCGCTCCTTACTTCTTACTCCCTACTTCTTACTCCTTACTTCTCCCTCCTTACTTCCACCCTCGCCCCAGTTCCTGCCTCTTCTGATACGCCTCTCCGATCCACGCGCAACCGGCCGAGAGAATGGCGATCATCAGCAGCCAGAAGATCGAGACCAGCATCTGCAGCACGACGCCTCCGGAATACGACGAGACCAGCGAATGGTACCCGACGGCCATCGTGAGACCGTACAGCACTCCCGCCACCAGCGGTTCGATGATCGTAATGCCGCGCGATTTCCAGCCCACGACGAACGCCACCACCCCCACGCCGCCCATCAGCCAGATCATCGCCAACGCCGACTCCTTGAGCAGGGCTTCTTCCGGAAAGAATGCATACCGGATCGAGAACCCGTTCATCAGATACGTCGGGAACAGATGGAACAGCACCAGATAGCAGTATCCCGCAACCACCCACTGCCAGTCGATCGGGATCTTTGTTGTCGTTTGTCCGTCCATGACGGCACGCTCCTTCCATTTTGCCGGACGATCATCCCGGAGACCCTGACTCACAAGAACAGACCTTTGTATGTCCAGTTCATCAGATGCCCATTCTCATCCAGCATCACGTCCATCCCGGACTCCGGATACAACTTCGACACCGCATGGATGGTTGCGTTGGCTGTGCCTGTCGCCCCTTTCGTCTCCGGCGGCGCAACGGTGTATGAGTACGTTCCGTCTTCCGTCTGCCCCACCGCCGTCGGGATCACGTAGCCGCTGATCGATCCCTCCCCTCCTCCCAACGCTTTCGGCACGATCCGGTATTCCCGTATCTTCCACGCAACCACGTTCAGATCGTTAATCATGTGGTCCTTGTTCTCCTGGACCGCCTGGGCGCTTTTCAGCGACGCCGTGACCCGCGCCGCAACGACTCCCATCGGGATCACGAACACCACAAATGTTGCCGCCATGATCGCCGCGACGAGATAGATCCCCCGGACCGGTGCAGACACGGCCGCACCTTCACGTCTTCCCATCAGAAAGAACACCAGCGTGGGCACGATGATTCCGATGAGCAGAATGCCGATCAGCCCGGCGATGCGGAACGCATTGTCCACCGGCATGAGCGGTTCACCGGAAAATTCGACGAGCCCGTTGGCGATCGTCACTCCGGCCGCACCGATCCACGGGGCAAGGACCGGGATGGTACCGGCGGAACGCACATGGAATACCGCGAGCGGATCGATGCTGATCAGGCGTCCTCCGAACACGAGCAACAGAACGATCAGGGACGCGACGATGAGACTGCCGAGATAGGCCGTCGACAGTTCCGGAGCGTTCTCCGGCGCGGGGAGCTCAGTTTTCTGTGTCATACTGAAGTCCTTTCTCCGTCAGCGTGCACCGCACCTGGATCGTTCCGGTCGGACCGCGGTAGTTGACGAACGACGCTTCCGTTCCCTTGGACCAGGGATGACGGGCGATCACGACGATCTGCGTATCCGAGATCGCGTCAAGGAACATATCAACGGGAGGATTCGGACGACCGGTGGATGCCATGGAACTCCAGGCATCGCCGGCCCTTCCCGGCGGGTAGCGTTTCCGGTAGATCTGTCCGAGCGTCATCTTCTTCCTGCCCGTCTGATGATGATAGTCGTCGAGCACCGCAAGGAGCGAATCGGAGAGGAAGGCCGTATAGATGCCTCGGCCGATGATGGAGCCGATCTTTCCGAGCTGGCGCCGTTGCCATTCGGTCTGGGACTGCATCTGAGTCCATGCGAAGATCCCGCCGCCGATGGCGATGACCGCGAGAACGGTCACGATCGTCCGGCGCCGGGTCGTGAGATCCTTGCGGCGAACGAACATGATGAGCAGTGCGAGGAGGTAGACGAGAACCGCGATGCCCGCCGCGTTGAAGTTCGGCCAGAGATCAGGAGAGTGACCGGGAAGGAAATACGCGACGCTGACGAGCACACATCCGACGATCAGCCAGAGAGCGACCATGGGGGCCTCCAGGATCTGAATGTGACGATCGAGCATCTGCCGGGCTTCGACGCCGCCCGGCCATGAGGAAACACGCGCCAATTGTAGGGAAAAGCGGGGTGGGAAACAAGGGAAAGCCTGACAATGAAGAATTACGAACGAAGAATGGAGAATGGTAAGGCGTGTGAACTCCCGGCCCTCCTTTACGTCATTCCCGCCCACCTTTACGTCATTCCCGCCTGTCCCGAAGTGATCCCTTCGGGACCTGCCGGTAGGCAGGAATGTGTTTGTCGGGAATCTGATCTTCCCTTACCCATGCCCACCGTAGTAAAGGTAAGTCTGATTCCCGCCTATCCGCCAGACAACGGCGGGACGCACACAACGCGAAGTCCGCGGGAATGACTAAGGGGGGAGGTACGTCTGACTCTGTCGCTTCCTCGCTCCCAAACTCTGTTTGAGAGCGCGCGCCGGAGAACGGGTAATTGACAATTGTGAATTGTCAATTCACAACATCCCCCTTCACCGTCCCCCGTTCGCCAGCTTCATCAGCTCCCGCACGATGGCGATCATGCCTTCCGTGTCGAGGCCGCAATACTCCAGCAGCTGTTCGCGCACTCCTTGCCTGTCCGCCTCAGATGCTTCACCGAATGTCACGCGCAGATACTCCCGGCTCGCCGCTTCCCCGTCGGCAATGGCCAATTCCTCATACCCCTTTCCCGTCATCGCCGGGAGTATGGCCTTCATCGACGCGCTGCCGTGCTGCTGCGGATGATAGTACGAGAATCCGCGGAACGGCTCGAGCAGATCCACCATGCGCCGCACCGTCTCCTCCCACCAGGGACGGTACGCGGGAAATGCCGCCGCCGCATCGGACAGCACCGACCGCTCGAAAGCCGCATTGTAGCTGACAATGGATCCCTTCTTCCCCAGAAGCTGCGCAAGCTGTTCGAGCACTTCCGGCCGCGGATCGATGCGCCCTTCGGAAAGATACGCGAAGTGCTGCGGAGGAACGCCCGGAGCATCTTCCACATGCAACGAGAACTGAAACGGGACCTTCTGATACGGCCGGATGCCGTCGAAGAGCGGAATGGCGGTCTGCAGCGTCTCGAAATCCAGGTAATACACCGGATACTCGAGCTTCCGTACGAACGTGAGGATCTCCCGCTGATTCACGAACGGCTTCCCGTCTGTCACGGCACGAACCTGGATCTCCTGCTTCTTATCCAATCCCTCATCCGACGATAAGCGATCCAGCGACAGCACCCCGCTGTTCACGAGCTCGAACGCCCGCGCCTTCCTGAAATGATAGAGGGAGAGCGGACTGTCTTCCGGCACGAACTTCCAGCAGAGATCCTGCAGGATGCACTCGTACGGATCGCTGCACTGCGGACCGATCGGCACCTCGGGCGAGACCGCGTTCCGGATCACCTGCGACATCTCCTGCAGGTTCGGTCCCACGCGGGCAAGCTCGTCCCGCACCTCGCGCGTGACATCTTCCTGCACAAACAGCTTCGCCGGATCGACCGCTCCCCGGCGGACGTACTGATTGTCGATGCGCATCAGGAAGCACTTCCGGATGGGCACGCCGGCGCCTTCGGTCACGTACCGCTGCAACGCAAGATCCCGGATGTGCACATCTTTCACTTCGGTGGAGCTTTTGACCTCGACAATGTCCCACGCTCCGTCGGCCACCGGATTGAGAATATCGAGCCGCGCAAAACCCTCTCCGAACCGGAACGTCGCCTCGTACACCGGCCGCCGCTCACGCAGCGCGCTGTTCGTCTGTGCGAAGAGGGCGCCGAAGTCCTTTGGATCCCCGTCGATCTCGATGCCGTTCGGAAAGAGCGTCTGCGCCAGCCGCCCGACCTCATGTCCCTGATCGAAGATCGCCTGCGTGGATGCGTCGACGGACGGGATCCGGTCCTTGGCGTTATACTGGTACCAGAGGAGTTTCTTGCACTGAAGACCGGAGAGGTATTTTGATTTCGAGATGAACGGCATATGGGACAAGATACGAATCACAAAGGACAAGCACCAAGACACGAATTCGGCATTCCCCGATGACCGATGGACAACGGACGATGAGAGAGGACATTCAACAATGCCGCATGGTCTCATTCGAACGTCGCTCAGGCGATCGGTGCATCCGGTTCGTCCCGCGCCCGCATCGGGCCGGACAACTTGCGGTTCTCTTGAAGTCTTTTTAGTTTTGTCAGGCACACCGTCACCGGCGTGCGGCAACGCGCAGTGCGGGCGCCGGCTCGCGCTGATGGTGACCGGACGGGTCGGGGACCCGGGGAACTCGCCGCAAGGATCGACCGAAGTGACCGTCACAAAGATCATTAATGCGGATGCGAAGGAGCGACGCCAGCAGCGGATCGTCCTGTCGCTGATCGTTCTGTGCGCGGCCGGGCTTCTGTACGTGCTGTACGGCTACTATCGCGTTACACGCACGACGGTCCTTCCCGAAGACGGCGCGCAGGTCACACAGGCCGTCGACCGGCTCAAGGCGACCGGCATCGTTCGCCGGCTCGATCCGCGCGGACGCCTCATGGTCGTCAATCCGGACAAGTGGAGCAGTCTCACGGCCAACGAGAAGATCGGGATCGTGACGCGGGTGGCCCGGCAATGCGCTGACCAGACGGGGGACCGGACGTGGGCCCTCACGGTGGTGGACGGTGAAACCCATTCGATCGTGGCCGAGCTCGGCACCGAGGGACTGAGAATCCAATAGCCCGACGCGCGCCATGGGACAACAACAACTTCTCATCCTTGTGTTGGCGGCGCTGATCGCGGGACTGGCGATCTTCGGCGGCCTGAATCTGATGAAAGCCAACAACCAGTCGCACGAGCGCGATATGATCATTCATCGCTTGAACGTTCTGGTGGGTGAGGCGCGAACGTACGCGGCGAAAAGCAGCAACTTCGGCGGCGGGGACGGCAGCCTGCAGGACTACGCGCCCCCTGCAAACCTCACCGCCTCTGACGGGATGAGGATCTACACGACCACCGGACAGAAATGGATCCTCTTTCAGGGCTACGGCACGGAAACGGGGAATGACGGTCAGACGCCGGTGCAGGTGATCGGACAATACAGCATCGTGGACAACAAGTGGTCGACGCTCACAGTCGTGAACTGAACGCGCGATGACCCGGAAATGATATATTACACATTGAGCATCTCACCTGTCCAATGAAGGCCGAACGGTAACGCTGCAAGTTCTTTGATTTGGGTGCGTAAGACGGATTTGCCGCAATAATCGATTTGGACCTGGCAGCGCCCTCCTGAGTGATTTGCAGCTTGTGTCTCCTCGTTCCTGAAGTCCCCCCCCCAAAGCCCGCACAGCAGCCGTGTCATACTGAGCGACGTTCTTCAACGGCGAAGAATCCGTCTTTCTTCCGGGTTTGCGTCGTCGGCAATTTCGCCGCGCCGTAGCCTATGTCAGCAAGTCTCTCTGGCATCGGCATGAATGTGCGATTGTTACCACCGATCACCAACCGGCTCTCGAAACATTCTCTCCTGCGTCGGCGTGCATTTGCGACTAGTCCCAGGTCTCACCAGCGCTTTCGAACGACTCTCTGCCGCGTCGGCGTGTGTTTGCGATTATCCCCACGCTTCACCGACGCTTTCGAAGGATTCTCTCGCATGTCGGTGTGCATTTGCGACTCTTCCCAAGCTTCACCGCCCGGCTCTCGAAGGATTCTCTCGCATGTCGGTGTGCGTTTGCGATTATCCCCACGCTTCACCGACGCTTTCGAACGACTCCCTGCCGCGTCGGCGTGCATTTGCGACTAGTCCCAGGTCTCACCAACGCTTTCGAACGACTCCCTGCCGTGTCGGCGTGTGTTTGCGACTAGTCCCAGGTCTCACCAACGCTTTCGAACGACTCTCTGCCGTGTCGGCGTGCGTTTGCGATTATCCCCACGCTTCACCGAGGCTTTCGAAGGACTCTCTGCCGCGTCAGCGTGTGTTTGCGACTAGTCCCAGGTCTCACCAGCGCTTTCGAAGGACTCTCTCCCGTGTCGGCGTGCATTTGCGACTAGTCCCAGGTCTCACCAGCGCTTTCGAACGACTCTCTGCCGTGTCGGCGTGCGTTTGCGATTATCCCCACGCTTCACCGAGGCT
>JAKAJH010000065.1 GCA_021813905.1 Bacteroidota bacterium | reverse complement strand
GGTTGATAACGTGTCCCCGATGATCGAAGTGCGGGCACGAAGAGTTGGTGGTGCTACCTATCAGGTACCTACAGAAGTTCGCCCCGAGCGGCGAACCGCTCTTGCTATCCGGTGGTTGATTTCCAACGCCAAAGAACGCTCGGAAAAGTCGATGTCGCAAAAGCTGGCTGCCGCACTGCTGGCCGCGTCCACGGGCGACGGGGGGGCCGTGAAGAAGAAGGACGACGTCCACAGGATGGCGGAAGCCAACCGGGCTTTTGCGCACTTCCGTTGGTAGCAGAACGCATCGCCACATAGCTGGGTGTTGACGTACCATACCGTTCCCGGTGCTGACGAACGCAGCGGTGGATGATCGGGAAAGTTGGATATTTATGCCTCGAGAGTATACACTAGATCGAACCCGCAATATCGGCATCATGGCGCACATCGATGCCGGCAAGACCACGACCACGGAGCGCATCCTGTTCTATACGGGACGCCTGCACCGGATGGGCGAGGTGCATGACGGCGCGGCGACCATGGACTGGATGGAGCAGGAGAAGGAGCGCGGGATTACCATCACCAGCGCGGCCACGACCTGCTTCTGGCGGAATCACCGGGTCAATATCATCGACACCCCGGGCCACGTCGATTTCACGATCGAGGTGGAACGCTCGCTCCGCGTCCTGGATGGTGCTGTGGCGCTGTTCTGTTCCGTCGGCGGTGTCGAGCCTCAGTCGGAAACGGTCTGGCGGCAGGCGGACAAGTACGGTGTTCCGCGGATTGCGTTCGTGAACAAGATGGATCGCGCCGGCGCTGACTTCCTCGGCGTCGTCGAGATGATGAAGGCGCGGTTGGGCGCCAACGCGGTGCCGGTTCATATTCCGGTCGGCGAAGGTGAAATGTTCTCCGGCATCATCGACCTGATCACGATGAAGGCCCGGATGTACCACGAGGATACGCAGGGCACGACATGGGACGACATCGATATTCCCGAGAAGCTCCGGCCCCGCGCGAATGAGTATCGTATCAAGATGCTCGAAGCGGTCGCCAGCGAGGACGACACGCTGTTGGAGAAGTATCTCGAGGGCAAGGAGATTTCGGCCGATGAGATCCGTGGCGTGCTGCGGCGCGCGACGCTGAAGGTGACTATTATTCCGGTCCTGTGCGGATCATCCTTCAAGAATAAGGGTGTACAGAACCTGCTGGATGCGATCATCGACTTTCTGCCGTCACCGGTGGATATCAACGGTGGCCTGGTGCACGGCCACCATCCGCACCGGAAGGATGATGTAATCCGGAAAGTGTCGGACTCGGAGAAATTCACGGCGCTGGCGTTCAAGATTATGAGCGATCCGTTTGTCGGGCGGCTGACGTACTTCCGGGTGTATGCCGGACAGCTGGCTGCCGGTTCCTATGTCTATAATGTTTCCACGGACCGAAAAGAACGGATCGGTCGGCTGCTGCTCATGCATGCGAACCATCGTGAGGAAGCGGAGGAAGCATACGCGGGTGACATCATTGCGGCGATTGGCCTGAAGAATACGCACACGGGCGACACCTTGACCGAGGAAGACGACCCGGTCCTGCTGGAACAGATGGAATTTCCCGCGCCCGTGATCGATGTGGCGATCGAGCCGAAGACGAAGGCCGACCAGGAGAAGATGGGTGAGGCGCTCCAGCGTCTCGCCGAAGAGGATCCGACTTTCCGGATCTCGACGAATGAAGAGACCGGTCAGACGATTATCAGCGGGATGGGCGAACTGCACCTCGAGATCATCGTGGACCGGATGAAACGCGAATTCAAGGTCGAGGCCAATGTCGGCCGGCCGCAGGTCGCATACAAGGAAACGATCACGAAGAAGGTGACGGCGGAAGGGAAATTCATCCGTCAGACCGGCGGTCGCGGCCAGTACGGCCACGTCTGGATCGACCTCGAGCCCAACGAGAAGGGAAAGGGCTTCGAGTTCGAGAACGGCATCATCGGCGGCGTCGTCCCGCGCGAGTATGTGAAGCCGGTGGAGCAGGGAATTGTCGAAGCGATGCGGAACGGCGTGCTTGCCGGATACCCGGTGGAAGACGTGAAAGTGCGCCTGTTCGACGGTTCGTATCACGCGGTCGACTCGTCCGAAATGGCATTTAAGATCGCCGGATCGATGGCGTTCCAGGAAGCCGCCCGGAAAGCGGGGCCGGTGCTGCTGGAGCCGGTCATGGCGGTGGAGGTGGTGACCCCGGAAGAGTATCTCGGGGACGTGATGGGCGACCTGAATTCGCGGCGGGGCAAGATCGAAGGGATGAATTCGCGGAAGGATGCGCAGGTGGTCAAGGCGCATGTGCCGCTGTCCGAAATGTTCGGTTACGCAACGCAATTGCGGTCCATGACGCAGGGCCGCGCGCTGTACACGATGCAGTTTGCGTTTTACGAGCAGGTCCCGCGCAGTATCGCCGACGAGATCGTCGAGCGGGTACGTGGGAAGGACAAAGTCGCTGTGTCATGAATGTGAATAAGCGGGAATCCAGTTCAACCGAAAGGAGACCAACCAATGGCCAAAGAGAAATTTGACCGCACCAAGCCGCACATCAACGTCGGCACGATCGGTCACGTGGACCACGGGAAGACGACCCTGACTGCCGCCATCACGATGGTGCTGGCGAAGAAGGGGCTCTCCGCGGTTCGCACCTTCGATTCGATCGACAACGCTCCGGAAGAAAAGGCGCGTGGGATCACGATCAACACGGCGCACGTCGAGTATTCGACCGAAAAGCGCCACTACGCGCATGTGGACTGCCCGGGTCACGCTGACTACATCAAGAATATGATCACCGGTGCCGCCCAGATGGACGGCGCGATCCTCGTCGTCGCGGCGACCGACGGTCCGATGCCTCAGACGCGTGAGCACATCCTCCTGGCTTACCAGGTCAACGTGCCGCGCATTGTCGTGTTCCTGAACAAGGTGGATGCGGTCGACGATCCGGAGTTGCTGGATCTGGTCGAGCTCGAGGTCCGGGATCTGCTGAAGAAGTACAATTTCCCCGGCGACGAGATTCCCATCATCCGCGGATCGGCTCTGAAGGCCATGGAAGCGGCCCTCCGCCCGGACGTGAAGCCCGATGATCCGGCGTTCAAGAGCATTATGGATCTGATGGATGCGGTGGATGCATACATCCCGCAGCCGAAGCGCGACTCTGAAAAGCCCTTCCTGATGCCGGTCGAGGACGTCTTCTCGATCACCGGCCGCGGAACGGTCGGTACGGGCCGTGTCGAGCGTGGCCATGCCAAGGTCGGCGACGAGGTCGAAGTGATCGGACTCGGCGCCCACAAGAAGACGGTCATCACCGGCGCCGAAATGTTCCGCAAGGAGCTTGATGAGGTTCAGGCCGGTGACAATGCCGGACTGCTCCTGCGTGGCGTGGAAAAGAACGAACTCGAGCGCGGGATGGTTATCGCCAAGCCGGGTTCCATCACTCCGCACACAAAGTTCACCGCTCAGGTCTACGTGCTGAAGAAAGATGAAGGCGGACGTCATACGCCGTTCCTGACGGGCTACCGCCCGCAGTTCTACTTCCGCACCACGGACGTGACTGGTGTCGTGACACTTCCCTCCGGCGTGGAAATGGTCATGCCGGGTGACAACCTCGATGCAATCAACATCGAACTCATTTCCCCTATCGCCATGGAAGAAGGACAGCGGTTCGCTGTTCGTGAAGGCGGTCGGACCGTGGGTGCCGGTGTTATCACAAAGATCATCGAGTAAGCATTCATCATTCGTCCCCCGGCCGGCTTCGCCGGTCGCGGGACGGAACTTTCAGGAGTGGCATCCGTGGCGGGTCAGAAGATTCGAATCAAACTGAAGTCCTTCGACCATAATCTCATCGACAAGTCGGCCGAAAAGATCATCAAGACGGTGAAGTCGACCGGTGCGGTTGTGTCGGGACCGATTCCGCTGCCGACGAAGCGCACGGTGTATACCGTCAACCGGTCGCCGCACGTCGATAAGAAGTCGCGTGAACAGTTCGAAACCCGGTCGCACAAACGTCTGATCGACATCCTGAACTCCACGAGCAAGACCGTGGACTCGCTGATGAAGCTGGAGCTGCCGGCCGGCGTGGATGTCGAGATCAAGGTCTGACGACGGTTCGGTGACGGCGGGATGGATGAGGTCATGGCCGCAGCGCGGTGCAGCCGCCGGCGGACGTGGGACTAAAGGAGCATGACAGTGAGTGGCATCTTAGGAAAGAAGATCGGCATGACGAGCCTGTTCGATGACAACGGGGAAGCGGTTCCCTGCACGGTCATCGAAGCCGGCCCCTGTTATGTCACACAAGTCAAGACGAGCGCGAAAGACGGCTACGACGCGGTGCAGCTTGGCTTCGACGAAAAGCGCGAGCGGCTGATCAACAAGCCGTTGAAAGGCCACCTGGCCAAAGCCGGCGCCAAAGCGCTACGTCTGCTGCGCGAATTTCGCAGTTTCAACGGTCAAGCGCTCAAGCCGGGCGATGAAGTGAAGGTCGATATCTTCTCGCAGGGCGATGCCGTTGACGTGACCGGACGCTCGAAAGGCCGCGGGTTCCAGGGCGTGGTGAAGCGCCATCATTTCCGTGGCGTCGGTATGATCACCCACGGTCAGTCGGACCGGGTGCGCGCACCGGGATCCATCGGATCCAGTTCGTATCCGTCCCGCGTGTTCAAAGGAATGCGGATGGCCGGACGCATGGGGTTCGAGCAGGTGACCGTGAAGAACCTGAGGGTCGTCCGGGTGATCCCCGAGTCGAACATCCTGATCGTCCGCGGCTCAGTGCCCGGCGCGATCAACGGATACCTCGAGATCAACAAGCATTCGTAGCGCTTCCGGGAAGGACGAGGAATCATGCAAGTCGATGTTTACAAGATTGACGGCTCGTTGAGCGGCGAACACGTGGAACTGGACCCGTCCGTGTTCGGGATCGAGCCCAATGATCACGCGATCTACATGGCGGTGCGGAGCTACATGGCAAATCAGCGTCAAGGCACGCACAAGGTGAAGCCCCGGAACGAGGTCAGCGGGGGTGGCAAGAAGCCGTTCCGGCAAAAGAAAACCGGACGCGCCCGCGCAGGCACATCGCGTTCGCCGTTGTGGATCGGCGGCGGTTCCATCTTCGGTCCGATGCCGCACGACTACGTCGTGAAGCTCACGGCCAAAATGAGGAAGCTCGCCCGCAAGTCTGCTTTGTCCTACAAGGCAAAGGACGGTGCCGTGGTGGTCATCGAGGACTTCGGTTTCGAAGTGCCGAAGACCAAGCAGGTGACGGCGCTGCTGAAGGCGCTCTCGTTGAACGCGAAGAAGACGCTGCTCCTCACCTCAAAGACAGACCAGATCCTGTACAAGTCGGGCCGGAACATCGCGCGGCTCGATATCCGCGAGGCGGAGAAGGCCTCGACGTACGACATCGTGAACAACCAGGTGCTGCTTATCCAGAAGAGCGCGGTTCCGGTGTTGCAGAATTCCCTGACGAACTGAGGAAGCGGCCATGGTTGGAACTCTGATTCGGCCCATTATTACGGAGAAGATGACCGGACTCCAGGATGCCCGGCAGTACGCGTTCGAGGTGCCGATGACGGTCAACAAGATCGAGGTCGCGAAGGCCATCGAAAAGCAGTTCAATGTGAAAGTGCTGAGCGTGCGCACGCAGCGTGTCAAGGGAAAGGAAAAATCCCAGATGACCCGTCGCGGCCGGTTCGAAGGCCGGACGCGCATGTGGAAAAAGGCCATCGTGACGCTGAAAGAGGGCGACAAGATCGACCTCTTCGGCAATGCGTGACGCCAACGAGACGAGTGACTTATGGGTATTCGCAAATTACGACCAATGACCTCCGCGACGCGGTACTACTCCGTGTCGTCGTTTGAGGAGATCACCAAGACCAGGCCCGAGAAGTCCCTGCTCGAGCCGCTGAAGAAGTCGGGCGGCCGCAACAATCTCGGTCGTGTGACCTCGCGACATCGCGGCGGCGGACACAAGCGGATGTACCGCGTGGTGGACTTCAAGCGTGAGAAGCGCGGCATGCTCGCCACGGTCATGGCGATCGAGTATGATCCCAACCGTTCCGCACGCATCGCGCTGGTGCAGTATCCTGACGGCGAAAAGCGCTACATCCTGTCGCCGGATGGACTGAAGGTCGGATCGTCGGTGGCGTCCGGCCCGGAGGTGGAAGTCCAGGTGGGGAACGCGATGCCGTTGCGCGCGATTCCGCCTGCGACGATGATCCACAATGTTGAACTGACGCCGGGGCGCGGTGCGCAGGTGGGTCGCAGTGCCGGCACGTCGTTGCAGCTGATGGCGAAGGAGGGTGATTGGGTAACACTGAAGATGCCCTCGGGCGAGGTGCGCAAGTTCCGCGCCGACTGCTATGCCACCATCGGTGTTGTGAGTAATACGGATCATGAGAATCTGAGCCTCGGCAAGGCCGGCCGGTCGCGCTGGCTCGGTATCCGACCGCAGACGCGCGGTATGGCCATGAACCCGGTCGACCATCCGATGGGTGGCGGCGAGGGACGGTCGAAGAGCGGCGGCGGCGGACAGCACCCGGAGTCTCCGTGGGGCAAGTATGCCAAGGGTCTGAAGACCCGCAAGCGGAGCAAAACGTCCAGCAAGTACATTGTCAAACGTCGCAAGTGAGCTGAGCACCTATGAGCCGTTCGATCAAAAAAGGGCCCTTCGCGGACCCGAAGCTCGTCGAGAAGGTGGAAGCGCTGAACAAGACGAACCAGAAGCGCGTCATCAAAACCTGGTCGCGCTCGAGCACGATCCTGCCGGAGTTCGTCGGCCACACCTTTGCCGTGCATAACGGGAACAAGTTCATTCCGGTGTATGTCCACGAAGCGATGGTCGGGCACAAGCTCGGCGAATTCGCGCCGACACGCATCTTCCGCGGACATCCGGGCATCAAGAGCGAAAAGGCCACGAGCCCCGCGTAGGCGATGGGAGACTGAACGATGGAAGCACGAGCAATCAACCGGTATATCGGGACCTCGCCGCGCAAAATGCGCCTGGTGGTCGATCTGATCCGCGGCAAAGGGGTCGAGGAGGCGTTGAGCATTCTCCACTTCGTCCCCAAACATGCGGCGAAGGCGGCGGAGAAGGTGCTGCGATCCGCGATCTCGAATCTGCAGAATAAGGATGAAGCGGGTCGTCTCGATACCGCGACCCTGTATGTGAAGGAAGCGTTCGTTGATGGCGGCGCGACGATGAAGCGCGTGCTGCCGGCCCCGATGGGACGCGCCTTCCGGGTGCGCAAGCGCTCGAACCATGTCACCGTGGTGGTCGCCCAGCGGGCGCTGGCACGGAAAGCGGCGGCAAAAGCCCCGGCAAAGGCGCCGAAGGCTGAAGCGGCCAAGGCCACGCAAGAAACGGCAAGCTAATCGGAGGTTCCGGTGGGTCAGAAAACCAATCCAAATGGATTCCGCCTCGGCGTCGTGCGTCCCTGGGATGCAAACTGGTACGATGACCGCAGTTGCTCGAGCAAGCTTCAGGAAGACCTGATGGTCCGGAATTACATCCGGAACCGACTGAAGAAAGCCGGCATCTCCCGGATTCAGATCGATCGGACGCTGAAGCGCGCCGTCGTGACGATCCACACGTCCCGTCCCGGCATCGTGATCGGGAAAAGCGGCAAGGAGATCGCGCAGCTCGAGGAAGAGCTGAAGAAGGTGACCTCGAAGGAAGTGAAGATCCTGATCCACGAAATCAAACGGCCGGAACTGGATGCCTATCTGGTTGGTGAGAACATCGCCAATCAGCTCGAGGGCCGGATCTCCTTCCGCCGGGCGATGAAGCAGTCGATCACCGCGGCCATGCGTATGGGCGCGGAAGGGATCAAAGTCATGTGCGCCGGACGTCTGGGCGGAGCCGAAATCGCCCGCACGGAGCACTACAAAGAAGGCCGTATCCCCCTGCAGACGCTTCGGGCCGATATCGACTATGCCTCGGCCACCGCGTTCACGATCTACGGAACCAGCGGTGTGAAAGTGTGGATTTGCAAGGGTGAGATTATCGGAACACGCTCATAAGGAGTTCGCAGCACCATGTTGATGCCGAAACGTGTGAAGTATCGCAAGACGCAGCGCGGCCGCATGCGGGGCAAGGCGACCCGCGGCAATACGGTGGCATTCGGGGATTTCGGGTTGAAGGCCATGGAACCGGGCTGGGTGACCCAGCGCCAGATCGAAGCCTCCCGCGTTGCGCTGACGCGCATGATGAAGCGTGAAGGCAAGGTCTGGATCCGCATCTTCCCGGACAAGTCGGTCACGAAGAAGCCGGCGGAAACCCGCATGGGCAGCGGCAAAGGTATTCCGGAATTCTGGGTTGCCGTGGTGAAGCCGGGAACGGTGCTGTTCGAGCTCGGAGGCATCACGAAGAACGTCGCCGAAGAGGCGATGAAGCTGGCGGCCCACAAGTTGGCCATCCGGACGAAGTTCGTCACCCGCGTGGATTACCAGGGTGCATAGGAGACGGGACGATGAAAGCGTTTGAATTGCGGCAACTGTCGGATGCGGAATTGACGAAGCGAATTCAGGAAGAGGAGGAGAACCTCGCGAACCTGAAGTTCCAGAAGGTCATGGGGCAGCTGGAGAACCCGATGAAGCTCGGTCTCATCCGGAAGGATGTCGCGCGGATGAAGACGATCCTGCAGGAGCGGAAATTGAAACCCGGAACGGCGCCGGCCCAGCCTGCCGCGCCCGCACAGGCATAAGGGATGACTATGACGACGGAAGCTGCAAACGCAACAGCCGACCGCAGACGCCGAAAGGTCCGGATCGGCAAAGTGATCAGCAACAAGATGCAGAAGGGTATTGTGGTGGCCATCGAACGCCGCGTGCCCCACACCCTGTACAAGAAGTACTTCCGGCGGACGGGCACGCTGATGGCCCACGATGAGAAACGGGAAGCCTCCATCGGCGACCTGGTGAAGATCGTCGAGACACGCCCGCTGAGCAAGTCGAAGCGCTGGCGGCTCGTCGAGATCATTGAAAAGGCAAAGTAGTTCAAAACGCAGGTGCGTGTATGATCCAGGAAGAAACCAATCTGGTCGTTGCCGACAACTCCGGCGCCAAGAAGGTCCGGTGCATCCGGGTGCTGGGGGGGCATGACCGTCGGTACGCCACGGTCGGCGACCTCATCGTCGTCGCCGTCAAAAGCGCCATCCCCGGCGCGCCGGTGAAGAAGGGCGAAGTGCACCGCGCCGTCGTCGTGCGCACGAAGAAGGAGATTCGCCGCAAGGACGGCTCCTACATCCGGTTCGACGAGAACGCCGCCGTGCTGCTGAGCCCGCAGAACGAGCCGAAAGGCACGCGCATCTTCGGCCCGGTCGCACGCGAGCTCCGCGAGCGGCAGTACATGAAGATCATTTCCCTTGCACCGGAGGTTCTGTAAAAGGCATGGCACAGACACTGCACGTCCACAAGAATGACACGGTGATCGTGACCGCCGGCAATGCGGCGGGCAAGCAGGGGAAGGTCCTGAAGGTGTTCCCCGAGGCAAAGCAGGTGATCATCGAAAACGTCAACATCATCAAACGGCACACGCGTCCGTCGCAGAAGAATCCGCAGGGCGGCATCGTCCAGAAGGAAGGCCCGATCCGGGCATCCAACGTGATGGTGGTCTGCCCGAAGTGCAGCAAGCCGACCCGCGTCGGGCACACCCATGTCTCCGATGCGACCAGTGGCAAGAAGCGCACGATGCGCGTCTGTAAACAATGCAGCGAGATGTTCTAGGAACCCGATCCATGGCGAAAGAGAAAGCACCAAAGAAAGAAAAGTCCGAGAAGCCCTCCGGCGACGCGAAAGCGGCGCATGCGGCCGGCAAAGAAGAGAAGGGGGTCACGCCGCGCCTGGCCGAGCGCTATCGGAAAGAGGTCGTCCCTGCGCTGATGAAGCGATTCCAGTACTCGAGCGTGATGCAGGTGCCGCGTCTCGACAAGATCGCGATCAACATCGGGGTCGGCGATGCGACGCAGGACCCAAAACTGCTCGACGCCGCCGTGCATGAACTCGAGATGATCACCGGCCAGAAAGTGGCGGTCACCAAGGCCAGGAAGGCGATCTCGAACTTCAAGCTGCGTGAAGGGCTGGCCATCGGCTGCCGCGTCACCCTGCGGCGCGCCCGGATGTTCGAATTCATGGACCGGTTCATCAGTGTCGCGCTGCCCCGCGTGCGCGACTTCCGCGGCGTCTCCGACAAGTCGTTCGATGGACACGGCAACTACACGGTTGGTGTGAAGGAGCAGATCATCTTCCCGGAGATCGACGTCGACAAGGTCACGCGCATCAACGGCATGGATGTCACCTTCGTGACGACGGCGCAGAGCGATGAAGAGGCGTTCGAGCTGCTGAAGGAGCTCGGCATGCCGTTCGTCAAGCGTCAGGACGTCGTCGCGGCACCGTCATCGCAGAATTCATAACCGAGAGAAGGAGTCCCCGTGGCACGCTTAGCAATGCGGGTGAAGGCAAAGAAGACGCCGAAGTACAAAGTCCGTCAGCACAACCGGTGCAATATCTGCGGCAGGCCGCGCGCCTACTACCGGAAGTTCGGCATTTGCCGCATCTGCCTGCGCAAGCTTGCGCTCGAAGGCAAAATTCCCGGTGTTCGCAAGGCAAGCTGGTAATCAAACGTGAGAGTATCCGATGTCCAAAACTGACCCGATTGCAGATTTTCTGACAAGGATCCGGAACGCCGGCAAGGCGAAGCACCGCCGCGTCGATATCCCGGGATCGCGACTCAAAACGGCGATGGCCCAGGTGCTGAAGGACAAGAAATACATCGCCGATTACGCCGTCCTGGAGGACACGAAGCAGGGCGTGCTCCGCATCCAGCTGCGCTACCACCAGGGAAAGATGGCGATCACCGGTCTCCGGCGCGTCTCCCGTCCCGGCATCCGCAAGTACGTCGGTGCGGAGGAGCTTCCTCGTGTCCTCGGTGGGTTGGGCGTGGCCATCATCTCGACACCGCACGGCATCATGTCCGATGCTCAGGCGCGCAAAGAACGGGTCGGCGGCGAAGTGCTCGCCTACATCTGGTAAGGAGAATCGACAGTGTCACGGATTGGAAAGAAGCCCGTCACGCTCCCGAAGGGAGTGACCGCGGCGATGAAGGACGGTTCCGTGGTCGTGAAGGGACCGAAAGGCGAATTGTCCGCGAAGGTGCACCCGGATATCTCCGTGGCCGTGAACGGCTCGGAGGTCGTCCTGACCCGCCCATCGGACGAGAAGAAGTACAAGGCGCTGCATGGCCTGTGGCGCGCGCTGATCCAGAACATGGTCAAGGGCGTCACCGAAGGCTACCTGCGGAAACTGGAGATCGTCGGTGTCGGCTATCGCGCGGAAATGAAGGGATCGCGGCTGAATTTGCTCGTGGGATACAGCCATCCGATCCTGTTCGCGCCGCCCGAAGGCATCAAGATCGAAACACCGACCCAGACGAACATCACCATCTCCGGTGTGGACAAGCAGCTGGTGGGACTGGTCGCGTCGAAGATCCGCTCCTTCCGGCAGCCCGAGCCCTACAAGGGCAAAGGCATCAAGTATGAAGGCGAGTACATCCGCCGGAAGGCCGGCAAGGCGGCCGCCACGGCTGCGAAGTAACGGCCGGGTAAGGAGAACGAACGATGATCAAGAAAAATACCGTCGCTCGACGGATAAAGAAGAAAGAACGGATCCGGAAGAAGATCCACGGCACCTCGGCGCTTCCGCGCCTGACGGTGTTCCGCAGCCTGAACCACGCCTACGCCCAGATCGTGGACGATACGACCGGTCGCACACTCGTGTCCGCGTCCTCCAATACCAAGGAGATGCGCGAGGAACTGAAGGGTGTGACGAAGCCCGTCGAGATGTTCAAGAAGGTCGGCGCGGCCGTGGCGAAGAAGGCGTTGGAGAAGAATATCAGCACGGTCGTCTTCGACCGGAATGGCTATCTCTATCACGGGCGCGTGAAGGCGCTGGCCGACGGTGCCCGCGAAGCCGGGCTCAAGTTCTAACGGATAGACAGGGAAAGCGGCAGAATCCATGGCAAAGATCAGAGCAGGTGAACTGGAACTCAAGGAACGTCTCGTCCATGTGAACCGCGTCGCCAAGGTCGTCAAGGGCGGACGCCGGTTCAGCTTCAACGCGATCGTGGTCGTCGGCGACGGAAACGGCCACGTGGGCATCGGCCTGGGCAAGGCGAACGAAGTCGCGGACGCCATTGCGAAGGGCGTCGATGACGCGAAGAAGAACGTCATGCAGGTTCCGGTCGTGCACGGCACCATCCCGCACGAGGTCGTGGGCAAATTCGGCGCCGGCAAAGTTCTGCTGAAGCCTGCCTCCCCCGGAACCGGCCTGATCGCCGGCGGCGGTGTGCGCGCTGTGCTCGAGTCGGCCGGCGTAAAGGACGTGCTGACCAAGCAGATGGGCTCGTCCAATCCCCACAATGTGGTGAAGGCGACGGTGCAGGCACTGCTGAATCTGTCGGATGCGCGGATGGTCGCCGGGCGACGGGGTGTCTCCGTGCCGGAGCTGTTTCAGTAAATCCAGGACGGTGAATCATGGCGGAAACGAAAAAGATCCGAATCACGCAGACGCGCAGCGTCATCGACCAGCTCGAGCACGCGAAGCGCACCATCAAGGCGCTGGGCCTCGGCCGTCCGAACTACTCGGTCGTGAAGAATGACACGCCGCAGATCCGCGGCATGGTCGACAAGGTCCGGCATATGGTAAAAGTGGAAGAGGTGTAAGGACCATGGCAAAGGATATTCTCAGCACGCTGACCCCGGCAAAAGGCTCCCGCAAGAACACCAAGCGGATCGGCCGCGGCCAGGGATCCGGACACGGCGGGACGGCGACGAAGGGCCACAAAGGCGCCAAAGCCCGGTCCGGTCACAAGTTCAAAATCTGGTTCGAAGGCGGCCAGATGCCGCTGACCCGGCGCGTGCCGAAGTTCGGCTTCACGAGCCGCAACCGCGTCGAAGCGCAGGCCATCAATGTGGAAACGCTCGCGGCACTCGTCGAGAAGAAGAAGATCACGGACGGCGTCGTGAATCCGCAGGTGCTGTACAGCGTCGGCGCGATTTCCAGAAAGAACCACCCGGTCAAGATCCTCGGTGACGGCGACTTGAAGGTGAAGCTGGATGTGACCGCACATGCATTTAGCAAGTCAGCCAAGACCAAGATCGAGGCGGCCGGCGGGAAGGCAACTCTCCTGACGACGTCCACCGTGAACGCATGAGCAAGATTACCGAAACCGTCACGAATATTTTCAAGATCCAGGAGCTCCGCGAGCGGCTCTTCTTTACCGCCGCCCTCCTGATCATCGTCCGTATCGGATCGCACATCACGCTGCCGGGCGTCGACGCGGCGTTGCTGGCGGATACGATCCGCAAATCGTCGGAGAACACGCTCTTCGGCCTGTATGACCTGTTCGTCGGTGGCGCGTTCAGCAATGCCGCCATCTTCGCGCTGGGCATCATGCCGTACATCAGCTCGTCGATCGTCATCCAGCTGCTGGGCGCGGTAATCCCGTACTTCCAGAAGCTGCAGAAGGAAGTCGAGGACGAGCTGTAGA
>JAKAJH010000064.1 GCA_021813905.1 Bacteroidota bacterium | reverse complement strand
ATAGTCTGTACGTATCTCATGCGATGCGGGTGATGGTGGTCGATCCGGATTCCGGTACCGTTGTTGGCGAGATCCCGAAGACTGAAGGCGTGCACGGGATCGCGATCGCCGATGACCTGGGCAAGGGATTCATCTCCAACGGACGGTCGTCATCCGTGACGGTGTTCGACCTGAAGACTCTGGCCGTCCGCGGTACCGTCTCCGCCGGGCAGAATCCGGACGCCATCCTCTACGATCCGTTCTCTCATCGTGTGTTTGCGTTCAACGGACGGAGTCACGATGCCACGGTGATCGATGCCGTGACGGATTCCGTGATCGCGACGCTGCCGTTGGGTGGAAAGCCGGAGTTCGCGGTCTCCGATGGTGCGGGACGGTTGTTCGTTAATATTGAAGACAAGAGCGAAATCGCTGCCATCGACCCGGTGGCGGCAAAGGTGCTGGCCCGGTGGTCCGTCGCTCCCGGCGAAGAGCCGTCCGGATTGGCCATCGATATCGCCCATCATCGGCTGTTTGCGGTGTGTGGCAACAAGCTGATGGCGGTCGTGGATGATGAGACCGGCGCGCTCGTCGCGACGGTGCCGATCGGCAGTCGCGTGGATGGCTGCGCGTTCGATCCGGCGCTCGGATATGCGTTCTCGTCCAACGGCGAAGGGACGGTGACGGTCGTGCGGGAGGAATCGCCCGCGAAGTTCAGCGTTGTGGAAACTGTTCCGACCCGGCCGGGTGCGCGTACAATCACGATCGATCCGGCGACGCACACGCTGTACCTGCCGACGGCGGAGTTCGGGCCTGCGCCGGCACCGACGGCGGACCAGCCGCATCCGCGTCCGTCCATGGTTCCGGACTCGTTTGTCATCCTTCAGGTGCAACCGGGTTCGTGATGAAGCGCGCATCGGTCTTCCTTCTCATCATTGTCGCTTCCGGCATTTCCTGGAGCCAGGTCCCCTGGGATCTGGCTCGCTGTATTGCTGTGGCCCGTGAGCGGAGTCCGTACCTGCAGATCGCACGGAACATGGCCCGGCGGACAGCGCTTTCGCAGACGGAGAACTCGGCGGCAGGACTGCCGCAGGTAAAGGCGGTTGCGTCCACCGTGTTTGCGCCGTGGAGCAAAGGGGCCGGATACGATCCGGCGCTTTCCAACGGCGGACAGCTGGCCGCTCAGGTGTCGATCCAGCAGTCGCTGTTCGACGGCGGCATTCGCAGTCTCCGAGCCGACCAGCTGCGCCTCGAAGCCGACCAGCGGGATCTGGAATATCGACGCGCGGAGCGCGATCTCATCTTCACGGTTCGTCAGGCCTACGTTGAAACGCTTCGGGCGCAGAATGCGGTGGAGCTTGAGAAGTCCAACGTGCGGGATCTGACCGATTACCGCGATCTTGTGAAACGGCTCGTTGCCGCCGGATCCGCCGGCAACACGGACCTCCTGAAAACGGAGCTCGATCTTGCCAACGCCCGCATTGCACTTCAAACGGCGAACGACGCAGCGCTCACGGCAGGCGTGACGCTCGGCGAGATCATGGGGCTCGGAGCTGACTCGACAGTCCAGGCGGTCGGGACTCTTGATTCACTGCTCGCGCCGGCGTCGGATGAGTTTACCGGAGCCGCCGCGTTCCGGCCAAACCTGGATCTGACACTCGCCGGTATCGAATATGACAAGAGTCTGTTCGACGTCTCCATGGCTCATCGCGAGCGGTATCCGGCCGTCTCGCTGTTCGGAGATGCCGGACTGCTGACCTCCGGCGACAACCTGCGGCTTCCCGCGCCGGAGCGATCACCGATGTTCGGATTTTCCCTCGGTCTTTCGTTCGAACTGCCGCTGGTGACATGGGGCGGGGCCGGTGCGAGAGAGGAAGAGATGGCTGTGGCGTCGGAGAATCTCCGGCTGGCGACGCAAGGGCTTCGGCGTTCGATGACCGCGGAAATCCGGCGCGTTCGTCTGCAGTTGCGCGGTGCTCTGGCGCGGCGTGACGCGTCAGAGGACATGATCCGCACGGCGTCGGACAATCTGCTGCTGACGCGCTCGCGGTACGCGGTCGGGGGAGTTCTGGCGTTGGAGGTGCTTTCCGCCCAGCAGCAACTGCGGGATATCCGCCGGGCGGCGTTGCAGGCGCGGGCGGATATCCAGAGTCTCCGCGCGCGCATCGATCAACTTGAAACTGAATAGGTACGACTGATGAGCTTCCGACGGAACATCCTCATCGCGGCTTTCCTGTGGACCGGCTTCGCGGCCGGCGGCTGCGGCGGTGGTTCTGACAATCAGAGCAACGGGGGACAAAGCGGTCCCGTCGTGGCGGTGCGGATCGCGCGCGTTGCGTCCGGTCGTGCCCTGGTAACGGTCTCCGCATTCGGACGCACTGAGGCGCTTCGGAAGGAGCGCATCTTCTCTCCGATCGCCGGTATCGTGACGGAACTCCATGCGCTGGAAGGAACCCGCGTCCACGCCGGTGATGCGCTCGCGGTGGTGATGCCGAAAGAGTCGGACGCGTCGATCGCCGGTGCGGAAGCCCTGGTACGAAGTGCCACGACGGAGGCAAAGCGCCGGCAGGCCGAACAGGCGCTGGCGCTGGCACGCGCGGCTGCCAGCGGTCTCACGCTCCGCTCCCGCACGGACGGCATCGTTGCGACGCGCAGCGTGGCGGCGGGAGAACTGGTGCCGGACAACGGCGAAGTGTGCTCTGTCGTCGATCTGCGCTCTCTCGTATTTGTTGCCGATGTGCCGCTCGCGCAGGTCGGATCCGTGCGGTCCGGCCAGGCGGCAACGATCCGGGTCCCTTCGGTGCCGGGGAGAACATTCGCCGGTACGGTGGACGCCGTGTTCCCGCAGAATGATCCTCAGAACCAGACTGTCAAAGTGCGTGTGAGGTTCACGGAGGACGCCGCTCGGACCGTGCTGCGGGATGGAGTGATCGGAACCGCCGCGATCGTCACCGAGGTCCGACCGCAAGCGCTGTTCGTGCCGCGATCGGCCATCCTGAGGGACGACGAGACCATGACGAACAGCGTGGTCATCATGACCACCGATTCGCTGTCCCGCACGATCCCCGTCCGTGTGGGGGTCATGACGGACACCACAGCCGAGGTGAACAGTCCGCTGCTCCGCACCGGCATGGACGTCATCGTGCAGGGAAACTACGCGTTGCCTGATTCCACTCGCGTCACCCTGCAACCGCAGGCGGCCGAATGACGTTCTTCGCGTTCGTCCGTCGTCACGCGTCGGCGCTGCTGTTCTCCATCGCCATCCTCGCCGTCGCCGGTGTGATCGTCACACTTCATCTGCCCATCGGACTCTTCCCCGATGTCACGTTCCCCCGCATTGTCATTCTTGCCGACAACGGTGAGGAACCCGCCGAACGGATGATGGTGGAGGTCACCAAGCCGCTCGAAGAGGTCGCGAGTTCGATCCCGGGCGTCGTGACGGTCCGATCGGTCACGGGACGCGGCTCGACGGAGATCTCCGTCGGACTGACATGGGGCAGCAATGTCCAGCAGACGCTGCAGATGCTGCAGGGACGGATCGGCAACATTCGCAACGTACTGCCGTCCACGGCGTCCGTGCAGGCGGAGCAAATGAGCGTGGCGGTGTTTCCCATTGCCGGATACAGCCTGACCTCCGATTCGCTCAGTCTGGTCGAGCTGCGCGACATCGCGCTCTACCAGATCCGGCCCGCCCTGATGCGCATCGCCGGCGTTGCGCGCATCGAGGTGACCGGCGGCGACACGCGGGAGTTCCGGATCACGGTCGACCCCGACCGGCTGTCCGCGGACGGACTGGATGTCCGCCGGGTGAGCGACGCCATCCGCAATACGAATCTGCTCTCCTCCTCCGGAGTGATCGACAATAACTATCAGATCTATTTGTCGCTCGTCTCGGGGCTGCTCACCGGGCCGGACGACATCGGATCGGTCGTGGTCGCCGTGCGCAATGGAGTGCCGATCCGGGTGCGCGATGTGGCGACCGTGCGTCCGTCGGTGGCGGACAAATTCATCCGGACGACCGCGCACGGCACCGACGCCGTGCTCATCAACGTCATCAAACAGCCGACCGGAAGCACCGTACAGATCGGTCAGGATGTCACGGCGGCGCTCGCGGAGCTGCACCTGCCGTCGGCGGTTCGTTTCGAGAATTTCTACGACCAGGGGGACTTCATCCGCACGTCGATCCTCAGCACACGCGACAGCATCCTGGTCGGCATCGTGCTGGCCATGCTCGTGCTCGTCGTGTTCCTGCGCAGCTGGCGGATCAGCCTGGTCATCCTGCTTGTCGTTCCGGCGACCATCGCCACGACCTTCCTGTGTCTGTATGCGGTGGGATTGACGATCAACATCATGACCCTGGGCGGGATCGCGGCGGCCGTTGGACTGATCATCGACGATTCGATCGTGATCGTGGAAAATATCTTTGCGCAGTACGCACGTCATCGGACGGCGCTCCGGGGGCGCGGATGGATGAGCGCGTTCACGGAAACGGCGGGCGGCTCGCTGCACGATCTGATGCCGGCCATCATGGGATCGACGGCCAGTACTATCGTGATCCACATCCCGCTGGCGTTCCTCGGCGGTGTGACCGGAGCGTTCTTCGCGAGCCTCTCGGCGACGATGGTCTTTGCGATGCTGATCTCGTTCATCTTCTCCATCACGCTGGCACCGCTGCTCTCGTCGCTCGTATTGCGGGACGCCGACATTGAGCGGGAAGTGTCCCACGAAGGCGGGCATCCCCGGCTGTCGCGCTGGCACGAACGCGTGCTCCGGTGGCTCCTTGCGCGTCCCTGGGTGATCGTCCCGATCACCGCTGTTGTGCTGGGCTTCGTCTGGCTCGGGTACTCGCGATTGGGAAGCGATTTCATGCCGATGATGGATGAAGGGACATTTGTCCTGGACTACACGTCTCCGGCGGGCACGTCGCTGAACGAGACGAACCGGCTGCTGATGGGCGTGGAACACATCCTGATGCAGGTCCCGGAAGTCGAGTCGTACTCCCGGCGAACCGGCACACAGCTGGGATTCTTCCTGACCGAACCCAACAACGGTGATTTCCTTGTCAAGCTCAGAAAGAACCGGAGTCGCTCGATCGAAGAGGTCATCGCGGATGTCCGTCAGCGGGTCGAGTCCGCCGCACCGGCGCTGCACATCGAGTTCGGCCAGCTGATGATGGACGTCATCGGAGATCTGACCAACAATCCTTCGCCCGTCGAAGTCAAAATTTTCGGGGACGATCCGGCGGTACTCCAGGAGAAGGCGAAGGAAATCTATGCGCAGATTACCGCCATCCCGGGAGTGGTTGATGCGTTCGATGGCGTCGTGATTTCCGGTCCCTCATTCGTGGTGTCGGTCGATCCGGTTCGCGCGTCGCTGGCCGGAATGACCGTCGCCGACGTGCGTGACGAACTGGAAACGGTCATGCGCGGGATGGCGGAAACGTCGGTCCAGCGCGGTGAGAAGCTCATTGCCATCCGCACCCGTTTCCCGGATGCCTACCGGACAGATCCGGAGCGCATCAGCCGTTTGCTGCTGACCAACGCGTCCGGTGTTTCGGTGCCGCTTGGCACGATCGCGACCATCCGTCCGACCGGCGGACAGGCGGAGATTCACCGGGAAGGACTGCGACAGATGATCGCGGTGACGGCGCGGATCGAGGGACGGGACCTGGGACGAACGGTGGATGAGATCAGGCAGCGGCTGGCGTCTTCGGTCAGGCTGCCGTCGGGCATGACGATCGAGTACGGCGGAGTATACCAGACGCAGCAGGAATCGTTCCGCGGGCTGTTCCTTGTGGCCCTCGCGGCTTTCCTGCTGGTGTTCATCGTGTTGCTCTTTGAGTTCGGGGAGTTCGCCGTCCCGGTTTCGATCTTCATCACGAACCTGATGTCCCTGCTCGGCGTCGTCGTGGCGCTGGACCTGACGGGCATGACGCTCAACATTTCCAGCCTGGTGGGTGTCATCATGATCATCGGCATCGTGGCGGAGAACGCGGTGTTCGTGATGCATGAGTTTCATCGGGGCGTGAACGCGGGGATGTCGGTAGATGATGCGCTCGTGGCGGCGGCACATATGCGCGCGCGGCCGATCCTCATGACAACGCTGGCGGCGGTTCTGGCACTTTTGCCTCTTTCGCTTGGCATCGGCGCCGGGTCGCAGATGCAGCAGCCGCTTGCAATCGCGGTGATCGGCGGATTCTCGGTGTCCAGTGTTCTGCTGTTCCTCGGATTGCCGGTATTGTACCGGCTGTTCCACCGGGGGAACTGAGGCATGCGTAGATGAAGACAGGGGAAGGGGGGGGGGCGGGTGGGGAGGTGCGTATGAGAGTACGAGCGTACGACCGCAAATTGATCGGGCCGGAAAATCCTTAGTCGTGTGAGATCAGCATCTCGGCAATCTGGACCGCATTCGTGGCGGCTCCTTTGCGGATGTTGTCTGCAACGATCCAAAGGTTGACGCCGCTCGGGAGTGTCGGATCGCGTCGAATGCGGCCGACGTAGACCGCATCTGTTCCTTCTGCCGCCGGGGCCATGGGATACACCGAAGCCGCGGGGTCGTCCTGCACCACGACGCCGGCAGCCGTCCGCAGTAATGAACGCACATCGTCGGCCGTTGCCGGCCGTTCGAACTCGATGTTCACCGACTCACTGTGACCGCCGCGGACCGGCACGCGGACGGTCGTCGCGGACACCGGGATCTCCGCTCCCATGATCTTGCACGTCTCCCGCATCATCTTCGTCTCCTCCTTCGTGTATCCGCTCTCTTCGAAGACATCGATGTGGGGAATCGCGTTCAACGCGATCGGATGCGGGAACGCCTTGAGGCGGGGCTCCCGACCGGCAAGCTCATCCTCCAGCTGATTCACCCCCTTCTTGCCGGCACCTGTCACTGACTGATAGGTGGAGACGACCACTCGGCGGATCCGAAACGCATCGTGAAGCGGTTTGAGTACCACGACCATCTGAATGGTCGAACAGTTCGGATTGGCAATGATCCCGCAGTGACGCCGGACATCGGCCGGATTCACTTCCGGTACGACCAGCGGTACCTCCGGATCCATCCGAAACGCACTGCTGTTGTCGATGACGATTGCGCCCTGGTTGACGGCCCGCGGGGCAAACTCACGGCTGACGCTTGCGCCCGCTGAAAACAGGGCGAAATCAACACCGGCGAACGAGCGTTCGACCAGCCGCTGGACCAAAACCGGTTCACCCCGGAAGATCAGTGAGCTTCCAGCCGATCGCTCGGAGGCGAGGGGTCGGATCTCACCGATCGGGAACCGACGCTCTTCGAGCACGCTCATCATGGCGCGGCCGACAAGTCCGGTCGCACCGACCACTGCAACGGTGTACTTCTTCATAGGCTGATAATCGTGCGTATGGCGTTTCTGATGCTATATTGAGGCATTGTCGCCGGAGATTCTCCGGATGAGGGCCGGTCGAGCGCGGCTCTCTCGGTCACGAAGCATTGCGGCTTGCTTGACAGGGGGCTGTACTGTAATTTGCGAAAGTTCCGCTCCGGTGCAAGCAAAAAGCGCCGGCCCTGCCGGTGATCGGAGCATAACCTAACCAGTTGCTACCCGAGTTATTCATGGGGCCAATGCGTTCGCGCTGGGTATCGGTACGTTCAATGGTGGCTGCGGTGGTGTTCGGACTGGCCGCGATGGCGATCATGGCGGCCGGTCTTACCGTTCCGATCCCGGGCGCCGGAGTTGCCGTGGATGCGCGGGAGGTTCTGGTCGCCCTCGGAGCGGCGCTCACGGGACCGTTCGGCGGTCTCATCATTGGGTTCCTGGCCGGGCTCATCAACGCGGCTCCGGGTGTCGCGGGGATGGCGGTTGTGCAACACATGATCCGGGGAGCGTTCGTGGGGTGGGCGTATGCCCGGGTGCAACGAAAAGTTCCGATGCCGGGCCTGATCGTGTTCTGGATCGGGATCCTTGTCATCTATTACTACCTCATCGCACTTCCGACATTGATCGGGTTCGTGTGGGCGGACCCCGATCTGATCACGGGGACACTCGGCGGCGACTATTCGATCAGCGAGATCGTCCGAACTATTTTCCGGGCGGGGATCCCGGAATTTCTCTTTACCGCGTTCGTCACATCGATTGCGCTGGCCGCTCTCCCGCCGCGGTATCGCCGCCCGATGTTTGGGGAAATGGAATTTGCGCCTGCGCAGCCGCGCGAAGGCGGCACGATCGTACCGCCGGAGCAGCAGGTTCACGCGCTCCCGGTGTGGAGGTTGTTGGGCATCGCCGCACTCCTGGGACTGATGGGAGGCGTACTGAGCTGGGGCGCGGTGTCCGTGCCATTTCCCGGCGAGCTCGTTGTCTTCGATCCGGGTGAGGTGTTCGCTGCCATCGCTGCAGCGCTGACGGGACCGTGGTTCGGCATGCTGACGGGAACTCTTGTCACGATCTCCGGTGCCACGGGTGGAATGCCGTGGGCCGACCTGTTCCTTCATCTCCTGGCGTGCGTGTGGTTCGCGTGGGCGTACCAGCGATTTGCATTTCCGGTTCGCACCGGCGCGAGGTTATTCCTCACGTGGTCTCTCCTCGTGCTGGGCTATTACGGAATTCTCTCCTTCCTGCCTGCCGTGGCGCTGGTGACGCTCGGACCGGTCTCTGCGCCGCTTCTCCTCCGCGGTGTGACATCCGCGACGCCGGTCACTCTCACGCTGCTTCTGTCCTGGATCCCCGAGTACTTGCTGACGACCCTCGTGAGCGGTGTGGCATTGTCCCTGCTTCCGGAGCGCATGCGTCGTCCGCTCTGGAAGGCGATCGTGTTGAAGCCGGAGGTGACCGATGGATCCCGGCGACGCACCCTGGCCTCGCGGTGGCAAGGTTCGCTCGGTGTTCGACTGGCGCTCTGGTTCATCCTCTTCTCCGTCGTGCCTCTGGGCACGATCGGCTTCTTCATTCAGAATGATGTCACGGCAGGAATTGGCCACCTCGCGGGAATCCGACAGCAGAACCGAGCGAAGATGGTGGCCCGCATGGTCGAGGCGCAGGGACCGGAAGCGGCGTTTCGCATCCTGCAGGGGGAAGATGCGGCCGAATGGCCGCGCAATGCCCTGGTCGATACCTCCGGCGGGTACGTTGCAGGCGTGGACCTTGATTCGATCGACGGCGGATTTGAGAAGGCGACCACGCGCCGGTTTGCGCAGGTTTCGGATGGTTCGGTGCTTCAGCGAAGCGACGGACGGGTCGTCGGATTTGCGCGTGTGCCGGGACGTCCATGGATTGCGGTGACCTGGATCGAAGGAACGACCCTTGCGCAGCAGGTGGATGTGTTGGAGCGGGCGTTGTTCCTCAAGCTGAGCATTGCGCTGCTCATCATCTCACTGGCTGGCGGCATCGCCATCTGGGTGATCGTGGCCCGCCCGATGAACACACTGTCCGACGCTGTGCGGAAGGTCTCCGGCGGCGAATTGGCCGTTCGGTTGGATCCGTCGGCGATGGACGACGAGATTGCCGTGCTGGGCAGCGCGTTCAACGAGATGACAGCGAATCTCCAGGCGGTTCAGGAGGGATTCCTGGAGGAGATATCAGCGCGGGCACAGGCGCAGGAGCAACTGCGCGAGCGGGAGCGGCAATTCCGCCTGCTGGCAGAGAATTCCATGGACATGATCTCGCGCCATGCGCCGGATTCCACCTATCTGTATGCGTCGCCGGCCTGCACGATGCTGCTCGGGTACAGTGCGATGGAACTGGTGGGGAAGAACGCATTTGAGCTGATTCATCCGGACGATCATGGGATCGTGCGCGCGAACTTTGCGGCAATCCATGCGGCCGACGGGGTTCCCTCCGTGACCTACCGGATCCGCCGCCGGGACGGGACCTACGTTTGGGTGGAATCGAGCTCGCGATCGCTCTGGAATCAGCAGCACACGGAAGTCACGGAGATTCAGGTCGCGACCCGCGACGTGACCCTGCGGAAGAACGCCGAAGCGGCGCTCGTCGAGAGCGAGGAACGCCTGCGGGCGATCGTAACGAACATTCCCCTGATCCTTTTCGCGTTCGACCGCGCGGGCGTCTTCATCCTTTCGGAGGGGCGCGGCCTTTCCGTCCTCGGACTTCGACCCGGCGAAGTGGTGGGGCGATCCGTCTACGACGTGTATAAGGATTATCCGGGAATCCTCGACGGGGTCCAGCGTGCGCTAAAAGGGGAGCATGTGTTTGCGGCCGCGATGATTGAGGGCAACACGTTCGATGTCTGGTACGGCCCTGTCCGCGGAAGGAACAACGAGGTCGTCGGACTCATCGGCGTGGCGTCCGATGTCACCGAACGACACCGCATGGAGGAAGAACTCCGGCGATCGGAGCAGGTCTACCGGTCTCTCGTGGAACAGTCGTCCGATGCTATTTATGTGCTCCAGGACCGGCGACTGGTGTACGTGAACCGGGCCTGGGAGACGCTCTTCGGATACAGCGCGGAAGAGGCCTGTACGCCCTCCTTCGATCTGCGATCGATCGTGGCGGAGGACAGCCGGACAACGGTGGAAGAGCGGCTCCGCGCGTACGAGATGGGGACCATGCCGGCCCTGCGGTACGAGATGAAAGCGCTGACCCGCGTCGGCGACGAGATGGTTCTCGACGTGTCGGTCACGCGCATCAACTGGAACGGCCGCACCGCGATCCAGGGCGTGTACCGGGACGTCACCGCGCGCAAACGGGAAGATGCGCAAACCCTCCAGCGTCAGAAGATCGAGAGCCTGGGCGTGCTGGCCGGCGGCGTCGCCCACGACTTCAACAACCTGCTGCAGGCCATCCTGGGGCACATTTCGCTCGCAGTCAAGCGCATCCCCCCGGGCAATCCTGCCGGCGAGAACATCATGAAGGCGGAGAAAGCGGCCGAACGCGCCGCCGATCTCACCCGACAGCTGCTGGCGTACTCCGGCAAGGGGCGCTTCGAGGTTCGTCCCCTCAATATCAACCAGATGATCCGGGAAAACCTGCATCTGCTCGAAGTGGGAGTGCACAAGACCATCCGCCTTCAGCAGGAACTTCAGAATGACCTCCCGATGATCGAAGCCGATGCCGGGCAGGTGCAGCAGGTGATCATGAATCTCATCATCAACGCCTCCGAGGCGATCGGCGAGAAGCCCGGGCGTATCCTGATTCGGACTCGCGTGATGCAGCTCCGCAAGCCCGATGCCGACCGCTGGAGCTTGCCGGATATGCCGCTGGCGGAAGGAACCTATGTGCTGCTGGAAGTCTCCGACGACGGCAGCGGCATGAGCCCGGAAACGGTCCGGAAGATCTTTGATCCCTTCTTTACCACCAAGTTCACGGGCCGCGGTCTCGGCCTGTCGGCAGTGCTGGGGATCCTCAAGGGTCACCGGGGCGGCGTTCAGGTTCGGAGCGAGCTGGGAGAGGGAACCACGTTTTCTCTCATCTTCCCCGCCGTCGAGAAGGCACCGGGTACCAAGGAAGATGCGAATACGGCACTGCGCGCGCCGAGTGTCGAGGGAATCGTGCTGGTGGTGGACGATGAGTCGGGCGTGCGGGATGTGCTCGTGGACATGCTGGATGCGGCGGGGATCCGCACGCTGACGGCGCGTGACGGCGAGGAAGCGCTCTCCGTCTACGCGGCGCACCGCCGGGAGGTCGGCGTGGTACTGCTGGATCTTTCGATGCCGGGGATCGGCGGAAAGGAGACGTTCCGGCGCCTGCGCGGCATGAGCGCGACGGTCCCTGTCATTCTCTCTTCCGGATTCAGCGAAACGGAAGCAAGGGCGGATCTCGACGGCCTGGCACTGGCGGGATTCATTCAGAAGCCGTATCGCTGGGAAACGCTGGTGCAACGGCTCGTGGATGCCCTGCGCGCGCCGGACCCGTCAGCGGGCGGGCGTCCCTGACGGAATGACCAGCGTGACGGTTGTCCCGCTGCCGGCCCCGCTCTCGATCTCCAATGTGCCGCCGTGGAGCTCCGCAAGCCGGCGGGCGATGGCCAACCCCAGACCGGATCCTTGCTGCTCGAACATCCTGCGGTTGAACTGCATGTAGGCGCCCACCTCCCGCTGCTGCTCGGGTGTGATCCCCCGCCCCCGATCCGTGACCGCGATCCGGCAGCGGTCGTCGACGGTGCGCACGGTGACGTGGACCGGCGTGCCCCGGGCGGAGAACTTGAGCGCATTGTCCACAAGCTCATCGACGATGCGCGTGACGTACTCATCCGACATGGCGATAGCGGCCGGCTCCGTGTGCACCCGAAGATCCTCTGTCCGTTTGTGACCCTGCGCTTTTTGCTTTGCGGCCATCTCGACCACGCGCGCGATATTTTCTGTCCGGACGCTTCGCAGCGCGTTCATCTGTTCGTGATCCGCCCCGAGCACTTCCAGCTGTGCGTAGATGAGGAAATTCTCGATCAGCCGCTGCAGCCGTTCCGCCGCTTTCTGAATCCGGATCGCCAGGTCGGTGATGTCCTCGGGCGACAGTGTCTTGACATCCTGGGCGATGAGATTGCAGAAACCGAGGATGCCGTGCAGCGGCGTACGGAGTTCGTGCGGGAGGGCAAGGCTGATGCTGGCGCGCAGTTCATCCATCTTCTGGCGGGTTGCGGCAAGCAAGGCGGCCTGTTTCTGCAGACGCTTTTCCACGGCCGCGATCAGATCGTCGCGCGTGATGGGCTTGAAAAGATAATCGTCCGCGCCCAGCGTCATGCCGTGACGGAAGTGATCGTGGTCGCTGTACCCGGTGAGGAAAAGGAACGGCACGGTGGCGGTCATGGGTTCGGCCTGCAGTTTCTGCAGCAGTTCGAATCCGTCCATCCTGGGCATGTTGACATCGCAGAGGATGAGATCCGGTCGCGCACTCTTCGCGCGTTCGAATCCCTGTTCGCCGTCTTCCGCTTCGTCGATCTCGTATCCGATGCCTTCGAGGATTGCGACGATCGCGGTGCGAACCATGTCCTCGTCGTCGACCACCAGGATGCGTGTCTTTGCCGTCGTCATGGTCCCCTCCTTTCGTCGGCCAAATATATTGAAAAACTCACAAATCTCCTTGCACCCTCCGGCGAAACTTCGTACGTTAGGTCAAAATCACTCCTTCCGACCCACGAACGCGCAATAAGCCCCGCACCGATTCGCCCATGGGAAACCCCGAGATTGTCGTTGAAACGCGCGGCCTCGGTAAGCGCTACGGCCGCCGATGGGCCGTACGCGACCTTCCGCTGCAGGTGATGCGGGGGGATGTGTTCGGCTTTCTGGGCCCGAACGGGGCGGGGAAAAGCACGACCATCCGTATGTTGCTTTCTCTCATTCGCCCCACGACGGGCGACGTGCATCTGTTCGGGCACGCGCTGCGGACAGATCGGCGTCGGGCATTGGCGTCGGTGGGCGGGATCGTCGAGAAACCTGATTTCTACTCCTACCTTACCGCCGTGCGCAACCTCGAGGTGGTCGGTGCCCTCTACGGCGGCGTCCGGCGAAACCGCATCATGGAGGTGCTCGAGCTTGTCGGGCTGCGTGATCGAGCCTTCGATCCGGTGAAGGCGTACTCACACGGCATGAAGCAGCGCCTGGGGATCGCGCAGGCTCTGCTCGCCGATCCGCAGCTCGTGATCCTCGACGAACCGACGAACGGCCTCGATCCGCAGGGGATGAAAGAGATCCGGGACC
>JAKAJH010000016.1 GCA_021813905.1 Bacteroidota bacterium | reverse complement strand
CTGAGTGATGTGGATGTGACGGCGCTGTCCCGGGAGGGGTATACGCAGTCCGAGATCACGACGGCCTTTTCCTGGTTATTTGACCGGATGTCCGTGGGGCATCCCGTTCCCGGGGCCGGTCCGAAGAATGACCGGTCGCATCGCATCCTGCACGAAGCGGAAAAGCTGGTCATTTCTCCGGATGCATTCGGGTATCTCCTGCAGTTCCGACAGCTCGGCCTGCTGACGAACCAGGACCTGGAAACGATCCTGGAACGGATTATGGCGGCGGGTTTTGCATCCGTGGGTGTCGCGGAGGTGCGCTCCTTTGTCGCGGGGATTCTCTTCGATGCGGAAAACCCGCGCAACGGCTCGGGTCATATTTCCTTCGGTATGAATGAGAGCATACACTAGCGTGCGGTGGAATGGATAAGTCGCTGATTATCGTTGAATCGCCTGCCAAGGCGAAGACGATCAACAAGTACCTCGGCAAGGAGTACGTCGTTGAAGCGTCGGTGGGGCACATCAAGAATCTGCCCAAGAGCAAACTGAGCGTCGATATCGAGAACGACTTTGACGTGGTGTACGAGACCATCGACGGGAAGAAGGAAGTCGTCGAAAAGCTGAAGGACCGCGCGTCCAAGGCGAAAGCAGTCTTTATCGCCACCGACCCGGACCGCGAAGGCGAGGCCATTGCTGCGCACATCGCGGATGAGCTCCGGCCCGTCAACAAGAACATCAAGCGTGTGCTATTCCACGAGATTACTGCGACGGGCGTGAAAGAGGGAATGGCGCATCCGAAGAAGCTCGACACGAACCTCGTGATGTCACAGCAGGCCCGCCGGGCAATGGACCGCATCGTGGGCTACAAGGTCTCGCCATTCGTGTGGAAGACGGTCTTCTATGGTCTCTCGGCCGGACGCGTCCAGTCGGTCGCTCTGCGACTCATCTGCGAGCGGGAAGAGGCCATCAACCGGTTCGTCCCCGACGAATATTGGTCGATCACGGCGGAATTCCGCACGCCCGACGATGTTTCGTTCCTGGCTAAGCTCGCCCGCTTCAACGGTGAAGAGCCGAAGCTCGGCAACGAGCAGGTGACGCGGGCCGCGGCCGAGGAAATCGCCAAGCAGGAATTCCGCGTCGCGGCCCTGACCCGCAAGCCGGTCAAGCGCAATCCTCCAGCGCCGTTCATCACGAGCACTCTTCAGCAGGAGGCAGCCCGCCGGCTCCGACTCTCCGCCAAGCGCACGATGATGCTGGCGCAGAAGCTGTACGAAGGCCAGGCGATTGGCGAAGAAGGACTGACCGGTCTGATCACGTATATGCGTACCGACTCCACGCGGCTGAGCGAGGAGGCCGTGGCTCAGGTGCGCGAGTACATCTATGAGAATTACGGCAAGGAATACCTGCCGAAAGAGCCTCGCCAGTTCAAGAAAGGGAAATCCTCGCAGGATGCGCACGAAGCCATCCGCCCCACGTCGATCAAGTTCACACCGAAAGCGGTCAAGAAGTATCTTGACAAGGATATGTACGACCTGTACGAGCTGATCTGGAAGCGCTTCGTGGCGTGCCAGATGGCGCCGGCCCAGTTCGAGCAGATCGGCGTCGATATCGTCGGCGGTCCGTACCTCTTCCGCGCGACCGATCAGGTGTCGACCTTCCGCGGATTTTTGCAGGTGTACGACGATCAGGTGGACGAGAACGGCGGCGAGGCAGAGGAAGAGGATCCCACGTCCGACATCCCGCCCAATCTGAAAGAGGGAGAAGGGCTCACGGTCAGCGACATCCTGCCGGGACAGCATTTCACGAAACCGCCGCCACGCTACGCTGAGAGCAGCCTGGTGCGGGAACTGGAGTCGCTGGGCATCGGTCGCCCGAGCACGTACGCACTCATCGTCAGCACAGTCATCGACCGGAAATACGTGGATCAGCGCGAGCGCAAACTCTATGCGACCGAACTGGGCATGCAGGTGAACAAGCTGCTGACCGCGCATTTCCCCGAGATCTTCAATGTGCAGTTCACCGCGCGGATGGAAGAGGAGCTGGACACTATCGCGTCCGGCAAGGACGAATACCTGCGGGTGATGAAGGATTTCTACGAACCGTTCCATCATGCGGTGGAAAAGGCGTCGAGCCTGGCAAGCAACATCAAGAAGTCGCTGCAGGAGAAGACCGACGAGGTCTGCGAAGTGTGCGGCAAGCCGATGATCATCAAGTGGGGTCGGAATGGACGCTTCATGGCCTGCACCGGCTATCCGGACTGCAAGAACACGAAGCCGCTGGCCGCGGACCAGGAGAAGCATCAGCACATCATCGGCGGGAAATGCGAGCTCTGCGGCGGCGATATGGTGGTGAAAGGCGGCCGCTTTGGCACGTTCCTCGGCTGCTCCAATTATCCGACGTGCAAGAACACCAAGCCGATCCCGACGGGCATCAAATGTCCGAAGTGCAGCGACGGCGATCTTATTGAGCGGAAGACCAAGAAGGGAAAGCGCGTGTTCTACGGCTGCTCACGCTACCCGGAATGCGATTTTGCCTCTTGGGACAAGCCCGTCAACCGGGCGTGCCCGTTCTGCGGGAACGCGTACATTGTGTCCAAGTATTCTCAGGCGAAAGGGGAATTCCTGCAGTGCCCGCAGTGCAAGCAGGAAGTCCCGGCCGAACAGGTTGCCGCGTCAGCCTGATGGTGCATGACCGGCGCGAACAGGAGAGGCCCCGTGGTGCAGACGGTCCGGGCATACCTCGAGTATCTTGAAAGCGCGCGGAATTACTCCCCGCGGACGATCACGGCGTACGATACAGATCTCCGGGATCTCGTGGCATTCATGGCGGCGCAGAATCGCCGTTCCTTCGGTACCATCGATCGGGATTTCCTGCGCACCTATCTTGCATCGCTGGCTGACCGGGGATTCGAGCGCACTAGCATCGCACGTAAAATCGCCGCGATCCGGTCTTTCTTCCGCTACCTCAAGCGCACGCACACGGTCACAGCCAATCCCGCGCTCAGCCTGATCACTCCCAAACGTCCACGCCGGCTCCCGTCGTATCTCGATGAGGAGGCTGCGACACGACTGGTTGAGCAGCCGGATCGCTCGACTCCGGATGGAACGCGCGACGCAGCCATCCTGGAATTGCTCTACGGCACCGGAATCCGCCTGAGCGAGCTCGTGGCACTGAATGTGAATGATCTGGATCTGCGCGGCCAGGTAATCAAAGTATCCGGCAAAGGGCGCAAGCAGCGGGTCGTGCCGATCGGACGTGCGGCGATCGCAGCCATCGGTTCGTATCTTGAACAGCGGCAGGGACGTGGGATGGCGACGGAGCGGGCGCTCTTCCTCGCTTCGCACGGCAGACGGATCTATCCGCAGGCCGTGGGACGCATCGTTCATCGTTACATGGCACGGGTGACGGAGATCGGACGGCAGAGTCCGCATACGCTGCGCCACACCTATGCGACGCACCTGCTCAACCGGGGAGCGGACCTGCGGGCGGTCAAGGAACTGCTGGGCCATGAAAGCCTTTCCACGACGCAAGTGTATACACATGTCTCGACAGCACGGATGAAGAAAGTGTACGAGAAAGCTCATCCGAAGGCGGGTGAGTGAAATGACGGGGGCGTTGTGAACGGAACAGAGGAGAACGACGATGAACACGAAGGTCACATCGCGTCATTTCAAAGCGCACGAAACACTGAACGAGTACGCCGAGCAGGCGGTGGAAGGACTGTCGCGGTACTACGACGGCATCCTGAAGGCCGAGGTTGTCCTGAGTTTCGAAAAAGTGCGGAACAGCATGAAGAAGGCGGAAGTCACCGTGAAGGTGTACAACGCCGTGCTCATGGGACTCGCGGAAGCCGATCAATTTGAAAAGGCGATCGATGCCGCGGTGGCAAAGGTCCAGGTGCAGCTGAAGAAATACAAAGAACGGATGCATGCGCACGATCGGTCGAAGGTGCGCAAGGTGCGTGAGAAGGAATGACCACCAGCACGAGGTGAGCAATGGATCTCCAGCAGATCAAGGAGACGCGCAAGAACAGCATCACTGTGGGCTATCTCTTCGACAGCAACAAAGAGCGGCTGAGGCTCAAGGCGCTGAACGGAGAGACCGGCTTCGGCAAAGAGATCCGGGATAAGAACATCCATCGTCCCGGTCTCGCGCTGGCGGGATACGTGGAGTTGTTCACCTTCAACCGGGTTCAGATCTTCGGGAACACCGAGATGCGATACCTGCGCCATCTCACGCTGCAGGAACGGATCAAGTCGTTCGAGACGATCCTTCAGTTCGAAATTCCCTGCATGATCGTGACCGGCGAGAACACGCTGGACCCGGAACTCCTGACGATTGCGTCCGAACGCGGCGTGGCGGTGTTTCAGTCACCGTTCGAGACCACCAAGCTCGTCTACTTCCTGGGCGATTTCCTCGACGATCAGTTTGCACCGCAGACGGTGCTGCACGGTTCGTTCCTCGATGTGTACGGCATCGGCGTTCTGATGACGGGCCGCTCGGGGATCGGGAAGAGCGAAATTGCGCTTGACCTCGTGGAGCGGGGGCATCGGCTGGTGGCCGATGACGTCGTGATGGTCATCCGGAAGGGAGAGGGCATTCTCATGGGGGCGGGATCGGATGTGGTCAAGCATTTCATGGAAATCCGCGGACTGGGACTCATCGATGTCCGAGCGGTCTTCGGCGTCCGGGCCATCCGGTTCCAGAAGCGGGTGGAAGTCATCGTGGAGCTTGAAGAGTGGCGGCAGGAGGGCGAGTACACCCGCACCGGACTGGATCACGACAATATCTCGTTGCTGGGCGTCAGCATCCCCCACATCAAGCTGCCAATCTTTCCCGGCAAGAACATCACGGTCATCGTCGAAGTGATCGCATTGGACTATCTGCTGAAGCATTACGGATACGACGCGGCGAAAGCATTCGCCAAGCGGCTCGACGCCGCGATTTCGGAGAAAAACAAAGGACGACGGGCCATCGACTACTTCGAACACGATTTTGAGTAGCCGTCGGAATTTCTTGACAAACCCCGAATAATTCTCTATCATTGCCCAACGCTGACCGAGAGTTTTCGACACCAGGAACCTGAGCCGAACCTGAAATTCATGCCCAAGACGCGCCTGTATCGCTATTCCACAGATGGCCTCGTATTCCGGGAGGTTCGGTGGGGGAGAACCCGCCTTGCCACGCTCGGGATGGTGTTGGGCATGGTCCTGCTCGCGATCGCGGCGGAAGTGAATCAGCGCTACGATGATCCCATCGGATTGGGTATCGTTCAGAATGCAGCTTTGCTGCGCGAGAACCGCGTGCTGCGTGAGCAACTGAAGTTCATCGGGAGCAGAATCGAAAAGGTCCAGAAGAATCTGGACAACCTGGGCGACCAGGGGAATGAGTTTCGTCTGCGCGCCGACCTGACGCCGCTTGATCCTGACGTCGAACAAGCGGGCACGGGTGGCACGGATGAACGCGTGGAGTTCGGGACCAGCCGAAGTGTCGGAGATCTGCTGAACAATATCCGGGGTATGGTCAGTCGCGTGGAACAGGAAGCGCAGTTGCAGGCGACCAGCTACGCAGAAGTATCCCGGAAACTTGACGAAGACAAAGTCCGTTTCACGCATCTCCCGGCCGTAAAGCCGATGGATGGCTTTTACTCATACGACTTCGGTATGCGGCTGCATCCGATCCTGGGCATCTATCGGCCGCACCAGGGAATCGATATCGTCGCGAGCCAGGGGACGCCGGTCCATGCGACGGCTGACGGTGTGGTGGAATACGCCGGTCGGGAAAGCGGTCTTGGTCTGATGGTCACCATCAACCACGGGTATTCCATCAAGACCACCTACGGACATCTGTCAAAGATCCTCGTGCGGGAAGGACAGAAAGTGAAGCGGGGAGATCTGATCGCACGGTCCGGGAATACGGGATTGTCCACCGGTCCGCATCTGCATTATGAGGTGCGGGTGAACGGTGTCGCGCACAACCCCCGGGACTATTTCTTCAATGACGACGTTGACTAACCGATTTGCCCTGAGGATGAAGGAGCAGAACAGACATGATTTGGACCATCGAGTTAGCGTCTTATCTCGATGACGCGCCCTGGCCGGCGACAAAAGATGAACTGATTGACTATGCGGTGAGGACAGGTGCTCCAACCCAGGTGATTCAGAATCTTGAGGAGTTGGAAGAGTCAGACGAGCCGTACGAAAGCATCGAGGAGATCTGGCCGGATTATCCGTCCGACGAAGATTTCTTTTTTGAAGACGATAAGGAGTATTGACCACCCTCCCGGCAGCAATGTCCGTCGGAGCGTTGGTCAGTGTGGATCGGGACCCAGCACAGCCAGGCTGGGTCTTTTTGTTCCCGGACCTATGAAACGAGCATTGAGCGTTGTCGCATTTCTGTTCCTCATCGCACCGGTCGCCCGGACGCAGAGTGATGCCGGTGCGCGCGAGGTGAGAAGCCTTCGTTTCGTGGGAAACCGGTTTTTGAAGACTGATGCCCTCCTGAATGTTGTCCGCACCCGCGAAACGCCGTGGGGACTCTGGAAGTTCATCTATCGGAACATCAGCGAGAAATTGGGTCAGCAGCCGGAATACTTCGATCCGATCACGTTCGAAGGAGACACACGTGCGCTTCGCTTGTATTATCTTGACCAAGGATTCTACAGTGCCCGGGTGGATACGAGTATCAAGGCCGACGCGTCGAATGAGGTCGATCTCTCCTTCCTGATCCACGAAGGTCCGCGCTCCTCCGTGGATACCATCCGGATCCGCGGACTGGCGGATCTGCCCGGCGATGTCGTACGTGAGCTGGAAACGAACCGCCTGATCGCCGTGGGCGATCCCTTTGTCATGTCCCGCGCCGACGCGGAATTGCGCCGAATGATCAGCGTGTTCGCGAACTCGGGATACGTCCGTGCGCGGGTGGATACGGTGTACGCCGACCGGTACGCATCGACGAACAACGTGACGCTCGTCTTCGGTTTTGTGCCGGGGATACGGTACCAGTTCGGCACGGTGACGGTCGAAGAGGATACGACGGTTCCCTACCGGGTGGATCCCACAGTCGTCTTGCGGCAGCTGGATTTTGCCGAAGGCGATTTCTACAGTGATCAGAAGAAGGTCGAGAGCGAACGGAATCTAAACCGGCTCGGCGTGTTCGAAGCCTCGAAGATCGAAAACGCCCCTCCGCGTCAGCCGTCGGACAGCCTTCGGGTGCCGGTCGATGTTATCGTGCGCGCGCGGTCCTTCCACGAACTGACGCCGGAAATCGGCGTGAACGACGAGAATAACGCGTTCAACATCCTCACCGGCATCGGGTATACTCATCGTAATTTCTTCGGCGGAGCACGGAATTTCTCCACCCACATCCAGTACAGCCTCCAGTCGATTCAGGATGTGAACTTCCGTCGGGTATTCACGTCCAGCGGCCTCCGGGACAGCACGGTGGTCTCAAAGCTCGACGTCTCCGTCCAGTTGATCCAGCCGTACTTCTTCAACAACAAGACGAACCTGACCGTCACGGTCTCCGGGATCCTGGATAAGCAGAGCACGTATTACCTGCCGATCCTCCGCAGCCGCATCGGCATTTCCGCGCAGACGGCCACCTACACCCGTGCATTCCTGGACTGGAGCCTGGAGTTGATGGACCCGAAGACGGTGAGCACGCAACAGGACACGGTCTTCGGCACCTACGGTGAGTTCACAAAGCAGTTCAACTCCGTTCTGACGTTCACCATCCAGCGGGACAAACGCAACGACCTCTTTTCGCCGACGTCGGGGTTCTTCCACGCAGCCTCGATCGAGGAGGCCGGCACCTTCCCGCGGACCTTCGGCAAGATGCTTGGATCGAAATTGCCGTACTCACAATACGTCAAATTCACGGCGCTGGGACAATGGTACTGGGATCCGACCGACAAACGGGACTGGATCTGGGCGCTGCGACTTCGCGCGGGTGCCGCGTACCTGTACGGCAGCTCGCCGTTGGATGTGCCGCTCACCCAACGCTTCTACGGCGGCGGCAGCAGCAGCGTGCGTGGCTGGAAATCCCGTGAGCTGGGCATTCCGACACCGCAGTACGGCGGACGCGCGATCCTCGAAGGAAATCTCGAAGGGCGGTGGAATCTGTTCAAAGGCGCGGGAATGCTTGGATTCCTCGACCTTGAGAAGTTCTCTCTGGTTCTCTTCACGGATGCGGGCAATGTGTGGGGCGACGCGAGTCGGATCCGCCCGGATCAGATCGCGCTGGCGGCCGGAATCGGTATTCGATACAACACGGTGGCCGGCCCGATCCGCGTGGATTTTGGAATGAAGATGTACAATCCCACCGAAGTGCCCGGACGACGATGGGTGACCCAGCGGCGGTTCTTCGCCGAGACATTCAGCCAGGGAGTGATTCAGCTGGGAGTGGGCCATGCCTTCTGAGACACCGGCAAGTTCCGAAGTTCTTCACGGGTGGGACCGGGTGATCGGTCAGCGGCGGGCGAAAGATCTCCTGCAACGCGCCGTCAGTTCCGGACAGGTCGCGCATGCGTACCTGTTCGCCGGTCCGGAAGGCGTGGGCGCCGATGCGCTCGCCCTGGAACTGGCGCGTGTCCTGAATTGCGAGGAGGGGGGTGCCGTCGCCTGCGACCGTTGCGCAAGCTGCCGCGCGATGCAGACCCTGCAACACCCGAACGTCCACCTGGTGTTCCCGCTGCCGGTCGGCAAGAATGAGAAGCAGGGAGATGATCCGCTGACCGTGCTCACCGACGATCAGGTCGTTGCCGTGCGCGACGTCATCGCCGCGAAGGCGGCCGATCCGTACGCACGCATGGAAATCCCGCGCGCGACGTCGATCAAAATCAACAGCATCCGGGCCATCAAGCGGGAGGCATCGATGAGCCAACCGACCCGGGGACGCAATGTCTTTGTCCTCCTTCAGGCGGAGCTGATGGGTGCGGATGCGAGCAATTCCCTCCTGAAGACGCTCGAGGAGCCGCTGGCCGATACGGTGCTGCTTCTGACGACATCGGAGCGTGATGCGCTCCTCCCGACAATCGTCTCGCGGTGCCAGCAGATCATCTGCGACCGGCTCGGCGAAGATGAAATCGAAGACGCTCTTCGCCGTCGTGATGGCATTCCTGAAGATGCCGCGCATCTTGCGTCCGAAATGGCGGGAGGAAGCTACACCGCCGCTCGCGACCTGCTCTCTACGGACGTCCAGGCCCAGAGGGTCCGGGCCGTTGCGTTCCTGCGGATGATCCTGGCGAAGCAGCGATTGCCGCTGATCCAGGAGATCGAGCTGCTCGCGTCGTCCAACGACCGTCCGGGGGTGGAGCGCTGGATGCGCCTGCTCGGCGGGTGGCTTCGGGATGCGCTGATGATGAGCGAAGGCCGACCCGTGCACAGCGAGGGAGAGGATCGTGTGGCGCTCGAGAATTTCTGTTCCCGCTTCCCCGGCGCGGATCTTCCCGCTGCCGTGCAGCGCGTGGAACGGGCGATTGCCGATCTGGACAAAAATGGCTACCTTGTGCTTGTTCTGATATCTCTGGCACTTGACCTCCGCACCTGCATCACGCAGTCCGCGGACTGATGGGGAGCGACCTCCCGAACCGCATGACCAGAAATAAATTCTACATCACCACACCGATCTATTATGTCAACGACAAGCCGCACATCGGCCATGCGTACACGACGATCCTCGCCGACGTGCTGGCACGATTTCACCGGCTGTTCGGTGCCGACACCTGGTTCCTGACCGGGACCGATGAGCACGGTCAGAAGGTTCAGCGGGCGGCCGAGACCGCCGGCATGACGCCACAGCAACAGGCCGACACCACCGTCGTCCGGTTTCAGGATCTCTGGAAGCGCCTCGGGATCACCAACGACGATTTCATCCGCACGACAGAGCCCCGGCACGCAGTGGTGGTGCAGGAGATCCTTCAGGACCTCTTTGACCGGGGAGAGATCTACCGGGCCGAGTATGACGGCTGGTATTGCGTGGCGGACGAGCGCTTCTACACCGAAAAGGACCTCTCGGGCGGGAATTGTCCCGAGTGCGGACGGCCGGTGGAAAAGGTACGCGAAGCGAACTATTTCTTTCGGATGAGCAAGTACCAGGAATGGCTGATTTCCTACATCGAGGAGCATCCGCTGTTCATTCAGCCCGATTTTCGTCGCAATGAAACGCTGGGCTTCCTCCGCAAGCCGCTGCAGGACCTGTGCATCTCCCGCCCCAAAAGCCGGCTGGCTTGGGGCATCGAACTCCCGTTCGACCGCGATTTTGTGACGTATGTCTGGTTCGATGCGTTGGTCAATTACATCAGCGCGGTAGGGTACCGTCGGGATCAAACGCGGTTCGCGCGTCGATGGCCGGCGACGTACCACCTCATCGGCAAGGACATCCTCACCACGCATACGGTGTACTGGCCGATCATGCTGAAAGCCGCGGGTGTGACCATGCCGGATACGATCTTCGCGCACGGCTGGTGGCTGAGCGGGCAGACCAAGATGAGCAAGTCACTCGGAAACGTGGTCAGTCCGCTCGACATGATCGACCGCTTCGGCGTGGATGCATTCCGCTACTTTCTGATGGCCGAGATGGTGCTGGGACAGGATGCCAGTTTCAATCCGGAGAGCTACGAGTCGCGGTACAATTCGGACCTCGCCAACGATCTCGGCAATCTGCTCAGCCGGGTGGCCAAAATGATCGAAGCGCACCTTGGCAAGACCATCCCGCAACCGGGAGAGATGCAGGAAACGGATCTGCTCTTGCGGAACGCCGTCCTCGCGGCTGCGGAAGGCATGGTCACTGCCGTCGAGGAAATGCGTATCGACAAAGGCCTGGCGACACTTGTCGGGGCGGTGCGTGAGGCGAACCGGTACATCGAAAAGAACCAGCCGTGGGCGCTCGCCAAGAATGGCGACACCCAACGTCTGCAGACCGTGATGTACTGCGCCGCCGAATCGCTGCGCATCGTCAGCGGACTGCTTCATCCGGTCATGCCCGCGAAGATGGAAGAGTTGCGCTCAACGCTCGGACTCCCTGCCGGGGCCCCGCCGGTGAAGCATCTGACGGAGTGGGGCGGACTCATCCCGGGCACGCCGACAAGGAGCGCCCCAATCCTGTTCCCGAAGGCTGCGGGGAAGCCTGCTCCCCAGCCGGAGACGCAACCGAAGCAGACGCCTGAGACGCCGCGAATCTCCATCGATGATTTTCGGAAGGTGGAATTGCGTGTTGCGCGCGTCGCGTCCGCCGAACGAGTGCCGAAATCGGAGAAGCTGCTGAAGCTGCAGATCGAAATCGGTTCGGAACGGAGGCAGATCCTGGCCGGCATCGCACAACACTACGCGCCGGAAACGCTTGTCGGTCGAAACATCGTCGTCGTGGCGAACCTGCAGCCGGCGAAACTCATGGGCCAGGAATCGAACGGAATGCTGCTGGCGGCAAGCGACGAAACGGGACGTCTGGCGATCCTGACGCCGGCGTCTGATGTGAATCCGGGGGCGACCGTCAAGTAGCTTGCGAGCGGAGCGCCTCTTCCCGAACGCGAGGAAGTGACGATTGATGCGGAACGGCGGAAGCGCTGATGCTCCCGCCGATGCAGAACGGAAACGGAATGCCAGAGCAGCTGATCAAAAAACTGGAGGGACTTGTCGCCACGGGCACGCAACTGGCTCCGCTGGGAGGATTTGATTTCTCGGGGTACAATGCGCGACTGCAAAACAAGTATCTCGACTGGCGCAAGGCGTGTCTCGAGACGATGGAACAGGTCGGACCCATCGGTTTCCCGTACAAGAACAGGATCCTCGCCGATCAGAACGGCGGATATTTCTTCCAGTCCTCCGCGCTGCTGATCCTCGGTGCGACGCGTGAACTCTTCGAGAAGCTGAAGGCGTCGCCGGAACTCGGGGCGGCGACGGAACCTGCCCCGGTCGTTTCTTCACAGCAACCGACGGCGTCGGACACAGGGGGAGGGCGGGTGCTCAAACCGCCGCCGAAATCTGCGGCAACGGCGAAGCCGACGCCTGAACCTGCCGCGGCGGCACCCACCGCCTGTGCCGATTGCGTCTACGTCATCGGCGAGAAGAGCGATCCGCTCCGCTTGCAGCTGGCGGATTTTCTCGGCGAGCTCGGCATTCGTGAAGTGCCCATCGACCGTCAACGGGGACAGATGCTTGCGTTGGACGGTCTGTCGACGGAATCCAACGCGCGCTACGCATTCTTCGTCATCAATTCCGACGACCTCGCGTACGCGATGTTCGAGATCGGACACTTCATGGGCAAGCTCGGCAGCGGACGCGTCTGCGTACTTCACATGACAGACGTAAATTTCCCGAAGAACGTCCCCGGCGTAACGGTCAAACCCATCGTTGTGAAACTCGAGGAGGCCAGCCTGAGTCTCATTAAAGAACTCAAGATGGTCGGATACAAGATCAATCTGTAACGAGGAAAGAGGGAAAGGGGAAGAAGGGGGAGGCTTTTCGTCGGCATTAAGCGCTCATGCCGAGTCCAGTAATCCCGCAAGATTTTCGTAGAAAATCTTCTTGATGTCCTGCATCGGAATGCGCATTTCCTGCACCAGCTTCAGCTGATTGTCCACGATGTCATACCGGTAGCCGCGCGGCAGCAAACCGGAATCGGAGCCGAAGAGGATACGGCCCGATCCGAATGCGTCGAGCGCTCGCTGGAACACCTTGCGCAGATCCGGTTTGGACGGATGATCCGCCATCCATGAATTCGATCCCGCCGTATCCACAAAGACGTTCGGACAGGCCCGTCCGACTTCCAACACCTCCTCGAAGCGGCCGGCGCCGAAATTCGGAATGATGAACCGGATCTTCGGAAAACGCTTGGCCACGGGAACAAGAGCGCGCGGATCGGCAAATTCCTCGTTGATGACGGTCGGAATGCCGGCAAAATCCCGCGGGCGCATGATCAGGCGTCCGAACTGGGTCACCACGATGCCTCTGCACTCCTGCACGAGCGTGTACAGAGGCGTAAGCCATTCGTCTCCGACGCTGATCTGATACAGGGACGGATACAGCACGATGCCGCGCAACTTGTCCTGCCGCAGCCGCTTTTCCGCGTTCTCCATCAGCACATTGGAATTCGGATCGACCGTGAATAATCCCGCGAAGCGCTGCGGGTACGCCTGGACCGCCTTGACCACCGACTCCTCGTCGCCGGGAATGCTGCCGAACAGCGTCGCGCGCTCCAACTTCCACTTGTCCATCGTCTCGATCCAACGCTTCGCGAGCTGAACGGGATCTTCGCCGGGGATCTCGAGGTGCCCTTTCGCGGCCAGATTCCGCAGCTCCGTGCTCAGGTCCGCCCGGTTCGGCTTCTGCTTGATCAGATACCGGAAGAACGTGCTGGAGTAGAAGTGGATGTGGCTGTCGAATATTTTATACAGTCCGATCATCGCGATCGTCGGAGTCTTTGATCGTGCCTACCGTGATGCGAGATAGAGTGTGGCGATCCCGAACGTCTGTTCGTGAACGCTGACCGTCTCGAATCCCGCGTCCTGCAGGATACGGGCAAACGCATCGCCCGACGGGAACTCCGCGACGGTGGCCGGCAGATACTTGTATGCTTCGGGATTCCCCGAAATCGCCCCACCCAGCGATGGAATGACAGAACGGGAGTACGCCGCGAACAGTGCCCTGATGAACGATCCGGCGGGCTTCGAGAATTCGAGGATGGCAGCCACGCCGCCCCGTCGCAGCACCCGTGCCATCTCGCGCAGTCCGCCGTTCAAGTCGGCGAAGTTGCGAACCCCGAAGGCCACCGTTACAGCGTCGAAGGAAGCGTCCGGGAAAGGGAGGTGCTCCGCGTCGGCCCGCTGGACCGAGATCGTCTTGTCCAGCCCTTGCCGGCGGATCTTGTCGGTCGCGAGGTTCAACATGCCGGCGGAGACGTCGATCCCAACTATGCTCCGGGGGCGAAGCGTCGCGGCGGCGATCGCCAGGTCGCCCGTGCCGGTGGCCACATCCAGCAAACGTTGCGGAGCGATGGCTCGAAGCGCCCACACGACCCGCTTCCGCCAGAGAATGTCACGGCCGAAGCTGAGGAGATGATTCAGGACGTCATATTTCGGGGCGATCGAATCGAACAGGCGTTCAACATACTCACGCCTGTACACTCGCCGCCCGTGTGCTGACGATGGTGTCGCCGGGGAGATCATCCGTTTCATTCTGTAATCGTACGAAAGAAATATACGGATCGATGCCCTGAATTCCAACCGGTGTCCGCTGCATGGTCACCGGACAGGACGGTTGAAATCCATGGAAGATTGGCGTAAAATGAAACAGCGAACGTCATCATGTTCATCGACTCCCACGCACATCTCTTCGATCCTGCGTTTCGTGCCGACCTGAATGAGGTCGTCGATCGCGCCCGTTCGGCGGGGATCGCGGCCATCATCGTACCCGGCACGGACCTCGCGACGAGCCGCGAAGCCGTCGATCTTGCGGAACGCTATCCGGATCTTTACGCCTGCGTGGGCATCCACCCGCACGAATCCGCGAAAGCACAGGAAAGCGACCTGGAGGCGATCGCCGGGCTCTGCCGGTCATCGCGCGTCGTGGCGATCGGTGAGATCGGCCTCGATTACTACTATGAGTTTTCCCCGCGGGAGGTGCAGATGCGTTGGTTCGCGGCTCAGATCGATCTCGCCGCGTCGATGCAGAAGCCGGTGGTGGTGCATACGCGGGAGTCGATGACGGATGCGATGTCCATGGTGCATGCGGGCACGGAGCGATCTCCCCGATGGAATGCGTCGGCGACGCACGATGGAGAGCCGCGCCGCGGCGTGTTCCATTGCTTCCCCGGCACCGCGGATGAGGCCGCGGAACTGAGGACGCTCGGATTTGGCGTTTCGTTCCCGGGGATCGTGACATTCCGGAATTCGCACACGATCGAGATTCTGCGCGCGATCGGATTCGAGAAGATATTGCTGGAGACCGATTCGCCGTATCTTGCGCCGGTACCGCTCCGGGGGAAACGCAACGAACCGGCCCATTTGCTGCACATCGCCCGGCACATCGCATCGGCACTCGGAATCACCGAGGAAGCGCTGGCTGCGGCGACCACAGAGAACTCCCGCCGGCTCTTCGGAATTCCGTGAGCCGTCGCTCCCCACGAACTGAAAGGATGATCTGCATGGAGCGTTCCCTGCGCTGCTGCATCGGAGCTGCGATGATCGCAATCCTCGTCGGCGGAACCAGCGTTGTCAAGGCTCAGGATACTCGTCTTCGCGCCGTCCTGGAGTGGCAGGATCAGCGGCTGCCCGTTGACTCGGTGATTATTGCCGCCCTGCAGGACAGCAGTTCATCCATCCGGAAGGCGGCGCTGATCGCCCTCGCCAACAAGCAGGATTCGACCGCCGTCGGACTTGTCCAGCCGCTCTTGACAGACTCGCAGCGCGATGTGCAGGAAGCGGCGGCGTTTTGCCTCGGGCAGATTCCATGTGCGACATCGGCCATGGCGGTACGTAACGCGCTGGGATCGGAGAAAGACCCCGGAGTGCGCTCTGCGCTTGCCGAGGCGATCGGGAAGGTCGGTTCTTCGGATGACATCCGGATCCTCCTGTCGCGCGAGGAGGATGAGTCCTCGCGACTCCCGGATTCGATGGTAGTCGCAGGTCTCCTGCGTTTCGCGATTCGAGGCCTGCGAAACGAGGCGATGATTTTGCGATGTTTCTCCGCACTGGAAAATCCATCGCCGGACGTGCGCTGGAGGGCGCTGTATGCATTGTGGCGTGTGGCACCGAATGCGGAGACAGACAAAGGGATCGCTGCTCATTCCATGCGGTTGCGTGCGTTGTGCCTTGATCCGGATCCGGACGTGCGCATGCAACTCGCTCCATTGCTCGGCAGAAGCAGTTCGGATACGGCAGTGGTCATTCTGCAGGAACTGTATGCCGCCGAGCAGAATCGGCCCGACTGGCGTGTCCAGGTCCAACTGATGCGTGCTGCCGCGCAGCAGGCCGCTGCGCATCCGGTGCTTCTCCGCATGCTGACGGCGGGGCTGTCCGACTCCAATCCCCACGTTGTGATTACTGCGCTTCAGGGAGTGACAGCTCTGTCACCGTCGGTCCTCAAGGATTCCACTGCCCAACGGGACACGATTCGCGCCGCGTTGCGGATGCTCTCCGCGGGGGGGTCGGGTCAGATCGAAGCCGTTCAGGGCGAGGCCATCGTGGCAACCGGGCGACAGTTCGAGGTCGATCTGAACCGTGTGCTGCCGCTTCTCAACCGTCCCAGCGTGCCCCCGCAGTTGAAGGCGAAGATTCTCGAGGGCGTGGCGCAGCATGCCTCGCGTCCGAGTTTGCACATCCTGATGCAGAATCTGGACCATGATTCCGTGCGGGTGGCGATGGCGGCGTGGGACTTCTTGCATCGTGTGGTGGTGCCGCCCGTTGTGCAGATCCTGAAACGGGACAGCACTTCCTGGGCTCCGATCCCTGCGATGCTGGTTCGTTCGGGACTGCAGACGCTCGAACGACATGATGGCGGACTGGCGACGGTGGTCGCCGGCTTCTTCGCGGATTCGGTGGTGTGGGGGCTTGCGTTCGATGCACGACAACAGGCCGCCATTCGTTCGGGTTTGTGCGAGGCGCTGCGACACATGAAGAGCGCTGAGGATGCGGAAGCCATGCAGGCCGTGATCGGTACGCTGGGACTTGTGGGTGATTCCACCTGCGCATCCGCTCTCCAGCCGCTTCGCAATGATGCGGATGTCACGGTGGCGGAAGCGGCGCGGACGGCGCTTCAACGGTTGACCGGACGGGACGACGGTGATGCCACGGCGGTATACCGGCGTCCACAGCACATCGACGAAGACTGGGCAACACTTGCATGGGCGCGAAGCCATCCGATCGTCTCGATGATCACGTCGCGCGGTGGGGTGAAGCTCGAGTTGCTTCCGGACGCCGCCCCGTGGACGGTCGTGACGTTCGTGAAGCTGGTCCGCAGCGGATTCTATGACGGGTTGACCTTCCACCGCGTCGTGCCCAACTTCGTGGTGCAGGGGGGCGACCCGCGCGGAGACGGATGGGGCGGGCCCGGATTCACCATCCGAACGGAGATTTCGACGGAGGAGTACAAACGGGGGACCTGCGGGATCGCGAGTGCGGGAAAGGACACCGAGGGGTGCCAGTTCTTCATTACGCATTGCCCGACGCCGCACCTCGACGGACGCTATACGATCTTTGCCCGCGTCATCGAGGGGATGACGGCGGTGGACCGGATCCAGATCGGTGACCGGATCCTGTCCGTGTCGCTCGACGCGCGCTAGCGACCGGCTTTCTTGTCCTGGTAGTAGGAGCGGTGCTGCTCGTCAAGTTCCGACAGCTTATCGAAGACCGTATAATCGCCGGAGCCGACGAACGTGTCGCCGATCTCCTTGTATTTTGCGTCGAAGAACAGCTTCACGAGGATGCTGGTCGGATTTTGCCGTGAGCGGATGTCGCTGATCGTCTGGATTGCCTTCAGCATGTTCGCAAGCCCGGCGGGCCTGTCAGTGGCCAGAAGATCAAGACCGTCGAAGTGGTAGCTGTTGAAGGCCGTGCGGAACGCGTTGTACTTTCCGTTATTCAGTTCGTCCGCGAGACCCGAACGGCTGTATGTTGTCGTCGAAAGCTTCCAATCTGCAGAGTAGCTGCTGGCGGCCCCCTGTTGGCAGATATTCAGTGCCTTCCGAAAATACGGTGAACCGGACATGGGGGTGTACGTCTCCAGGTCGAACCCGATGATCATGTACGCGTAGAAATCCAGCACGTCTGACAGCGGATCGAACGTCAGATCGTCCTGAAGCATTCGCTGGTTCGGCACGTACGTAAACTCCCAGCTTCCGTCCATGATCCGAATGACCGGCGTGACTTTGTCCGATTTGTCGTTCCCCACGTAGATCGGCCGCTGGCTCCCCACGAATACCTGCGCCTGATACCGGTTGTCCCCCACAACCGACTTGAAGAATACATCCATAGTGCATTGGATCCGGTCGCCGAGCATGTCTTCCGTTGTGAACCGGGTATTGTTCAGGTACCGCTCCAGATCGTCCTTGAAACTCCGGAGGTAGTCCCGCTGTGCCGAGGGGATGCTCTCGAGGTTCACGGTCACCGTGCAATTCAATTCCTGCGCGATGACTGTTGCGAATGGGAATAGGGGAAAGAGGATCAGGAAGGCCAGAACGCGTTTCATGCTCACCTCGAGGGGGAATTTCACCGTGCACAATATAGGGATTTTCCGCAGATGCGGCAACACGCTGTGCGTACTCGCCCTGATCTGTCCCGGACGGTCGACGGCACAGTTCCTCGCGCTCGACGAACGATTGAGTGCGGAGGTTTGCGCACTGGGCGGGTGCGGGGCTTCGATGCGGATTCCCGGATGGGGTCCGGCGGTCAATCCTGCCGGATTGTCGGATTCGGTGCATCTCGGAATCGTCGCCGGGGTCCGCCCCGCGTTGTTCGGACTTTCTGAACTGCGCCGGTTTGGCCTCGGGGTAACGTGGTCGGGCAGAACAGTCGGATCCGGTCTTGTCGCGGTTTCGGAAGGGAGCCCGCTGTTCCATGTCGAAGGCGGTATGCTCGCGGGTGCGGCCTCAGTGACGGAGTCCGTGGCCATCGGCGTGGGCGTGTGCGGCGAACAGATGAGCTTCCAACGGTACGGATCGGTCCGGTACTGGGCACTGACGGTTGGTCTCCTGGTCGATGCCGGCGACTTGCTGACCATCGGAACTGTGGTCGAGAACCCGACTCGCAATTGGATCGTGCGGGGCCTGGAGCGCGCACCCTCGCGTGTCCGCTCCGATATGTCGTTTCAGGCTGCGGAACACTTCCTTGCCGTTGTCGGCGTCGGGCTCGAGGAGCACACACCGCCGACCGTCGGCGGAGGAGCCGCGTATTCGATCGTGGATGGCGTGAAGGTTCGTCTTGGATTGACGACAGACCCGGATGTGTTCTCGGCCGGGATCGACGTCGGGATGAACGGGATTGTGGTTGGGGCCGCAGCCTGGATGCACGCTGATCTCGGCTGGTCGGAGCAGATCGAGATTGGATTCATCATGCCAGCGGGAGGCGACTCCGAATGATCCGCAGTCTGCTTTGCATTGCTCTGCTCTCTGTCACGGCGGAAGCGAGACAACTGACCGATACAGTGGACACGGACCTCACGCTCGTCCCGGATGCGGATATCCTGGATGACCAGAACTCTGATGCCGCTGCAGTGGCGGTGTTGGACGACCTGGAGATCCACCCGCTCGATGTGAACACCTGCAGCGCAAACGAGTTCATGCAGATCCCGGACATCGATGCCGTGCTTGCAGAGTCGATCGTGCAGACCAGGCTGGAACAGCGGTTTCAGAAGATCGCGGATCTCGCGATGGTGCCCGGTCTGTCCGCCGAACGTGTGCGTCGTATCGGGCGATATCTCACAATCCGTCCGACAGAGTACGCGAAGTCCGGGACTGTCGAGGTGCGCCTCCGAGGTTCGGGGCAGATGAGCGATGCGGAAAACGCCCGATCGCAGGCCCGCCTGCGCCTGCGTGGCGTTCGGGTCGGTGATAATGCGATCCAGCTCGACGGGATAATGATCGGGGATGGCGTCGATGTGCCGCAGCACGCCTTCCGTGATCCATCCTGGTATACCCGCATCAGCATACCGACGTACGGTATCTCCGTCCTGGCCGGTGACTTTGGCATGGAAGCTGGGAGAGGGCTTGTTCTGTGGAGAGTCTTCTCGCGGGACCGTTCGTTCGGTCCGACGGCGGACGGAATGAGTGCCCGTGGTGCGGTCCCGTCGTCGTCGGCGCTGCGCACGGGAACACTCCGGGGTTGTGCGCTCGAATTTCACGCCGGCTCCGTCCGCTCGGCAATCTTTGTGTCGAGAAGGGATGTGGGTGCCCGGATCTCGGAAGATGACGGTATTGTCTCGCTCAGCGAATATGGTATCTCGAGTGTATCCCGCACCGCTGTTCGTTCGACGCAGGTGCGGATGGAATCCCTGGGCGGCTTCTGTGCGGCGGCCGTCACGGATTGGTTTGCCATCGAAACGGCCCTGTGTACCACGCGGCTGCCGGAGCGTTGCATGATCATCAACGCATCGTCAGCGCGCGCCGGGTCGGTAGGATTTCGGCTGACGGGATCCCGGCTGCGGGTGTCCGGAGAGTACGCGCAGTCCGATGGCGGCAGAGGCGGCGGTACGATCGCTCTTTGGCTCAACGCATCCGACTGGTGCACTGTGTCGATCGAAGGTCGCAGCTACGGAGACGGATTCGTCAGTATCCAGGGCAATGCACCGAGCGCGGGTCGTGTGCAGGGGCAACGGGAACGCGGAGTCACGACGGCGGCGGATATGCGGGTTCATCGGGCGGTGACCGCATTGTTTCGCGTCGACGAATTCACGTTCGGAGCGCCGCGAACATGGAACGGCCTCCCGTGGGCGGGTCATGATATGCTCGGCGACATCGGAATCACCGTCGCGCGAAGCACACGCGTTCGATTGCAGGCTCGGTTGCGCGTCATTCAAACGACCCGGGAGGCGATGGAGGGGACGGAGGTGATGGACCGCCGCTATGCGCAGTCCCGTCGGACATTCCAGTGGTGTGTCCGTCACACGGTGCGCGACATGTTCAGCCTCGAGACCAGGGTGCGCTGGTCGGGCATCGCCACAGAAGGCACGGGCTCACGCGGGTCGGGGATGCTCGTGCGGCAGGAGATCAGCTGGCGTTCCGGCGGCTGGCTGGTGCTCCGAAGCGGCTTCTGCATCTCCGGTGTGCGGGATGAAGGAGTTGTTCTGTACGATTCGGAGCAGGGTGTTCCCGGAGAGACGGAATTGATCACGATGAGCGGGGATGGGACGCGCTGGTACATCGGTGCGCGGTGCCAGCTTGGCGGCGGTCTTGAACTTTCGGCAAAGTATGTGCAAAATGAAGTCAGTCGGTCGTCCGCCGGGCCAATTTACAATCCGTTCGGCGCTCACGACATCCGGTCGCAGTGGCGTGTGCAGGCGGAAGGTGTGATCGGGTTCCCATAGCGAGGCTCAAGGTGGCTCGCCGGACAGAAGTGAGGAGAGGAACAGGGAAATGCGCCGGGTGTTTGCCGACGGCGCGAAACGTGCGGAAGGAATGCGGCTGTTCAGATGGAGAAGAAGACCGTTGTCGTCGGCATGAGCGGAGGCGTTGATTCCTCAGTCGCTGCCGCCCTGCTGCTCGAGCAGGGATACGCCGTCATCGGGATCACGATGAAGACGTACGACTTCGACGAAGTGGGAGGTAATGCCGAGAATGAAGCATCCTGTTGCGGTCTCGGCGCCGTGCAGGACGCCCGGCGGGCGGCCGCGCATCTCGGCATCCCGCATTACGTCGTCGACTTCCGCGATGCGTTCCGGCGCGAAGTGATCGAAAACTTCGTCGATGAATATCTGCAGGGTCGGACGCCGAATCCGTGCGTGATCTGCAACCGCAGCATCAAGTGGGGCGAGTTGTTGCGGAAGGCTGACGCGCTCGGTGCGGACTTCATCGCGACCGGGCACTACGTTCGCATTCGACACGATGAACAGTTGGGGCGCGCGGTGCTGTCACGTGCGCGATACATCGATAAGGATCAGTCGTATGCGCTCTGGTCGGTGCCGCAGGATGCCCTTCGACGAACGATGTTTCCCGTCGGCGGACTGACGAAGCCGGACGTGCGCAAGCGGGCCGAAGCGCTCGGCCTCCGGAATGCAAACAAGCAGGAAAGTTTTGAGATCTGTTTCGTTCCGGACAATCGCTACGACCGATTTCTCCGGGAGCGGACCGCCGGTCTCGACAGCCGCGTCGCGGGCGGGTCCATCGTGCAGGATGGGAAAGTCGTCGGCACGCATGCGGGGTATCCCTTCTATACCATCGGCCAGCGGAAGGGCATCGGGGCGTACGGGCGCAAGATGTACGTCACGGGCATCGACAAGGCCACGAACACGGTGCGGATCGGCCCGGAGACTGAACTGATGCACCGGTCTCTTCGGGCGATCCAGGTGCACTGGTCCGGCATGAGCCGGCCGGAACAACCCTTCCGGGCGGGTGTGAAGGTGCGGTACAAGGATGACCCGACGGCCGCTACCGTTGTGGCCGAAGGGCCGTCAGCGGTTCACGTCACGTTTGACGCGCCAAAACGGGCCATTACGCCCGGGCAATCGGTGGTCTTCTACGCGGGGGACGACCTCGCCGGAGGAGGCGTCATTGCGGAGGCATTTGACTAAATCGCCGGCCGAAGGAAGCCCGAACCCTTTCGTACGACCACCCTGTCCATTTTCTGAGAAACATTTCTTTCCCTAATCCGTCTATCCCGTGTCCAAGAAAGCGTCTACGACGGACGACCGCGAGTTGGTTCACCGTGTCAAGGACGGTGATGATGCCGCCTTTGCACAACTGGTGAGGCGGTATCAGCGGCAAGTGGCGAACCTGATCTATTTGACCATGGGTTCGCGCGACGGGCTCGACGATCTTGTACAGGAAGTGTTCATCCGGGTTCACCGGTCCGTCGGTCGCTTCAATTTTGAGTCTTCGTTCTTTTCCTGGTTGTATCGGATCACGCTGAATCTCTGCATTGACGAGATCCGGCGACGGAAGCTGCGGCGCGTGCTCTCCCTCGACTTCCTCGCGGAAGATGGCGACCATCCGTCGTTCGAACCGCCAGCGTCCACGACGCCGGAAGATGAGCTGCTCCGCGAAGAACGGCGCCAGAAAGTCGTCGATGCGCTTCAGGCATTGTCGCCGCTGCACCGTCAGATCCTGATCCTCCGGGAATATCAGGATCTTCCGTACGATGAAATTGCGAACATCCTGGGCATTTCTGTTCAAGCCGTGAAGTCACGGTTGTTCCGGGCACGTTCGGAACTCCGCGAACAGCTCGAAGAGTACATGCGAGGTGAATCATGAGACACGATGACTGGAAAGAACGCATCTCCCGCCGGTTTGACGGGGAACTGTCCGCCGATGAGACAAAGGATGTTGTAACTCACCTGGCGTCGTGTGCTGACTGCCGTGCCTACGCGGAGGATCTCAAGACGCTCCGGCATGCGATCCGGGATGCCGCCGAGCTGGACCTGGATCCGTCGTTTGCCGTATCGGTGGTCGAGCGGGCGCGATACCAGGACGCCCGGGTCGATTCGTGGGTCGCGGTGGAGCGTCTCGCACGGAATGCGGTGATGGGACTTGCGCTCACGGCGGCGATACTCCTGGCGACGCTGACGGCCTTGAGCCCGCGTGAGTCGGCCAGCGAACATATGATTCTTTCTTCGGTGCAGGATACAACGATCACGGGGGTGCTGATGAAACCGGACGAGCTGACCAAGAGCGACGTCCTGCTCGCCGTGGTGACACGATGAAAGGCGGTATGCCGTGAATCCTAAGACCAAGACCCTCCTCTTCATTCTGGTCTCGTTCGTTCTGGGAGTGCTCGTGGGCGGAACGGCCCTGAGATCCTGGGAGAGCTTGCGGTTCGAGAGACGATCCGAGAACCAGATCGACATGATGAAGGCGTTCGCGGAGCGACTGCGTTTGAATAATGCTCAGATCGCGCAAGTGGACACTATTCTGGAACAGCGAAGACGGAAGTTCGATCAGTACCGAAGCGCGATGCTCTCGGTACGAGACTCGACACGGCAGGAGATCCGGAGACTCCTGTCGCCTGAACAGAACACGCTGTTCGATGAATACTTGAAGGAAGTGAAGGCACGGGAAGAGCGCCGTCATGCCTCTCGTCCCGGACGATAAGCAAACGCTGAAGTCGAAGGAATTCCTGTGAATCGGTTCTGGAAGTACAGCATCCCCGCGCTGATCGTGGTGGCTATCGTTGTGGCGTTCCGTCTTGCCGGAAAGGGAGGAGGGGACAACCGGCGTTCCTCGGCCCCGGTCGTTCGTGTGCAGCAGCCGTCGCGCGACACCGTCATCTATCGTCTGGATCTGACGGGGGATGTTCTGCCCGTCCGCCAGACCAGCATCATCCCGAAAGTGGGAGGGACGCTCGACCGGTTCTCTGTGGAGATGGGAACGCCGGTCCGGGACGGTCAACTCCTCGCGGTGATCGACTCCACGGAACTGCGTGAACAGTATATGCAGGCGGCGGCAACCTACCAGAACAGCCGTGCGACCTACCAGCGGATCCTGCAACTGTTTGATAAAGCCTTGTCCTCCCAGCAGGACGTGGATAACGCAGAGGCGACGATGAAGGTCGCGCTGGCGAACCGGGAACTCGCGGCGACCCGATTGAGCTACGCCCGCATTCGCGCGCCGTTCAGCGGCGTGATCACCCGGCGCTTCGTGGATGTCGGCGCGGTGCTGACGGCCAATGTCTCCACGATGTTCACGCTCATGGATCTGGATACCGTCAAGCTGATCGTGATGGTCCCGGAAAAAGATGTGCCCTCCGTGTACCGGGTCCGCCGGGCGCGCGTGATGGTCGATGCCCTCCCGGGAAGAGAATTTGAAGGGGTCGTGACCCGCTTCAGCGAAGCGTTGGATCTCGCGACCCGGACGATGGCGATCGAAATCCGCGTCCCCAACCGCGGGCAGGAGATCAAGCCGGGCATGTTCGCGACCGTGCGGCTGACGCTCGCCCGGCATGACAACGCGCTGACGATTCCTTTGGACTGCATCCTCCGCGACGCCACCGGCAAGTACGTCTTCGTGGCCGACGGCCAGACCGCTCGTCAGGTCCGCATTCGGACGGGCCTGGAGGAAACCTCACGGGCGGAAGTCCTGTCCGGCCTGACCGGCCCAGAATCCATCATCGTCGCCGGCCAGCAGTTCGTTCGCAACGGCGGTGCCATCTCCATCCAACCGTAGTATTGCTCTATGTGGCTGACCCGTCTCGCGCTTCGGTACCCGATCTCGACCTTTCTGTTCGCCCTGGTCATTGTCGTCCTCGGATTCATTTCCTTCCAGCAGCTTCCGGTGGATCTGCTTCCGGATATCAGCATTCCCGTGGTCACTACGGTCGCTTACTATCCGGGCGCAGGACCGCTCGACATGGAACAGTCCGTCACCCGGATCATCGAGCGGGGTGTGAGTTCCGTCAGTGACGTGAACTATGTGCAGTCATCCACGCGGGAAGGCATTTCACAGGTTCGCATCAACTTCAACTGGGGCACGAATCTCGACGTCAGTCTCGTCGATGTCGTCCAGCGCGTGAACCGGATTCTGACGCAATTGCCGGATGGAATTTCACAGCCGTCCGTCCTCCGGTTCGACATCACCAACATACCGGTCTGCAATATCGCGGTCTCGGCTGACATGGACGAACGGGACCTGTACGACCTGGCGTTCAACGTCATTGAGCCGCAGATCGAGCATCTCTCCGGTGTCGCCTCCGCCCAGGTGGTGGGCGGCAAGATCCGTGAGATCCATGTGACGCTCGACCGGAACCGCCTGCAGGCACTGCAGATCCCGGTGGCCTCCGTGCTGTCTGCCGTCGCGAACTCCAATCTGATCATTCCGTCCGGCGACTTGAAGAGCGGTCCCTTCGACTATTCACTGAAGACGGAGAGCCGGTTCAATGTCGTCCAGCCAATGGAGGATATCGTCGTCCGCGTCATCAACGACGTGCCGGTGCGAGTGCGCGACATCGGAAGCGTGGAAGACAGCTACCAGGAGCAGACCGAGACCATCCGCGTGAACGGCAAGCCGGGGCTGTCCCTGCGCGTCCAGAAGCTGGCAAGCGCCAACACGGTGGATGTGGTGGATAATGTCGTGCGGAACCTTCCGAAACTCAGCGGAATTCCGGAAGGCGTGAAGATGTCGGTCTCATTTGACCAGTCGCTGTACATCCGTCAGACGATCTCCGGCCTGCAGCGCGAGGCGACGCTGGGCGCCGTCCTGGCAATGATCATCATCCTTCTGTTTCTGCGGAATTTCCGCGGTACGGTGATTATTGCGGTCGCCATCCCGCTGTCGATCCTCATTACGTTCATCCTCTTTCGCTTCGGCAACATCACGCTGAACATCATGACCTTCGGCGGATTGGCGCTCGCGGTGGGGCGTCTGGTGGATGACTCGATCGTCGAACTGGAGGCGATCTCCCGTCATTACAACATGCGCCGTCAGGGTCAATCGAAGCTGGAGGCGACGCTCGACGCCGCGAAAGAGGTGGCGGCACCGATCTTCGTCTCGACGCTTACCACGGTGATCGTGTTTCTGCCCGTCGTGTTCCTGACGGGGATCGCCAAGCTGCTCTTTATTCCGCTGACTATCACCATTGCGGTGGCGCTGTTCGGCTCGTTCTTCGTGTCGCGAACCGTGACGCCGTTGATGTGCATGCACTATCTGCCGCCGGAAAAAGAACTGAACCGGGAGTCCGCAGTCTTCTCGGATCGGATGCGCGTCTGGGCGCACGATGCGCTGGATCGCATCGACCGGTGGTATGAAGGCCGACTGCGGGCCGCGATGCGTCACCGCCGGCTCATTCTGTCCAGCGTATCGGGATTTGCGTTGCTCTCCTTCGGGCTTCTCTTCGTGATCGGAACGGAGTTCTTCCCCGATCAGGACGAGGGACAGTTCACGATCACGCTCAAGTTGCCGGTCGGTACGCGGCACGAGATCACCGACGCCGTGGCGAAGCAGATCGAGAGCATCGTGACGTCCTCCGTGCCGGAGGTGCAGACGATCATCAGCGACGTCGGTGTTCCTTCGGCGCGATCGGCCAATCCGTTCAGCAGAAATTCCGGAAGCCATGCGGGGAGTATTCAGGTGGCCTTGATCCCGGCGGAGCAGCGGCACCGGGATGTCTTTGAGATCATCAGACAACTTCGCCCCAAACTCATGAAGATCCCGGGCGCACAGGTGTTCATCAACCAGGGCGGGCTGCTCCGGTTCCTGATGAACTTCGGCTCGTCCGCCCCGATCGACGTGGAAGTCCGCGGATTCGACCTGGATACCGGATCGCGTCTGGCGGCAGACGTTGCGTCGATCGTCCGCGCAACGCCCGGGGCGGTGGACGTTCAGGTGAGTCGCGATGACAACCTTCCGGAACTTCGCGTGCGTATCGACCGCGAAAAGGCCGGTGTTCTCGGGATCAGTGTCGCAACGATCTCGAATACGATCAACACGTGCATCAACGGAACGGTCGCGTCGACATTCACAGACCCGAAAACAGGGAATCCGTATGATATCCTGGTTCGGTTGAACGAAGATTATCGGTCGAACATCGACGATCTGAAGAAGATCGTGGTGGCGACGACGGGCGGTCAGCAAGTCCAACTCGGCACGATCGCGACCATCGAGCGCACGGCCGCTCCGGTGCAGATCGACCGCAAGTATCAGCAGCGGATCGTGGATGTCACGGCCAACGTCAGCGGCCGGGATCTGGGCAGCGTGGCAGGTGACATTCGCGCTCAGATGTCGAAGCTGAACGTTCCGCCGGGATTCGAGCTGGTCCTGACCGGCAACGTGGAACAGCAGCAGAAGACGTTCCGCGACCTGCTCCTGGCGTTCGGTCTGGCGATCCTGCTCGTGTATGTGGTGATGGCGTCGCAATTCCAGTCGCTCATCGATCCGTTCATCATCATGTTCACGGTTCCCCTCGGCATCGCCGGGACCCTCTGGACGCTGTTCCTCACCAACACCACTTTGTCGGTTACGTCGTTCCAGGGCGTGATCGTGATGGTGGGAATCGTCGTCAGCAACGGCATCCTGCTCGTTGATTACACCAACAAGCTTCGGGCAACAGGAGTGGAGCTGCACGAAGCGATCGTGCGGGGTGGACGCACACGGTTGAAGCCGATCCTGATGACGTCACTGGCGACGGTTCTCGGTTTGATCCCCATGGCGATCGGTCTCGGCGGTGAATCGACGCAGGCACCGCTTGCGATCGCAGTGATCGGCGGTCTGACGTTCTCCACGTCCCTGACACTTTTCTTCATCCCGCTCCTCTACACGGTGTTCGAAGAGCGCTTCAAGCGCGAGATCCGGTCGGAGGAGTGATCTTTTCGACCACCTCAGGGTCGGAACGAAGTTGCAGGACGCAACGCATGCCTGCGCGCACGGATGATGAATCTGCGTGTGCGGGCACCCTCCGAACCCGGACGTGTTCCTCTCTCGTGCTGGCGTTTCGCGGAAATTCCGCTTGGATTTTGCGGACGAAAGCGCAATATTTGTGTGTCGTTCGGTGCATACCGGCGGCGCTGCGCGTTCCTTCATGATGGACCGACCATTCCGCGAAGGGATTCATTGTTGATCGCTGTGCGTCCAACCGTTGGTGCCACCCCGCGTGCCGAATCGCCGGACGCATCCTCAGGTTTCCTTCCCCACCCCGCACTCTTATAAGGACCGACAGACGGCATGCTGAATTACATCTGGATGGGCCTCATTGTCATATCACTACTGGTTGCCGCAGGCAACGACATTTCGGATGAGGTCCGGAACCGCTACCGGAATGATGTCCCGCTCACGGCCGAATTTCAAGCCACGCGAGTACCCGGAGGGGGCAAACAGACATGGGAAGGCGCGCTCACCATGAGCGCGGCCGATTTCGGGGCGTTCTATGGTATTCCGGCGCCGGACAGCGCCATCCAGCAACCGGTCACGCTGACCGTCGCTCCGGACGGGACCGGGAGCTTCTCCTTCGCCTGCACCGATCTCACCCCGGCCTTCTGGCAGACAATGGGGAAGTCCGCGTCGGTAAAGGACAGACTTTCCGGAAGAGTCACGCGCCTGTCACCCACGGAAGCGGATGGAAGGATGAAAGTGAGCCTCGTGATTGAGCCGATCCGGTTTGTGAAACTGAAGGCGGTCACGCAGGCGGCGATCGACTTTGCCAATACCGCCGTGGAGATCGCCATCGGTCTGATCGGGGTCATGGCCCTCTGGCTTGGATTGATCAAGATCGCGGAAGATGCAGGCCTCGTTCGCGTGCTCACGCGCCTGCTGACTCCGGTCACCCGGCGCCTGTTTCCGGATATTCCGCCCGATCACCCGGCCATCGGCAGTATCATCATGAACACTGCGGCAAATATGCTGGGACTGAGTAATGCCGCGACGCCCATCGGGCTCAAGGCCATGGAAGAACTCAACAAGCTCAATCCCAAACCGGGCACTGCGACCAATGCGATGGTGACGTTCCTGGCGATCAACACGGGCGGACTGATCCTGATTCCGGCGACGGCGATCGCTGTTCGGGCAGCTGCCGGCTCGGTTAATCCGGGCATCATCATCGGCACATCGATCTTCGGCGCGGGTTGCGCGACCATTGCGGGTATCACCGCGTCGCGCCTGCTTCAGCGCCTGCCGCGGTATAAGAAGGATCTGGCGGTGACCCCGCCCGCGGAAGAGGAGAAGAGCAATGGCTGATCTCTTTCGCACGATCCTGAATCTGGTCGCTGTGCTGGCGATCCCGCTGATGATCGCGGCGTTCCTGGCGTGGGGCTACGCGAAGAAAGTCCGCGTGTACGAGGTGTTCGTCGAGGGGGCCAAAGACGGGTTCAACACGGCCGTCCGGATTATTCCGTATCTTGTGGCCATGTTGTTTGCCATCGGTGTCTTTCGGGCGAGCGGTGCGATGGATGTGCTGACGTCGGCGCTTTCGCCGCTGACGAATCTGATCGGCATGCCGTCGGAGGCACTTCCAATGGCGCTGATGCGTCCGCTCTCGGGCAGCGGATCGCTGGGGATCATGACGGAACTGATGAAGACGCATGGACCGGATTCATTCATCGGCATTCTGGCTTCGACGATGTACGGCAGTTCCGAGACCACATTCTACGTATTGGCCGTCTATTTCGGATCGGTCGGCGTGAAGAACACCCGGCATGCGGTCGCCGCCGGTCTCATCGCGGACGCGGCCGGTATGCTCGGCGCCGTGATTATCTGCCGGATACTGTTCGGAATGTAGCTGGACAACCACTGTGATACAGGAGGTCGCATGAAAGCACTTCGATACATGACGGCGGCACTTGTGCTGTCCGTGCTGACGATGGGCACGCTGTCGGCGCAGACGTCGATGGCGGCGAAGAAGCAGAACAGCGGCTCCGTGCCGATCGGATTCGGGGCCACATTCATCAACGGCGAGACATATTATCTGGTCAACATCGCCCCGGAAGTGGCCTTCGGCAAGCTGGGCGTCGGTCTGGACGTGAACCTGCGCTTCAGCACGTCCGGCAAGCTGCGCGCCGGCGATTATGAAACGTTCGGCGATTATCTGCGCATGATCCGGTATGTCCGATGGGCGCAGAAGGGTGATCCCTTCTACATCCGGCTTGGGCAGCTAGATTACGCCCTGTTGGGACACGGCTTCATTATGTACAACTATCGGAATTCATCCAGCTACGATCTGCGCAAGACGGGAATGGAACTGGACGTGAATTTCGAAAAGTTCGGGCTGGAATCGATGTACAGCGACTTCGCCGGACGCGGGGTACTCGGATTGCGCGGATATGTCCGGCCGTTGAAGTTCACGACCGTCGGCAGGATCCCGATCATTGGCGGGCTGGAGACGGGCATCACGTATGCGACGGACCTGAACCGAGATGCCGGAAAGAAGTATAACTCGACGAACGGCACGATCACCGATGACGGTGCAATGGCGGTGTACGGATTCGACGTCGGACTGCCGCTGCTCTCGCTCTCGATGCTTCGCTCCACGCTGTATTTTGACCATGCCAAGATCGCCAACTACGGCAGCGGTTCGGCCGCGGGCATCGACCTGCATGTCGGCGGCATGGGATTACTGACGATTGCGGCGAAGTACGAGCGACGCTTCATCGGTGATCATTTCTTGCCCTCGTATTTTGATGCAATGTACGAGCGGGAGCGGTACGTTCCGCTCGATTCTGTGCGATTCGTGAGCAAAGCGATGGCATTGGATGCCGCCCGGGCCGTGCAGGGCTATTACGGCGAGCTGCTGGTCAGCATTCTGAACACCATCAACGTCGTGGGTGGCTATCAGGCGCCGCTGGGCGTGCCGAACGCAGGCGTGCTGCATCTTGAACTTGAGACCGGCAACGTGATCCCGGCAATCGTCGTCGGCGGCGGATATGACCGAAAGAACATCGGGCCGTTGCTGAAACTGGACGAGAATTCCATCCTGTACGCGCAGATCGGATATAAACCCGTTCCGTACCTCCTCGTCTCGACACTGTACCAATGGACCTGGGCGCAGAAGAAGGATGCGGCGGGCAACGTTGTCGGCTACGAGACCCAGCGCCGCATTGAACCGAAGGTCAGCCTCGTGTTCTCGTTCTGAACATCCTTTCGCACGTGCGTCTATCGCCAAAACCCTCCTTGTTCGGAGGGTTTTTTGTTGATTTTGTACGCAGTGGTGGGTATATTGACCCCGTTGATGTAGCCGACCAAGCCCTCAGAATTTCCTTCAGACGATTACCGATATGTCCCTGTTGAATAAGCTTGTGGTGACCGCGCTGCCGATCATTCCGAAAGCGGTTGTCGGACAGGTGGCGAAACGATATATTGCCGGCACCACATTGCCGGATGCCGTGCGCATGGTGAAGTCTCTCAACGAGCGCTCCATGATGGCGACGATGGACCTCCTCGGGGAGGATATTACACAAATCTCCGAAGCCGCCGAAGTGCATGCCGGTATTCGGGGCATGTTTGACACGATTCGCGACAACCGGCTTCAATCCAACGTATCGGTGAAACCGACTCAGCTGGGCCTCAAGCTGGACCCGGAGGCGTGCTATCAGCGCATCCGTGAAATCGTCGTGCAGGCTCGGGATCAGGCGAATTTCGTACGGATCGACATGGAAGACGCCACGACCACGGACCTGACGCTCGATATGTACCGACGGTTTCGGAAGGAGGGATTCACGAACCTCGGCATCGTGATCCAGGCCTATCTGCGGCGCAGTCAGGCCGATGTGGCGACACTTCTCAAGGACGGCCTCAATGTGCGCCTTTGCAAGGGCATCTACAATGAATCGCCCGCCATTGCGTTCAAAGATCGCGAGGAAATCCGCGAGAACTATAAGGCGCTGCTCCGGATGCTTCTGGACGGCGGAGCCTACGTCGGTATCGCGACGCACGACGACGTTCTCATCGATCATGCAATCGACGAATTGAAGAAGCGCAGCATGCGCACGGATCAGTATGAGTTTCAGATGCTGCTGGGCGTCCGGGAGAATCGCCGCGACCAGCTGGTCGCAGCGGGGCACCGGCTGCGGGTGTACGTCCCGTACGGCGAGCAGTGGTACGCGTATTCGACTCGCCGGCTGAAGGAAAATCCCCACATGGCCTGGTATATCACGAAAGCACTGTTCGTCCGCTGATTGAACACTCTACAAAAGGAGACACCGATGGCAGATGTGAACAGCACAGGTGGAGCAGGATCGGGATTCCGGTCGTACGTCCCGAGCGACACGACGATGCGCGAATTCACCGTCCGCGCGCTGCTGATCGGACTGGTGATGTGCGTGGTTCTCGGCGCCGCAAACGCGTATCTCGGACTGAAAGCCGGCATGACCATCGCTGCCACGTATCCGGCCGCAGTCATCGGAATGGCGGTTCTTCGACTGATGAAGGGATCGATTCTCGAAGAGAACTTCGCCCGAACGGTCGGCTCCATCGGCGAATCGGTTGCTGCGGGAGCGATCTTCACGATTCCGGCGTTCGTCATTCTCCATATCTGGCACTTCACCGCCGAGAACATGATGACGGAGTATCTGACCGCCGCCTCTCTGATGATCCTCGGCGGCATTCTCGGCATCCTGTTCGTCACGATCCTGCGTCGCGTGATGGTGGAAGACCAGACGCTTCCGTTCCCGGAATCCGTGGCGGCGTCGGAGATCCACAAAGCCGGTCAGCGCGGAGCGGATGCAGCCTTGCAGCTGTTTAAAGCCATGGGTGTCGGCGCCGTGATCAAGCTGATGGACGGTCTGGGGATTTTCCACAGCTCCAACAGCTTCCAGGTGATGGTGGGGCAGGTCAAGGAATCCTTTGTGAAGCTCGGCCTGAAGGAGAATGCGGAGAAGGTCCTGGGCGGTGGCATCACGACCGTCTCGGCACCGGCCGCGACACCGGCCTACATCGGCGTGGGATACATCATCGGACCGGAACTCGGCGCGCTCAACTTCGCCGGCGGCTTGCTGGCGTGGGGGCTGTTCGTCCCTCTGCTGGTGTTCTTCCTGGGTCCGCTGAAGATTGACGCCTATCTGGCGCTTCACAATGGCGACTCGGTCGCGGCATGGGGCGCGCTGGCGAACCACTTCTACATGTACATCGTGCGCCCGATTGCCGTCGGTGGCATGCTGGTCGGTGCAGTCTATACGCTCTGGAAAATGCGCAAGAATCTCGTGTTGGGCATCAAGCGCGGTATTCAGGATGTCCGGAAGTCGGCCGTGGCGGCAGCGCCGAGCGAGCGGACGCAACGGGATCTTCCGTTCAAATCGGTCATCCTGGGCATCGTCGTCGTGTTCGCCCTGATGATCGCGCTGTACTTCTACTTCACGCAGATGTATCTGGGCGCGATTCTGGCGGCGATCGTGATGCTGGTCGCGGGATTCTTCTTCGCGGCGGTGTCGGGCAATCTCGTCGGAATGATCGGCTCATCCAATAATCCGATCTCCGGCCTGACGCTCGCCACGACTGTCGTCGCGGCGCTGACGATGGTCATCATCGGCGCGACCGGTATTCAGGGCGTTGCGGCGGTGCTGGGCGTGGCCGCGGTCGTGTGCGTCTCTTCGGCCGTTGCCGGCGAGATGCTGCAGGATCTGAAAGTGGGACACATCCTCGGCGGCACGCCGTCGAAGATGCAGGTGGGCGACATCATCGGCGTTATCCTGGCGGGACTGGTGATGTTCTTCCCGCTGTACGTCTTGCATAACTCGGATCTGGCCAGCAATCCGGCCACCGGAGGCTTCGGCAGCGGCAACCTTCCGGCGCCGCAGGCGGGTCTGATGGCGGCGCTGTCGCAGGGAATCGTTGGCGGAGAAATGGCCTGGCCGCTGGTGCTCGTCGGCATCGCGCTCGGCATCTCGCTGATCCTCATTCGTGTGAAAAGCCCGATGCTGTTCTCCGTCGGCATGTATCTGCCGCTGGAGACGACGTTCGCAATTTTCATCGGCGGTCTGATCCGCGGGTATGTGGACCGTCGTGCGGCGAAGAAAGGATTGAATGCGGCCCAGAAGGCGCGGGTGGAGAATGCAGGCGTGCTCTCGGCATCGGGACTCATCGCCGGCGAAGCGCTCATGGGATTGTTCATTGCGGTGGTGGTCTTTGTGCGTGACCGGGCGGAGGGCATTCCGGCCTTCTGGACTATTCCGGGCTTTGAGTCGATCGCCGGCTACCTGGCGATTCCGATCTTCATCATTCTGGGATCGTATCTGATCTTCGTTCCACTTTCGAAGGCGGGGAAGCCGGATGAACCGGCACCGCCGACGGCGGTCTTCTAGACGCGGATGCGGATGGCGACGGAGCGACCCTGATCGGTTGCTCCGTCGTGGTAATGGAGGGAGGGGCGACGATTCCGTGCCCGGTCCCGACGACGTGCCGCGCGGAAACGACGCCACTCAACACTAACGGGAGCAATCGTATGTCGAATGCCATTGAGGGATTGAAGCCGGAACTGGTGTGGAAGTACTTTGCCGAGATCAGCCGGATCCCCCGCGGATCGAAGAACGAAAAGCAGATCTCAGCGTACGTGGTTCAGACGGCCAAGAAGCTCGGACTCGAAGTTCAGCAGGACAAGTTTCTCAACGTGGTCGTACGGAAGCCGGCGTCCGCAGGACGAGAAAAGCAGTCGATGATCTGCCTGCAGGGACACCTGGACATGGTCTGCGAAAAGAACAAAGAGACCACGCACGATTTTGAGAAGGATCCGATCGAGCTCGTCCGCAAAGGGAACCTCCTGATGGCGAACGGCACGACGCTGGGCGCGGACAATGGTGTCGCCGTGGCGACGAATCTGGCGATCATGGAAGACAAGTCGCTCGAGCACGGACCCCTGGAATTTCTTTTCACCATCGATGAAGAGACCGGCCTGACCGGAGCGAACAACCTGCAACCCGGGTTCGTCAAGAGCCGGACACTGCTCAATCTCGACTCCGAGGAAGAAGGTGCGCTGTACGTGGGCTGTTCCGGAGGACGAAACACCATCGGTTCGTGGAAGCTGGCAGCCGAGAAGATCCCCGCGGCGCATGCCGGCGTGGTCATCAAGGTCAAGGGCCTGAAGGGCGGACACTCGGGCCTGGAGATTGACAAGGGGCGTGGAAACTCGATCAAGATCCTGGGCAGGGTTCTGGTCGCGCTTGAACGCAAGGCCGGCGTCCGCATCTCGTCCATGGAAGGCGGAAACAAGAGCAACGCGATCCCCCGGGAAGCCGAGTGCGTCGCCTTCATTCCGTCCCGCAAGTTGAACGAAGCCAGTGCCATCGTCTCGCAGTATCACTCGATCGTCAAAGCCGAATTTGCGACGGTCGATCCGGATCTCGCGATCACGCTGGAAGAGGCGCCGAAAAAGAAAGGCGTCGTCCTGAAGAAACCGCTCCAGAAGCGGATCCTCCAGACGATCTCCGGCCTCCCGCACGGCGTGGTCCGTATGAGCGCGGATATCCCCGGGCTCGTCGAGACCTCCACGAACGTGGCGATCATCCGCACGGACAAGAAATCGGTGGTGCTGACCACCAGTCAGCGAAGCTCGGTCGCCTCCGAGATCGATGAGGTTCTGCACACCGTTGCCTCCGTGTTCGAACTGGGCGGGGCGACGGTGGTGCAAACGGAGGGATACCCGGGTTGGAAGCCGAACCTCGATTCGCCGGTCCTGAAGGTTGCGCGCAATACGTATAAATCGCTCGCCGGGAAGGAACCGCAAGTCAAAGCGATCCATGCCGGTCTTGAGTGCGGGATTATCGGCGAGAAGTATCCGGGGATCGACATGGTCTCGTTTGGCCCGACGCTCGAAGGCGTGCATTCACCGGATGAGAAGATCTACATCGACACCGTTGAACGCTTCTGGAACTTCCTGCTGGCTATTCTCCGGAACGCGAACTGACCGCCGGACAGGCAACGGCATGATCCAAATCAGACGGCGCTGACTCCGAACCGGGGCGGCGCCGTTTCTTTTACCGTGAATGAGGAAGAGAATCTCCCGTATGGACTCGACACCGACAACCGCTTTCCCCACCAAGCCGCAACCGCCCGCGGCATTCCGCTGGACTGTGCTTGTTCTGATCAGTCTCGCGATGTTCGGGAACTACTACATCTACGATGCGATCAGTCCGCTCGCCGATGTGCTGTCACGCCAGCTTGGCTTCACCGATTCCGATATCGGCCTTTTGCAGGCGATCTACAGCATTCCCAACGTCTTCATGGTCCTGCTGGGGGGATTCATCATCGACCGGCTGGGCACGAAGCGCTCAACGATGATTTTCGCGGTGCTGTGCCTGGTCGGTGCGGCGATCACGGCGGCGACGCCCACGCTCTGGATCATGGCGACCGGACGTCTCGTGTTTGGTCTCGGTGCGGAATCCCTCATTGTCGCGGTGACGACCGCGATCGCGAAGTGGTTCCGCGGCAAGGAGTTGAGCTTTGCATTCGGGCTCAATCTGACGATCGCCCGGTTGGGATCGTTTGTCGCGTTGAATTCTCCCTCCTGGGCTGAAAAGTATTTCGTGAACTGGCAGTGGCCGCTGTTCATCACAGTCGCCTTCGGGGTGATCTGCGTGGCGGGCGCGGTACTCTACTGGATCATGGAAGCTCAGGCGGTGGGCAAATACCAGATCGGCCAGCCGGGGGCGACCGACAAGATTGTGTTCCGCGATATCTTCAACTTCGGGAGATCCTACTGGTTCATCGTGGCCCTGTGTGTCACGTTCTATTCGGGCATCTTCCCGTTCCAGACGTTCGCGGTGAAGTTCTTCATGGACGCGCATGGGGCTTCGCGTCAGTTGGGCGGTTTCCTGTCCAGCATGCTGACGGTCTTCGCTATGATTGCGACGCCGTTGTTCGGGCTGCTGGCCGACCGGGTCGGACGCCGGGCTCAGCTGATGATGTACGGCTCGCTCCTTCTCATCCCCGTGTATCTGATCATGGCCTACACACATGTTAGCCTCTATGTGCCGATGGCGATGATGGGGATCGCGTTCTCGATGATCCCGGGCATCATGTGGCCGTCCGTGGCCTACATCGTCGACGAATCGAAATTGGGAACCGCCTACGGCCTGATGACCATGGTACAGAACATCGGACTGGCCGGCTTCAATCTGGTCGTCGGGTGGGCGAACGACGTTTCCGCGGCAAGCGCGGTGAATCCCGGGGGATACACAATGGGGATGTGGATCTTCTCGTCCCTCGGCTTCTTTGCGTTTGCGTTTGCCTGGCTGCTACGCCGGCGGGAGACCGGACCGAGCTCTCACGGACTCGAAACAATCACTATCAAAGCGCACTGACATGACGATTTCTCCGGCGCTTGCATCGGCGGCCCTTGTCGCAGTCAGGGACTGCATGGGGGTGCGGTCCGGGGAACGGCTCCTCGTGATCACGGACGCCCCGATGCGATTGATCGGACAGGCGCTGTTCGAAGCCGCCCGGGTAGCGGGAGCCGATCCGCTCCTGCTCGAAATGCTCCCGCGGGCGACGAACGGGGAAGAACCGCCGCCCGATGTCGCCCGACTGATGCCAGGCATGGATGTGGTCCTTTGCCCGACAAGCAGATCGCTGACGCATACGGAAGCGCGCCGGGCTGCTAGCGCCTCCGGCGCGCGGGTGGCAACGCTGCCCGGAGTAACAGAAGAGATCATGGTACGTTGCATGAACGCAGATTACCAAGCTATTACAGTACGCACAGTTACACTCTGCGGTCTCCTGGAAAAGACGAAGGTTGTGCGCGTGAAAACACCTGCCGGCACAGACATTATTCTTCCCGTCGAAGGTCGGAAAGCTCACGCAAGCTCAGGCCTTTTTCGCGAGCGGGGTCAATGGGGAAACCTGCCTACCGGTGAAGCCTATCTTGCTCCCCTCGAAGGGCAGGCGGAGGGCGTCGTGGTTGTAGATGGATCGATGGCCGGGATCGGAATGATGCGTGAACCGCTTCGCATTGAAGTCCGGAAGGGGTTCGCAGAGGCGATCTCGGGTGGATCCCAGGCCGTGGAATTGGAGGCGCTGCTGAAGCCGCATGGCCGACCTGCGCGAAATGTCGCGGAATTCGGCATCGGGACGAATGACAAGGCGATCCTTTCCGGCAAGATCATCGAGGACGAAAAAGTGATGGGGACCATTCACGTTGCCTTCGGGGACAACAAATCGATGGGAGGATCGGTCGCCGTCCCGAGCCATCTGGACGGATTGGTGAGGTCTCCGGATGTGTGGTTTGATGAGACGCTGATAATGAAAGCGGGGAAGCTGCTCGTCTAATCGGCTCTCGTCTCACTCCCGCGAAACGCGCATTGCGTGCAAATCGGAACTTTGCGGATCCTCATCCGGTTCCATGGTCCGAGTTGTTCGATCCAATCCCCATCCGTTCAGCACGACAATGAAACGCATAGTACTGGTATTCCTATTTGTCACGGGTTTCGGACGCATCTGGTCGCAGGTTCCGGCTCAGCTGACGGGCGTAATTTCCGGTGATGTTTCCGACAGAATGACGGGAGAGCGCCTGATCGGCGCCAATGTCATCGTGCTTGGTACCCGGCTTGGTGTCGCGACAGAGGACGACGGAACTTTCGAGATCCGCAATGTGCCGGTGGGTATGTATGCGTTGCGTGTGACCGCGCTCGGTTACACTCCGTACGTCGTCAGCGACGTGGTCGTATCCGCGACGAAGCCGACCGAGCTGGCAATCTCGCTCATTCAAACATCGATCGAGGTTGAAGCGGTACAGGTAACCGCCAGTTATTTCCAGAAGATCCCCGATCGACCTCTCAGTACGCTTTCGCAATCCAATGAAGAGATTCGTCGACTGCCCGGCGGGCTCGAAGACGTCGTGCGCGCGATCTCGATTCTTCCCGGCGTCGCCGTCGTCGATCCCGGACGGAACGATCTGATCGTCCGGGGCGGAGCGCCTTCGGAAAACCTCTTCATTGTTGACGGCTTGGAAGTGTCGAACATCAACCACTTCGGCACGCAAGGTGCTAGCGGCGGACCCCTCAGCTTCATCAATCTGGATTTCGTGGAAGGAACGACCTTCTCGACCGGCGGATTCGGCGTTCAATACGGCGATCGGCTATCATCCGTCCTCTCGTTGAGACTGAAAGAGGGTCGCAAGGATCGGCTCGGGGGGAAAGCGACGATCTCCGCCACTCAGTTCGGACTGAATCTGGAGGGTCCGCTCGAATCGAACGGCAGTAACTTCATTTTCTCCGCGCGACGGAGCTATCTCGATTTCATCTTCCAGGCGGCAGGATTTGGATTTGTGCCGGAATACTGGGATTTCCTCGGAGGAGCGCACTTCAATCTCTCCGCCACGGACCAGCTGACCGCGTTTGCTATTGGCGCGCTGGATAACGTGAAGCTGATTAACAATACGGAGGAGAAGCGTTTTGACAATTCCCGCGTCCTCGGCAGCGATCAGCGACAGTTCATCGGCGCCGCCACCTGGCGCCGGATCATGGGCGGAGGGGTCCTCAGTGTCACGGCGGGGCAGACAGCCGTGCAATTCGACTATTTGCAGAATGACTCGCTGCTGGCACCGATCTTCCGCAGCAATTCGTATGAAGGAGAGACCTCAATTCGCGCTGACTTGCTGACGCACATCTGGCGTCAAACCGACCTTTCGATCGGAGTGATCGCGAAACGCGTGCAGGTGAAGAATGACCTCGCACTCCGTCCCGACACCACGGGATTCGGTCCGCTGCCCGGAGCGTGGATCAACGATCGGGCATCCGGATGGAAGGCTGCGGCCTACGCCCAGATTTCCCAGAATCTCGGATTCCTGCGGCTCACCGGAGGAGTGCGCTTGGACTATTTCAGCGTTCTGGAAAATCCGGTCGCGGTTGCGCCGCGCCTGTCGGGAACCGTGCCGATCACCCCGACGCTCAATCTGAATGGCAGCATCGGACGCTACTATCAGGCTCCGTCCTACGTGTGGATTCTCTCGAATCCGGCGAACGCATCGCTTGGCTTTGTCGGGGCCGACCAGTATATCATTGGCGTGGATCAGCTGGTCACGGCTGACACGAAGGTGAGCCTGGAGGTGTACTACAAACGATACTTCGATTACCCGGCGAGTCTCACGCGCCGGTATCTGGTGCTGGCAAATACTGGTGCCGGATTCGGAGGGATGGACGAAGGATTCGCGTCCTTTGGCATCGATCCGCTGGTCAACGGCGGATCCGGGAGGTCCCGCGGCGCGGAATTCCTGGTTCAGAAGAAATTCTCCGAGATTCCGTGCTATGGCACGTTCAGTCTCACGTACAACGAAACGGATTTCACGGCGCTGGACGGCATCGAGCGCCCGGGGACCTTCGATCAGCGGTGGATCCTGAATGTCGGGGGTGGTTACATGCCGGACGAATCTTGGGAGTTCAGCGCGAAGTTCCGTTACTATACGGGACGCCCGTATACGCCGTACGGTCCCGGCGGTGTTCAAGTGCCGGCGGAATACAACACGGCGCGCGTCGTGCCGAATCACAGCCTTGATGTGCGCGTTGACCGGCGTTGGGGGTTTGAACGCTGGGCGCTCGTGACGTATCTGGATATTCAGAACGTATATAACCGTATCCCGCACAGCGTCCCGAGGTATAATCCACGCACGGATCGGGCTGAGTCGGGCGGATCAATCGGCATCCTGCCCAGCATCGGGGTGAGCGCGGAGTTCTGATCGCTGATCGACGGCATGCACCGGTCGCCGCCGGATGGCCGCCTCCACTTTCATCCAACGCGAAGAACTCGTATCTTGCCGGTGCACGGTTGTTCGCCGCCATCATCTCCGGGAAAGTGAAGATCACCATGAAACGCTTGTTCGCGATGCTGCTGCTGTTCTCGGTGTTCGCTTTGGTCCGCGTGTTCGGGCAGGTCACCGCCAGCGGTCTCTCGAACGCACAGGGACTCGGAAAGACCGTTTACGGACTCGGTGTTGCGGCGGGTTGGGCATCCGGCATCGGCGTCAGCTTTCGCGCGCACCTTCCGTCGAAGTCTTCGTTTCAGGGAGTATTCGGCATCATCAGAACGTCGGATAAGCTATCGATGAGTGTCGGCGGTGAATATCAGTATGATCTGGTACGGGGGAGCGCGACCCGTTTCTACGTTGCTCCGGCGATTTCCTATTTCTACAATGGCAATGGCGGAAACGAAGTCTCCGGTCCCTTCCGCGTCGGTGTCGGCGCGGGCGGAGAATTCAAGCTCCAGGAAGCCCTGCACCTGTCGCTGGAGGGAATGTTTGTGTTCTTTTCGGACGGCCGTGTCATTCCGCTGCCGCAAGCCGCCATCCACTACTACTTCTTCTGACGGAGGTCCATACGCCCGGCCTTCGGATCAGCGCCCGACTCGAAATCCCGGCGGCCGAGTTGCACGTGCGCACGGCACGCAGCGGCGGACCCGGCGGTCAGCATGTCAATAAGGTGGAGACGAAGGTCGAAGTGATCTTCGATGTCGCCGAATCCTCCGCTCTCGATCCTGCAACGAAACAACGTCTGCTCTCGTATCTGGAATCAGTCGGCGTCACGGACGGGCGCCTCCGCGTCACCGCACAACAATCGCGCAGTCAGTGGCAGAATCGCCAGGGTGCCCTTGAAAAACTTGCTGCCCGGATTCGCGCCGTCCTCTGTCCGGTGAAATCGCGAACCGCCACGAAACCGACGCCAGGCTCGCGCCGGCGCCGGAGCGACGAAAAGCGGAAGCAGTCCGATCTGAAGCGCTCCCGGCGATCCGGGGCCGGCTGGACGGAAGCGGATTGACCCATCAATGGAGGGTGCCATGAAACGACTGTATCGCTCACGCTCTGATCGCAAGATCGCGGGGATCTGCGGCGGGCTCGGCCAGTATCTCGATGCCGATCCGACCGTGGTGCGGCTGATCACCATCGTCCTCGGACTCGTCACGGGAGTACTTCCATTTGTCATCGGCTATCTCATCGCCTGGTGGATTGTTCCGGATGAACCGTCCTAGCGACTCTTTTGGTCATCGATTGAGGGGAACGGTAGATGTTGACGCACGATTGTGCTTCTCAGGAGATCGAGAAAGAACCTTCGGCACGTGAGAATACGCACGATCCTGGCCGCGGATAGTGCCCGGCTGGTCTGAGGGAGAACGCCGGTGACTTGTGCGCATGAAGGGAAGGAGATGCCGATGACACAGGCGTCCGGTGTGCATGCGTTCACGATGAAGACGATCGACGGAAACGAGCGGTCTCTTGCCCAATATCGCGGCCGGGTCCTGATGCTCGTGAATGTGGCCTCGAAGTGCGGGTACACTCCGCAGTATAACGGCCTGGAAGCGATCTACCGGAAGTTCAAGGATCGCGGATTCATGATCCTCGGATTTCCCGCCAACAATTTCCTCTGGCAGGAGCCCGGAACTGACGTGGAGATCAAGCAGTTCTGCTCGACGACCTACAACGTCACGTTCGATCTCTTCTCAAAGATCTCCGTGAAAGGATCGAATCAGCATCCGCTGTATCGGTACCTCACAAAGGAAAGTCCTGCTGCCGGTTCGGTCAAATGGAATTTCCAGAAGTACTTGGTCGACCGGAGCGGAAATGTCGTCCGCATGTTCCCCCCGGCAACGGAGCCGACCGATCCCGAGCTGATCAGCGCGATCGAGACACTGCTCGAACTGCCTTCTTGAAAGAACGTCACGATGGGCAAGTGAGGCCGGTCTGATGACCGGCCTTCTTTGTGTTTTGGGGATTTTTTGGTACACTGCGTTTGATGCGACTCTTCCATTTCTCCGGTACCAGCCACACCAAGCCCGCATGGACATTTGCGCCGGGCGGAATCGTCTGGCGTCTGTTCGTTTCGGACGATCGCGTCATCGTCGGCGAAGCGCGTTGGCAGGAAGAAAAGCGTGTTGAATTCTTCGGCGTGGATGAACTCACCGGACTCCTGCTGTGGCGCGTGGCATCGCTGCCGGATCCATGGTGGACCGGACTGGAAGGACTGCACCGCGGTGTGGTGCTGCTTCATGGGTTTGCAGAACCGGACATGCCGGAACATCTCGGCGTGTGGGCATGCGACGTGCGCGATGGCCGGCGGCTCTGGGAAGCTCCGGACCTGACGTTCTGGTTTGCCGCCGAAGGGCGGGTGTACGGCGTGCGCAATGGATTTGACCGACGTCTTGGTGTTTCGCTTGACCTGACGTCCGGCGCGGTGGCGGAGGAATTCGGTGAGTCTCTTGAATCGCTGTACGCTCTGCGGCAGCGATCGGCGGAGAGCGAAATCCCATCGGACGTACAGTTCCCTGTGCTACTTGAAGCTGCCGGCCTCCCGGCGACGGTGGCGGAGCGCATCAGCCGGATGGTGCCGCACGACCGGCGGGCAGGGGAGATCGAAGTGATTCAGCGCGACGATCGGGTGGTGGTCTCATTCCACAGACGGCTTGGCGCAGAAACGGATGCGGAACCGCGGCTGGAGAACCGTCTCGTCATGCTGGACGCACGCACGCGCAAGGTACTCTTCGAGGACGTGATCCAGCACGATGCGCGGGCAGCGGTTCCTGATTCGTTCTTCGTCAAAGGTGATCAGGTGCTGTTCGTAAAGGACGGAAGCACGCTGACAGCGCTGTCGCTGCATGCGTGATCGGTGCGCGGTCCAACCCCGAACGGTGAGGATGGTGGACGCGCAGCAGGATGGCGGCCGGACTGACCGGCCCGTCGAGCGGGCGAATGATCTCCACCCAATGCGATGTCCGGAGCAGGTGCCTCAATGACCACCCTTCAAATCAAACACGTCGATGCTTTCACCACGAAGCCGTTCGGCGGAAATCCGGCCGGCATCGTCCTGAACGGTGACGGTCTGTCGGACGATCTGATGCAGCGGATCGCCCGCGAGATGAACCTTTCCGAGACGGCCTTCGTCCTCTCTCCCACGGAGGCCAAGGCGGATATCCGCATCCGATGGTTCACACCGACGCACGAGGTCGATCTGTGCGGCCACGCCACGGTCGCGGCGTTCCACGCGCTTGCCGAAGATGGCCTGGCGGGAATGAAAACGAACGGGCAGCACTACTTCCGGGTGCAGACCGGGAGCGGGATCCTTTCCGTTCGGGTCGAGAAGAACTTCCATGGAATCGGCGTGGAGTTCCAGTTGCCGGTTCCGGTGTTTCGCAGGAAGCGCGCGCTTCCACCGGGCATCCTTTCATCGTTGGGGCTCGCAACGCGCGACCTGGCGCCGGGCCTTCCGGTGGTCGCCGATCGTGATCTGTTCATCCCCGTCCGTTCCCTCGCCGTCATCGGGCACATGCGCCCTCAGTTCGCGGAGATCGCACGGTGGTGCACACGCGATCGCTACACGGGCGTCTGCGTGTTCACGCTCGATACGGTGGAGAAGGAATCGGCGGTCCATTCCCGGTTCTTCGCCCCGTCGGTCGGGATCGACGAAGACCCGGTGACGGGATCAGCAAACGGACCGCTCGGCGTGTATGTCCATCACTTCGCCGTGGCGAAAGGAATTCCGGTGTCTTCCCGTGCCCTGGCGGACGGTCGTGTCGAATACATCGGTGAACAGGGGGATGAGATCGGTCGCTGCGGCCGTGTGAAGATCCGCGTGCGCATGCGTGACGCGGCCATCGATGACGTGTCCATTGCCGGCGAGGCCGCTACGGTCTGCACGGCGACAAGCACTTCCCTCCGGTAGAGGAATCCTATGCCCGTTCGTTCTGTCGTGTTTGCGGTCGTGCTGATCGCTTCTCTGATTTTCTTCGTGGCGAATGTGACGCGTCTTGTGCGCCTGTTGCGCACCGGCAAGCCGGCGAATCGCCTCGATCACCCCGGTGTGAGGGTGCGCCGCATGCTGCGGATCGCGATTGGGCAGTCAAAGCTTTTCCGCGAGCCGATCCCGGGTCTGATGCATGCGTTCATCTTCTGGGGATTTCTCGTCCTGACGACCGCCATCCTGGAATCCATCGGCCAGGGGCTTTCGGACGGGTTCACGCTCCGGTTCCTCGGTCCGGCGTATCCGGTACTTGCATTCATGCAGGATCTGTTCGCCGGTCTGGTGATCGTCGGCGTCTTCACCGCCCTCTACCGTCGACTCATCCTTCGACCGAAACGTCTCGCCGTGGAAGGTCACGGACAGGGCGACGCGATCCTGATTCTTCTGACGATCCTGCTGATCATGGTCAGCATGATCGGACAGAATGCCGTTCATGCGGTGATGACAGCGCCGGATGCCGGGAGATTCATCGCCCGCGCGGTCCAGCCGCTGTTCGCAGGCGTCGATGTTTCCACACTCGGCACGCTCTACAGCATCTTCTGGTGGATGCACATTGTGCTGGTGCTCGGTTTCCTGAACTACCTCCCGTTTTCCAAACATCTGCACATTCTCGCGTCCATCCCGAATGTCTATCTGGCCAACACGCAGCCGCGGGGAGCACTTGCTCCGATCGACCTTGAAGCGGAAGGGGTGGAGCGGTTTGGCGTCACCGACGTCGAAGACCTGACGTGGAAGCAACTGCTCGACGGGTACGCCTGCACGGAGTGCGGCCGGTGCACCGCGGCCTGCCCCGCGAACGGAACGGGCAAGCAGCTTTCGCCGCGAAAGATCATCGTGGATATCCGGCACCGGCTGATGGAGAGGGGGGAGGCGCCGACGGCCGCCGGCAGCGGCAACGAGCCGGCGCAGAAGACCCTGCTGCACGGATTCATCTCCGAACAGGAGCTGTTCGCGTGCACGACCTGCATGGCGTGCGTGCAGGAATGTCCGGTCAGCATCGAGCATGTGAGCTCGATCGTCGATATGCGGCGTGCGCTGGTGCTGATGGAATCGAACTTTCCCCCGGAAGTTCAGGTCGTTTTCAGAAATCTCGAAACGAATTTCAGTCCGTGGGCATTTCCCTCCTCCTCGCGCATGGACTGGGCGGATGGAATGGATGTACCGCTGATAGCGAACACGCCGGACGCGGAAGTCTTGTTCTGGGTCGGGTGCGCGGGAGCATTCGACGCACGCTACCGGAAAGTGACACAGGCCTTCGCGCGACTCATGCAGCAGGCGGGGATCCGGTTCGCCGTGCTCGGCACAGAAGAAAAGTGCACCGGTGATTCCGCGCGCCGGCTGGGAAACGAGTATCTGGCGCAAACGCTGATGAAAGAAAATGTCGCGACGCTGAACAAGTACAACGTGAAGACCATCGTTGCAACCTGTCCGCATTGCTTCAACACGCTCCGGAATGAGTACCCGCAGTTCGGCGGCACGTACGAGGTGGTGCATCATACGGACTTCCTTGTCCGCCTTATCAACGCCGGCAAGCTCTCGATCACGAAGGAACAGGCCGCCGGCATCACGTTCCACGATTCCTGCTATCTCGGCCGTTACAACGACATCTACGATGCGCCGCGGTCCGCTCTCACGTCGATTCCCGGCGTGCGCCTCGAGGAGATGGAACGGTCCCGGTCCCGCGGTTTTTGCTGCGGTGCCGGCGGAGGCCGCATGTGGATGGAAGAGCACGAAGGCACGCGCGTCAACATCGAGCGGACCCGCGAGGCGCTTGCGCTGAAGACGGATGTGATCGCAACGGCGTGTCCGTTCTGTATGACGATGCTCTCGGACGGCGTCAAGGCCGAAGGAGCTTCGGATCGCGTGCAGGTGAAAGACGTCGCCGAGCTCCTCGTTGCCGCATCCTCGAAAGAGACCTGAGGATCGGCACGGTGTTGCGGCTTCTGCGGCAGGCACGAGCATTCCGGCAAAGGCAGCCGCTCCCGCGGCAGATCTCTCCCCACACTGTCCCCGGATCACTGGAGGCGCGCATGTCCGTCTGCGGGACGCTGCTCGCCGCGGCACTGATTGTGACGTTCTGGGCACCCGCCTCCGCGCAATCGTGGCGCATTGCAGGTCACGTAAGTGATGCGTCAAACGGGATCTCGCTGTCCGCGACGACCGTTCGTATCATCGGAACCTCCCGGGGGACCATCGCGAACGGCAACGGGGACTATCAGATCTCGCTGGAGCCGGGACACCCCCGTTTACTCTTCTCCTACATCGGCTACCGATCGGACACACTCGCGGTTGAACTGAACCGGGATACGACGATCGACGTCCATCTCGTCCCGGCGGCAGTCGAGCTTCCCGAAGTCGTTGTCACGGGTGAGGATCCGGCCATTGCGATCATGCGCAGGGTCATCGCCGGCAAGGAAGCCTGGCAGGCACGGCTGACGTCATACCGGTTTGACGCTTTCACGCGCCAGGTCCTGTGGCGCGACACCGCCATCGCCTCGATCACCGAATCATATTCGATCGGGTACTGGCAGTGGGGGGACACACTGCGCGAGGTCATCCGGCAGCGGCGGCAGACGGAGAATATTCCCGTGAGCGGCAACGTCGCGTCGGTCGGCACCATCCTGAATTTCTACGATGATGATATCCGCTTCGCGGGATTCTCCTTCGTCGGTCCGACTTCACCCGACGCATTTGCGGATTATGACTTTCAGCTGGAGCAGACGAAGCTGATCGACGGACGGCAGGTGTTCGTGATCGGCCTGCACCCGAATTCGCGCTTCATTCCGCTGTTCGACGGGAACATCAGCATTCTTGACGGAGACTTCGCGCTGGTCGGCGTGCAGGTCCGTCCGAATGAAGCCTTCGTGCTGCCCTTCGTATCATCCATCGATCTCCGTTATGCACAGCAGTTCCGCCGGTTCGGCGCTGACTTCTGGCTTCCCGTTGATATTGAAGTCGCCGGGCGGTTCACGATCGGCATACCGGGGATGTCTCTTCCCGCATTGCGTCTGCAGTCCACCTCGTCGATCTATGATTACGAGATCAATCCGGCGATCCCCGATTCCATCGAACGGCAGCCGCGACGGTTGGTGATGAAAGGGGCGGACACGATCGATTCCACGTTCTGGGCAAAGAATGCTGTTTTGCCTTTGACGAAGGAAGAACGGGAAGCGTATCAGCGGCTCGACTCGACACAGACACTGGAGAAGCAATTGAAGCCTTCGGGACCGCTCGCTGCATTCAGTGATCTGTCGGAATCGTCTCTTCGATTTCTTGACGTGCGATTCGATCGGGTGGAAGGATTGTATGCCGGCGTCGATGGGACGTGGGAGGTGAGCGGCGGACGGTGGAAGGTGGGAGCCGGCATCGGCTACGGAATGGCGGATCGACGCTGGAATGGACGCGCCACAGCGGACGTGGGGTTGTCCTCGGATCGGTCGTGGTCGCTGACCGCCGAAGTACGCCGGGGGCTCGGTCGGACTCCGGACGAGGCCGAATACGGCGCGTTCGCAAATTCAATCGCAGCGCTCACAACAAAGAATGACTATGACGACTATTACTATCTCGATGCATTCACAACGGCGCTGGAGTGGCAATCATCACGTCGGCTCGTGGTACGCCTCGGTGCCACGGTACGTCAGGAGCGAAGCGCGAAGCAGCAGACAGACTTCAGCCTCTTCTATCGCAGTTCCCGGTATCGTCCGAACCCGCCGGCGGACGAGGGCTGCCAGTACAGTGTCGACGGTTCGGTGCGGCTCGGAGAGCCTCGGTTGCCGCTTGGTCTTGTCGCGGTGAACGCGCTGACGCTGGACTGGGAAGTTGCTGACGCCGGGATCCTGGGCGGGGACTTCACGTATCGCACGCTTCGTCTGGCGGGGGACTGGCATGTGGCGACCTTCTTCACGCGGAACTTTCTTGCTCCGCAGTTCGCGGTGCTCGTCCGTGCCGGAAGGGGATGGGGGCATCTGCCGCGTCAAGGAGCTTACGCGCTCGCGGCTCAACTGGACGGATTCGCTCCCGCGGGAGTATTCCACGGGCTGCAGCCGAAGGAATTCGCGGGCGATGCGTACATCGCGTTTCATGCGGAGCACAACTTCCGTTCGGTCCCGTTCACGTTGCTGGGTCTGACCGCGCTGTCCCGAAGTGCGATCGAGGTCGTTGCATTCTTCAACACCGGACGTACCTGGTGGACCCATGCACTGCATGATCCGCCGCGCGTGACGGAAGGGTGGTACTCGGAATGTGGATTGGGCATCAGCCGCATCCTCGGGTTCTTCCGTGTCGACGTCTCCCGGCGCTTCACGCCTCCGGCTTCGCTCGATGTGACGCTGGGAACCGCGACGATCCTCTGACCGGTGTAGTGCCCGGGCCGCTCGCCTTGCTTTTCCATGGTTCCTTTGGTATGTTGGCGAAAAATTGACGTGCTCCCTCAGCACTGGATGGTCGCGGAATGAAATGGCCCGTATTGGTGTTATTCCTCGTATTCGTAGGCGCGCCGGCACATGCGCAACGTGACTCCCTGTATCTGACGAATCATTTCTATCAGTCCCAACGGGCGTTGTACGGGATATACCGGACAACGCACGCGGATGTGGTCATGCTCGGCAATTCGATCACCTTCGGCGCCAATTGGAACGAACTCCTTGATCGCCCCGGCGTGATCAACCGCGGGATCGTGGGAGACAACACGGAGGGATATCTGGCCCGCATCGGTGACGTCACGCGTCTCCATCCCAAAGTCTGCTTCGTGATGGGCGGCGTGAACGACCTCTTCGCCGACATTCCGGTGGAGGTCGTCGTCCGGAACTACCGCCGGATTCTCGATACACTCCGTCAGGCCGGAATCGTGCCGGTGATCCAGTCGACGCTGCACGTGTCGCCGAAGTGGAGGCGAAGTGAGGAGAAGAATCCGGAGATCACCCAATTGGATGCACGACTCAGAGCGCTGGCAGCCGACGCCGGCGTAGACTATCTGGACCTGGATTCGAGGCTGAGCGTGAACGGTGTGCTCCGTGACGAATTCACTTCGGACGGCGTGCATCTGACGGCTCCGGCATATGCGATCTGGTCCCGCCTGGTCGATGAATGGCTCCGTCGCAAAGGACTCTGAGATCGATGATCGGCCACCGAGGGCGCAGGGCACCATGCTGACACAAGTTCGACGGGCATCCGATGAGACCACAGTTGCGGACGCCGTCACAATCCTGCGGCGCGGTGGATTGGTCGCGTTTCCGACCGAGACCGTGTATGGACTCGGAGCGGACGCGCTGAATCCCGAAGCGGTGGAGAGGGTCTTTGAGGCGAAAGGACGGCCGGCCGACAATCCGTTGATCGTGCACGTTGCCTCGGCGAAACAAGCGCGTCGTTTTGCCGCAGACCTCCCTGAGTCGGCGCGAACGCTGATGGAAAAATTCTGGCCCGGTCCGCTCACGGTCGTCGTGGAACGCAACGATCTTGTGCCGGACCTCGTGACGGCCGGGCTTGACACGGTGGCCATCCGGGTACCGCGGCATCCGGTGACGCTCGCGCTGCTGGAAGCGTTCGACGGCGGGATCGTCGGTCCCAGTGCCAACACGTCCGGTCGGCCGAGCCCGACGCGGGCAGAGCATGTTGTGCACGATTTGGCCGGTCGGATCGATTTTGTGATCGACGGCGGTCCCACGGTAATCGGCCTGGAGTCGACCGTGGTGGACTGCACCGTCGCGCCGCCAGCCATCCTCCGGAAAGGAGCACTGACGCGCGAGGCGCTGGAGCAGGCGATCGGACCCCTGCAGCGTCCGGACTCGAACGGCATGAGCCGTTCCCCCGGTACCCGGCACCGGCATTATGCTCCGCGCGCTCGGGTCGTCCTGACGCCGCCAGAGGATCCTGAGCGCTTTGCTGCCGTCCTCAAGGAATGCGCGGATCGGCGCCAAACAATCGGACTGCTGGTGCACTCACCGGCGCTGAAGTCGCTTCGCGGATCTGTCCGGACGACGGCGGTAACCGGTTCTGAAGATCTCGCACGGCAGCTCTTTCAGGCGTTACGGGAGTTTGACGCTGCCGGCGTCGATACTATCATTGTCGAGGCGGTGGAGGAAACAGGAATTGGCGCGACCATCATGGATCGTCTGCGCCGTGCAGCGGAAGAGCGAACGGAGTAGATCATTCAACCTGAATCGGAGTCACAGATCATGGCAAAACGAACCGTTTCACGTCCGGCTGTCGGCCCGCTGGTCGGCATCCTGATGGGAAGTATCTCGGACGCGGAGATCATGGAACCTGCCCGACAGATCCTGGAGGAGTTTCATATCCCCTGCGAGGTCAGGGTTCTCTCGGCTCATCGAACACCGTCGCAGACAGCGGACTACGCCGCATCGGCGGAGAACCGGGGAATCGAAGTGCTGATCGCGGCGGCGGGGGGAGCCGCACATCTCGCGGGCGTCGTCGCGAGCATGACGGTACTTCCCGTCATCGGCGTTCCGGTGAGGTCGAAGTCGTTGAACGGCCTGGACTCGCTGCTCGCCATGGTGCAGATGCCGCCGGGAATCCCGGTCGCCACCGTGGCCATCGACGGTGCTGCAAACGCCGGTCTGTTGGCGCTGAGCATTCTGGCGCAGAGCCGTCCGGACATCCGGGCGGGACTGAAAGCGTACCGAAAGAAGCTCGAGACGATGGTCCTGGAGTCGAACCACAAATTGGCCCGGCACGGGAAAGGGGAGTAGCGAGTTCGGCGCGGAAGGAAAGTCTCCACGGAGCGGAAGGGAACGGAGAGAACGGGAATGGCGATTGACTGGAAGCGGTGGGTGGAGGAGTGCATACAGCTCACACTCCCGAGCAGCGTGCACTGGTGCGACGGATCGGAGATCGAGTATGCAATGCTCCTGGAGACGATGGTCCGGAGTGGCGCACTGATTCGCCTGAATCACGCACTTCATCCGAACAGCTTCCTGCACCGCAGTGACCCGAATGACGTGGCGCGGACGGAACACCTGACCTACGTCTGTACGCAGCACGAGGAGGATGCCGGTCCCAACAACAACTGGATGGCTCCCGCGGAGGCAAAAGCAAGACTCCGTCCCCTCTTCGATGGATCGATGAAAGGACGGACCATGTACGTGATCCCGTACCTGATGGGACCGGTCGGTTCGCCACACAGCAAAGCGGGAATCGAGATCACGGACAGTCCATACGTCGCGGCAAATATGCATCTGATGACGCGCGTCGGCAGGCCCGCTATGGACCGGATCGAAGAAACGGGAGATGTTGTGCCCGGGCTGCATTCTCTGGGCGATCTCTCCCCGGATCGGCGGTTCATCGTGCACTTTCCCGAGGAACGACTTATTTGGAGCGTTGGCTCGGGGTACGGCGGCAACGCGCTTCTGGGCAAGAAGTGTTTTGCTCTCCGCATTGCCAGCCACATGGCGCGAGATGAGGGCTGGATGGCGGAGCACATGCTCATCATCGGCATCGAAGACCCGGAGGGACGTACCACGTACGTTGCGGCGGCGTTTCCCTCGGCATCCGGTAAAACCAACCTTGCCATGCTCGTGTCCACGCTGGCGGATGAAGGGTATCGCGTCCGGACCGTGGGAGATGATATCGCCTGGCTTCACATTGATCAGGAGGGCCAGCTTCGCGCGATCAATCCGGAAGCAGGCTTCTTCGGCGTTGCGCCGGGAACGAGCCTCTCGACCAATCCGGTCGCCATGAAGACGGTGCACCGGAACTGCATCTTCACGAATGTGGCAGTGACACTGAACGGCGAACCGTGGTGGGAAGGCATCGGCACACCGGCTCCGGAAGGGCTGATCGACTGGCGGGGACGGCCATGGGACCCGGCGAACGGTCCGGCGGCGCATCCGAACTCCCGGTTCACCGTCAGCGCACGGCAATGTCCGTCCGTCTCGCCGCACTGGGAAGATCCGGAGGGGGTTCCCATCTCTGCGATCGTGTTTGGCAGCCGCCGTTCGGCGCTCGTTCCGCTGGTGTTTGAGGCGAGATCGTGGCAGCACGGCGTATTGATCGGTGCGGGGATGGGTGCGGAGACAACTGCCGCAGCGACAGGAGCCGTGGGTGTTGTTCGCCGTGATCCGATGGCGATGCTGCCCTTCTGCGGCTACAACATGGGCGACTACTTCCGACACTGGCTGGAGATGGGTGCGCGAATGAAGAAGCCGCCGAAAATCTTTCGCGTGAATTGGTTTCTGAAGGATTTATCCGGTATGTTTCTTTGGCCTGGGTATGGAGAGAATATCCGGGTCTTCAAATGGATCCTCGAGCGGGTCCATGGCACCGGCAAAGCCGTCGACACGCCGCTGGGAGCCATGCCCGCGCCCGATGCGATCGACACTCATGGACTCACTCTTCAGCCGGATGCGATGAAGCAGCTCTTCGCGATCGATCGCGGCGGTTGGCGGGTGGCGACCGACGGCATGGCGGAATTCTTCCGCACGTTTGGTGACCGGTTCCCGCAGGAATTGTGGACAGAGCACGCGGCGCTTCGCAAGCGCCTCGGTGTGTAAAGCGGGACGGGCGAAGGATCGTCCTGCTGCATGTGTTCGAGACCCCGCAGACCGAAGGAAATCCGCGATGAAATTCGATGAACTCATCCATCGTCTTCTGCCCAAAGACGACAAATTCTATGTGATGCTTGAAGAATCGGCCCGCCACCTGATCGAGACGGCGGCCGTGATGAAAACGCTGGTTGCAGAGGCGGATCGTGAGAAGCGTGAACCGCTTGTCCGGAAAGTGAAAGACCTCGAGCACCTCGGGGATGCCGTTGCGCACCGGATCTTCTCGGAACTCAACGCCACCTTCGTCACTCCGTTCGATCGGGAGGATATTCATCTCCTGGCTTCGGCGCTGGACGATGTACTCGACCACATGGATGGATGTGCCTCGCGCATTTCCCTGTACAAGATCGGCGTCATGCCTCCCGAGATCCACAAGCTGGTGGACATCCTCGAACGTTCAGTGCAGGAACTTGCCCACGGCATCCACCAGTTGCGCAAACTCAGCGATTCCGACGAAATGCTGCGAGTGATCAAGCAGATCAACGAGTGCGAGAATGACGCGGATACGGTGTTCGGCCTGGGAGTCGCGCGCATATTCGATCAGGACACGGATCCGGTGACTATTATCAAGCTGAAGGAGGTCTTCGTCGGACTGGAGACGGCGACCGACAAGTGTGAGGATGCCGCGAACGTGCTGGAAGCCATTCTGATCAAGCATAACTGAAGCCGGGTTCCCCGCAATGCTTCTCCTCGTCATCTTTATCATCGTCGTTGCGCTGGTCTTTGATTTTCTGAACGGCTTTCACGACGCCGCCAATTCGATCGCGACCGTGGTCTCGACGCGGGTGTTGACGCCGCGCAAAGCCGTGGTCTGGGCCGCATTCTTCAACCTGGTGGCGGCTTTTCTCTTCGATGTGCACATCGCCAAGACGATTGGCAAGGGGCTTATCGATCTCGCGGCGGTGGACGTCTACGTCATTCTTGCCGGATTGGTTGGCGCGATCTTCTGGGATCTTCTGACCTGGTACTTCGGCATTCCCGCCAGCTCTTCGCACGCGCTGATGGGTGGGTATGCCGGTGCGGCTGTTGCCAAGGCGGGCTTCGGATCCATCCTCTATGCGGGCTGGACGAATACGCTGCTCTTCATCGTGCTGGCTCCTCTGATGGGCATGGTCCTTGGTTTCGCCATGAAGGTTAGCCTGATGTGGATCTTCCACCGTCGCTCCTCCTCGCGCATCAACAAGAGTTTCAGGAAGCTCCAGTTGTTGTCCGCGGCGCTGTACAGCCTCGGGCACGGAACGAACGACGCGCAGAAGACCATGGGAATCATCACGACGCTTCTGGTGACAGCGGGAATTCTGACGCACTTTGAAGTTCCTTGGTGGGTCATCTTGAGTTCCCACTTTGCGATCGCGATGGGAACGCTGTTCGGCGGCTGGCGCATCGTGAAAACTATGGGACAGAAGGTGACGAAGCTGAAGCCGTCAGACGGTTTCTGCGCCGAGACGGCGGGCGGAGTCACGCTGCTTGTGACGGCGTTCAGCGGCATTGCGATCAGCACGACCCATACCATCACGGGGGCGATCATGGGGGTGGGAGCGACGAAGCGAATGTCCGCGGTACGCTGGGGCCTTGCCGGCCGGATCGTGGTAGCGTGGATACTCACGATTCCACTGGCGGCGGTGGTATCCGCGATTGCGTACCATCTCATTGCCGCGTTCGTCTAGAGCGCGGCGTCATTCGTGATCGGTGCGGGGAAGTGGTGGAAGGATTACAGCCAACCGACGGATTTATACCATTCGAATGTTTCCTGCAAACCCTTGAACACGGTCGTGCGCGTCCGGAAGCCGGTGTGCGCTTCGAACTTGTCCGGATTGCACACCCAGTGCTTCTGCAGGATATCGCGGGCCTTTTCGATGTTCAGCACGGCAGGTTTGCGGCCGAATGCCGACACGAACTGCGTAATGCCGGCCATCGAATAAACCAGGCTCCGGGGGAGGTGCACGGTCAGCGGCTTGCGGGCCTGGAACGTCCCCAGAAAGTCGAGCAGGGACGAAAGCGTGAAGATGGTCGGATCCGCCACGAAGTACGTCTCGCCGGCTGTCCGGGGAGACATCGCAGCGGTGACAATGGCCTCCGCGAGGTCGGGTCCGTACACGAGGCTCAATGTTTTGCGGGCTGAACCGATTACCGGCTTGAATCCGTGACCGACCCATTTGAACATCTCGAGGATGTCTGTATCTCTCGGTCCGAAGACGGCGGGAGGGCGGAGGATCACGACGGGGAGCTTCTCACCGTGACGGCGGACCAGACGTTCCGC
>JAKAJH010000015.1 GCA_021813905.1 Bacteroidota bacterium | reverse complement strand
TCTCAGAAAAGCTGGGACAAGCTGACAACGAACGGCGTCGGAGGATACGTGCACTATCCAGGCTTCGACAGTCGCAATTGGGCCCTCGACCGGCTCCATCGGATATCAGCCCACGTTCTGATCGGTGTTCAGGGCGTCCGCCGGAACGGATGAGCTTCCGTGTTGAAGACGACCTGATCGAATGGCAGCGTCTGTGGATCCGCAAAGAGCAGATACAGATACTTCAGCGTCTCGGCAAAGAAGAAGCTCTCCATCCGATCACCCTGCTCTTTTGTGATCACGCTCTTCAGCATTGCGTAGCCCGCCCCGGTCCGGCAGTATCTCCGGATGCCGTCGAAGAAAATCCTTCCCATGTCCCGGTACCTCTCGTCGCCGGTAAAGCGAAACAGGTAGTACGCCGACTCGATGATCTCCGGGCGCAGGTAATACTGCGGAGAAAGGGCGGTCATCCGTGTGTAGTCGAATTCCTCCGGCTCGATCCCGTACACATTCCACATCCGCAAGCACGATGATTCGAGCTGTGCGGCGCGTGCGGTGTCGCCGCCCAGGCAAAGCACGGCTGGAAAGAATGCCTCGAGTGAGCCGAATACGGTCCGAAGACGGTTCCCGCTCTCCATGTCCACGACACCGTACCAGAGTGAGCCCGTGCTCGTGTCCGCGACGTACCGCTCGATCGCCGCATTGCTCTGCTCCCACATGTGCCGGCACTCTTCATCCTTCAGCAGGATGGCGGCTTTGAGCAGATACTCGTAATACGAGTCGATCATGCCTCCGATATGGCTGGATCGGTCAACCCATTGCCCTGTCGTCACGTCGATCGTCGTCCCGACCAGGCCGATGGACGAACGACGGCGGAAGAGCTCCGTGACGGCACGCTTTGCCCGCTGAGCGTACGCTGAATCCCCCGTGAGACGGGAAAGCAGTCCAAACTCCAGCAAGCTGGTCCCGATCTCGGCGGGATTATTGATCGAGTCGCGCACGGCACCGGTTCGCAGATTGACAAACCGGTACGGCATTCCGGTCGGCGAGCTGTACAGTGGCAGCAGCCGACGGGCGAGATCGGTCGCAAGTGCAAGAAATCGTCGGTCGCCGTCCAGTTGATACGCCGACAACAATCCGCCGACAAGACGAATGGTGACCTCGAATCCCTGGACTTCCATGTCCCTGTCAAAACTCAGGCTGTCCACGATGAGCTGCTTTGCCTCCGCAGCCTCGCGGGTCAGTCCCATCAACACCATGGTGTCGAAGGCATCGACCGGTGTCATGCACAGCGACGCGCCGTACCAATCACGGGGGTGTCGTGTCAACGGATCCAACGCGTCGTGTCCCCATGCGTACTGTCGATACGCGTTCCAGGCGTGCAGGAATTCCGTCCGGATCGAGTCTGCGGTCTGTGTATCCGCCGAAGACTGACGGCTCAGTGCGGTCGTCATGATGAGACTGAAGGAGAAGATGATCAAGATCAGAGAGCGTCGCATTGAAGGGATCTCCCGGAAGAGTCAGGTCGCCCGCCAATCTACGAAAGGGAAACTGATGCTTCAATACCGGCGCGAACGTGATCCGTTGCCCCTGCAACAGGGAACCGCTATATTGCGGTGAACGCAAACGCTATGGACTGGCATTTCTTTACGCCCCGTCGGCCTTCTGCCGACCGATCGCAACTTCAGGATCCGCTCGAGAGACTGGTGCCGCTCGTGCTCAGACTCGCGACGCTGTTCGTGTGCGCGGTCCTGCTGGTGCAAGCGCTCGACGCGAACGCGACGTTTCCCCCGTCGCATCGTCCGCTTCTGTACAGTCTGTACTCCACGCTGATCATCCTCCCGATGCACGAAGGAGGACATCTTCTCTTCCGGCTCTTCGGTTATGTCCTGTACATGCTCGGCGGATCGTTCTGGCAGATCATGTTCCCGCTCCTGCTGTTCGTCGTTGCCGTGCGCCAGCGGTCGTTCTGGGCATCTGTGTGGCTCGTCCTGACCGGCGTCCATACGATTGATTTGTCCCCGTACATCTACGACGCGCCATACCAGTCGCTCGCACTGCTCGGCGGCAAGCATGTGCTTCACGATTGGCACTATCTGCTGATTCACTACCAGGTGCTCGACTGGTCGGAGCCGCTGGCCGACATTGCCTACTATGGCGGGGGCGCGCTCGGGGTCGCCGGAATCGTCCTGGGAGCTGCGTGGGCCCTCTTGCGATGGAAAGCGGCCCGGACACCGGCTCGGATCGCCGGTCCATCGCGTGCCGTTCGACCTCCCGGTCTGCCGCCAAGTGCCGGTCCCGGATTGCCTGCGGAGCCCCCGGACGAGCAGAATCCGTTCGGTCCGGATGGGAGCGTCGGGTAATCTCATTGTGTCCGCTGAAACCCTCTCTCCTCCTGCATCATCTCGCCTGTCTATTCGTAAACCGAGTTGTGTCTTCATTGATCCTGGGAGGTCACCATGGAATTGCGATTTCTGCGTTTAGCGCTTCTGATTTCTCTTTGCCCGCTTGTTGCGCCGGCTCAGAATGACTCGACGTCAAGCGGTACCGGTTTCAATCTCGGAACCGGCGGATACGGGATCAGTTTCGGGAATTCTCCACGGCACACCGGCCTGCGGTTCAACTGGAGCGACAACTGCCTCGAAGAGATCAACGGCGTCAACGTCACCTTGTGGAAGCCGGGGGAATGCGTGACCGGTGCGGTGAACGGTCTCGCCGTCGGAGTGATTGCGCCTGCGGCCGATGAGTTTAACGGTATCGCGATCGGCATTGGCGGTGTGATGGCCAAGAGCAGGCTGAGCGGCATTTCATTCGGCGGGCTTGGCGTCGTCAGTGAAGGAGACATCACCGGGATCACGCTTGCCGGTCTCGGCACCGTTTCGAAAGGCGACTTGCAGGGCATCAGCATCGGCGGTCTGGGATGTGTGTCGCAGGGATCGATCGTCGGCGGTTCATTCGCTCTTCTTGGTCTTGTCGGAAAAGGGGATGTGACGGGCATTTCGATCGGTGGGCTCGGCACGGTGGCCGGCGGCACGATGACCGGGATGAACTTTGGCGGGCTGGGGCTGGTCGGGAAGGAAGGCATGTACGGCGTGAATATCGGCGGGATGGGAACCGTATCGCAGGGAGTCGTCGGAGGATTGAACTTCGGCGGACTGGCGATCGTCGGACAGCAAGGGGTTGCCGGTGTCAATCTCTCCGGCATGGCCATCGTCGCAACGGAAGGATCAGCCGGTTTCCTGAATCTTTCCGGTCTCGCAGTGGTCGGTCTTGGCGGGATTTACGGCGTATCGGTTGCGGGTGCGGGAATCGTCTCAAAGAATGATATTGCCGGCCTGAACCTGACCATCGGCGATCTTCGCACGGACGGATCGATCGCAGGTCTCAGCGTTGCCGGATACCGGACGAAAGCAGATCGACTGACAGGGATCGGCATCACGCTGGTGACGACCCAGGTCGGGGAGATGCAGGGCGCCGTGACCGGCGTGTACAATCGATTCGACCGCAGCATGAGCGGGCTTTCGATCGGCTTCGTCAACGACGCCGCGTCGCTGTTCGGCGTCCAACTCGGTTTCATCAACATCGCGGACAACAATCCTTTCCCATTCCGCGTCCTGCCGATCCTGAATGTCCACTTCTGAGACTCTCCGTACACGAAAAACGCCGGATGTCCTGACGACACCCCGCGTTTCCCTTCTGTCCGATCCGGACTGAATCACTTGAGCAGCAGCATCTTCTGCGTTCGGACCTCCGGGCCGGCCTGAATCCGGAGCAGATACATTCCGCTGGACAACGCGGACGCGTCGAAGGTCACCGTATGCCAGCCGGCGGCCTGGCGCTCATCCACCAGAATGCGCACCTCCCTCCCCAACAGATCGATCACCGACAGGCGGACCGGTCGGGGTGACGGCACGGCGTACGTGATCTTTGTGGATGGGTTGAACGGATTCGGATAGTTCGGCTGGAGGACGAACTGCGTTGGGATTGGAGTGCCGTCGGCGGGAGGGACAGCCGTGATCTCCGGGAGAAGCGCGAGTCGGATCGCATCCGCACGCAGCACGGCACCTGCGGTGCTGCGGCCGTTGTTGATCACGCTGACCGTGACGGGTACGTTTGCCGTGAGCCAGTGGCGGAACAAGGCCACCCATCCTCCGCTGCCTGCGTTCTGATCCTGATACACCGAATCGACCAAGCCCGCCGTTTCAATCACGTACAGCGCGCTATTGGCGGCGTTGACCGTCGTTGGCACGATCTCGGAGACCTCGAATTCTCCCGTCTTCTCCAGGACGAAGTGGAATGTCGCTTTCGCACCGACTGTCGTGAGCCACGCGTAGCGACTGCTGGATCTATAGGCCTGGGCGACACTCTTGTTCCATGTTCCGGTCTCGCTGTAGGATGCGCTGTCGTCGTTGTCCACGACCTCATAGTAGGGCACCACACTCCCGCTCACCGCGATCGTCCACAACGGATGGCGCGGATCGTCACTGGCAACATACGCCGTGTCAATGATCTCGCCCAGTTCGGATTGACGGTAGAGGACCGGAAGGTCGGCGCTTCCGTTCGGAGCAACGATCAGCGGGAATGTGCCCGCCGCTGTGAGATGTCCTGTGTGATCCGTCAAACCGGTTACGGTGAGGTTGCCGCTCCCCCGGTTCAACAGACGGATAACGGTGTGAAGGGTGTCATCCTGCTTCACGCTGCCCAGATCGAGCGGATCATCGACGACAACGAGTTCGCGTGCGCGGACAAGCGCCGAGATCCTCAGCACGTCGGCCGCAAGCTGCTTGCCCGCCTGGCTTGCACCACCGGCAGCCACGTCTACCTGGAGCGCGGTGTCCGCCGGAAGCGTCAATGTGCAGATCGGAACCCATTGATTTGCCGCGATGGCATGCGTGAGTGCTGCCTCATAGAGCGTCGAATCAGCCGTCCGGATGCGGACGACGACGCTGTCGGCCGGCGTGCCGACCGAAGGGACCTGAAGGAAGATGTTATACGCAGTCCTCTGCGGGACGGTGAAGCTCCAGCGGGCACGGGCTGTGTCCGTTCCGGAGAGCTGCGCAACGCGGGCATCGGTTCCCCACGACGGGGTCGTCGCCGGGGCCCAGCTCCCGCTGACCTCCGCATACTGCGGATCCAGGTTGTCAAGATACAGGTCATCGGGGAGCAGGCGGACGATCCTTGTCGAAAGGTTTCCCATGGTGTCGGTCACCGCAACCCCGATCTTTGCGAGGGTGGACTTTGTCACCGGAGCGGTCTCCCACGACGTCGGTCCGGTCTTCGTGCAGGGGACGAGCGTGTACTCCTCGTAAATGTCCTTTGCGGCGACGAACGGCTTTTCCTGGAACGTCGGCTCATTCGTGGTGATGGTCAGCGTCAGCTGGTCGCCGCTGACCGACGGCGTGACCGTCAGCTGTGGTGCCGTGGTGTCCGTTCCGCCGCGCCACAGCTGCATTGCCTCCACAGCGGTGCAGTACTTGAACTTCACCGTCGGGTACTTGGAAGCCGAAATATGCGCCAGCGAATCGATGCGATGCATATTGAAGGGGAAATCCGTTTCGGGCAGATGGGCCCAGAAGCACGGCACCTGGTCTTTTCCCGCGGCGGCCTGAGAGAAGATCCCATCCATCATCGCCTGTGAAACGCTGCCCATGTATTTCGATCGGGTATCCCATCCCCCGGTGCCTCCGCCCACCTGGTAGTCCGCGTCGGAAGGCCGGAACGGCACGAAGTCCGACGAAGAATGGGACCAGTCGTAATCGTTGTCGATCGGCTCCACGGTATCCTTCCGCACGGCAGGGTAGTCGTCATGAAGCGAATACGGCAGAATCGTGTTGAGATAGTGCTGCCAATCGTTGTCCATGTAGTGCCAGCCGCTTCGGAAGGAAACGGGGAACGTGTTCTCTTCCAGAAGGAACTGCGCCAGCGTGACGTCGAAGTCGGACTTGCAGTCGAGGAAGGATTGCGCCTGATTCCAGTATGCCTTGCCGTCCCCGTTGTAGTCGTACCAGCTGAAGGTGTGATAATGCAGCGTGATCTCGTCCCCGTTGGCGAGAGCATCGGCGCCGTAGTACTTCTTCATCAGATACAGCGTCATGATATTCGGTACCGGGATGTTCGTGTTGGTGGCGTACCGGAAGATATTGCCGGACATCATCCACCAGGTCATCTTCATCGGTTGGCCGTAGGAATCGACCATCGGCGCGCGAAAGGATGGCGCCATGACGGTGGCGGCGTTTTGCAGCGGGCTGGTGAACAGATCGAGCGCGTAGTTATCATGATACGTGGCGGTGCCCATCCCGTCCCAGATCCCGGTGTCGGAACCGAGGACGATATAGACCTTCCCCTGGCTGTTCATCGGGGAGATGACGAGTGACGTAAGCAGTGCAATCGCAAAGAAGGATAGTGGTCGCATGAGAGGTCTCATCTGAGGAACATCAGTGATAAAATAACGTACAACCTCAAGCGGGGAGATGCAAGAGGCTCTGCGAAATTTCCCCGTGACGGATCAGGCGGCGGTCGCGTCGACATCGGCGGAGCGGGGGCGCGTACCGGCGTTCTTGAGCGGCTCGGTCGGCATCTCACCGCCGGCGAAGATGAACACGAACTCCGCCGTGACGGTGACGATTGATCCGTCCGCAAGAGCAAGCAGTGCGCAGTCGGGTCGGATCTCGCGTCTACTCTTGTGGCACCGGGTACAGTTGTCGATTCCTTCGAGCGCATGATCGGCGCAGGAGATCTCACCGGGGGAGATCTGTGCAAGCATTGTGCGGTGGTGCGCCACGATCCAGACTGCGCAACCGACCGGAATGATTCGCGTCCGTTGCATCAGAAGATCCATCGGCAGCCGAGCCAGAGAGCGACGCTGATGTGTACGGCAAGCGTCTCGAACATCATCACGGTGAACGGGATGTGAATGGCGTGCCAATAGAAGAGTCACTCAACTATCTGGATAAGGATGAGGGATCGTTGAATGAGCGACACGCGCGCGGCCCCGGCGGGAACGTGCTGCGATACGATGAACCGTGGGACCGAGCGGTGAACCGGTCGCCGGGGCCGGAACAGAAGGATGAAAGTGCGGATCGTGTCACCGAACGTCTCGGGGCGTCGGATCTGCGCGAAGAGACCGTCGATCTGCCGGAGCCGCTGCGTGCCGATCTCCGATTCCCGCAGGACGGCCGAGAAACGGTCAAATTCTTCGTTGATCTGTCGTTCGGTCAGCCCGTTCCCCTTGACGTTCCGGCTCACGGCGTCCCCCCATGAACCGGATACTTGACAGGAGCAACATGCTATTGCGTGGGGGCAGTTCCGCTCGCGAGCTGAAGCTTCGCCCAGACGTTAAGCCCGCTTCCACGTCCCCCGTCGGCGTTCGAATCGTCCATTCGTCCTCCTCCTCGCCTGCGTTCGCCGAAGCCTCCGGGTTCACGATCACCCCGGTCGCGGGGTGTCATGGTTCCCTCCATGCCCATTCGGGACGACATCGCGGAGGGGCGCGCCTTCTCCGTCTCGATCCCGAATCCGATGAGCGCTCCCGGCTTCGTCCCGATACTGAAGGGATGTTTGCCGTTGTCTGCCAGCGGAACGGTGAGTTCGATGACCAGAGAGTCCCGCTCCCGGCGCATCGAAGCGCCGATCCCGCCGGTCTCTGCAAGTGTCATGGGATGCCGCTCCTCATCTCCCGGTCCGCAGATCTCCACTTCGTCGGCGGTGAAGCTCCCGGAGCGCGAACGCGCATCGAAGCGGTCACCACCCTGCTCCGGGGGAGTCCCCGTTGGCCACGGCGCATGCACCGGATACCGGAATCCGAACGTCTTCTCCTTTCCGCCCGCGGCGTCGAACCAGAATGTCAGTCCGATTCGTTGGACCAGGCGCCGAAGGCCCTCGTCGCCCGTGACCACGACGATGTGCAGTTGCTCGCCGTCATTTGTAAACATCGCAAGCAGACGTTTGTCATTGGTCGGGATCGCATGTTGGCTGTCCGCAGCATCCCGGGCAGGTTGTGTAGAAAGACCCGGATCCCAGGTGTTCCGCAACAGGGGGGTGCCGCATCCTGAGATCAGAAGACCTGCGGCGCCGATCAAACCGGCACGGATGACCGCCTTCATCGGTGAAATTCCTTTGGTCGGTGAATGGGCATGCCGGCCGTCGCAGGGGCTCTGCCGGCAAGTGCTGGATTGGACAATTGGCCTGCCGGCCGGGTTTCATGCCGGCACTGGAACGTGACGGTTTCCGTACAGAATCGGCACGCGATGACAGACCCGGAAACCGCAGAACTTCCGGGGGACTCCTGCGTCAAACCTACAGAGTTGAAAAGCTGCAGATCATTGAAAAAAGGATCCACCATGCGCAAGAAGATCTACATTACCGCTGTGACGGTTCTCGTTCTGGGCATTGCGGCGTTCTTCCTCTTCTTCAGGGGGAACAGGAATGAATACACCATGCGGTTCGACAAAGTGTCGACAGGCTCGCTGACCGTGTACGTCACGGCGACCGGAACGATCAATGCGGTAACATCGGTCGATGTCGGGACGCAGGTGTCCGGCATCGTTTCCCGATTGTACGCCGACTTCAACTCCGTGGTCAAGGAAGGGCAGATCATCGCGAAAATCGATTCGACCTTCCTGGTACAGGCCGTTCGCGATGCCAACGCCAGTCTGGAGCGCGCGAAAGCGCAGTATCAGGACTCGAAGCGCACACTGGATCGGGAGAAGATGTTGCTGGACAAAGGGCTGGACTCCCAGGCGAACTACGACGCTGCGCTGACTGGTTATGAATCCAACGTCGCTTCCCTGAAGCAGGCGGAAGCAGCGCTCGAACGCGCAAAGATCAATCTCTCGTACGCCACCATCTACGCACCGATCAGCGGTGTCGTGATCAACCGCGCTGTCAATGTGGGGCAGACGGTCGCCGCGAGTTTCTCATCCCCCACGCTGTTCACGATTGCCAACGACCTCAAGAAGATGCAGGTGCAGACCACCGTTGACGAATCCGACATCGGCCGGGTCAGCATTGGGCAGGAGGCTTCGTTCACGGTTGACGCGTATCCGGACGACAAATTCACCGGCGTCGTGTCACAGATTCGCCTTGCTCCGGTCACCATTCAGAACGTTGTCAATTATACGGTCATCATTGACGTGAACAACGACGACCTGAAACTGATGCCGGGCATGACGGCGAATGTGCGCATCCTTGTTGCAAGCCGGCAGAACGCCCTTCGCGTGCCCAATATGGCGCTGCGGCTCCAGCCGCCGACGGATGCTATTGACACGGCAAAGATTGCGGAACTCCGTGAACGGTTCAGCCGCCGCCAGGACGGCGAATCCAACCCGGCCGGCGGCCAGGCGGCTCCGGCGTTCGGCGGCGCAGCCCAACAGGTGTCCTCCGCTGGACGAGCAGGTCAAGGACCGCATTCGTTTGGCGGTCCGGACGGCGGCGCGACCGGTTCGCTGTGGGGCAGCAAACGGTTCCAGGAAGTGCGCGACTCGTTGCGCGCGAAGTACGGCGACAGCATGGACCGGAACGGACTGCGGCAGAAGTTGATGGCGATCATGAAGAAGGAAGCGGCCGTCCAGCAGAAGTCTTCGAGTCCCGCGGTAGCGGCGCGCACGACGCGCGATCAAAATCGGTTCGGGATCATCAATCGATACCCCGAATATGAGAAGAGCACATATGATCCGAGCAGCGACAACGGCCGCGGTCGGGTGTGGATCCTCGAAGCAAACGGCAAGCTGGCCCCGGTCCAGGTCATTACCGGATTGAACGACGGGAAATTCACAGAAATCATGACGCCGAAGCTGAAGGACGGGGATAAGATCGTAATCGGAGTCTCCACCAACAGCGCGGATGACGCGGCGCAGTCCGAACGGAGTCCTTTCATGGGCGGACGAATGGGAGGCCGGCATTGAGCACGGCGGGCGCGATGCCTCAACAATCCGAAACGACGGGCGGGACGATCATTCAGATCGAGCACTTGCACAAGATCTACATGCTCGGCGAGGTCGAGGTGCACGCACTGCGCGGCGTGTCCCTGTCGGTCTCTGCCGGCGAGTTCGTCGCCATCATGGGTGCATCGGGATCCGGCAAGTCAACGTTCATGAATGTGCTTGGCTGCCTCGATAAACCCACCAAAGGGACGTACCTTCTTGAGGGGATCGACGTCGGGCAGCTGTCCCGCGACGAACTTGCCACCATCCGCAACAACAAGATCGGGTTTGTCTTTCAGGGATTCAATCTGCTCTCACGTACCTCGGCACTGGAGAATGCTGAACTCCCGCTCTTCTACACGTCGCTTTCACCGAAAGTCCGGAAAGAACGAGCGATCGAGGCGCTGAACCTGGTCGGACTCGGTGATCGCATCGACCACTATCCGAATCAGCTCTCCGGGGGGCAGCAGCAGCGCGTTGCTATCGCCCGCGCGTTGGTCAACACGCCGAGCATCATCCTGGCGGACGAGCCGACCGGCAACCTGGACAGCCGCACGAGCGTGGAAGTGATGGAGATCTTCCAGTCGCTGAACGAAAAAGGGATCACGGTCGTTCTGGTGACTCATGAGCCGGATATCGCCGATTACACCAAACGACAGGTCATCTTTCGGGACGGGAAGATCCGCTCCGACCGGACCAACGAGAAACCGAAGAATGCCGCTGAATTTCGCAGGACCCTGCCGGAAATTGATGCGGAGGAGGAAGCGGCATGAATATTACGAACATTCTGATCTCCGCATTCCGGGCTCTGCAACGCAACAAGATGCGTTCCTTCCTCACGATGCTGGGAATCATCATCGGTGTCGGAGCTGTGATTGCGATGCTGGCGATCGGTCAGGGGGCTGAATATTCGGTCCAGCAGCAAATCTCGTCGCTCGGCACGAATATCCTGATGGTGTTTCCGGGTTCGTCCCAGCAAGGCGGCATCCGAATGGGCGCGGGAACCGTGACGACGCTGACCGAGGAGGACGCGAACGCGATCGCGCGCGAGTGTCCGGCCGTCGCCTACATTTCGCCGGGAGCCCGGTCCGGTGGTCAGGTCATCGCCGGCAACCTGAACTGGGCCACGAGCATTGAGGGGACCAGCGCAGACTACCTCGAAATCCGGAAATGGAAGGTCGAATACGGCGATTTCTATACGGATCAGGATGTGAAAGCGGCAAGCAAGGTGTGCGTGCTTGGACGGACGGTGGCAGATAACCTCTTCCCCGACAGCGATCCGATCGATCAGAACATCCGCATCCGGAACGTGCCGTTCAAGGTCATCGGCGTGCTGGCCCGCAAGGGTCAGAACGCGATGGGGCAGGATCAGGACGACATCATTCTGGCGCCGTACACGACCGTGTTGCGACGGCTGTCGTATTCTCCGAACATTCGATACGTCCTGGTCTCGGCGGTGAGCGCTGCGGATATCCCCGTCGCGCAGAAGCAAATCGAAGAACTCCTGCGGATGCGGCATAAGATCAATTCGTATGAGAGCGACGACTTCACGATCCGCAATCAAACCGATATAGCGACCATGGCGACGGCGACCACACAGATCATGACGATTCTTCTCGCGAGCATCGCCTCCGTGTCGCTGCTCGTCGGCGGGATCGGGATCATGAACATCATGCTGGTTTCGGTGACGGAACGAACGCGGGAGATCGGCATACGCATGTCGGTGGGCGCGCGCGAGCGCGACATTCTCACCCAATTCCTGATCGAAGCCCTCGTGCTGAGTCTGATGGGTGGGATCATCGGGATCATCCTCGGCGTTTCCGGCTCTCAGGTCATCTCCAGTCTGGCACACTGGCCGACATTTGTGACAGTCTTCTCCATCCTTCTTTCGTTTGGATTCTCCTTTGCGATTGGCATCTTCTTCGGCTTCTATCCGGCGCGAAAAGCATCGCGACTGAATCCGATCGACGCACTGCGGTACGAATGATGTCCTCAACACTGCACGCGCTCCTGTCAGTACGCGGGGGCGCGTGGAGTGCGCATCGGCTGTTCGCCCCTCCCGGTTCCCTTCGTTGCGTTTGACTCGTTTAAGTCGTACTGTGCTCCCATGAGTGGTCTCGAGACAGCCGTTCGGGGCGCATGAAGATCCTCTTCCAGCGGGTTCTGGGCCAGATCCGAACCTCGCTCCAGTCGGATGTGTGGGTCGTCCGGCTGAACAGGCTCGAGGCTCATCGCGGTGTCGGAACGCTCATTGGCGTCTCCCGAAATGCCCATCGGGCGACGCTCCGCGTGTGGGATATCCTTGTCGACTATTTCCTCCGTCTGAAGGTCCGCGTCAAGCTCTCCGTCATCGTCGGCGTATCCATCGTTGCCGTCACGTTCATCATCAGCTCGGTCGCGGTCAGCATTCAGGAACGCGAAATCCGCAAGCAGATCATGATCCTGGGGACCAATCTGGTACAGAGTCTGACGAACGTCGCCGAGGATAACCTGCTGCTGAATTCCATCCCGGTCCTTCAGGACTATCTGAAGAACTTCGGCAAGCGCAATATCCCGGGGCTGGAGCACCTGTACGTGGTCGATCGGAACGGGGTGATCGTTGCCGACATCATTCCCGACAGCATCCAGCATCCCATCAGCCGGGCGGAATGGGATGTCCTGACCGCTGCCGACACCGTCTCGATGGTCGAAACCGCAGGGCAATTCCGCTTTGTCCAGGCGGTGTACATCAGAGCACACGATCGGGGGCACACACGGCGGATTCTTCTCGGCAGCTCGTCGGCGACGTTTTCGAAGGCGGTTCTCCTTCGGCCGGTCGAAGAGATGAAGGGCACAATCCTTCTCGCCAGCGTCCTCGTCTCGGTGGTTGCGATCGGCCTGGTGTTCTTTGTCTCGAAACGCATCGTGCATGTGATCATCGTCCTCTCGGATGCGGCACGACGCGTGGGGACAGGGGATCTGCAGGTCACCGTGGCCACTCGGGTGAAGGATGAGATCGGTATGCTGGCGAAGGAATTCAATCTCATGGTGGTCCAGATCCGACAGAAGATCGAGATGCAAAAGTTCGTCTCCCGGTCCACTGTGGAGATGATCGCGAAACGGGAGAGCGCAACGCTCGGGGGCGAGCGAAAGGAGATCGCCGTCCTCTTCACGGATGTCCGCAACTTCACCTCCTACGCCGAGAAGCACTCTCCGGAGGAAGTTGTGGAAACACTGAATGAGTACCTGAACCTGCAAACACGGGTCATCGACGAGCATCACGGCGTGGTGGATAAGTTCATCGGTGACGGCGTGATGAGCGTCTTCGCGGGCGAACACATGGTCGAACATGCGGTGGCGGCCGCCCTGCGCATTCAGGACCGGATCGCCACGATGAATGAGCACCGACGAAAACAGGGGAGTGACGTGCTCCAGGTCGGTGCCGGGATTGCGGCCGGCGTCGCAATCCTTGGCAGCATCGGTTCGCAAAATCGCATGGACTTTACAGCCATCGGCGATACGGTGAATCTCGCATCCAGACTGTGCGGACTCGCCGGACCATCGGAGGTGCTGCTCACCGCTGAGGTCGCCGGTCGTGTCCGCCACGAGCACCGGGTGCGATCCGGGGGGAAAATGTCCATCAAGGGAAAACAGGATCAGGTGGAGATTTACCGACTCTCCGACGGTAATTGATGACCGTACGTCAGATCATTCCTGTGGTGCTGCTGGGACTGGCCCCGCCGCTGCATGCGCAATCGGATGTGGCGGGAGGGGAGGACTATGCGCTAGGCAATTCCAGCTACATGCACCTGCAATCTCCCGGCGCCATGTTCAGAAATCCGGCGGAACTGGCCACCGTCCGGGAATCCGACTTGCTGACGAGCATGAGCCGCCTGCGGGAAGTCAGTTCGCTCAGTGCCACGTACTTCCAGCCGGGGATCGGGACATTTGCGGCTGGCCTGGTGAACCACCCGCAGGGCTCTTTGTTCGGAGCCAGCTTCGGTCGGGCGATCATTCCTCGACATATGGCCGGTGTGTCCATACTCTTCCCGACAACATCAGGGGGGCGGATGCAATTTGCCGCGGGCGGGTCGATCCACCTTGCTCCGGAGGGCCGTGCCTCGGGGATTCATGCGGGTGTGGCCGTGTCAAACAGCGATGATGGATCGGTGCACGTCGGCGGAGGTGCGGCAGTCTGGATCACTCCGAACATGGTTCGCGTGCAGGTGGCGGGAGTGTCGGCAACCCCGCGCGGATTGCGTGCGGGTGTCGAGGTCCTGCCGATGCCGTGGCTGTCAATCCTCGCCGGAACTCAGTCCTTTGCGAAGTTCTCCGGCGGCATGCGCGTGCGTGCCGATCGGTACACTGCCACACTCGCGACCGGACCGCAATCCATCAGCCTCTCCATTGGTCTTTCACTGAGTGCGACAGCGGCGGATTTGAATGATGCTCACTCGACCGGCGGTGCGAATGCGATGGACGCCGGTGCGTATGGTGTGGCAGCGCGGGAATATCGACTGGCGGCGGAATACGACGACTTCGACGACGAGGCTCCCGAACTCGCAATGCGCGCCCGCACGATGGCCGATTCGGTCATCGCCGTTTCGACAGAAACACTCCGGCGCTCTGAGGCACGGCATGACTACCGGAGTGCCATGCGGGCCTATGAACGGATCAGCACAGTCGATCCGGATATGCCGGGATCGATGGACGAGCTCGATTCGCTCCATGCGCGCATCACGCAACACATCGTAGGTCTACTGGCCATCGCCGACAGCCTGAAGCGTCGTCATGACGTCACCAGAGCGCTGCGGCTGTATCGGGAAGCACTGGACCTCGATCCGGCGAACGAAGTTGCGTCTGCAGGAATCGATGAATTGCAGAACCTCATGCAGGAAACCGTCCAGGCGGCGGTCGACAGAGGAAAACAGTTCCTGCGGCGGCGCCAGTGGGATGATGCCGCACGGGAATTCGAGCGCGTCCTCTCCAGCCAGCCTGGCAACGCGCAGGCGCGTGCAGGGCTTTCGGCGATCCGAAAGCAGCGGGCACAGGATGCCGCGGGGCAGGCGGACTCGATGATGCAGACGGGCGACTATCTGGCTGCGCTGAAAGCGTACCGGGGACTTCTCGGAGATGATCCGGGGAACAGAGGATACCAGCAACGGATCGAGCGATGCCGGAACGCCCTTCGACCGGAAGTGGACCGGTACTTCCGGGAAGGTCTTCAGTACTACTTGAAGGAGCGCTACCAGACCGCCATCGAACGATGGGATGTGGTCCTGCTCATCGATCCCCAGCATTCGGCGACTATCGAGTACCGGAATCGCGCCATCGAAAAACTCAGGGCACTTGAACGGCTGAAGTAGAAGTGCAGAACGATCTGCCGTGTTTCGCAATTCTGAAACTTCGTGAAAAGCGGCGGGGGGCACCGCGAAGGGATTGCGGGATGCAGGCGTCGTGTGCCCCGTTGCCGCACTTGCACGGAAAGTATTTGGTGGCCATCTTGGTCAACATTCTGGAGATCGCATGCGACATTGGACGTTGAGTCTGCTGATGATGACAGTCCTTCTCCCGGCGAAGGCGCAGGAGCAACCGTCTTTCGGTGAATTCTTTTTCGACCGGGCCCTGCGTATCGAGCTCTTTTGTACCGGAGATGCGAGGAACGAGGAGGTGACTGTCGGATCGCTCATCGAGGAACCGATTTGGCCCGGGAATCCTGCCGTTCTGCTGCAGCCGTTCGAGCGTGGTCACCACAAAGTAAGCGTGTACGACAGCGTGACGAAACGGCTGATCTATGCGGCCGGATATGATGACATGTTGGGGGAGTATCAAACCACAGCGCCGGCGCAGAATGGGATCCGCAGGACGTTCGAACGTGCGGTGCGCATTCCCATGCCGAAGCGGGCAGCGTTCGTGGTCCTCGAGTCACGTGACAGGAAGAACCTTTTGCACACCACGGCGAAGTTTCAGATCGATCCGAGGGACGTCGGGATCATACGAGAATCCCCCGACCGGGGAGACCGCATCATGCACCCGATCGCAAACGGTGATCCGCACACGCACGTGGACCTGGTCTTTCTTGCGGAGGGTTACACGGCCGCAGAGCAAGCGAAGTTCGAATCCGATGTGAACCGATTTGTCGGTGCGCTGTTCACCGTCGAGCCGTATGCATCCCTGAAGCAGCGCTTTAACGTCTCAACGATCTTTCGGCCGTCGGTGGAGGAGGGGACCGACGAGCCACGGCAGCACGTCTTTCGAAGCACGGTCCTTCAGTCAAGCTTCAACGCTTTTGGATTGGATCGCTACTTGCTGACCGAGGATGGCTTTGCGCTGCGGCGGATGGCCGCCGAAGTTCCCTATGACGCGATCGTTGTCCTGGTCAACAGTCCGCGGTACGGAGGAGGCGGGATCTACAACGACTACTGCATTACAACCGCCGATCACCGTGCCAGTCTTCAGGTGTTTGCGCACGAATTCGGTCACGCATTTGCGGGTTTGGCGGATGAATATTACTCGTCCGATGTGGCGTACAATGAGTTCTATGCGCCGGGCGTTGAACCGCTTGAACCGAACATCACCGCGCTGCTGGATCCGCCGAATGTGAAGTGGAAAGACCTTCTGACGCCGGGGATCCCGGTTCCCACTCCGTACGGCCGTGATCTCGTGGACAGCCTTTCCGCCCGCCGATGGTCGGTCCGGGACAGCCTCGGGGCTCTGCGGCGACGCGAAAAGGATGGTTCGGGGCAGGGGAGTCGAATGCGGGCAACGGAAACGGAGTGGAAGAGAGAGGATGAACGCCTGCGTCTGCAGATTGATTCCGTCCGCGAAGCGTATCACTGGTCTGAACCGCGAGTGGGGGCATTCGAGGGAGCCGGATATGCGGCCCGCGGGCTGTACCGCCCCATGGTGTACTGCCTGATGATCTCGAGTCCAACGAACGAATTCTGTCTTGTCTGCCGCCGGGCCATCGCTCGTGCAATCGATCTGTACAGCGTGCGGTGAGCATTCCCTCCGTACAAAGGACATGCCCCGCGCCAAAGATCGTCGCGGGGCACTCGTCCCCCCCGATGCGGCAGAGTTCGGTCGTCTCGGAGTTCGTCTCGGGGCATTGAAGGTCCCTTCACTGACCGTCGCTCATCCCCGGGTGGCTCCGAACGGCATGCCGGGTCGGCCAATCTCAAAGAACGTCTCTTCCGCCCGATCGCTCACGCTCGAACGGATCCTCCGCGCTACCCATCGATCGGGATATCGATGCGGAATTCCGCCCCTCGGCCTTGCTCCGAAGCAGCCTGGATCGTCCCGCCCAGGTTTTCCACGATCTTCCGACAGATGGGCAATCCGTAGCCGTGGCCGGTGGGCTTCGTAGTGACCTTTTCCTTGAATAGCTTCTCCATGACCTCCGGTTCAATTCCCGGCCCGTCATCTCGCACGGTCAACAGGACAACGTTGCGTTCCTGGTCGAAGGACGTGCGCACTCCGATCTGAACCTGCGGCCGTGCTTCGACGGCATTATTCAGCAGATTCAGCACGATCTGTTGCATCTGCTGGTGATCGAACGAAACGACTGGAATCCGGTCATCGAATTCGGTCATCCAGGATGCCATGCGGAACTTCCGCAGCGGCTTGAGGAAATGGACTGCCTCGCGAATGCACTCGTTGAAATTGCCGGGGACCTTCTTCGTCGTCAGATGGGCCGACTCGGCCAATCCCGTTGAGAACACCGCGATCTTCTTGACCGCTTCAGACATCTGGTCAAGACGCTCTTCCATCTCCTTCCTGGTAAATCGTCCCGCTCCGCGGCGGAACAGCGTGACCTGGAAAGCGACCACGCCAAGGAGGTTGTTCAGTTCGTGGCTTACCTCGGCAGCAATCTCCCCTTTGGTGGCAAGCCGCTCGAAATTGATGAGCCGCTCGTTCAGAGATTCCAATTCGGCGAACGCCTTCCGCAATTGCTCGTACAGCTGCGCATTCTTGATGGCTGTTGCCGCCTGGCCCGCGAGGATTTCGAACAGATGAATGATCTCGTCGCGGTGTACTGCCTGGATGTGACGACTGTCGACATACAGGACGCCGATCTTCTCATCGCGTACGGTCAAGGGGGAGCAGAGGATGGTCTGGAGCTCCAGAGAACGGCCGCTTGCGCGCCGGTCATAAAAATCGTCCAGCTGTGCATTCTCGACGCAGATCGATTCGCCGGATGCAAAGACGTCCTCCACCACGGTCCGGCTGTACAGCGCATCCTCGGTTTCTAACGCGCGACCCGTGGCATCGCGGGTCAGGGCACACTGAAGGGCCTTGTGGTCGTCAGCCAGAAGCAGAAATCCGCGCTCAGCACGCGCCACGCGGATCGCGTGATCGAGCACGAGGCGGAGAACCTCCTCCAAGATCAAGGAGTGGCTGATCGTCTTTGAGACGTCGAGGATGATCTCGAGATTGCGTGCTCGGTCGTCGCCGGGCACCACCCCCGACGCGAGGTCGGGAGTGGTGTTTTGGCGTGCCACGTTGAACTCCTGAATCTGCATGCGACGATCCCTTGCGATCAGGCGTTTGCCATGAGCGTTTGCGCGCTCTTGGCCTCATGCAGTGCACCGAGTCGCTTGAAGTAGGACGATGCCCTCTTGAGCGCCTGAGCTGCCTTCGCGGGTTCCTTTGTCCGCACATAGAGCCGGCCCAGTTCCAGGTACGTCTCGCCGAGGTTCAACGGATTGTTGTATTCCTCGTTGAGGCGCAGGCTGGTCCGGAAGTACAGCTCGGCCAGTTGCGGGCGATCGAGTTCGCGGTGAATGATCCCCTTCACCTTATACGCATCGGCAATGCTGAGGTGGTCGCTGAGCTGCCGGAAGATCCCGAGCGCTCGCTGCACGAACACCATTGCCAACGGAAAATCGGTGAGTCGGGCGTATGCGGCAGCTTTCCCGAGGAACCCCATGCCGATGAAAGCCCGGTAGTGGAGCAGGCTGGCATGGTTCAGGCTCTCGTCGAACTGGTTGATGGCCGCTTTTGCGTCGCCTTTAGCCAGGAAGAGCATGCCGATATTGTGATGGACCTCGACAAGACGCGAGACCTGACCCAGCTTTTCGAACTGCGGAAGGATACGTTGGTAGTACGCGAGTCCCTCCTCCCAACGTCCGGCGATACTTGCCAGGATGCCGAGGTTCATCAGCGCGGTGTTGGCGCGCTCGCTGTTTCCGGCCTTTTCGAATCCCGTCTGGGCCTTCTTGAAATGAGACGCCGCTTTCTTCATATCGCCTTGCTCGGTTGCGTAGACGCCGAAGCTGTTCTCGACCATCGCGAGACCCTCGGCATCCTTCGCCTTCTTGAACAGTGTGGCCGCTTTCTTGAGATCGTTGACAGCCGCCGTCCAGTGGGCCTGACGGAGCCGGATTTCCGCGCGCTTCGCATACGCTTTGCCGCTCAACGTGCTGAGCTTCGCGTCCGATCCTGCCGTTTCGATGATCCGCTTGTAGACGGATTTTGCGGTGGTGAATTCACCGTACTTCAGACACAGTGATCCGAGATCGAGCAGAAGCTCCAGGAAAGGTCGCTTCGCAAGTCCTCGGCTGCACTCGGTGATGATATTCTCGAGGTGCCCTGTCTCGATGACGCTCGCCTCGCCGTGCAAATCGGCCTCTTTGGCCTTTGCCTTTTCGGTGAGCTCGGCTTCGACAGCCTTGAGCTGTTCGAGCTCCTCACCGAGGATCTTCAGCAGATCCTCCGGACAAAAGCGCTTGAGCAGATGGCCCATGCTCTCGGCGAAACTCTTGTGCTGATCCATGGTTTGCATGGTCAATCCTTTCTCCTTCACGCGCATGAGTTTGTATGGATGCCGAGAGACATGTTAGAGTCCAAATCCGTACCGAGAGAAATGTTCGATAACGCCCTTCTGGCAGATCACCGTGCCCGTTGCGACATCGACGCTGAAGCCGCTCGCCGAGATCGGTTCCCAAAGCCCGGTAGTCTGGTTGAAGTAGAGCAAGTGAAGACGTTTCACGAGGTCGGCAGGATTGGAGACCGATGACAGATCGAGCCCGTGGGCTTCGAAATATAAGCTCCCCGGCGTGCCGAACTTCGTCCCGTCCGGCCCGAATGTCGCCGCCAGCGTCTGATCGTCAGCAAGCATCGTGAGGTCCATGTCCTTCGAAACCGCTCCCGGCCCGAACGTCAGGACAATCTTCACCGAGAATGCTCCCTCGGAATGCTCGAACGCGATCTGACCGCCGCCGGCCGCAGTGATCGTTGCCGTGACCGGGACCGTCTTGTGAAGACCTGAGGTCGCAGGCAGCTGGAATGGATGATACACTCCGCCGGCATCGGACGATGAAACAACGCCTTGAGGCGGCGCAAGTGGGGCCCCGACGGGATTGTCGATGGTACAGCTGACCAATCCCAGCAACAGGGCGGCAACAGCAAAAACGGTAAGTGTGTTCCGCATGGTGAACCTCCTTGGGGATGAAGGCAGATCAGTGAAGGGTTGGAGTTGTTGTGAATTTCGTGATTGAATCGGTTTCCAATTGACTGTGTGATCGAATGAACACCGTCACCGCATCACCGGATGCGTGCGCATTGACGATGTCTGCGTTGGAACAGGAGCGCGGACGAATCTTGCGCGAATCCCGCTCTTGCAGCATGATCGGCGGACGCTCCGGCGGTCGGATCGGATCGCGAAAGCGCTGACGGCGCGGTCGCGTCCGTGAACGAATGATCCTGTCAATTTCGAACCGCAGGAACACTATGTCGATGACGTCAACAAGGCGGCGCGCAGCGTCGCGCATGTCTTGGCCTGAATTCCTTCCGGAATAGTTGAATGGTGCCGACGAATCCGCGGGGATACTCAGTCTTCGGCACATGGCTTACACTGAATGTACCGAAGCGAACGAGTTCGGCGTAAACGCTCTTCGTCGCTTGGATGCAAGTGGCTACATCGCAATCGGTGTGCCACGTGCATCTCACTTCTCTCTGCGAATTTTGCGCAAATGATCCATCAAAACGGACCCCTCAACGACCGATCCTCATTTGCAGGAAGAGGTGTAACGATTCGTTACACGCATGGTGTAACGGGACGATGCTACCTGCAAAAGGGCACGAATTCGGGTTCAGATCGGCAGCACGATCGGAGCCGAAGGTCGATCTACTTGGTGAAGGTGGATCGGAAGAACTCAGGATCCTGGCGCAGGATGCGCTCAAGGCGGGGCCGCGAGATTTTGAGCATGGCGGCCGCACGGCTTTTGTTGCCTCGAACGCGTTGCAGCACCTCGCGAACTAACAACTTCTCGGCGTGCTCGATGTCCGCGTTCTGGAGGGGCAAACTGAGGCTCAGAAGGTCTTCCGGAGCCTGATCGGCATGAGATGCTTCCTTGTCGGGCTCTTCCGCTGTTGCACCGACGGGATGCCTGGAGATCAGAGTAAAGAGATCCCGCCCGATCTCTTCCTCCTCCGTCAAGACGACAGCCCGTTCGATTGCATGCATGAGCTCGCGGACATTTCCATCCCACGCGTGCTCGACGAGAAGCCGAAGCGCGTCGGCTGACAGCCGAATATCGGATTTCGCGTTTTGGCTGCTAAAGTGCTTGAGGAAATGTTGTGCAAGTGCCGGAATATCACTACGTCGATCGCGAAGCGGCGGGAGCATCAAGGGCACAATCGTGAGGCGATAGTACAGATCCCGTCGGAACGCCCCTTTTGCAACCAAATCGTTGAGATTGCGGCTGGTCGCGGCGATAATGCGTGCCTCGACCTGAATATCCTTTACGCCACCGACCCGTCTCATCGTTTTCTCTTCGAGAACCTTGAGAAGTTTCGACTGGACCGCGGCACTGATGTCGCCGATTTCATCCAGGAAGATCGTGCCCCGGCCCGCAATTTCAAACAGGCCGATCTTCCGCTCCCGGGCGTCCGTGAACGCTCCCCGTTCGTGTCCGAATAACTCCGATTCGAGCAAGGTTTCAGGAAGGGCGGAGCAGGCAATTTCGACAAACGGAAGTTCCCGCCGCGGACTGGCGTAATGAATCGCCTTTGCGAGAAGCCCTTTGCCGGTACCGGTCTCTCCGAGGATGAGGACGGTGACGTGGTCCGTCCCGGCCACCTTGCGCGCCATGGCAATGGTTTTCTGAATCTCGGGCGACTGACCGATCACCTGCGAAAAATCGAACGACTTTGCCTGGGACTCCACGTACGCCGTCTGCTCGGTATGGGCGCTGGAGTCTGCGATCAATCCTTCGACAATATCGAAAAGCCTGTGTTGTTCGTCGGGCCAAACGAGATAGTCCAACACTCCGGCGCGGACCATCTGAACGGCCACGCGGTGATCCGCCGCGGCGCTCGTCGCAACGATCGGCGCGCTACCGAAGCGGGCGCGGAGATCGCCGAGAAATGCGGTCAGATTGGACTGTTCCGGACGAACCTCAACCACGATCAGGCCCGGGAGTTGCTGTAGAGACTCCGTCCCGCCCGAGGAGACGGCCTCGACCGTGACATGCTCCAAATCGGAGAAGGCCTGCCGAAGCGCGCGAAGCAACACCGCGGATCCCTGGACGCCGACAGTAAGGCCTGAACCGTGCTGCAAAGGGGTTCCCATCGATCTGTGTCAGTTCGCGCGGTGCGGAATGGAAAGGGGGAGGGAACGGCCGTGAGACGAAAGGAATTGCGTGCGGTACGCGTCTGATCGGTACAGCGCGGCAAGGCTCTGCAGTGCCTTGTTGGCGCGTTCAAGATAGTCCTGCGCTCTTGACAACAGGCCCCGCCGGTGATAGGCGAGCGCGAGCGCATACGGCACTTTCCACGAGGTTTCTGTGAGAGCGCTTTGCTCGACGTGCCCCAGCGCGTGTTTCAGATACTCCAGGGGGTGAGAGAGGGATTGGACCGTTCCGATCGCCGCAACGGCACTGAGTCCGAGGTCGGCCTCAGCGCACGCGATGCGGAATTGTCGGGAATCGCCCAAGGTGCGCGCTTCCTGAAAAGATCCTGCGGCATCGCCGTGCCGGTCGAGTGCGTATTGAATCCATCCGCGGAGGGTCAGCGTCGAGGCAAGACCGTGCCAGTCCGATGTCGCCTGCATCGCCTCGCATGCCGCCTTGACATGCACCAACGCCTCTGGCTCGTCGCCGCTCGAATGACATCGCAATGCAGTCACGCGTTCCGCCATGCCGGTCAATGTCGTGCTTCCGCTCGTCTTCATGATCTGATCTGCTGATTCCAGCCACCGGCGAGTTGCCCCCAGATCTCCCAGCATGGCATGAACATGCGCAATATTGACAGATGTCTCCGACATGCCCTGCGAGTCCTGGAGTTCTTCGAACAAGCGCAGCGCATCCTCCCAACTGTAGAGCGCTTGCTCGTAGTCGGCGAGAGCGAACTGAACCTCCCCAAGGTTGGTCATACCCAATGCTTTGCCCGGTCTATTCCCAAGCCTGTCAAAGAGTTGCAGCGCTCGCTGATAGCTCCGGAAAGCATCGCCAAACTGCTCTCGCACGTACTGCGTGATGCCCAGATTGTTGGAAATCCGGGCCTCAAGGTTCATGTTGCCAACCTTTTTTGTCAAAGTCAAAGCCCGTTCCCAGTAGCCTTGAGCTTCGTCGTATGAGCCTTTTGCGCTGTGGACATTCCCCAGGTTCAGGAGAGGCGAAATCATCTTGTCAGGATTCCCAAGACTCTCAGCTACGCGTGACGCTTCAAGGAATAGTTGAAGTGCTTCGTCGAAGCGCGCTTCGTGAAAACTCACAACTCCGAGCTTATTGTGGACATCAAGGATGAGCTCCGGCCCGGTATCCGGGGGAAGCTCGCCCCGAAGCCGCTCCAGCCGGTTCCGGGCCGCCTGGTATCTCGCGGTGCCGATATCCAGGCTCGCAAGCTCCAGTTCGATCGCCAGCCGCTCGTCCGACGTCTCGGCAAGCCGCGCTGCCTGCTGAAACGTGTCGCCCGCGGATTGCACATCGCCGGTCATAGTCTGGATCGATCCCAGTGTTCGGAGAAATACGAACCGTTGTGCGCGGGGCAGGTTCGGAAGACTCAGCAGTTCCCGGTAGGCACTCTCGGCGCGCCGGTAGTCGGCGGCGAGCCGGTACGCCTCAGCAAGTTGCCGGAGAACGTCTGACCGTTCCTCGCTGCTTGCTGCCAGTGCTTGTGCCTTCTGCAGAAGGCGCGCGCTTTCCGGATGGGCGGAGCGGCGCTCTTCGAGGGCGGCGGCCTGGCGGTAGTAACGGAATGCCTTCTGTCGCAGTCCGGCTTCCTCGCAGTGGTAGGCGATCTCCGCCGCGTTGGCATCAAGTTGTCCCACGTACATATCCTCAAGCACGGCGGCCAATCGGGCATGCATCGTCGCCCGATCGCGTCCCAGCCTCTCATGCACGAACTGCCGATACTGCGAATGTGAGAACCGGACGATCCGTAAATGTCCGATGGTGGTGAGCGTCCCTTCGTTGACCAGCTTCAGGAGAATGAGTCGAAGCGCAGCGCCCGTGAGCGGCAGAAGCTGCGCGAGCGTTTCCACTTCCACCTCGACCGGAAAGCAACTCAGCACATCAAGCACGCGGCGTTCCTCCGGACCGATGGCACGATAGCGGTGCTCGAACAGTGAGGCAAGTCCGCGCGGAGTAGCACCCGAGCGGATGGAAACGAGCGATGCGTTCAACGGAGAGAGATCGCGGGCGCCCATGAATGGGGAAAGGAACTCAGACAGGATCAGCGGGTTTCCGCCCAGCGTCTGCACGACCTGTGTTCCGATCGACGGCGGTGCGGATTCGACATCGAGGAAGACGCGAACGAACTCGGCGACTTCTCCATCGGCGAGTTCAGTGAGGCGCAGGATCCCGGCGGGGTCCACGCGAGGGGCGCCGAACTGGGCGTGGATCCGGTCCTCGGATTCCGCGGTGACGATCAGCGACAGGTCCGGTGCGTGCTTCATCGTCGCCAGCTCACGGCAGACGGCGAGCGTCGCGGGATCCGCGGCATCAAGATCATCGATCCACAGGAGAGCGGGCCGGCTGAAGGAGCAGTTCTGCAGAAACCACAGCACTTCCTCCGCCGCGCGTCGGGACAGCCGTTCCATCGGCATGGACTCGGTTCCGGCGCCATGGGTGCGGAGGATGGGCAACAGCGATTCGATCAGGTTGTCTCCCGACAGCGGCAGATTGTGTTCCTGGCGGAGGGAGGTATGACACGAATACGCTAATTCTTTGATGACGGGCAGAAGCGCGGCGAGCGGCCGGGCACTCCCCGGTGTACAGATGGCGTGCAGCGTCATCAGGCCGGCCGAGCGGGCGAGTCTCTGCACTTCACTCAGCACCCGCGTCTTGCCAATGCCCGAGGGGCCGACTATGAAAAGGGGGCTTCGGCGGCTGCCGGCGGGATGCGGCATCTCGCCGGATTCGATGCCGAGATGGCGGGTCACGTGCCGGATCTCCTGACGGCGTCCGATGAGGAGATGCGGCCGGATGCGGCGATAGTACGATTCGAAGAGTTCTCTTCGACGGAGGATCGGGGCGATGATCTCGGCAGCTTCCTGCCCGCGTCGGGGGCGCCGATCGGGATCGGGGTCGCACAAACGAGCGACCATGGTTGCCAGTGCCGGAGGCACGTCGCGCCGGTAGGACTCAAGCGGCGGCAGCGCGACTGTCTGGCGGCGTTTGAGGCTTTCGATCGTGGGCAGGTCTTCGAACGGAAGGTGACCGGCAATGACGCGGAACAGCGTCATCCCGAGCGAGTACAGGTCCACGCGGTGATCGGAGGCGGTGCGACTGATCAGTTCGGGCGCGAGATAGTCCAGTGTGCCGCGGACGGACGTGCCGGGCGAGACCGCAGCGATCGCGAACCCGAAGTCGATGAGCCGGGCGACCGGCACCTGCTCACCGCTGATCATACCGTCGCTGACGAGGATGTTTTCCGGCTTGATGTCGTGGTGGATCAGCTGGTGACGATGCACGTAGTCCACCGTGCATGCGAGCTGGAACGCCAGTTCGCAGAGATCGGACCACGACAATCCTGCTGCTGCCTGCTGCAAAGCCAGGCCGTCCACATATTCCCGGACGGAGAACACGTCGCCGACGCGGAAAGGCGGGGCGTCGCGTTCGCACACGCCGATGTCGAAGGCCTTTGCAAGATTCGGATGATCGAGACCACTGAGAATGAAAAACTCTCTCCGGATCTCCTGGAACAGCTCTTCGCTGAGACTCCGCGCGGGCGCACGCTTGATGGCGACGGGCAATCCGTCATGAAGGAAGTCCAGCGCGAGATAGATCTCTCCCGTCGAACCGACACCGAGCTGGCGCACGACTTCGTACCGGGCATTCAGTGCGGCCATCGGACTAGGCCTTCCATTCCTGCTGCAACTCGTCTGCGAGCAGATGCAGGGAGATCAGCAGGGTCACCAGGCAGAGTCCGGGAAATACCGCCAGCCACCAGGCGGTCTCGAGATGCGCGACCGCTTCGCCCAGCATGTTTCCCCAGCTGGGGACCGGCGGCTGGACGCCGTATCCCAGAAATCCGAGTGCCGCTTCGGCCAGAATCGTATCGCTGACCTGCAGGATTGCCGCCGTCAGGATCGTCGGCAAAACGTTAGGCAGAAGATGCCGCCGGATGATCGTGCCGCTCCGCTGGCCGAACAGCCGGGCCGCAAGCACGAACTCGCGCCGTCGCAGGTGAAGCACTTCACCGCGGACGATCCGCGCCACCCCCATCCAACCGGACAGCACCAGCACGAGGATCAGCTGGGCGACAGAGTTTCCGAGAAAGAACGCGAACGTAATGACCAGGAACAGCGAGGGAATGGAGAGGAACACGTCCACGATCCACATCAGGATGCTGTCGGGCCACCGGCCTGCGAGGCCGGCCACAAATCCGATCAGACTGCCGAGGAGAAGCGCGCCGACGGTCGCCAGAATGCCGATCATCAATGACACGCGTGTGCCGACGATGACGCGGCTCAGCACGTCGCGCCCGACGCTGTCGGTGCCGAGCAGGAAGACCATCGGATGATCCGCGTTGCCGGAACGCTCGGGCGGCGCCGATCGGATCCGGAGCGTCACGAGGTCGCGCGCGAGCATGGTTTCCAGGCCGGAACTCCCCGGCCCGGCTTCCGGTATCTGCCGGTCGGCGACGGTGGTGGCGCTCAGCGGCGGCACCAGCCGCGTTGTTCCGAGGTCGCCCTGCGTCAGCGGATCCGTCGTGACGAGGATCGGCGCTTCGATTGCGACGAACACGAAGAATGCCAGCAGCCACACGCCTGCCGTCCATCGGGGATTGCGCGGAAGCGAGGTGACGAGTCGTTCCACCGGAGCGATGCGGGTGCGCAGGTTCCCGCGGACTTCCTCCGGCAGGACCGCCACCGCCGTGAAGACGGCAAGAATGACGGGCCAGAAAGCGCATGCGATCCACGCTTCCGTCAGTGCCGTGGACATCATCGCCCAGGCCTTCGCAGGAGCCGTCATGAAGAGCGCCATGCTCACGCCGAATGACCGGATGCCGGCGACGAGGATGTCGGCGCGATCGATGGTCAGCGCCCACAGAATGACGCTGATCAGGATCGGTCCGCTCCGGCGAAGGAGCCGGCCGGGCAGACGTTCGGTACTCGCCGGGATCATTGCGGGATCTGCCATGACGTCATTCCGTCCGGAGACGCGGATTGATGACACGGTGGAGGATGTCGGCCGCCAGATTCGCTGCAATCACGATGCACCCGGAAACGATGGTGGTTCCCATCAGCAGCGGGTAGTCCCGCGCAAGCACCGCGGACACGGTCAGGCGCCCCATGCCCGGCCACGCGAACAGCGTCTCGGTCACGAGCGTACCGGTCAGAAGAATACCGGTCTCAATACCGGCAACACTGATGACCGGCGTGAGGGCGTTGGGCAGGGCGTAGCGGAGCAGTACGCGACCCCGTGACAGCCCGTATCCCGTCGCGTTCAGGATGAAGGGTTCCTGGAGCACGTCGTGGAGCGTGGCGCGGAGAAAGCGCGCCACCCGTGCCCCGCCGGGGATTGCGAACGTAAGCGCCGGCAGCGTCAGATGCCACAGCACGTCGAGTGTCGCGGGCAGACCCGAGAGCCGACGAAAGCCGACGGAATGCATTTGCGATGCGGGGAACAGATTCAGATGAAACGCGAAGACCACGAGCAGGAGAGTCCCCAGCCAGAAGTTCGGGACGGAATACATCACCACGGTCCCGCCGCCGATGAATCGATCAAGGCGGCCCCGCGGATGGCGGACGCTGGCGACCGCGGCCGTGATACCGAAGAGGAATTGCAGGATCAGCGTGGCTGTGCCCAGCAGGATTGTGTTCGGCAGCGTTTCACCGATGAGGTCGAGCACCGGCCGGTTGGTCGTCAGGGATACTCCCAAATCGCCGCTCAGCGCGCTGCGAAGCCAGGTGAAGTATTGTTCCGCGATCGGCCGGTCGAGTCCGTACGTGTGCCGGAGCGTTTCCAGCGTGGCAGGCGACATCCCGGGCGTGATGCGAAATGCGAACGGATCGCCGGGCAGAAGACGGGCGATCCAGAACACGGCCGACGCCATCCCGAACACGATCAGGACGGCCATCAGGACCCTCCGGAGAATCGTCATGGACAGGCTGCGCGTCATCGGCCGCTCGCCGGGGCGGTCTCCCAGTTCCACGCATCGTGCGTCATGGCGAGGACGGTCGAATGCACGCCGCGGACGCGCCGGCTCAAACCGATCATCCCCCGCTCCCAGAAGAGAAATGTGCACGGCTGGTCCTCGGCGATCAATGTCTGGATGGCGCGGATGTCCGCCGCCCCGCCGATCGACGTCCGCAACGTGCGCAGGTGTTTCAGCAGCCGATCAACCGCCGGCTGCCGGTACGAGAGGACGTTGAACGGATTCTTCTGCAGGTCTGATCCCCACATGTCGTCCAGGCGCATCTCGAGCGGGACCTCGAAGCCCGCGATCCAGGCGTCATACTTCTTCGCCAGCAGGTCCGGCCAGAACACCGAGCGTTCCACGAACTCGATGCGGGCATCGACATGGATGTCGCGCAATTGCTTCTGCACCACGGTCGCAATCTCGGACCACATGCCGTTCCCGCTCGGGACCTTCAGGATAAACGAGAAGCGGACTCCCCGGCGATCAAGAATGCCGTCGCCGTCGGAGTCGGTCCAGCCCTCTTCCGTCAGCAATGCCGCCGCACGCGCGGGATCGTAGGGCAACGGGCGGAGGCTGTCGTTGTACGCCGCCCGAAACATCGGGGAGACCGGACCGACCGCCTCGATGCCATCCCGGCCGGCGAAGGCCCGCGTCAGGTCCGCACGATTGACGGCCATCGTCAGTGCTTGTCGCACCCGCACGCTGCCGAACAGCGGATGAGGACGGACGACGGTGCCATGTGATTCCGCCCAGGCCGCGGGATCGATGTTGTTCCACCCGATGAAGTGATAGCGGCGCGGCGCGGTCGGGATCAGCTGCACGTCAGGCGCTTCGCGTGAGATCTGGGTCGCATCATCGGGTTCGATGCCGGACATCATGTCGATCTCGCCGGAGATCAGTTGGAGGATGCGGGATCGGTGGTCCGGAACGACGCGGAACACGAGGCGCTGCAGATGTGAAGGGAAGGGAAGTACCGAAAGCGGATTGGGTCCGAGCACGATCTCCTGCATCGTCGTGTGCCGGATCAGGCGAAACGGCCCGGCGCCGATCGGCGCCTGGTTCACCGGATGACTGCGGAGTTCGCTCCGCGGCATGGCTGCAAAGATGTGCTCGGGGATAACGGGAATGCCCACGTCGAACAGCTGACCCGGATACGCCTTCGAGAAATGGAAGACCACCGTGGAGTCGTCGAGGATCTGAACGGCGGATCGGACGTCCAGCATGCCGTCGGCCGTGCGGCGCAGTCCTTCCACGGCATTTTGCCACACGCTCTCCACGTCGGGATCGGCGCAGAGCTCAAAGGTGAACTGCACATCCCGCGCACTGATGCGCACGCTGTCCGACCAGCATGCGTTGCGGTGGAGGTGAAAGACGAGATCAGCGCCGTTTGATCGCCATTCCCAGCTTCGCGCGAGCCCGGGCGTATAGGTGAGCGTGCCGGTCGTCGTGTCAAATTCCGAATTGACGAGCATCGGGAAGATGAGTTCGTTGATCTCTTCCGCCATCACGTCCGTCGCGAACAGCGGATTGAAGGCGTTCACGTCAGTCGGGATGCCGATGACGACCGTCCCCGCCGGCGGTGCGGCTGTCTTCTGGCCGCAACCGGACAGCGCCAGGACGGCGCCGCACACAAACGCCGTCAGCATCAAGGCGCGAACACAGGCGAGAGGAGCACATTTCATGGCAGAGTCTTTCATCACAATCATAGCAGATGAGGGGATCGTCCTAGTCATTTGCGCGCCGTCTCCGTGCGGATTCCGGCGCACGCGGAATGTCCGTCCACGAATTCTGCTCCACCGGATCCTCCTCCAGCGCCAGGACTTCGGCGGGGCTTCCGATGGCGCGGACTCTTCCGTTCCGGAGCAGCGCGATCCTCGAGCACAAAGCGGCAACGAGATCGGAGTCGTGGGAGATGAGCACGACTGCGCATCTGTCCTCTGTACTCGCGCGGGTGATCACCCGGAGCACCTGCGCCTGGGTGATGACGTCGAGCGCGCTTGTCGGCTCATCGGCGACCAGGACGGACGGCCGTGCCGCGAGGGCTCGGGCGAGGGCGATCCGTTGGCGCTGGCCTCCGCTGAGTTGGCGGGGAACGAGCGGAAGCACGCTCTCGGACACGGCGACGCGTGTGAGCAGTTCGCGGGAACCGGGAGCGGTCGGTGCCGTGGAAGCCGCTTCCCGGAGCAATTCCTGAACGGTCATCCGCGGATCAAGCGATGCGGAGTAATTCTGGAAGAGCATTTGAACGGGAGAGCGCCGCGCGGGACCGGGCGTTCCCGGCGCGTGCAGCGGTGTTCCGCCGACGCGGATCGTTCCGGATCGCAGCGGGAGGAGTCCGGTGAGCGCCGCAGCCAGCGTCGTCTTTCCGCTGCCGCTCGGTCCCACGATCCCGAAAATTTCGCCCGCATCGACGGTGAACGACACATCCCGCACCGCGAACGGCTGCCGGCGTGATGCGCGACCGCGCTCCGGATGGGCAACGGTTATGTGATCGACTTCCAGTTGACGCATCGGATCCAATCGTCAGTATCAGTTCGCTCGAGCGTCGGCTCCGGCAGAGCGCACGCATCGGTTGCATACGGGCAGCGCGGACGGTAGGTGCAGCCTTTCGGCAATGCGTCAAACCGCACCGGGGCGTCCGCCGAAGCGGAGGGCACCACGGCTCCGTTCCGTCGCGCCTCAAGCAACGCACGGGAGTACGGATGCAGCGGCCGGCGAAAGAAGCGTTCCCGGCTCGATCGTTCGATGATGCGTCCGGCATACAGAACGATGATCCGATCCGCGTACTCCTCCACCACCATCGGATCATGGGTAACGACCAGGACGGCGAGATCGAGGTCCTGCTGCAGCTGCCGGAGGAGATCCATGACGGTGCGCCGGTTCGTTGCGTCGAGAGAGCTGGTCAGCTCGTCGGCGATCAGAACAGACGGGTTCGTACTGATGGCGGCGGCGATCGAGACGCGCTGGAGCATGCCGACGCTCAGCTCGTGGGGATACGCATCAAGAATGCGGTCCGGCGAACGCAGGCCGACGCGGAGAAGCAGTCCGTTGATTTCATCCGGGCTGAGGATGCGGCCGGCCGCATCAGCCAGTTGCGCCCCGATCTTCATGAGCGGGTTGAATGCCGTGGCGGGCTCCTGAAGCACGGTGCGGACGGATGTGCGGATCCGTCGCAGCTCACGCTCCTCCAGGCTCGCGATGGCCCGGTCACCGAGCATGACGCTGCCGGTCAGGTGCATGCGTTCGGGGTGCGTGAACAGGCGGGTGATGGAGTGAGCCAGGGTGGTCTTTCCGCTGCCGCTTTCTCCGATCAGGGCGGTCATGCTCCGCCGCGGAAGCGAGAACGAAACGTCCTGCAGCAGCCGAACCGCCCCGCGATCGCTGCGGACGTCGAGAGAAATGCCGAGGAGTGTCAGGGCTTGGTCCATGCAGTCAGGAGGTGCTGCTCTGAGCCTCCCCGGCGCATCCCGGAAGCTGTCCGATGTGCGTGACGGAGGCGTGGGGAGACCGGTTCGGCGTGCGCTGTCAGCTCCGCCTTCTGCGGATCTGCCGATAACGTTTGATCTTTCCGCGAACGACCGCCTGCAGCGTCTCCGGTTCAACCGGCTTGGTCAAATAGTCGTCGGCGCCCAGTTCCTTGCCGGCGAGCACCATCTTGTTGTCTTTCAGGCCGCTGAGGAACAGGAACGGAACATCGTGCAGGCGCTCCATCTCGCGCATCTTTTCATAGAAGGTGAATCCGCCGTACTCCGAGGTCTCGAGGTTCACGTCGCAAATGACGAGATCGGGTTCGTTGACGGCGAGATAGGCCAGCGCATCTTCCGCCATCGAATACGGCGCGACGGAGTAGCCGTCGTCCTGAAGGAGTTCGGCCATGCCAGCGAGCAGTTGGATATTATCGTCGAGCAACAGAATGAGGCCTTTGCCGCGCTTCCTCGGCGGCGTCGACGGGATCGCTGTTCGGGCGGGCGTCGTCCCGGGTTCACGGACGACAGGGGTCGGTGGAGGCGACGGAGGACGTGCGGGAGCAGGTTCCGGTTCGCGGCTGACGGCCGGTACCGGCGGACGTGCCCGCGGAGCGGGAATCTCGGTCGGTGGGGTGTGCCCGAGGTTGCTCTTCAGCTCGAGGATGCGCTCCTGATAGGCGCGTGCGTATGCATTCCCCGGGTCCAGTTCGCGGATTTGGGCGATCTCCGCAATGGCGTCGTCGAGGTTCCCCTGCTTCAGCAGGAGATCGACGCGCTTCAAGCGGTCGCTGGCGAGTCGCTTTATGAAATCCGCCTGGGAGTCGGGCATAGTTCGTCGGGACAGGTGCCTGCCGTCAAATACCGTTCGGACCGTGATTTCCCGATGCCAGGCAACGGCCGAACTATCCTGGTCATGGGCCTCCCCCGACCGATACAACCGCGAGCAAGTTCCGAAAAATGGCGCATAAATTCAAGTATGCCGGCATCGCAGAAGACGCGTGGCGGGGCTGGAGATTGCATCGGTCGGGCGGCGTCTGCAACCCGGGCGTGCGTCCCGCCGTTAATAAGGTGTTCCATGTTCTGTAAGGAGCTCATGCATGCGTCGTCTCTTGGCTGCCGTGGCCGGTCTGTTCGTCCTTCATCTTTGCGCTTCTTCATTTCCACTGGATACTTCCAAGAGGATCTCGCTCCGGCATGTGACGCAACGGCCCGTCATCGACGGCGTCATCGATCCGGTCTGGAGTTCAGCCGATTCAGTCTCCGACTTCTTTCAACTTTCTCCGTTCTACGCCAGGTCTCCGCGCTACCGGACGGTCGCAAGCATCCTGACCACCGACGATGCGCTCTTCTGCCTGATCGTGTGCTACCAGCCCCGAAGTGAAGTGCAGGCCAATGCCGGCCTCCAGGATAATCTCACCGGGGACATCGTGTCCATCATGCTCGATACGTTCAACGACAACCGGACCGCATACAAGTTCGCCGTGGGTGCCTCCGGCGTGCGCAGCGACTGCCGGCTGCTCGATGACGCGCGGAACCGGGATTACAGCTGGGACGGTGTCTGGTTCGCAAAGTCCCGGGTCTACGATTGGGGATACGTCGTCGAAATGGAGATCCCGTACCGCTCGATCCAGTACGATCAGGCGCTGGCGGATTGGGGGATCGATTTCGACCGTTGGATCACGACGGAAAAAGAGGACCTGTACTGGAACACGTATCAGGAAAATGAAGGTTTGCGCGTCTCCCGTTTTGGCCGGCTCCAGTTCGGCGCGTTCCGGCCGGGGGTAAAGGGATTGAATCTTGAAGTGTATCCGGTCGGCATCACGAAAGCGACATATCTGCACGATGGCAACTACAAGTTCGGTCCCGACGCCGGCGTGGATCTCTTTTACAATCCGTCTCAAGCCATCACCTTCCAGTTGACCGCAAACCCGGACTTCGCGCAGATCGAGGCCGACCCGTTCTCGTTCAACATCACTCGCTATGAGACGTACTTTGATGAACGTCGGCCCTTCTTTACGCAGGGAAATGAGATCTTCATGCCGTCGGGGCGTGAGCAGGGATCCGGATTCTACCAGCCGCTGGAGCTCTTCTATTCGCGGCGCGTCGGTCGGCTGTTGCCGGGCGGCGGTCAGGTGCTGCTGCTCATGGGTACGAAAGCGTTCGGCCGAGTGAACGACTGGGAATACGGCGGCTTCGTTGCCATGACGGATGAAACGCACTATAAGGATGGAGACGGATCGGCCACGGAGCCTCGCGCGCTGTTCGCGTCCGCCCGGGTCAAACGCCAGATCCTGGACAATTCCTCGATCGGCGTCTTGATGGTGGGGAAGCGGGATGCACTGAGCATCAACGGTGTGGTGGATGTCGACGGCGCGTTCCGGGCGTCGGACTGGCAGCTGTCGTACCAGATCGCGCGATCGTTCCTGAACGAGAGCGGAGATGTGGCCGGGTCGTTCGGTCTGATGATGCCGAAAGAGAAGGTGTTCCTCGGTGTCCGGGGGCGGTATGTGGGTGACCAGTTTGATGTTTCCGGCGTTGGATTCGTTCCGTGGGTCGGGACGTGGGAGTTGACTGCCCTCAGCGGTCCGCGATGGTACTTCGATACCGGCAGTCTGCGGCAACTGCTCCTGTTCGTCGGCGGACAGCTGTATCACAAGAACTTCGAGTACAGCACCGACCGGTCGGCCATTCTCGGCATCAACATGCAGTTCCGATCGAACTGGGGATACGAAATCGACCTGATCGGAGGACGGACGAGGGATGAAGGCGTGAAGTACGGTTCATACGAGATCGACCTGAGTTCGTGGTACAACATTTCTCCGCAGTGGAATGCGAATGTGAACGTGGCCTACGGCCGGTCATACAATTTCGGGGACGATCGGGACTACGTCGGCCGCTTCGCGTTCATCTACACGCGGCTCGCCTGGCAGGCAACGCCGAATCTCGAACTCGGCACGTCGGCGAATTCGTTCATCGAATGGAAGCCCGACCAGTCCCTCCAGGATATCACATACAACGCACGGCCGTACTGCTCGGTCACGCCGCTGAACGATCTGAATGTGCGGGTGTACCTCGACAATGTTTTTGTCCGTTCCGCTGACCGGATGGAGCGCATCCTTGGCGGTCTCCTCTTCTCCTACAGCTTCCTGCCCAAGAGCTGGATCTATTTTGCCTGGAATGAGGTCCACGACCGGAGCGGGGTGACAGACGCGGCGGGCCTGCCCCTGCCGCCGTCGATGCATCTCGTCGACCGCGTGGCCGTGTTTAAGATCAAATACCTCTACGCCTTCTGACGGTCCGCGCCCGTCGGGTGCCGATCCCGCGCACCGGACGCCGGCATCGGGGGCCCTCGTTGCTCCTTTCCTGAAACACTGCTACATTCGTGCCGAAACACACCGGCCCGTGCGGACGGGGGAAGAGGGGAGTCCGGCCGGTCCATCCATCATCGCAGGGGGCTTTCATGGACACCGTTCTCTCCGTTCTCCACGCCTGGCCGTTCGTTGCGCTGGCATTGCTGCTCGCCGGATCCGTCTGGCAGCTATGGCTCGGTCCTTCCGACGACTGTCGCCGAAAGACGACGATCGCGCTGAATGTCGGCGCGCTGGCCGTCAGCCTTGCGCTGCTGGCCAACGCGCTCTCCGTCGGAGCGTCCCTCCGTGAACATGAGCAGAATATCGCGGCGCTGCAAAAGCGGTACGACGCGCGTGCCGCGGATGTGGAGCGCGCCCGCGCCGAGTTGGATCGGTCCGCGGGTCAGCTGAAGGCGGCGCAGGACCTTCTCATCCGTACACGAACAGAAGCCGGAAGAGAATTCGACCGCGCCGCAGCGGCGATCCGCAAGGAATACGCCGCCATCTCCGACGCGGAACTGTCCCGCCGCATCGACGCCATCCTGCGCCGGGCCCGGAGCCGGTTCGCTCATGAGGAGGGCCCGCGATGAAACTCCTTCTCTCACTGCTCATGATCGTCGCGTCCTGCGGGGCCCAGGAGCTCGTTCTCTGCCGGGGCACCGAGCGAATCCCTCTTCGTCCGGCCGGCGATGGTCGGTGGACGGTCACGATGGACAGCGTGGCGTATTTCATCCTCCCCAAGTCGGAACTGACCGATGTGGCCCGGGAAGCGGAGATCGTTTCCGCGAAAGCCGGTCTGTCGGACCGGACGACCGCCCCGGCAGATACGCTGCTGCGTCGCATCGGGGATTTCCGCCGCGCCGTAGAGATGTATTCCAGCGCGAACATGGAACTGACGCGGAGCGGCGAGCAGCTGACGATCGCAGCGATGGATGCGTACCGCGAAGCCCGGTTCCTGGCCGGCGCCAATCCGTTTTCCGTGCTCACCGGCGTGTCACTTCTGCGGGTGGGGTCGGATGTCCGTGCGGCCGCATCGTTCGGCGTGGTGTACCGGTCGCTGGTCGGCCAGGCGCATGTCGGTCCGGATGCGGGCGCGTTGACACTGTCGTGGCGTTGGGGCTTGTAGACGTTCCATCTTTCCCCGAAGAGTGCTATCTTACCGCCGATCACGCATCCATTCAGCATCACCGGACGATTCTTCGTCCCGCAGGTACCCTGATGACTGGCACGATCTTCGATATCATGCGTTTCGCCATCAATGATGGCCCCGGCATCCGCACGACCGTCTTTCTGAAAGGCTGCCCACTTCACTGCCTCTGGTGTCACAATCCGGAATCCATCGCTCCGAAGAAGGAGATCTTCATCCGTGAGAGCCGGTGCATCCGGTGCGGCAGTTGTTTTGAAATCTGTCCGAATCATGCCATCGCCCGTCAGAGCGGCCGGTATGTCACCATCCGCGAAACCTGCCAGGAGTGCGGCGAGTGCCTGGAAGTCTGTTATGCGGATGCCCGTGAGATCGTAGGACGCGAGGTGACCACCGGCGAACTGATGCAGGAGATCGAGCGGGACCGGGTGTTCTACGACCAATCAGCCGGCGGTGTGACGTTCTCCGGGGGCGAGCCGCTCTTTCAGCACGAATTCCTTCTTTCCGTGCTTCAGACCTGCCGCGAACGGGGCATCCATACGACCGTCGATACGACCGGCTTCTCTTCGCCCGCGGTTATCGACAGTGTGGCCCGCTGGACCGATCTGTTCCTCTACGACCTGAAACTGATGGATGGTGAGCGGCACAAGCGGTTCACGGGCGTCTCGAACGAGCTGATTCTGAGCAATCTGAAACGCCTGGTCGAGAACGGCAGCGCCGTCGTTGTTCGCATGCCGTTGATCCCGTCCGTCAACAGCGACCGGGAGAATTTGCGGGCGCTCGGCACGTTCGTTGCGAACCTGCGCATGGTTCGGGAGATCAACGTGCTGCCGTACCACGCCACCGGTGTGGAAAAGTACGCCCGCCTCGGCAAGGAATATCCGCTGACGGATGTCGAGCCGCCGTCATGGGAACGGGTGCATGACGCGGTGAATGAACTGAAACGATTCTTCGACAACGTGACGATCGGAGGGTGAGCAATGACGGAACGGGTCCGGAAGCTCCGGGAACAGAGCCTGAGCGCGATCCCGCGCATTTCCACAGAACGCGCGCTGCTGGCGACCGAAGCGATGGAATCGGCGGGGATGGTCTCGGCGCCGGTCCGCCGGGCCATGGCGTTCCGGCACATCCTTCTGAACAAGACCATTTGCATCAACGAGGGCGAACTGATCGTCGGCGAGCGGGGTCCCGCGCCCAAAGCCACGCCGACGTATCCCGAGCTCTGCTGCCATTCGCTGCAGGATCTTGAGATCCTGAATACCCGGGAGAAGGTCTCCTTCCGCGTGGATGACGAAACGCGAACGGCCTATCGGGACCGGTTCATTCCCGCCTGGCACGGCCGGACGGTGCGCGAGAAGATCTTTGAGGAAATGACGGACGAGTGGAAGGCCTGCTTCGATGCGGGCATCTTCACGGAGTTCATGGAACAGCGGGCTCCGGGACACACCGTGCTCGACGACAAGATCTACCGCAACGGCATGCTCGACTTCCGTCGGAAGATCGACGAGTCGCTGGGGAAGCTGGATTTCCATGCTGACCCGACGGCATTTGCGCGACAGGAAGAACTGAAAGCAATGGCGATCTCCGCCGATGCACTCGTTCGCTTCGCCGAACGGCATGCGGATGCGCTTCGTGACCTCGCCGCACAGGAGCGCGATGCGTCACGCAAGGCCGAGCTGGCGCGGATGGAGGAGATCTGTCGGCGCGTACCGGCGCATCCGCCGCGAACATTCCACGAAGCGCTGCAGGCGTACTGGTTCGTTCATCTCGGCGTCATCACCGAGCTCAATCCGTGGGATGCGTTCAATCCGGGCCGGCTGGATCAGCATCTGCTTCCGTTCTATCAGGCGGGCATCGCGGACGGATCTTTGACGCCCGATTCGGCGAAAGAGCTGCTCGAGTGCCTGTGGGTGAAATTCAACAACCAGCCGGCACCGCCGAAGGTGGGAGTCACGGCGGCCGAGAGCTCGACGTACACCGATTTTGCGACCATCAATTCGGGCGGACTGCGTCCGGACGGCAGCGATGGCGTCAACGAGGTCACGCATCTCGTACTGGATGTGATCGACGAAATGCGGCTCGTGCAGCCCAGCTCGAACATCCAGCTCAGTCGCAAGAATCCCGACGAATTCCTCAAGCACGCGCTTCGGATTGTGCGGAAGGGATGGGGACAGCCCTCCATCTTCAATGCGGATATGGTCGTGGAGGAGCTGCTACGGCAGGGCAAGTCGGTGGAAGACGCGCGGAACGGCGGCACCAGCGGCTGCGTGGAGACCGGTGCCTTCGGCAAGGAGAGCTACATCCTCACCGGGTACTTCAACATCCCGAAAGTTCTCGAGATCACGCTGAACGACGGCGTGGATCCGCGCACCGGCAAGCGGATCGGATTGGAGACAGGGCCGGCAGACAGCTTCGGCGACTTCGAGCAGCTATTCGATGCCTTCCGGCGGCAGATGGCGCATTTCATCGACATCAAGATGCGCGGGAACCAGGTCATTGAGCGGATCTATGCCGATTTCATGCCGGTACCGTTCCTGTCCATCCTTATCGATGATTGTATCGCCGGCGGAAAGGATTACAACGCCGGTGGAGCCCGCTACAACACGAACTACATCCAGGGCGTGGGGATCGGCACGACCACCGACAGTCTGGCGGCGATCCGGCGGCACGTGTTCGAGAATCGGACGATGACGGTGCCGGATCTCCGGAAGTCGCTCGCGAGTGACTTCGCCCGCGACGAGCGGCTGCGTCTGCTGCTGCTCAACAAATCCCCGAAGTACGGAAATGACGACGACGAAGCCGACGGACTGATGCGGCGCGTGTTCGATACGTTCCACGACTGCGTCAACGGGCGGCCGAATACCAAAGGAGGCGTGTACCGCATCAATCTTTTGCCGACGACCTGCCACATCTATTTCGGATCGGTCACCGGGGCGCTGCCGGACGGGCGAAAGGCGTGGACACCGCTTTCGGAAGGGATTTCACCCGTGCAGGGAGCGGACCGTCGCGGACCGACCGCGGTGCTCCGTTCGGCGGGAAAGATGGATCACGTCCGGACCGGCGGCACGCTGCTGAATCAGAAGTTCACGCCCTCCGTGCTGGACGGGGAGAAGGGGATTGACAACCTCGCGCATCTGGTGCGCGGTTACTTCACGATGGGCGGCCACCACGTGCAGTTCAACGTGGTGAGCGCGCAGACATTGCGGGAAGCGCAGCGGAAGCCCGAAGAGTACCGCGATCTCATCGTCCGCGTGGCGGGATACAGCGACTACTTCTGCGATCTCAGCAAGACCCTGCAAGATGAGATCATCGCCCGCACGGAGCACAGCGCGCTCTGAGTCTTGCGCCCGCTTTCGCGTACACAGAAACGCCCGTCCGGACAGGACGGGCGTTCGTGTTTCAGGAGCTTCCGGACGAACGTCCGGCGATCGTCATTACGGGACGTCAATGGCCACGAAGAACGACGTTCCGGCGCGCTGCAGCAGGAACGCCACGCTCCCGCCGCTCTTTACCGATTTCATCGCTTCGTCGAAGTCCTTGATGGTCTTCACGTCGGAGCCGTCGATCTGCTTGATCAGGTCGCCGCGGTGGATGCCGGCATCGTCGGCCGCGCTGCCCGGCGTGACGTTGGTGATGACCACGCCCTTGGTGACCTTGATGCCGAGCTGTTGCGCCAGCGCGCCGTTCAGCTGTTCAACGGTGAATCCGAGTTTTTCGTTGGACGTTTTGGAAGGCTCCCCGGTTGCCTGCGCGAGTTCCGCGTCGCTCGGCCGCTCGCCCAGCGTGGCCTCCAGCGTCATTTCCTTCCCGTCCCGCAGGATTGTCAGGCTCACTTTCGTGCCCGGCTCGATCGCGGCAACGGTATTCCGGAGCTCGGTGCTGTTGTGCACGGCGGTGCCGTTCACTTTGGTGATGATGTCGCCCACCTTGACACCGGCCTTGTCGGACGGACTGCCGGAGGTGACGTCACCCACCAGCGCCCCGTCCGTGGTCTTCAGCTTCATCGCTTTCGCCATGGTCTCATCAATGTCCTGCGGAACAAGTCCGAGGAACCCGCGCGACACCTTGCCGTGCTTGATGAGCTGATTCATGACGCTTCTGGCCATGTTGATCGGGATCGCGAAACCGATGCCCACGTTTCCGCCCGAGGGACTGTAGATGGCGGTGTTGATGCCGACGACGTTGCCGTCCAGGTCCGCCAGCGCGCCGCCGCTGTTGCCGGGATTGATGGCCGCGTCCGTCTGGATGAAATCCTCATAGTCAGCGAGGTTCACCGATGCGCGTCCCTTGGCGCTGATGATGCCCGCGGTGACGGTGTGCATCAGCTCGAACGGATTACCGACCGCGATGACCCACTGGCCGACCCGGACATTGTCTGAATTGCCCAGCGTGGCTGCCGGCAGATCCTTCACGTCGATCTTGATTACCGCGACATCCGTATGCGGATCGCGACCGATCAGCTTGGCGGTGTACTTCTTCTTGTCGCCCAGCATCACTGTCAGCTTCTGGGCGCCATCCACGACGTGATTGTTCGTCAGGATGTAGCCGTCGGATGAGACGATGACGCCCGAACCGAGCGCCCGGACAACTTCTTTCTGCTGCTGCGGCTGATTGAAGAATCGCTTGAAGAAATTGTCGCCGAAGAAGTCCCGGAGCGGATCGCCGTTGGAGGCGAAAGGATTCTCCACCTGGCGTACCTGCTCGCTGAAAATGGGGACGACGGAGGAATTGACCTTGGCCGCCGCGCTTTCAAACGCGACGCTGAACTGATCCAGCATCTCGCGCCCCTTGGCGGTCAGCTGGGGCGGCGGATCCTGTGCGGAGCCGTTGTGCGACGACTTGCCGGATCCGAGAACGATCATGAATGACATGCCGGCGGCGAATGCCACCGCCAGCCAGAGACCGTACCGCCGTGACGGATGTTTCAGAGAAGTTTTCATACGAAGCTCCACGTTTCGTTGAACAGCAGTGTTTAGACTCATTGAGGAACGCCCAATGGGCGTCGAAACTCTTGTCAGCGGGGCTGACCGCGGGGCTGCTGGGGATGGATGTCGGGGGTTTGCAGGCCAAACGACGGAATGACGGCCTCCGCGCGCTGAACAGTCGCATACACAATCGGCATGGCCGAGGCGCGGGAGTTTTCACAATCCGGGTGCGTGTCGGGATCCGCAGCCGGCTGGAGATCCGGCAGGACGGCGGTGACGCCGACGAAAGACCGACACTGGGCGATCGGTGCTGAACACCGGTCGGAGGAGCGGATCTGCGCAGGGGCACCGTCATACGTCCCCACCAGAACGCCGATCAGGAACCACAACGATCGATGCAGTGTCACCTGCGCTCTCCGCACATTTCGTTCAAGGATCTGCTCTCCCGGCGTTGCCGCCCGGGAGATTTTTCCTTCTTCAAACACTATATTAGACGCAGCATCTTCGAGAAATGGTCCTTCGGCGGAGATGAAAGTTCGTTCATCCCGAAGACATTGGAAATCAAAGGCTTAGCAGGATCGCAATCCGCGCAGGAGCAGACATGCTTATCAAAGAGAAGGTCACACAGGCCGAAGGCCTCCTCCGGGAATTCGGCATCGACTGTTGGATCACATTCACCCGCGAAAGCGCACTGAACGGCGATCCGATGCTGCCGTTCCTCGTCCCGGCGGACCTGACATGGCACAGCGCACTGATCGTCAGCACCACGGGAGGAGCCATCGCCGTTGTCGGTCAGTACGACCGAAAAATGGTGGAGGACACCGCCGCGTACAGGGAAGTGATCAGCTACGTCGAGGGAGTGAAGAAGCCGCTTCAGGAGGTACTGCGCCGACTCAATCCGCGGACGATCGCGCTCAATTTTTCCAGGGACAGCGAGATCGCGGATGGACTGACGCACGGCATGTATCAGACGATGACGGAGATCCTCGCCGAGATCGGCATGGAAGGACGGGTCGTTTCGTCGGAGCCGATCGTGTCGGCGCTTCGGCAGCGGAAGACGGACACGGAGCTGCGGTCGATCCGGGCCGCCATCCGGCAGACGGAAGAGATCTTCGCGTCGGTGCGGCGCTTCATTCGCCCCGGTCACACGGAGGAGCAGATCGCCGCATTCATGCGGCGTGAGGTCGTGCGTCGCGGACTGGAATTCTCCTGGGAACCGAAGGTCTGTCCCGCCGTCTTCTCCGGACCAGACACGGCGGCCGCGCACTACAATCCGACCGCACGGAAGGTGGAGGAAGGACACATCCTCAACATGGATTTTGGCGTGAAGGTGGACGGGTACTGCTCGGACCTTCAGCGGACGTTCTATGTTCTCCAGCGCGGAGAGAAGCGGGCGCCGTCCGATGTGCAGAAGGGATTTGACACGATCGTATCGTCCATCGAAGCGGCGCGTCGCGCGATGCGGCCCGGCGTTCAGGGGGTGGAGATCGATCGGGTATCGCGGGCGGTGCTGAAGCACGAGGGTTACGATGAGTTTCCGCACGGGCTCGGGCATCAGGTGGGCCGGCATGCCCACGATGGAACGGCGCTTCTCGGTCCCGCATGGGAGAAGTACGGGAGGAAACCATTTCAGTCGCTCGAGGAGCGGATGGTGTTCACGCTCGAACCGCGCCTGACGGTCCCCGGCAAAGGAGTCGCGACGGTCGAGAACATGGTCGTCATCACAAAGGACGGCGCGGAATTTCTTTCGACACCTCAGACGGAACTCTGGCTCGTCCCGGCCGCAGGCAATCGCCCACGGACACGATCCACGACGCGGGAGAGAACGAAATCTTCCTCCGCAGCGAAAGGAAGCAAGAAGCCGCAGAAGCCGTCGCGCGCACGACATCAATGACGCACTCACACCTGAGATCTCCCATGCCCACGCACACTCATCCCCGCGTACACTCGTACCCTCGTACTCTCGCATTGCTGTTGTTCCTCCTGCTTTCCCTTCCTCCCGCATTTGCCCGGCAGAACGGCGAGACCGATCTTGCGCGCGCCCTTCGGCGTCTTCCTCACGTCATCGCGGTGGAGACGCTGAGGCCGGATTCGTCATTCCGGGAGGCGTACGAGATCGTCTTCTCGGAACCGCTGGACCACGCGGACACGGCCAAGGGAAGTTTCCCGCTTCACCTGTGGCTGTCGCATGCCGATGCCTCGCTGCCGATGGTGATTGAGACGGAAGGCTACCAGGTCTTCGGAGGCACGAGGCCGCGCGAGCTGACATCGCTCTTGCACTGCAATCAGCTCGTCGTCGAACACCGGTTCTTCGGCCATTCGCGGCCGGATTCCTTGCGCTGGGAGTATCTTCGCCTCAAGCAGACGGCGGATGATCTGCACCGCGTGGTGACCACGTTCAAGACGCTGTATCCGGGTCCGTGGGTGAGTACCGGGATCAGCAAAGGGGGTCAGACGACGCTGCTGTACCGGTTCTTCTATCCGAATGATGTCCGGGCGAGCGTGCCGTACGTGGCACCGATTCCGCTGGCGGAAGAGGATCCGCGCATTTTCACGTTCCTCCGATCGGTGGGGGATTCGTCAACCCGGCGGCGGATCGAAGACTTTCAGAAAGACATGCTCGTCCGCGAATCGGAGATGATCCCGCGGCTTGAGCAGTACGCCGCGGACAAGAAGATCTCGTTGGGAATCGGGACGGGCGTGGCGTACGAGTACCTGGTGCTCGAGTACTCGTTCTCGTTCTGGCAGTGGGGGAGCGTCCGGCCGGATGAGATCCCGCGCCCCGGCGCACCGGCTGACACGGCGTTCCGGCACCTGCTTCGCGTGGTCCCGCCGACGGACTACACGGATCAGGGCATTGCATATCTCGCGCCGTTCATCGTCCAGGCCTATGGTGAGCTCGGATACTACCGTTATGACATCACGGATCTCCGGCCGTTTCTGTGCTTCGTTCACAACCCGACGAACGCCCTGTTCGTTCCGAAGGATGCCCGCGTGACGTACGATCCCTTGACGATGCAGCGGATCCACCGGTATCTGCAACTGTCTGGGAACAACATTATCTTTGTCTACGGTCAGAACGATACGTGGTCCGCGTGCGCCATGCAGCTCACGGGAATGACGAACGCGATCAAGCTCGTGAATCAGGGCGGCTCGCATCGGTCGAGGATCCGCGATCTGACGAACGGGCAGCAGGCGCAGGCGATGGATTCATTGAAGGTCTGGCTGGGACTTCCGACCCGGCCATGACGAGCGTCCTCCACGGGCGACCGGCGACTGTTGCGGATCCGTCGCCTGCCCCGGAATGGGAATTTTCAAAAGAGGAGGAAAGAGTGTGAGAACGGTGAAGGCCCGAACTTCGGCGAAAGGGCGCCGGTACACGCAGCGCCTTGAATCACTCATCGACGCGTCGAAACATCTCAATACTACCTTCGACCTGGATCAACTGCTCGCGCTCATCCTCCATCTCGCCACGCGCAATCTCAACGCCTCCCGCGGTACCATCTACCTGATTGACAAAGAACGCAAAGAGCTCTGGTCCAAGGTGCTCAAAGCCGATGGCCCGATGGAGATTCGCCTTGCGCTGGGCACCGGCATCGCCGGCACCGTGGCGGTCACGGGAGAGACGGTGAATCTGAAAGATGTCCGGAAGGACTCCCGGTTCTTTTCCGGGTACGACAAGCGGTCGGGTTTCCGGACGCGCACGATGCTCTGCATGCCGATGCGCAACCGGCAGGGGGAGATCATCGGCGTGTTCCAGATCATCAACAAGCGGACGGGGACGTTCGACCACGAGGACGAGCTGTTCCTGGAAGCCTTCTCCGAACATGCGGCACTGGCGATCGAGAACGCGCGGCTGTACCAGGCGAGTCTGGCGCACGAGCGCATGCGGAAAGAGCTGCAGATCGCGGCAGAAATTCAGCAACGGCTGCTTCCCAAAGAGGTGCAGGACGTCCGGGGCTATACGATGGCGGCCGTGGCCCGGCCGTGCGCGGAGGTCGGTGGAGATTTCTACGACATCATTCCGCTCGACGATCACCGGTGCGCGTTCATCATGGCCGACGTCGCGGGGAAGGGCGTTCCGGCGGCGCTGCTCGTCTCCGGACTCCATGCGTCACTGCACGTGTTTCTGCAGACACGGGCCGGTCTCTCCGACCGCATCTGGCTCGCTGACCTCGCGAACCGCCTGAACGTGATGGTCTACGAGAACAGTCCTCCGGAGAAGTTCATTACGATGTTTCTGCTGGTGCTCGACAATCTCACGCACACGGCGACGTACGTCAACGCCGGGCACAATCCACCGTGCGTCCTGCGTGCGGAGAGCCGGTCTGTGCAGCACCTCGAGGCGAGCGGATTACCGCTGGGAATGCTGGAGGAGGCGACGTACGAAGCGGCAGAAGTGGGATTCGCCCCCGGCGACTCGCTTCTGCTCTACACCGACGGCGTCACTGAATGCATGAACAGTAAGGGTGAGCAGTACGGGGAGGATCGCATGCACGCCGCCGTGATGGGACCGACGCCGCTGCCGCCACAGTCGCTGCGCGAAAATCTGCTGCATTCGGTGGACAAGTTTGCGGGAGGACAGTCGTACGCCGATGATCTGACTGTCCTCATCCTGCAACGCGCCTGACCGGCGCGGAGATGGTCAGAACAGACCGTCCACTGAGAGATAGCGCTCGCCTGTATCGTAGCAGAAGGTGAGCACGCGCCCGCCCTTCGGCAGCTCTGGAAGCTTCTTGGCCACCGCGGCCAACGCCGCGCCGGACGAGATCCCGACAAAGATCCCTTCTTCTTTTGCACACCGCTGTGCGTACTGGTATGCTTCGTCTTTCGAGATGGCGACTGCGCCGTCGAGCACGCTCGTGTGCAGATTCTTCGGAATGAATCCCGCCCCGAGTCCCTGCAGCGCATGCGGACCCGGCGCGCCGCCGCCGATAACCGCCGATTGTGCCGGCTCGACGGCGTACACCTTCACCCGGGGAAACTTCTGCTTCAGAGCCTCGCCGACGCCCGTGATGTGTCCTCCCGTGCCGACGCCCGTGATCAGCATGTCGATGCCGTCCGGGAAGTCCCGCAGGATCTCTTCAGCCGTGGTGCGCCGGTGGATGCCGATGTTCGCCTCGTTCTCGAACTGCTGCGGGACCCAGGCGTTCTTCGTACTTGCCGCCAGCTCGGCCGCCCGCTCGATGGCGCCTTTCATGCCTTTTTCCCGGGGTGTCAGTTCAAGGGTGGCGCCGTACGCCATGAGAATGCGGCGGCGTTCCAGCGACATGGACTCCGGCATGACGAGGATCAGCCGGTAGCTTTTGACTGCCGCGACCATGGCGAGGCCGATGCCCGTGTTGCCGGATGTCGGCTCGATGATCACCGAATCCTTCTTCAGGATCCCGCGCCGTTCGGCCTCTTCAATCATCGCCAGACCGATGCGGTCTTTGATGCTTCCGCCGGGATTTGCGCGCTCCAGCTTCATCCACACCTCCACGTCCGGACCGAAGAGCCGGTTGATGCGGACATGCGGCGTGTTGCCGATCGTTTCGAGAATGTTCTTCGCTTTCATTGGTGCCCTTCATTCTTGCTGTTTCATATCAATGCGTCCCAGGATCCGGCCAGGCCCTACGCCCGCGGCGGACTGTCCGGCGGGACCGCCCGGAAGGAAGAGGGGAACGGGACAGTGCGCGGGTGCGGCCGCAGAGTCTCTCTGCGACCGCCGGTACAGATTGCAGAGAATTTCCTGAGCCGCGGATGGGCCATGGAATCCTCAGATGCTGAAATTGAGGACGGACGGATCGTTCTGCGGCCGGACGGTGGCCTGGGATTCCTGCGTGACGAAGGAATAGGGCGGCACGGTGTGCGTCAGCCACACGTTCCCGCCGACGACGCTGTGGTGGCCGACGACAGTCTCTCCGCCCAGAATCACGGCCTGCGCATAGATCACGGCATGATCCTCGATGGTTGGATGGCGTTTTGAACGGGCGAGATTCTTGTCCACGCTCAGCGCTCCCAGCGTCACGCCCTGGTACATCTTGACGTGGTCGCCGATCACGGTGGATTCACCGATCACGATGCCGGTGCCGTGGTCGATGGCAAACGACTTGCCGATTTGCGCCCCGGGATGGATATCGATGCCGGTTACTGCGTGAGCGTATTCGGTCAACAGGCGCGGGAAAATGGGCACGCGCATCCGGTAGAACTCGTGCGCGAAGCGGTAGATCGCGATGGCGAGGAACCCCGGATACGCCAGAATGACCTCGTCCACGCTTTCCGCCGCGGGATCGCCCTCGTTGATCGCTTCGGCGTCGAGCCACAGGCGATCATGAATTTCCGGAAGCGCCGCGGCGAACCGGTCGGCAATCTCGGCCGCGGTGAGGTCGGTGTTCTGGAGCAACGGGGTGATCATCCGCTTCAGGTCGCGCTGCAGCAGGTGCAGTCTCGACTCGATCTCCGGGGCGGTGAAGTACATCTCTTTGCAGAAATGGGGAAACATCACCGCCAGCAGCTCATCCACGAACTGCTGTGCGCCCTGCTTCAGCTGAACGCCCAGCGTGTGATTATCGCGCCGATCCTTGAGTGTCTGCGCGAATGACGCCAGGTCCGTCCTTCTTTTCTCATGGTCAGTGATCATCGTTTATCCCCTCGTCTTTCGTAGGTGTCATTGCCTCGAATTCCCCGTCATCCCCCCTCTATTATTTGTTCTTCGCTCTTCATTCGCCATTCGCCGATCTCCATTCTGTACAATCTTTTCCTGCCTCCGGAAGTTCCGCTCCGCTTGCCTTCCTTGCAGAACTGCGCTATTTTCAGTGAGAACGCACCATTCCTCTCACCTGCGCCCGAATTGCATCTACTCAGGAACCGCGAGGTCCCATGTCCCGTCCACTCTCTGTTCGATCCGCCGTCATCGCCGGACTCCTGGGGCTTCTGATGGGCCGTCTCTCCGCCGGAGGAGACTCGAGCTGCATCGTCATTCACATCAGTGAGGCCCTGGGCGGTGAGCAGGCGTCCGTCCGGTACTGGAACGGCTACCGGAAGACCGTGAGCGGACAGTCCATCCCGTATCATTCCTCCCATCCCGACGCGAAGGAAGCGCTGATCGCCCGCACGCAGACGGGAATGCTCACGATTGCCTGGGAGAGCGATACGCTCGGTGCCGCTCCGGCAGACGGGATGTACCGGCTTCTCTGGCTCGCGGGCATCGACCGGGGCGGATTCGGGCTGGATCGGCCGGCGCGAACATTCCAGCTGTCGGTGGATGGGGAACCCTGGTTCACGTTCCGGACGTGGAAGGACTCCACGGCGTTTCATTGGACGACCGGAAATCCCAACGGGTCGACGCTTGAGTTTCGATCGGACCTGACGGACCAATATGGCGATTTGTTCGGACGGATGTTCCTGACGATCCCGGCCCGGCTTGTCGCTGCAGGGAAGCCGCTGCGCTTGAGCGTTCGCGCAGAGAATGCCGATAAGCCCGACTGGTTCATGATCATGAAGTATTCGTTCGACTTTACGCCGGGGCTTCGCGCGGAACCGGTGCTTCTGCGCGGATTAAGCGGTCCGGAGCATCTGCTGCGGCTCACGCTCGACGAGCTCACCGTGGGGCGCCGGATCTCGGCGGATGTTCTCGGCCGGCGTGAGCTGGATACACTATTGGCCCTCGGGGCGAATGCATTCCGGCTTTCCTTCCCGGTGGTGTCTGCGGAAACGACTCTGACGGTTCGGATCCTCACCGACGGCCGGCCGGAAGTCCGCACATCGCTGACGGTCCGGCCGGTTCAGCCTCGGACACTTTTTCTCTTGCCGTACTCGCACACCGATATCGGATACACCGATCTCCAGCCGAACGTGGAACGAAAGCAATGGAAGAATCTGGAGGAAGGGATGGCGCTCGCCGAGCGTACGCGAGACTATCCGGCGGGAGCGAGGTTCAAGTGGAATCTGGAGGTCCTCTGGCCGCTGGACGGCTGGCTGCAGCAGGCATCGGCGGAACAGCGCGAGCGCTTCGTGCGCGCGGTGCGTGACGGATCCATTGGCCTGAACGCGCTCTACGGCAACGAGCTCACCGGGCTGGCCACGGACGTCGAGATGAGTCATTTCTTCGACTTCGCGCGTGCGTTGCGGCGGGAGTACGGACTCTCGATCGAGACGGCGCTCATGTCCGATGTCCCGGGATATTCGTGGGGGATGGTGACGGCGCTGGCGCGTTCCGGCATCCGCTGGTTCGCGGTCGCTCCGAACGCGTACGATCGGGTCGGATATGCGTACGAGCTGTGGGGGGATCGGCCGGTGCGTTGGATGTTGCAGTCGGGACAGGATTCCGTTCTCCTGTGGATGGCCGGGGCGAGCTACTCATCGTTTCATGAGGGAACATTGGATCGGTTGGGGGATGAGAAGATCTTTGCGCTGTTGGGACAATTGGAGGAACGCCACTGTCCGTACGAGATCGTTCAGCTTCCGTACACCACGGGCGGCGACAACGGTCCACCGGATACGACGCTCCCGGATGTTGTCCGATCGTGGAACGAACGGTATGTCTCACCGCGGCTGGTCATTGCGACGCACGCGGAGCTGTTCCGCGCGTTCGAACGACGGTACGGCGACAGCGTCCGGTCGGTGCGGGGCGACTTCACGCCGTACTGGGAAGACGGGGCCGGCTCGACGGCCCGGGAAACGGCGCTGAACCGCCGGACTGTGAGCCGGCTTGTTTCCGCTGAAGGTCTCGCGGCGGCTGCGGGTGCCGTTGCGTTCGATCGAAGCGCCGACAGCGCGGCGTGGAAGAATGTGGTGCTCTATGATGAGCATACGTGGGGAGCGTGGAACAGCATTTCCGAGCCCGACTCGCCGCAAGGAAGAACCCAGTGGCGGATCAAAAAGGGTTTCGCAGATGATGCCGACAGCATTTCGCGTGTACTTCTCTCGCGCGTGGTCACGGCATCGACGGCGCGCCCATCGGTTCGGGCGGCGATCGACGTCTTCAATCCTTCCTCCTGGAACAGAACCGATGTGGTCACGATTGCTGCCGCCGATTCGCGTGCCGGGGACGTCGTGGTGGATGCCTCCGGTCGGCGTGTCCCTTCGCAACGCCTGCGGACGGGTGATCTCGCGTTTCTTGTGAAGGATGTGCCGCCATTCGGCGCGGCCCGATATTTCGTACGGGCGGGGAGGACGTCGGGAAGGGGGCGTGCGTTTGCCTCCCGGAATACGATCGGCACCGGGCGTTTCCGTCTCGCGGTCGACGAACGGACGGGAGCGATCAGTTCGCTGAAGCTCCCAGATGGCGCGGAACTGGTGGACACGTCTCTCGCCGGAGGGATCAACGGATACCTCTATTTGCCCGGCCGTGTGCCGGACAGCGCTCGGGGGCTTTCCGATGTGCAGGTCCGCGTGCAGGATGCCGGCGGGCTTGTCGCATCGATGATCGTCAGCGCGCAGGCGCCCGGATGCCGGTCGTTCGAGTACGAGATCCGCGTCTTAGACGGGCTGGACCGGATCGATCTGATCGATCGCCTGGACAAATTGAAAGTGCGCGGGAAGGAGAGCATTCACATCGCGTTCCCGTTCGATCTCCCCGATGCCACGGTGCGCTTCGATGTCGCGGGCAGCATCGTGCGCGTGGAGCAGGATCAGCTGGGCGGCGCATGCAAGAATTTCTTCACGGCCCAGCAATGGGCGGATGTCACGGGCGGCTCGCGCGGAGTGACTGTTGCCCTTGTGGATGCGCCGTTGTTCGAGGTTGGCGGGATCACGGCGGAACAACCGTGGATGAAAATGATCACCCCGTCCCCGCGGATCCTCTCCTATGCGCTCAACAACTATTGGCACACGAACTACAAAGCGGACCAGGAAGGGCGGCTGGAATTCCGGTACAGTCTTCTTCCGCACGGACGCTTTGATGATGTCGCAGCTGTGAAGTTCAGCATCGAGTGCCGGGAGCCGCTGATTGTGATCGTGCGTAATGTCCGGTCGAAGCTCCCGCGCGGGATCGAACTGATCGGATCAGGGCCGACCGTCATTCGGTCACTGCGTCCGATCGACGGCTCGGGATCGCTGCTTGCATACCTCTGGAATCCATCGGACAGTGCATCCGTCGTGAACCTCAGCAGGCAGCGCGAATTCGTGCCGTTCACAAGCGACCCGGACGGCTTCCCGGGTGGCCGCATTGACGGACCGTTGAAACTTCCCGCCCGCGGCGTGCAGTACGTTCTTCTGAAATCCGGCGGACTGATGTCGCCGGTTCCATCACGGAGTCACGTCAAATGAAAACGATCGCGCGGTACGGCTTCGTCCCGGCGCTTGTGACGGCGCTGGTAGTCGGCTGCCAGGCGCAGGAACGTCCGCCGGTCCGTCCGCCTGCGGTGGCGGGACAGTTCTATCCGGCTTCGGAAGAAGAACTGCGCACGCAGGTGAAAGCGCTCTTCGCGCAGGCTCACGCGCCGACGGGATCGGGTACCGTCCGCGCGCTCATCGCTCCGCACGCGGGATATCCGTACTCGGGCGTGGTGGCGGCGTCGGCGTACAACCAGATCGATCCGCAGGCCCGCTATGAGAACGTATTTGTCATCGGCTCAAGCCATCGCGTCGCGTTCGACGGCGCCGCAGTCTACACCGCGGGAGACTATCGGACGCCGCTGGGCGTCGTGACGGTAGATCGCGCCATCGGTCAGGCTCTGCTCGACCGGGGTGATCCCTTCGTGACACGGAACGACGCTCATGCGCATGAGCACTCCATCGAAGTGCAGCTGCCGTTCCTCCAGCAACGGTTCGGAACATCGCTTCGGATCGTTCCGATCGTTCTGGGCACCAATGATCCCCGGGTGTGCACGCAGATTGCTGAAGGGCTCCGTCCGTACTTCACACGAAAGAATCTGTTCGTGATCAGCAGCGATTTCTCACACTATCCCCCGTACAGAGATGCGAAGATCGTCGATGGGGCGACGGAGCAGGCGATCGTGCAGAACAGCGCCTACGGACTGCTCAATGCACTGATCGCCAACGAGAAGCGCGGCGTGCCGAATCTTGCCACGAGCTTGTGCGGATGGACATCGGTGCTGACGCTTCTTGATCTGACCGAAGGCGACAAGAATCTGATCTTCACTCCGGTCGAGTATCGCAATTCCGGCGATGCGTCGATCGGGAGCAAGGATCAGGTCGTCGGCTACTGGGCGATCACCGTTTCGGAGCCCGGAGCGACGATGGGGGAATTCCGGCTGTCGGCTGACGAGAAGTGGTTCCTGCTGCGCATTGCCCGTCAGACCGTGACAGAATACGTGCGCTCCCGAACGATCCCGGCGGTCAATCCTGCATCGCTCACGACGGCCGAAAAGACTCCCTGCGGTGCCTTCGTCACGCTGCGGGAGAAGGGTGACCTGCGCGGCTGCATCGGCCGCTTTGACGCGTCCGAGCCGCTGGCGGCGGTCGTGCAGCAGATGGCGGTCGCGGCGGCAACGCAGGATCCGCGATTCTCTCCCGTCCGTGCGGACGAGGTCCCATCGCTCGAGATTGAGATTTCCGTCCTGACGCCGATGAAACGCATCTCCTCCATCGACGAAATCGAGTTGGGGCGGCACGGGATCTACATGCGGAAAGGGGGACGGAGCGGAACATTCCTGCCGCAGGTTGCGACGGAGACCGGGTGGACGAAGGAGCAGTTCCTGGGTCATTGCGCCCGGGACAAGGCAGGTATCGGGTGGGAAGGATGGAAGGATGCCGAGCTGTTCACCTTTGAGGCGCTCGTGTTCAGCGAGACGGACGCGCACTGATCCGGCGTGAGGCCATGATGAACCGCCGATCTGCAGGGCTCATGGCTGTACTTCTCGGCTTCGTCGCGATGACGACGCAGATCGTCATGCTGCGGGAATTCCTGTCGGTCTTTGCCGGCAATGAGCTGGTGCTCGGCCTGGTGCTTGCCGTGTGGCTCGCTCTGACCGGCGCAGGGGCGTATCTGGGCCGGTCGCATCGTCTCGCGCGGCTTCGCGCCCGCGCCGCCGGATTCCTTCTTGTGTTGCCGCTCCTTGCGGTTGCCGGTGTGCTCGCCCTTCGCCTGCTTCGTTTCACCGTGGTGGAGCCCGGTGTGCTGGTCGGTCCGGGATTGACGCTGGCAATGGCCGTCGGACTTCTGCTCCCGTTCTGCCTCGTCAGCGGATGGCTCTTTACGATCATCGCTCAATTCCTGTCGTCGGACGGATCGGGCCGCGGGGTGTTGCTCGCGTACGCGCTGGAATCGATCGGAAGCGCCGCGGCTGCCGTGGTCGTCTCACTCGTGCTGGTGGCGCTGCTCAAACCGCTCCGGCTTCTTCTGCTGCTGGTGACATTGTCGTCAACGGCGGTGGCAATGGATCGCGCGGATGCGGGGCGCCGGTCATTTCGCGTTGCGGCGGTGCTGATCGCGGTCCTTTCGTTCGCGGCGATGTTTCTGCCGATCGACGACTGGTCACGGTCGTATCTCTATCCGGCGCAGCGCTTGGTGGAGACTCGTGACACGCCGTACGGCAATCTTGCGGTAACGCGCCAGGCCGATCAGGTGAACTTCTTCATCGACGGCGTGCCGCTCCCATTCGGCAGTGACGCGGTACAGCGCGAGGAGTCGGTTCACTTCGCGATGCTGCAGCGTCCGGAGAGGGGAAACGTCCTGCTGATCGGCGGCATGGCCGGCCGGATCGCCGAAGTGCTGAAGTATCCGGTCGTACGCGTGGATGAAGTCGAGCTGGATCCGGAGGTGATCCGGCTGAGGCAGCAGTACGATCTTCCGGTGCCGCAGCGGGTCACGCACATTGCCGAGGATCCGCGGATCTTTGTCCGCCGAACGATGCGCAAGTACGGGGCGGTGCTGCTCGCCGTCCCGGATCCATCCACGGCGCTGGTGAATCGTCTCTTCACGGATGAATTCTTCGCAGACGTGCATCGCATCCTCGATCCCGGCGGCGTGGTTTCCACCAGTCTCATGGAGCACGCGGATTATCAGGGTCCGGAAGCACGCCGGCTCGGATCGCTCCTGCTGAATACGCTCCGAAAGCATTTCCGGTACGTTGAGATCGTTCCGGGATCGCGCAACTACTTTCTCGCGTCGGACGACTCTGTGCGGGTCGATGTGGCGCATCTGGCGCGCACTCGCGGCATCAGCACGACGGCGGTGAACGAATACTATCTTGTCGATGACGATCTCCGCGCGCGAAGCCGGCTGTTGATCCGCGACTTCGAAGGTTTCCCGGGGATCAACACAGACCTTGCTCCCGCGGCATACGGACAGTATCTCCGGTTCTGGCTGAGTGAAACCGGCTGGAGCTCCTGGTGGCCCGCCGCCATCGTGGTCCTCATTCTGATTCTCCTCGCGTCCTGGATGTCGTCCCTGGCGTACGGAGTGATGACCGCGGGATTCGCGGCGTCATCATTCGAATTCATCCTGCTCCTCGCTTACCAGATCATCCATGGATCGCTGTATCAGGGGGTGGGATTGCTCGTGGGCTGCTTCATGGCAGGGATCGCGGCGGGATCACTGCTTGTTTCCCGCGTGCAGACACCGCCGCGGATGCTCCTTGCCATGCTGAGCTGCGTTGCGCTGGCGGGGCTCATGACGCCGGAGATTCTCATTCTGCTTAAAACATCCCCGCCGCATGCGTTCATCGGACAGATCATTCTTGACGCTCTCGCCATGCTTTTCGGCGGATTGATCGGCGCGGTGTTTGGTCTTGCCGTGCGGGTTCAGGGCGGCTCGGCCGCACAGGTCGGATCGGCTCTTTACGGTGCGGACCTTGCGGGGGCGTCACTGGGTGCGCTGATCGCGTCGACGTGGCTCGTGCCCGCGATCGGGCTGACCAATACGAGTCTTCTCACGGGTGCGGTTGCGGCGACCGGGGCGGTGCGACTGCTGCCCGGAGTCCATCCTCACGCGAAGGGTAAATGATGGAAAAGCGTGCGTTCATTCGTCAGACGACTCTCGGCGTGTGCGGATTACTGCTCGGCCTTCATCGTCGCGCGGGGGGATGGGGAAGTGAGCCCGGCCGTGATGCGGATGAGCCGGGAAAGCACTCAATCGAAGCACGGTTCTATGATCGCACGCCGGACGGCATCAAGTGCCGCAAGTGTCCGCACGAATGCCTGCTCGCCGAGGGAGAGACAGGGATCTGCCGGAATCGGATCGTATGGCGCGGCACGCTCTATTCGATCGCGTATGGCAACGCCTGTGCCGTGCACATCGATCCCATCGAGAAGAAGCCGCTTGATCACT
>JAKAJH010000063.1 GCA_021813905.1 Bacteroidota bacterium | reverse complement strand
CTCTCTTTCGCCTTCTCGATCACCGCGCGGAGACCCGATGCCTCGCGCTGAACGGCGGTATCCGCGGCCGCGCGAGGAAGAATTTTTTGGAGAAGGCGGAACGTCAGATATCCTCCATCATCGCGCACCGGCCCGTACCACGCGCCCGGCTTGAGCCGCCACGCGATCGATCCGACAGGCGGCCGATCGGCAATCGACAGCTCTTCCACATGCCCGCCTTCCGCACCGGATACCGACTCTCCGAACATCCGGGCCACGGCTGAAAAAGACCTGCCCGCGGAGAGTGAATCGAGCGCGGCTCTCATGCGGGGCAGCGACGCCGTCCGGAACGTCTCGATCCGCACACGCGGCAGGGGAATGGATGGTTCCTGCTCATGCAGCGCCCGCCACACTTCGTCGTCCCGAACGCCCGTCTGTCCCTCGATCTCGGTCTTCATCCGACCGGCAAGATAACTGTCCGTCCACATCTCCAGCAGCGGCTTGACATCGGCTGCTTCGTCCAGATGGCGCGCCATCGCCTCTTCTTCAAGGAGTTCCTGCTGCACCCAAATGCGGATCTGCAGATTGATCTTGGCGCCCAGCTCCGGAGCTGAGAGCTGACGTGCGAAGGAGAACCCTGTGACGCACAGGCGTTGGAGGATCTCCCCCACACTCCACACCCGGCTGCCCGCCACCGCCAGCGTATCCCCCAGCGACGGTGCCGCCAACTGAACCAACGGTGCCACATCCGACGCTTGAAGCGTGATCACCGAATCCTGCCGGTGAACCACGAGGTCCCGAAGCGCCCAGACGGTGGAACGGATGCCATCCGGCTTTCCATATCCCACTTTTCCACGCATCAATTCTGCCAGCACGACGTCAAGACGCTCCCGCTCCTTTCGCAGGCGTATCTTCTGCTCGACGCGCTCCCGCAGGACGGACAGCGGCATTCCCGCGATCCCGTTGTTCGGAGCCGCACTCCTGAGTCGGAGGATGTAGTATCCGATGCCTGCGCGAATCACCGGCGACGTCCGGCCTTCCTTCAGTTGATATGCCGCGTTTTCGATCACGGGGTCCGCGTCGCCCCAGATCACGCTCGCGGTATCGTACGTTCCGATCGCGCTCGAATCGAACTGCACGGCCGACAAGGGACGTCCCTTGTGAAGTCCGGCGCGCGTCACTGCCGCCGCGGTGCTGTCCTCGAAGAACAGGTATTCCACCTGGAGGAGTTTCCTGACGCGGAGTAATGCTTCATTCAATTCTGCGCGCGATACCGTCACCTTGCGGGTGATCTCCACGCGATACAGCTCATCCCGCGCGAGGACCTTCCGAAGCCCTTCGAGAGCCGCAATGGCTGCCGAATCCTTGTCCAGCCCCTGCTGCCGCGCTTCGTCGGCCAGCAGCTTCTCCGCAACGAGGGAATAGAGGGTCACAGCCTTCTCTTCCTCGAGTTTCCCTGCGGCTTGACGGGAAGGCCCCGGGGTCAGTTCGAACCGTCGAATGAACTCCGATTCCGTGATCGCCCGGTCTCCGACCCGCGCGAGGATCGGCTCACCGGACGGCACCGTTTGCGCATGTGCCGCGGAACTCGCGAGCACCACGGCCAACCCACAGGCCCATCGCATCAACATTCGATTTCTCATATTTCCAATGTATCGAGGAATCAGCGTGCACGCAACTGCTTCATCTTGAACACCCGCTGACAGTTCTGTATCTTCTGAGGTACTATGGCCATCGAACTGCGTCCCTCCCGTGGAAAGATCGTCCTCTTCACGTTCGTCCCCGCCTTGGCGCTGATCGTCCTCCTTCTCCTGGCCGAAGGGGCTCTTCGGATCTTCCGGCCCGATCTCGGTAATCCGCTCGTTCGCAAAGTTTCTCTCAGCGGCATCGACTGGTATCAGGTCAATCGCAGCTACCTGTCGAAATACTTTGCGAACAATGTCGTTCTGCTTCCCGAACTCAAGCCGTCGCTCTTCCGCGTCGCCAAGCGCCCGAACACGATCCGGATCCTGTGTCTCGGCGAATCGACCATGTTCGGCGTTCCCTACCAGATGTCCGCAACCATTCCGGCGTTCGTCCGAAAGGAGCTGCGCCACCTGGCGCCCGACGCGGATATCGAAGTCATCAATGCCGCCGCCTCAGCCATCAACAGCAATGTCATCCTTGATCTGGGGCGGGAATTTCTCGCCTACGAACCGGATGCAGTTCTCGTGTATGCCGGCCACAACGAGTATTACGGACCGGATGGCATCAGCGCCCCGTGGATCGAGCGCACATTCCCCGCATTGATCCGGCTCCGCTACGCCGCACGCGACTGGTATCTGATGAAGCTGCTGGATCGCTGGATGACCGCACCGGCCGGACCGGCGTCATCTGAAGTCAATATGATGAAGGAAGTATCCGGCGGAGCGCTCGTCCGCCTGAATTCCCCCGACGCAGCCTGGGTCACCGCAAACTTCGAGCGGAACATGCGCGCACTGATTGCGCTGTTCCGGGAGCGCCACATTCCGGTGTTCGTCAGCGACCTGACCTCGAATCTTCTCTTCGCGCCGTTCGCGTCCTCGCACCGCGGGACCGTCCTCATGGATGATCCCCGCGTCACCGAAGCCGAACGGATGCTTCGCGACGATTCCGTGGAAACGCTTCGCGTTCGGGCATCGGCATGGATCGCGGATGACAGCAGCGATGCCGGAGCGCAGTACTGGATGGGCCGCGCGGAGCTCGCCGCCGGCAATCCGTCGACCGCACGACCGTATCTCGTGCTCGCCCGCGATCTCGATCTGCTGAAATTCCGTGCCCCCACACCGACCGAAGACCGTCTGCGCGCTGTGTGTCGGGAGACGGGAACACCGCTCCTTCCGGCCGACTCGCTGCTCGCGGCTCAGGGTCCGCACGGGCTTCCCGGCTCCGCGATGTACTGGGAGCACCTCCATCCGACCGCGCGCGGCTACTGGTTGATCGCAACCCTGTTCACGCATGCCCTGGATCGCGCGTTTGCCGCCGATGCGCGCTTTCATCACTCCCCCCGCCCGCTGCTTCCGTTCGATCGTGACAGTCTGGCGATCGCGTGGATGGACGAAGCATATGCCGACTACGCCATGCAGCATCTGACGAGCCAGTGGCCGTTCACGCATGTCTCGGTGGCACCCGTGGCTCTTTCGGCAGCCGACACCGTAGAGCGCATGCTCGCGTTCCGGACGTACACGCGCCAGATGAAATGGGGGGATGCGTGTCTTAGTTCGGCCGATCATTTTCGCCAGACAGGTGCCACGGCACTGGCGATCCGCACTTATCAGGCCCTCGTCGACGACTATCCGTATCACGATTATGCCTGGTTTCAGCTCGGCAAAACGTATCAGGACGTGTCCGCGTACCCGCAAGCCATCGCCGCCTACCGCAAGTCCATCGCCGCCGGGCCGGAATATCCCTTCGCGCGGATCAACCTCGGACTGCTTCTCGTCAACGAGGGTCAGTTCACTGACGCGGGAGACCAGTTCCGGACGGCTCTCCGGCTTCTCCATCCCGATCAGCGCGGAGAATCGGCAACGGCGTGGTACGGACTTGCCGCCGTGCTCGCGAATCAGAATGACCTCGATGCCGCGCTTCGATCGCTGGATTCCGCACTGACGGCGGTGCCGTCATACGAGTCCGCCCTTCAGCTTCGCCGTCAGATCCTCGCCTACCGCGCCACACACCGGTAGTACCAAAAAAAACGGCGGCTCCTTATGCAGGAACCGCCGCTCACCACACACACCACCGCGAAGCTTACTTCAGCAGAGCCATCTTCTTCATGCTGACGAAGTTGCCGGCTTCCAGGCGATAGAAGTACACGCCGCTGGCGAACTTTGCCGCATTGAAGGTCACCGAGTGTGTGCCGGCGTTCATCACGCCATCCACGACCGTGGCGACCATCTGCCCCAGCACGTTGTACACCTTCAGCGTCACATGGGACTGCGCCGGAAGGGCGAAGTCAATGCGCGTTGCTGGGTTGAACGGATTCGGGTAGTTCTGCGAGAGGGAGAACGTCGTCGGCAGCGGAGTTTCCTCAACTCCCGTCACGACGGCCGGAGCCTCATTCGTATAGTTCCACGCCGAGTAGAAGTTCGGATTAATGCTGCCGAACTGCGTGTGGAGTGTGTACGTCGGGTTGGTATCATCCACGTTCTCGAGGTGGTTCAAACCAAAGCCGCTCTCGTTGTCACCACCGCCGATCCCGAACTTGAAGGTCTTGCCCTTCGTGGTCGTGGAATCGTAGACGATGAGCTTCGTGTAGATCGTATCATGCGCTACGAGGTCACCGTGCGTGCCGTCATCCCACATCTGGGTGGTGGTATCCACCGTCATGGTGCGACCCCAGGTCGGCCAATCTTTGGTGACCAGCGTGTTCATCGGGCCGCTCATCGCGACGCCCCAGGCCGTGATGGAATCGACGTTCGTCACCGTCATCGTTCCCTGGCCGTCCAACAGGGTCTTGCCGGCTTTGACCGCATAGTACGCCGGTTTCAGGTTAACTTCCCAGCGCACGGTGACCGTCTGCTTCAGCTTGGTCTGATTCTCAAAGTACGGCTGCCGCCGCGGGTCCGTGACGCTGACGATATTGTCCATTACTGTCACGATGCTCGAGTCCAGAAGAATCTGGCGACGCTCCTGCTCGGCGGCCGTGACGCCCGACCATCCGAAGTTGAAGTAGTACTCGCGCACAGAGGCACCGTTCTTCACCAGATAGTACTGGTAGTCCAGAAGAGCGCCCAGTTTGGAGACCATCTTGATCGAGCCGGCGTAATTCTGCGTGCCACCCTGCTTGACGAGGTTGAACGTCCGGGTGGAGTCCGCCGTGCCGAAGAAGCCCGCCTGAACCTGAACCGTATCGCCCAGTGCGAAGCTCTGCTTGGAGGATGCGGTCGTCATGTTGGCCAAGAAGTTCACCGTGACCGTGTCGGCATTGTTGCGAACGACCGGCGCTTCATTGTTGAACCACACCCACGCCAGCGTCGTTTCTGCTGCAGCAGGGACGGTAAAGATCCGGTTGCTGCCGTCTGCCTTGTTCCAATCAGCGCCAATGATGAACTTGTACTGGCCACTGTCGCCTGCGGTGACCGTCCTCTTCGGAAGCAGCACAACGCCGGAATAGATGTATCCGGCCATACCTGAACTGCCCTCACGGGTCAGATAGTGAGTGGTGCCCCAGTCGAAATCGGCAATTCCCCAGTCGTAGCCCTTGGAACTGTTCTGATCGCCACGAACGCCAACAGAGTCCGTCCCCGGCGTGAAGGGCTGGCTCGAGTAGCCGACCATGTTCACGCGGAAATAGACCGCGCGCATGGTGTCAGAGACCGCACCCCAGGGACGCCAGTCGGGGGCAACAGACGGGCCTGCATTGTAGAACACCAACGGAAGCGTCGTATCCGCCGCGCCGATGATGGTCTCGCGGTTTCCCGAGCCGGTAGTGAAGCCGTTCTCCCAACCGCCGTTCAGGCGATACTTGTAGTGGATTGTGTCACCCACCGGAATCGGAATGGTGACCTTCCAGTAATCGCCGCCGATATTCGACAAGGCCGTGCCAGCCCCCCAACTGGTGATGGCGTCACCGGTCACTGTCAGCGACGAAGTACTCCGGATCGTGTCCGACACGCTTGCCGTATTGCAGACAAATGTGACGTTCACTGTCGTTTGAGCGACCGCCATGGCAGCAAATGCCGTCATGAGCAGTGCAATGAGTACAGCTCTCTTCATATGGACCTCCTTTATGATTGAAACGTTGCTCCTACGATGGAACCGTGACTTGTGCGTGACTGCTGAATCACATCTTACAGACGACGTCAAAATGCGAATCCGATGCCGATCGCGTTCAGATTCCCGAAATCGCCGAACGAGATGTACGTGTAGCTTACCTCGATCGTCCCGATCCCTGTAAACTCATACTGGACTCCCGCGCCAAGCGTCAGACCATCCTGCTGCGTGTTCTGGCCATAGGCCTTGTCGATCCCGGAGAACGGAATCGCTTTGTAGCCGGCCCGCAGCGAGAGCAGGTTCATCCAGGTCACTTCGACTCCCGCATTCACCGTCATCTGGTTGTCCGACGGACGCAGTGCATCGGCGGCCACGGTTGCAGTCACCAGGTCGGACTTGACCACATCCATCGCCACGCCCACGCGGAAGAACAGCGGCGTGGGCCAGGCATCCGTCTTCAGCTTCCCGACCAGAGTCTTATTGCCGCCCGGATTGCTGGGATCGATGTCGACCTTGTTCAGCAGGTCGCGGCCATCCAGCTGCATGTCGCCCCCGAAATTCGACATCGACATTCCCAGCCGCATATCATGCAGTCCCGTTACAAACAGCAGGCCGACATCGAACGTGATCGTGCTCGCCGATTCATTCCAGATCGACTGACTCACGTATTTTGCCGATCCGCCGATCGAGAAACGGTCCGTCAAACGCCGGGCATAGGACACCCCGATCGCCAGATCGCGGGCGGTCCAGCGCTGGCCGGTCCCGTCGGGTTGTGCAACGGTCGTCACTTCATCCTCGCCGTAGTCCAACTGCGTAAAACTCATGCCCAGCGCGTTGTCGGGATCCAGCTTCAGCATGAACCCGAACCACTGGAACTTCGTTCCAGCGAGCCAATCCGTGTTGACGAAGGAGAACGCGCTTTGCGGCACCTGGGCCAGCGCTCCGGGATTCCAATAGACCGCACTGACATCCTCCGCCTGCGCAACGCCGGTTCCTCCCATCGCCACCGCGCGCATACCGACGGGGATCCCGAGGAACTGCGCGGAGGTGGTGCCGACCTTTGATTGCGCGCTCACCAGGGAGAGGCCCAGAAGGAACAGCACGAGGCTCCCGGCGGATGTACGAACAACATGTCTCCGAGTGTTCATGGCCGTTCCCGTTTATTTGATGATCGCGAGTTTGCCGGTTTTGGTGCCTGCCGGGCACTGCACGACGTAGAAATACACGCCGTAGGCAATGTCCAGGTTCTCTTTCGTCTTCAGATTCCACGAGACGGTGCCGTCCTGAATCGTGCCATCATGTCGCAGGGTGATCACATGATCACCGCGCGAGGTATAGATGCTGATCGTCGCATCCGGCGGAATGTGCGTGAAGTCAACCTTCCGCGTCCCGCGACCGCTCGTGATCGCCGAAGGCAGCGGCGGTTCGAACGCCGACGCCGTCACGTACGGATTCGGCACCACCTTGATCTTTGCAAGATCCGACGCGATAAGCGATTCATTCGTTGTGGGCACAGTCGTCGTAAAGCGAAGCACATCTCCCTTCCGGAACGGCTTGACCGTGCGCAGCAGCAGCTCATCTCCCGATGTGAGAGGATAAGTCGTGGTATCCGATTGACCGCCCACCAGCTTGCCGACAAACTGCACATTCCATGTCAGTTGATACCGGCCGGACAGATCCTTTTCATCGAACCAGAGTTCGTCCAGATGCGAGATGACGCCGTTTCCGTCATTATCGAAGAAAATGAACTTGATGTATGTGCTGTCCGTCAAGTTGTAGATACGGAAGTTGACCGGCGTGGCCGACAAGAACCCCGGATCATACCGCTCCGACGTATCCACGATACCGGAAGCCCACTCGATCCGGTAGTCGCTCGGCTTGCGGATGCCGCGGACGAGAAGCGGCGCCGGGAACGTGAACTGCGAGTAGATCGGCGCGAAGGAGAACAGATACGGCGCGGAGCCGATCCATCGCGAGGACGTGTCCGGCAAGGTGGTCCAGTCATTGTCGAATACCAGCTCGATCCCGTCGAAATTATCCGCGTCGGCGTTCTCCACCAGCGCGGGATTGCGCTGCATGTGCTGGCTCTTGAAGACGGGATAGTACTGGTATGTGACGGTGTACTGCTGGTCCGGAAGCGAACCGGTCGTGGTTCCCCAGATAGTCCCGCGCAATGTATCGAGCGCATACGCCAACGGACTTACCGTCCCTCCCTGCTGATTCTGCACGCTGACGGTACCGGCAATGATGTTCCCGTGAGACAACTGCACGCGGGACGTGTCGTTCGGCGTGAACGGCTCGACAACGGGCGTAAGGTCGCGTACAGAATAGAACGACGTCACACGCGTTCCTTCCGTCGAATCCTGAAGATCGATCTTTCCGTTCCCGTTATTGTCTATGCCGTCGGTTTGCGTGTCAAGAAATTCCACCTGGTACGTATGCCCGGTGACCTTGGCGGGTTCCAGCACTGCGTAGGTGGCACTTCCGGTTCCGACCGTTCCGGACTGCTTGCTCAGAGCAACGCCCGACGGTGCGCTGACGTATCCTCCGACCGGCGCATTCGGCGTCACGACCGCCACGTTCGAAGGAATCTGGACCACTTCATTCGCACTTCCCAACGTGACCTGGATGGCACGATTCTCCGCCGGGAAGAGCCCGAGCGCGGAGTCACCCCGGCTGTACGCCTGAAGTGCGTAGTAGTACCGGCGTCCGTTCTGGACATCGACATCCACGTAGCTGTGCTGCAATCCCGTGTTGTCGCCGAGGTAGAACGCATATCCGGACGATTTCTGGTACTGCTCCGGATTCGGGTCGAAGAATCCGCTGATGGTATCCTTCAGGTCCCACTGCGCCAGCGGCATATACCCCTTGTCCTTCCCGCTTCCGTCCGTGATCGTCTGCTGATCCTTGAAATCGGGCAGGGTGGATTTCAGGAGCTTGTATCCCTCGAACGTCTTGATGCCCAGGACGTCGTCCACGAAGTCTTCCGACTTGCGATCCCAGTACAGCGTCACCTGCCGGTCGCCGGCAACGGCGGTCAGCGTGGGGGGGTCGGGAGCTTTCGGGAAGTAATAGTTTTCGTCGTAAATCCTTTGCACCGTCTGTTTGTTCTTCAGCAGATCGGCGATATCCGCATCGACCGATCCTCCCATTCCTCCGCCGTACACCAGTGCGAGAGAAAAGCGTTCGATCTTCCCCGCCAACAGCGGAAAATACCCGGAGCCGTAGATGAAGTCGCCGTCCTCTCCGCCGATCGGCTTGTTGTTTTGAATGGAGGAAGGGACATCGAAGAAACCCGGCGTCAGGTTCGACCACAGGGATTCATCGTCACCGAGACGCACCTGGTTCGCCGGGGCGAAATAGAAGAAGCTCGTCAGTCCGATCTGGTCCGATTCACGCACGTCCGTCTTGTCGATCCGCGGCTCGCCCGGCAATCCGGAGTCGATCCCGCCCGGCAAATAGCCCGAGGTCGGCAGACCGTCATTTTCACCGAAGTCGTGCGTATTCGGAACTCCGTCCCGTCCGACGTCATCCTTGGCGGGACGCCAGTTCATGTTGTTATCGACGAGGTCATCCCGCCGCTCGTCGATCATGGAGGTCGGCGACGTGCCGAGATTCGCCCGGTAATCGACATAATGCAGCGGTCGAAGGATGTTGATCAGATCCGGCCCCGCCGGATTGCGATTCTTGCGTATTTGCCGGTAGTGCAGGAAGTAGTTCTCGTCGATCAGACCATTGAAGTTGTTGTCGATGCCGTCATAGGCGTTCGGATTGGCGTAATCGACTTTGATCGTGCCGTAGGTAGGGTCCACCACTGTCCGCTGGAGGATGTTCCCTTCCGCCAGTTTGGTCACGCCCGGAACAATCCAGACAGAGTCCTTCATGCCGCGCGTGATGATCCTGAATGAGTCATTCGGGACCGTGTAGAGCACACGGCTGAAGTCGTCCTTGATGATCACCAGTTTTTGGCCGGGATAGACGGTTGTGGAATCAAAGGATGCCGCCGTGAACAACGGTGCCGCCATGCCGGCCGCCGTCGAATCGGCATCACCGTCATTGTCGATGCCGTCATACGGATTCCCCGGACTCTCCAGAAACGCGTAGCCCACCATGCCGACCGAACCCACCCAGAGCGGATTACTGATCACCCGACCATAATCGCCCGTGTAGGTGATGTTATTCTGCGCATTGTAGAACGACCAGTCATCCGAGTATTCGCGGTAGTCCTCGGTGGACGTCACACCCACATACGTGCCCACGAGCATCCCGAACACGACCCGGTCGTACGTCGTTGTCCCGGTGTTCGTGATCTCATACAGCCAGAAGATGTTGTCCTGCGCCAGGAAGTCGCCCCATTGGAGCGCGCGCACGCCCACCTTGAGTCCCAGGCCATAGCGCAATGCATTCATGCTATCCGGCATGAACGCAATGTGCCGCGGATTGTTCGCCGCCTTGTTGAAGCGCTCGTCGTTGTTATCGTCCATCACGAAGTACGTCTCGAGGTCGGCGCTGATCTTCTTCCCGAAGTATCCGTTCCACGATCCTTTCCACCCCGGGTCGGTGGCATCATTCATCCGGTCCGGCCAGGTCTTCGGCCATGTCGCCGGATTATTGCTGATCGCGACACTCTGCCCGGACGGATTGAAATATCCCCCTTCCGGTTCAAAGGTCCAGTACTTGCCCGTCGCCGGATCGGTGTCGCTCAACTGTGTCGGCCGGTCCACCGGGCACGTGACTACCGAGTGAAATGTCAGGGTATCCCATTTGACTTCCGCGCCCACCAGCGGACTCACATCGCCGAGGTAGCCGTCATTGTCGTTTCTCCACGCGCCGCGGTGTCCCTGGGTGGCGGGCTGGCCGATGACGCCCCAGTTGCCGAACACCGTGCGGACCTCGTTGCCGTTCATGATCGCTGTCCGACGGAACTCACGACCGCTTTGCGCGAGGACACTCGCGATGCCGAGGACGAGCGCAGCCGCTCCGAAGATCAACCGTCTCTTGGTCGTCCGTGTCATGGTCAGAACTCCAGGTTCAGCCCGAATTCCGCACGACGCGGCTCGGAATAGTTTGTCGCAATGTTGAACCACTGGACGATCGAATTGATTCGCTGCGCCGGATTGCTTGCCAGCGCCGATTGCTCATCCGTGGTGAATCCGGCGCGCCCCGTATCGTTGAAGACGTTGACCTCATTGCGCGTGTCGAGCAGATTAAACACCCGCACGAAGGCAACGAGATTCGTCTTCGCAAAGAGACGGAACTGATAGAACGCGCGCACATCGACGTTGAACGACGACGGCTTCAGCTGCGAGTTCGTCAGGATGCTCGAAATATCGGTCGAGCTCCGCGGTGTGTACGGCGTGCCAGATCCGTAGGAGATGATCGAGCTGGCGCCCCACGCTCCTTCCGCATAATTCAGCGTCAGGTTCAGCGTGTGCCGCTGGTCCCACGCAAGCGGGTTCAATTGAACCTCCGGCAGCGTACCGGCGGCGATCGCGTTGCGTGCCTCCTGCGGATCGGAAGCGCTGCCCTTTGCGATCTGATACGTGTAGTAGAGCGACGAACTGAATCCGTGCGCAAAGCGCTTGTCCACGCTCAGCACGATGCCCTTGACAAATCCGAAATCGCTGTTCGTGAGCCGGCTGTACGTCGCCGATCCGCCGAAGACCGCGATCTCTTCCCCCCGCGTGCCAGAAAGATTCCGGATATCACGGAGATAGGCGGTCACATCGAGCGAGATATCGTCGGTGACCTGCTGCTGCACGCCGATCTCTCCGCTGATGGTTTGTTCCGGCTTCAGATCCGCGTTGCCCACGACCCCCTGATTGCCGGTGCCGAGCCCGATTTTGAAGGCCGGATTCATGTAGAGATACTCAAACCGCGGGACCTGGAAAAAGTGACCATACGAGAAGTGTACGATGCCCCGGTCCGTGATGGGGAATGATACGCCCAACCGTGGGCTCACCGCATATTTCGCCGATGCGGGCAAATACCAGGAGGCCATCCGCTCCGCCAGCGTCACGCTCGATTCTCCCGGATCCTGGATCCCGTTATGGTTCAGATCGTGGAACCGGTTCTCCACCTTGATCGGGTTGTAAATGCTCGGATCCGTCGGATCGCGCAGGACATCTCCGTTCGGCTCGAAGTAGTCGAAGCGCACGCCCACGTTGACGATCATATCTTTGAATTCCAGCTTGTCCTGCAGATAGGCCGCGAATTCGACAGGCTTGCGACGGAAGCGGTCGTGGTTGTTCGACGAGATGTCGGGGATGTACGTCCGGACGTACGGATTGTCCGTCAGGACGTTGATGTCCGTCTGTTCCGGAATGGGCTGAAGCGTGTAGGAATCAACATCCAGCTGGTGTTGGCGGTACTCGACGCCCACTTTCACGAGATTCGTGGAATTGACCTGGCTCGTGAGATCGACCTTCAGCAGTCCCGTGGTCGTGGTCCGGTCGTACCGGCCCATGTCCGTTCCGCCGGTGAGGAAGCTGTAGGAGTCGGGCGTCAGAAAGAGTTTCGGGTGAACGTAGTGCGGGCCGGTGGGATTCCACACTTCGAATGCGCCGACGTACTGCCCGGCGGCATTGACCGAATCCCGGTAGGTGAGATCGTAGAGATAGTACTGATAGTTCTTCGAGAAGACCGATGCGCCGATCGTGTAGAACGTCATGGCGCTGAGAGTATGCGTGAACTGCAGAATGGCGGTCTGGCTGGTGGTGTAGTTGTTTCCGATGCCGTTCGGATCATAGAAATAGGAGCGGCTGTAGGCTTTCGCGTTGTTGTAATCGAAGATGTAGTTCACCGACATCTTCATCATAGGATTCATACGCCAGGTCAGCTTGCCCTGGAGATACGTCCGCTTGCTCCAGTTCATCGGCACGACCGAGCTGTCACCAAGCCCGGTGGTATCGCGGAACAGGTGGAAGTGCTGCAGGCTGTCCGTGTACGAAATGTTGTCGGGATTGAAGCGGTCGAATCCGTAGAGATCGCCGTTGAAATGAATGTACCGCGCATTCGTGAAGAAGGTGAGATTATCGCCGAGAATCGGGCCGCTCAGATTGCCTTCGAAATCCCGGATGTTCGTGGGATTGAACGCCGGCCCGGGGAACAGCGTCGTCGGTGTGTTCGCAGCGGATTTCCACGGCTCAGCACCGCCGCGACCGGATGGAGAGATCAGATAGTCGCCGAAATACACGCCCAAGCCTCCGGCAAAATCCGGTCCGCCTTCCTTCGTGGCAATATTCACGATGCCGGACATCGCCTGGCCGTACTCCGCGTTGAACGCACCGGAGACCAGCTGCAGTTCCTGGACGAGGCTCTTGTTGACTTCCACCACCTCGCTTCCGTTGTACGCATCCGTCACCGGCACGCCGTCGATCCAGTACGCCACTTCTCCCTGCCGGCCTCCGCGCAGACTTCCGGCGACGTATCCGGCCTGCAGATTCAGCACAGCATCAACCTCGGTCACCGGCATGGCGGCAATGTCCTTGCCGCTCACGATCGCCGTTTTGGCCGTCAGGTCTTTCTGGACCAGCGGACGTTCGGCGACGACGACAACCTCCTGGGTGCTGATCACGGTCTCCGTCATGTCCACGTCGATCGTGGTGGTCAGATCGATCTGAACCACCACATCGGTGACCTTCACCGGCGTATAGCCAACCATCGAGACGACGAGGGAGTATTGCCCCGGAGGGATGTTGAGAATGATGTACCGGCCGTCCACGTCGGTGGCGTTTCCGAGCGACGTGCCGTCGAGCTTGACGTTCGCCCCGATGAGGGGCTCGCCCGTCTTCTTGTCCTTGACGATCCCGGTGAGTTTGCCGGTCGTTCCCGCCGTCAGCAGTCCCATCGTGAACACAATCATCAGGAATCCGGCGATGAGTCGATGTGTCACAAGCTGCATAGGAATACCTTTCCTCGAACGGTGGTCGAGTTGCGCGCGGCTATGCGCG
>JAKAJH010000014.1 GCA_021813905.1 Bacteroidota bacterium | reverse complement strand
GGACGCGGTGCCATCCTTGTTGGTGTCGAACGGATTGCCGTACGTGTCGTCCTTCACCGATGTCATGGTGATCATGCTGTCCGCGGACGCATTGGCGACCAGCTTGCCCTGGACCGTGATCCGGTATCCGTTGTATGACTTGATCACGATGCCCTTGTTGATCGTGAGCGTCACCGCCGCGGGCACGGTGACGTCACCAAGCATGAGATAGGTGACGTTGGGAATGCTCGTCACGGAGCGGATCGGGAGAACCGAATTCGCCGGGAGCGTGCCGCCGAGCAAACCGATAGCGTCGAACTGATTGTCCGAGAACGAGAACGCGTTGTTCGTGAACTGCGGATTCGCCGAGAACGCCATCGCGATGGGCACGACCTGGCTCGAGCCGATCACGTTGTTCGAGAAGACCGGATTCGACACGTTCTGCATCATCGCGCCGTAGTAGTTGTTGACCATCTCGCAGCTGTCGACGGTGGGGCTGGCGTTGTTCATCGTGATGCCGCCCAGGTACGAATAGCCGGCATAGGAGACCTGGCACCGGCGCATCACGCTGAGACTGTCATTGCTGTCGCTTGCGAACTGCACGCCGCCCCAGTTCCCCACCTGCGGGATCGTGGCCGCGCCGTCGTTGTTCGTGTCGCTCCCCGGCGTGGGAAGATTGTCGTTGCGGTAGGAGGTGAAATAGATCTTCTGTCCGATCCCCGCCACCGCATTCAGCACGCCGTGCACAACAAGCGAGCCGCCCGGGAACTTCAGCACGTTGCCCGAGGCAATGGTCAGCGTACCTCCGGCATTCACCGAGAAGTCATACCCGTTGAAGACATACGGAATATTCAGCGTATCGAGCGTCAGGTTGCCCGTCGCGGAGAAATTGAGATACGCGCCGTTGTGCTTGTTGCCCGTGAACGAATTCACACCGCTGAACACGATTGAAGCGGAGCCGTTATACCAGATCGGCCAGTCCACCGTACCGATGCTGCAGTCCGTCACCGTGGCGGATACGCCGCCTTCGACGTAGAGTCCGTGATTCGTAACGTTGCTGATGGTCGATCCGGTGAGCGCAAGCGTGCCGGCATACGCGTAAATACCGTGCGTATTGCTGGTGGAGATCGTCGATCCCCGGACGATGGCAGTGCCGTTGCGGAGGTACAACCCGGCCGTGCTGCCGCCGCCGAAGTAGAACTGACACGTATCGAACGTGGCAGTGGGAGTGGAGTTGTATTCTCCGACCTGCACGAAGTTCCAGTCACCCTTTGCCGGTGAACCGGACGACGTGTCTTTCGACGACGTGAACTTGACATACCGGGCGGCAAGATTGCCGTATGTGGCATACAGTCCGGTCCCGGACTGGAAGCGGACGATGACGCCCGAATCGACCGAGAGCGTGAATCCATTCAGGACGTACACGCTGCCGATGACCCGATACGGACTTCCGGCAAGCGTCCACACGCTGTCCTTGGTGATGTTGCCCGACACGTTCGTATCGGCGAACGCACCGGCAACCAGCAGAACGAGCATGAGCGACACGGCAACAACACGCATGGCGATTCTCCTCATGTGTTGAACTCGATCAAGTACTCCGGACGGCCCTTCCGGGCCTCCGGGTCTGGCTAATCACGTGTTCACAGCATATGCGCAGAGAATACAGCCACAGCAGGCAGGATGTACGCCCGGAGTCTTCGGTGACGGCGGTGCGGGATGCGTGGACGGGGACATCCGATCCGTCGGTTCATCGGTCACTCTGCACTCTCGGTACGTTGGAGGAAAGTCTGTCCGCCCTGTTTGATGCATCGGCCGCGCGGACCCGCGCCGCCCAATCAACTAACTATTGCACTGCCAAGCAAGTTCCACCGTGTGCGGTTACTCACACGAAAACTCATCGGTAAATATTGCAGGTCGACCCGATGCTGAGTATTTTAACAGCGATATTCGTCAATCGCGTGCGCCGCAATGCAGCTATTCATTCGAACCTTTGGATGGCTCCTCTTGATCGGCATGTTCCTGGTACTGCCGGCGGCACTTTGGTATTCCTTCGCTGATTTCCGCCCTGCGCTCCACGCCCGCGCCGGAACACTCGTCTGCGCGACAGAAACCCCGGTTTCCTCCGATTCCGTCTGCCGGAGCTTCTGGTTGGAATTGACGGCCACCAGCGGATTTCGTGCAGAGGCGGGTCTCTTGATCCCCTCGAACCCGCCGACTCCTCTCCCGGCGGTCATCCTCCTCGGCGGAAAGGCCACCGGTAAGCATGCAATCGACTACGTGCTCGACCGGACCGACATGATCGTTCTGGCTCTCGACTATCCGTACAATCCCCGGCCGTCATACACCTTCCGGACATTCGCAGCCGATCTCCCGGCGATCCAGCGCGCCCTCTTCGACATGATCCCGGCAGCGCAATTGGCGGTCGACTATCTGACGGGCCGGACGGACATTGATACGAACCGCATCGTTGTCATCGGATACAGTTTTGGCGCGCCGTTCGTCCCGATCATCATGGCCAACGATCCCCGACCCGCGGTCGCGGTGATGGTGTACGGCGGTGGTGGGCTGGTCTCACTGATCCGGCACAATGTCCGGAGGTACGAAGGTCCGGCGGTGAGTACGGCGGTGGGATGGATCAGCGGACTTCTTCTGCATCCGCTCGAGCCGCTCCGGTGGGTGGATCGCATCGCGCCGCGGCCGCTCCTGATGCTGAACGGTGGAGACGACGAGCAGGTCCCCCGCGCCAATTCGGACGCGTTGTTCGCCGCAGCACGCGAGCCGAAGAAACGCATCCTGCTTCCCTCGCGGCATGTCCGTCCGGACAATGTTGCGCTGACGCGGATGATCCTGGATACGTTGCGGGGAGAATTGGGAAGAATGGGGATCCTGCCGCCCCACGCGGCACCGCGGCAGCGGTCAGAAGATACGCCGGTTCAGATGCGCTGACATTCTTCGGCGCGCACCCAGCCCACTTTGCCGTCCGGCAGCGTGATCTTGACCCAATCACCGACGGCGTCCGTGCTATTCACCTTCAGGCCTTCGTGGATCACGAACGCATCGACGCTGTGCTCATCCGGCGACGACTTTGCGGTTACCACGGATGCGGTGACGATCGCTTCGTCGCGCGACGTGTCCTGCAGCCGCTGCAACCCGACGAGACATCCCCCCACCGCTCCGACGAGAAGGCCGGCCAGTGCTGTCCAGCGGACCGTGCGGACGATCGCAGGACGCGCGACAAGGTACAGAGCCGCGAGAGAGAGGAACAGAATTCCCCATCCCCCCAGAAACACCACAAGCGCCGTCGCCGGGGTGGTCAGCGCGGCCACGGAACGAATCCATTGAACGAGGAACAGCTCGGGGACCGGTTCGATGCGATCGACCGTCTTGAGGCTCAGCAATCGCAGATTATGCCGGATGTCCGCATCGCCCGGAGCGAGACGCGCCGCCCGCTCATAGGCGAGGATCGCCAGGCCCAGGCGGTTCTCGCGATAGTACGCATTGCCGAGGTTAAAGTACACCTCCGCGCTGACGTACCCTCTTTTCAGAATATTCTCATACTCCGCCGCAGCGCGGTCGTACTGTCCGGCCCGATAGAATTCATTTCCCCGCGTGAAGAAATCCGTCGGGGTCTGGGCCGCCGCCGGCAGGATCGTGCCCGACACGAGGGCGCAAAGGAGGAGGATGCGCAGCATCGATTGCGTCATGACGCTTTCCTCCGGTTGAACGACTGATCGATCCCGCTGATCGCTCCCGCGGCGGCGTCCAACAGGTCCTTGCGCGCGGCCGTCGTGTCTGCCGCCGGCGCATACCGCGCGAACTCCGCGCGTTCAATGCACGATCTCAACGACTGGAGCACCTCCTCCCCGACACCGCCGGCCCGGAGCCGGGTAACGGCGTCCTCCGTCGAGAGCGACGCCTTCGGCATCCGCAGCTTGTGCTGAAGATACTGCGTCAGCGCCCGCAGCAGCTCGGCATGATACTGCTCGGTATCTCCCTGCTCCAGCAGCCCTTTTGCCTTCTTCAGTCGCTTGGACGCCTCACGGCCGGCCGTTTCGAACAGCAGACGCGGCATATCTCCGAGCTGACGCTCCAGCCGCCTCCGGTATCCCCATGCGCCCGCAAAAAGCACCGGCGGGACGACCAGCGCCAGCCAGACCATCGTGGATGTTGTACCGGATTCCTCCGTGCGCTCCAGCGTGCCCGGCGTCAGTTTCAGAAAGCGTATGTCCTCACCCAGAAGACGGACGTCTTCCTTCGAGGCGATGCTTGAACCGCCATCCGAGAAGTCCTTGCCCGGAGCGATGGTCAGATCGAACCGCGGCGAGTGAAGCACAACGTATTCGCGACGGCTCAGATCGAAGTACGCGAAGGCCATCGGCTCGATCGAGCGCTGCCCGGCGTTGCGCGGGATCAGCAGATACTCGGCGGTCTTCTTCCCTTTGATCACACCGCCGTCCCGGTTGACCTCGGCATTGATCTTCGGGTCGTACGTCTCGATATCGGACGGCAGGTTCGGCTTCGGCAGCGTCACGAGGCTGATATTGCCGGTGCCGGTGACGGTCAGGCGCAGCGTGATCGGATCGCCCGCCTTCACTTCCTTCTTGTCCACGGAGGCGGAAAACTGGAATGCGCCGACCGCTCCGGAGAACGAGGCCGGCGCGCTGGCGGGCAACGGATCGACCGTGATCTTCAGCGGATTGGACTTGAAATCGAAATTCGCCGTCTGGACCTGCTGAAAGAACGGATCGTTGAAGAAGGAGTCGAACAGGTCGTTGCCGCGGCGCTTCTGCTGGATCTGCACTGCGCAACGGACCTCCAGCGGCGCGATGGTCAGCGTTCCCGCCTGTGTGGCGAACAAGGCCGACCGCTTGATCACCGCCACGCGATACTGCTTGCCGTTCACTGTCTCATTCGACTGTTCCGGCTGCTTGGGCATGTCGAAGTCTTCGCTCCAGAATCCTTCGAATGTCGGCGCCTTCGTCAGATCGTATCCTGAAACCGAAAGCCGCGTGTACAACTTGAACGTCACCGTGAGCTGTTCACCCTGGCGCACGCGTTGCCTGTCCACCGCCGCGCGAATGAACAGATTGTCCCCGATGTTCTCGATGCCCGGCTGTGACGGCTGTCCCTTCGGAGCCGGGTTTCCCGCCGTCACCGGAATGCTGACGGGAGAGGAAGTCAGCGTCTTGCCTTTGTACTCGATGCTCGCCGCGCCGATGCGGTACTTGCCGGGCTGTCGGGCATACAGAACGTAGGCGTACGCCACAGACGCGGACATGGTCCCGTTGATCCACTGCATGTTCGTGGACTGATTGGGACCCGAGATGACAACGAACTGGCCGAAGTCGGGGGCTTTGAGGTTCCGGAGGCTGTTCATGTCCGAGCCGGTGAAGGTCAGCGTGTACTTGAACTGCTGGCCGGCCGCCACGGACGAAGGATCGACCGCTGCGGTGAACGAGCCATCCTGCGCACGAATCCACGCCGGAAACAGGATCGTCGCGATCAGCACGATCGTTGCCGTGCGCAGCATCGGATATTCGTGTTCCTTCATGTCTTGTTCGCCGTTTCCGGGTCGCCTGCCGATGGTTACCAGTCCTTGTCCACCTTTGCGCGCACTGCAGGCCGCTTGTGCAGCTGCTTCTGCACATCGCGCTCGTTGTTCTTCATGGCTTCCAGGATGCGCTCCGCCTCATCTTTCGGCATTTGCTGCTTCTGTTGTTGCTGGCGCAACTGATCCTGCTTCGACTGCTCGTTCTTCTGTTGCTGCTGGTTCTGCTGCTGCGGCTGATTCTGCTTCTGCTGATCCTGTTTCTTCTGCTGGTTCTTCTGATCCTGTTTCTGCTGCTTCTGATCCTGCTTCTGCTGCTTCAGCTTGTCGAGCGCCATCAGCAGATTGTACCGGGCATCGTCGTCCCCGGGATTCAGCCGCAGGGCTGCCTTGTAGGCCTTTGCACTTTCGGCATACTGATTGGCGCGATAGAGCGTGTTCCCGAGGTTGTAGAGTGACGCGGCTTTCTCCTTCGCGTCCTTCATGTCCGTCGCGGTCATCCCGTACTGTTTCGCCGCTTCATCGAACCGTTGCTGCTTGTAGTACGCATTGCCGAGATCGAATTGCGCTTCGGTCGATTTCGGATTCTTCTGAAGCGCCTTTTTGTACTCGACCTCGGCATCCGTGTACCGTCCTTTTTCGTACACGCGATTGCCTTCGGCGACGTGCGACCGAACGGTCTGTGCGCGAAGAGAATCGGGCGGGATGAGCACGGCGGCGAGAACGAGCCCCGCGGATGGGATGAACCGCTGCAGCTTCGTGAATGTCCTTCCCCGCCGCTCGGTCAGGAGGAGATCGATGATGAGCAGCAACAGCGCGATGGCCAGCGGGTACTGGTACCGCGGCTCAAAGCCGGTCACCTGCTTGGCGCTGAATTCGGTCTTCTGCAACGACGCGAGCTCCTTGAAGATGTCGTCGATCTCGTTGCCGGCACTCGTGCCCCGGTGGTATGATCCGCCGGAAGCCGCCGCGATCTGCTGCAGCGTACTTTCATCCAATTTCGTCAGCACGATGTTGCCTGACTGGTCTCTTTTATAGTCGGTCCGGACGCCGTTTTGGTCGTAGATGGGAATCGGCCCGCCTTCGGGAGTTCCCATCCCCACGGAGTAGATCCGGACGCCCGCTTTCTTTGCGTCTTCCACCGCCCCCATCACGTCCCCCTCCGTGTTCTCGCCGTCCGACACGACGACGATCGCTTTCTGCGTCGGAAGATCGGTGGAAAATGATTTCAATGCCAACTCGATCGCGCTGCCGATCATGGTCCCGGGAACCGGCACCGCATCCACATCCACCGCCGAAATGAACAGATCCGCCGCAGAGTAGTCCGTGGTCAGCGGGAACTGCACGAACGCATCCCCCGCAAAGACGATAAGCCCCACCCGATCGCCGGAGAGTTTCTTCAACAGTTCCGACACATCGCGTTTGGCCTTCTCGAGGCGGCTCGGTCGAATATCCTCCGCCTTCATGCTCAGCGAGACGTCCATCGCCACGAACAGATCGATCCCTTCCCGCTTCACATCCTCCAGTCGCGTGCCGACGAGCGGATCGGCAATGGCGAGGATAAGGAACGCGAGAGCGCCCAGCACCAGCCCCTGCTTGAGAATGCGCTTGGCCAGTCCCGCATCGGGCGCGAGCTGGCGCACGAGCGATTCCGCGACGAACCGATGCAGCTGCCGGCGACGCATGACGTTGATGACGCCGAACGCCACGGCAAGCGCCGGGATGGCAAGAAGAAGCCAGAGATATTCAGGATATCCGAATCGAAGCACGAGTTTCTTCCGTCACGGATTCTTGCGCAGTATGCTCACGCTGAGTCCGATCTCCAGCGCCAGCGCGATCAGCCCCGCACCCAACCACCAGCCGAAATGCTCCGTATAGCGCCGGTAGGCGGTTACTTCGATCTTCGACCGTTCGAGCCGGTCGATCTCATGATAGATGGACTTCAGCGTCCGGTTGTCGGTGGCGCGGTAGTACTTGCCGCCGGTCATGTCCGCGACCGCCGTCAGCACTTTCTCGTCCAGGTCCACGGGGATCATCTGCCGCCGGATGCCAAAGGGCGTCTGCACGGGGTACGGCGCCTGTCCCTGCGCTCCGACGCCGACCGTGTACACGCGGATGCCGTACGTGGCCGCAATCTTCGCCGCGGTAATCGGATCAATCTCGCCCCGGTTGTTCACGCCGTCGGTCAGCAGGATGATCACCTTGCTCTTGGCCTTGCTGTCTTTCAGCCGGTTGACGCCGTTCGCGATCGCGAGGCCGATGGCCGTTCCGTCCTCGACCATACCGTTCTTGACCTGACCCAGCAGATTCTTGAGCACAGCGTAATCGGTCGTCAGCGGGCATTGCGTGAAGCTTTCGGCCGAGAAGATCACCAGTCCGATCCGGTCATTCTGCCGGGCGTCGATGAATTCCGCCGCAACCTGCTTCGCGGCTTCGAGGCGGTTGGGACTGAAATCCTCCGCGAGCATGCTTCCGGAAATATCGAGCAGCAGCACGATGTCGATGCCTTCGGTCGAGATGTTCTGTTTGCTCGAGACCGACTGCGGCCGTGCCAGCGCGACGATGAGCACGGCGATGACAACGAACCGGAGCGCGGTGGGCACATGGCGCAGGCGTTCCCGGATGGTGGGCCCGACCTTCGCAAGCGGCAGGAGCGACGAGAACTGCACGGTCACTTCCCGTTTCCTGCGCCTCCGCCAGAGCAGGAAGGCGATGACCGGAAGAAGGGCCAGGAGCCAGAGGAACAGCGGCGATGCGAACCGGTCACCGAACATCCGCGGTCTCCTTCTCCGGTTCGGGCGCGACGGCGGCCGGTTCCGGGGGGACCATAGCCCGCACGATCTCGTACCCCCACCGCAGTTCCAGCTCGTGTTCCGCCGGCGTCGGCTGCGACTTGGCGAACTTCACGAGGTCCGCCGTGGTCAGAAACGCCCGCAACGATTCCCACACCGACAGCGCGTCGGGGATCCCGCGCATCTGATCCAGGATCTCGTCGGTCGTCCGCTCGAGCGCCATGATGTTCCATCGTCCTTCGAAGAACCGCCGGATGATCTCCGTGACCTCCGAGTAATATTCCTTCACATGGCCCTGCTGCCACAACTTCTTCTCTTCGAGGATCCGAAGGGCCGTCAGCGCCTCGCGATGCGGAGGCATGGCCGGACGCACGTCGACCAGATGATCGAGCGCCTGCTTCCTCTTCCTGCGGTAATAGAGGTATCCCGCCACCGCCAGCGCGAGAACGACCAGACCGATCAGATACGGAACGAAGTCCTCGAACTTCCACGGTGCCGAGAGCGGCGGCTTGATGTCCTTGATCTCTCCCTGCGGATTAATGGTAAGGCCGGCCACTGTTATCGTCAGCGCATTCGTATACGCCGTCTGCAGCGCGGTGTCGCCTTTGGCGCGATAGACGAACGGGATGGGGGGGATGAATGACTTGCCGGAGTCGACCGTCGACAGCCGGATGAGCCATTCGGGCTGCGTTCCGCTTCGCTGCACCGTCAGCACCTCGAACGGACCGAGGCTGTCGGCCACGGCTGCACGGACGGAATCGACCGCGGCATCCACGGTGCCGGTCACGTGCACATCGATCCAGTCGCCGATGCGGTACGTCTTCGGATCCACCTGGGCCGTCAGCCGGACCGGCTGCGGGAAGAGCAGTGAACCGGCAACCGCGATCAATGCGAGCAGGAATGTCATTCGCCGGAGCGTCATCACCATCGGCGCTCCCTTCGGCGGAAGAAGTCGCTGAGCGGCTTCAGATACGGCTGATCCACCCGCACATCGACCGCGTCGAGACGCGATTTGAGGAAGAGCGATCGTCGCTCGCGTTGCATGCTCTCAACGGAGGTCCGGTATGCGGTACGAATGCGTCGGTCGGACGTATCCACCACCCGGTCGGCGCCGGTTTCCGCGTCGCGCAGCGTCAGCAGCCCAACCTGCGGCAATTCCTGCTCGCGCGGATCCAGCAGGACGATGCCGACCAGGTCGTGCCGTCGGCCGACGATGCGGAGCGCCGCTTCGTATCCGGAATCCATGAAGTCAGAGATCAAGAATACGATCGCACGGCGCTTCTGCAAATGGTTGAGGTACTGGAGGGCAGACCGGAGATTCGTGCGCGGGCTGGTCGGTTCGAACGACAGCAGCTCGCGGACGATGCGGAGCGCGTGCGTCTGTCCCTTGCGGGGCGGAATGACCTTCTCGACGGTGTCGGTGAAGAGAATGGCGCCGACCTTGTCGTTGTTCTTCATCGCCGAGAACGCGAGGATGGCGCTGAGCTCCACCGCGATATCGCGTTTGAGGTTCGTCTGCGACCCGAAGAACTGCGATCCGCTCAGATCGACCATGAGAATGACGGTCAGCTCGCGCTCTTCTTCAAAGACCTTGATGAAGGGATGATTCAGGCGCGCGGTGACGTTCCAGTCGATCGCCCGGATGTCGTCACCGAACTGATACTCGCGCACCTCGGAGAACTCCATGCCCCGTCCTTTGAAGACGGAGTGGTATTCACCCGAGAAGACCTGGTTGACCAGGCCGCGCGTGCGGATCTCGAGCTGGCGGACCTTTTTGACGAGTTCCCTGGTTTCCATCGGGCTTGAACCGGCCGATCAGGGCACCTCGACGTGATTGAGGATCTCCGCAACGATGTGTTCCGGCGTGATCTCCTCGGCTTCCGCCTCGTAGGTCACCGCGACGCGATGACGGAGCACATCGGGACAGATGGCGCGCACGTCTTCCGGAATGACATACCCGCGGCGCTTGATGAATGCGTGGGCCTTGGCGGCGAGGGCGAGATTGATCGAGGCGCGCGGCGAAGCGCCGTAGCTGATCATCGGGGCGAGCTTGTCCAGCTTGAAGTTCTTCGGCTCCCGCGTGGCAAACACGATGTCGAGGATGTAGCGCTCGATCTTCTCATCCATGTAGACCTGGCGCACAACGTCACGGGCCGAGAGTATCTCTTTCGGCGAGACGACCGGCTTGACGGGCTTGTCCGAGCCCTGGATGTTCTGCCGCATGATGGCCAGCTCTTCTTCGCGGCTCGGATAGCCGATGACAACCTTGAGCATGAACCGGTCCACCTGCGCTTCGGGCAGCGGATACGTTCCTTCCTGCTCGATCGGGTTCTCGGTCGCAAGCACGAGGAACGGCTCCTCCAGCCGGTACGTCTCCTCGCCGATCGTCACCTGGCGTTCCTGCATGGCTTCGAGCAGCGCGCTCTGGACCTTGGCGGGTGCGCGGTTGATCTCATCCGCGAGAATGAAGTTGGCGAAGATGGGGCCACGGCGGGTCAGGAACTTGCCGTCCTTCTGATTGTAGATCATCGTCCCGACCAGATCGGCCGGCAGAAGGTCGGGCGTGAACTGGATGCGCTGGAACTTGGCGCTGATCGCGGACGAAAGCGTCTTGATCGTCAGCGTCTTGGCCAGCCCCGGCACGCCTTCCAGAAGGATGTGGCCGTTGCACAGCAGTCCGATCAGCAGCCGGTCCACCATGGCCTTCTGCCCGACGATGACCTTGCTAATCTCGCTGGTGAGGGTATCGACGAATGCGCTTTCGCGCTGGATCATTTCGTTGATGCTCTTGATGTCCACTGCCTGCTCCCGGATGATGATCGTTGCTGATGGCCCGACTGTCTATAGACGAATCGGGCACCGCTGCCGTTCCCACCCAAAATGGAACGAGCCACTCACAGAAGCGCGGTCAGAGACCTGCGGGCGGCTCGAGGATGCGACAGCCACTGGCTGACGGACAAAATGTATGAAGAAATGCCGGAGGATGCAATCGGCAGACACCGGAACCGCATCACCCCCACCGGCGTTGAAGGAAACGGAGGAGACATGCAGGAAATCCCCGGAGAGAATGGCGCCGTTCCGCGGCGAAAAGTGGCCGTCGTCGGGACCGGGCTGGTCGGATCGTCGTTCGCGTATGCGCTGATGATCCGCGGGATCGCCAGCGAACTGGTGCTCATCGATACCAATGCGAAGAAGGCAGTCGGTGAGATGATGGATTTCAATCACGGGCTGTCGTTCGTGCGCCCGATGCGCATTTCTGCCGGCGGGTACGCGGATCTGGCCGGCTCATCGGTGGTCGTCATCGCTGCGGGAGCGTCGCAGCGGCCCGGCGAGACGCGACTCGACCTGCTCAGCCGGAATGCGGCCATCTTCCGGTCCATCATCCCCGAAGTCGTGCGCCACAATCCGAACGGCATCATCCTCATTGCCACGAATCCGGTCGACATCCTCACCTCCATCTCCCTGACCGAATCGCATCTGCCACCGTCCCGCGTGATCGGGTCGGGGACCATCCTCGATACGTCCCGCTTCCGATTCCTGCTCAGCCAGTATTACGGGGTCGACGCGCGCAGCGTGCATGCGTACATCGTCGGCGAGCATGGCGACAGCGAGATTCCGCTCTGGAGCCTTGCGAGCATCGGCGGCGTGCGGCTGCAGGAGTTCGCGCCCCTTCGCAACAAGACCTACGACCAGCAGCAGATGGACCGGCTCTTCGTCAGCGTGCGGGATGCGGCGTACGAGATCATCCGCCGCAAAGGATCGACTTCCTACGCCATCGGCCTGGGACTCCTCTCGATCGTCGAGGCGATCCTGGGCGATCATCGGACGGTCCTCAGCGTTTCGACACTGATGACCGGTCAGTACGGCGTCCGGGACATCTGCCTGAGTCTTCCGTGCGTCGTCGGCGCCAACGGCGTGGAGGAAGTGCTGACCCTTAATCTCAGTCCGCTGGAAGAAGAAGGCTTTCGCAACTCCGCGCAGAAGCTCGCATCGACGCTCGCGTCCCTCCCCCGCTGATGGCCGTGGACATTCCGCCGTTCTCTCCCGGGACGTGAAAGTCGCCCCATTTTCTCGCATATTGACGGCGCCATGAGTTCCCGTTTGTCCCTCCCGATCGACGATTCGCTTCCGGCGATCCGCGCAGCGCTCCGCGAGCAGTCCGCGATGGTCCTGGCCGCTCCGCCCGGAGCCGGGAAGACCACGCGCGTCCCGACGGCATTGCTCGACGAGCCGTGGCTCGGTAATCGGAAGATCGTGATGCTCGAACCGCGACGTCTCGCGGCACGACGGGCCGCCGAGTACATGGCGGGAGAGCGCGGAGAGACCGTCGGCCGGACCATCGGCTATCGCATTCGGGGGGAGAATGCCGTCTCGACCGCCACGCGCATCGAGGTGCTTACCGAAGGCATCCTTACGCGCATGATCCAGAACGAACCCGAGCTTCCGGGCGTGGCACTGATCATCTTCGACGAATTTCACGAGCGCAGCATTCATGCCGATCTGGCACTTGCCCTGGCGCTCGACGCGCGTCAGCAGTTGCGGCCGGACCTGCGCGTTCTCGTCATGTCCGCCACACTCGACCTGGAAAGCGTCCGACGGATTCTCGAGCCGTGTGCGATCCTCACCGCCGGGGGACGAAGCTATCCGGTCGAAACGGTGCATGCGCGATTCCCCGGTGAAAAGCCGCTCGAACATCGGGTGGCGGACACGATCCTTCGGGCGATCGGGCAGACGGAAGGAGATATCCTTACCTTTCTGCCGGGCCGCCGCGAGATCATGCGCACGGCGGACCAGCTTGCCGCCCGGCAACTGCCCGAAGACATCCGTGTGCACGTTCTGCACGGCGATGCGCCGTATCGTGAGCAGTCGGCGGCCCTTGCTCCGGCACCTGCGGGAATCCGGAAAGTCATTCTCTCCACCGCGGTGGCCGAAACGAGTCTGACCATTGACGGCGTGCGGACCGTCGTGGACAGCGGAGTCGCGCGCGTTGCACGGTTCGATCCGCGGCGGGGAATGACGGGACTGGTCACCGTTCCGGTCTCCAAAGCGACAGCGGAGCAGCGTCGCGGTCGTGCGGGGCGGCAGGCCCCGGGCCGATGCTACCGACTGTGGACGGAGCAGGAACATGCGCAGCTTCCCGATCAGCCTGTGCCGGAGATCCGCTCGGCTGATCTGGCGCCCCTTGCGCTCGAACTCGCCCGATGGGGCGATCCCGATGCACAGTCGCTCCGCTTCATCGATCCCCCGCCTTCAGCGCATCTGGCGCAGGCGTACGAACTTCTCACCTCGCTCGAGATCCTCGACGCATCCCGCCGGCTGACCGCGCACGGGCGTTCGGTGGCCGATGCGCCGTTGCATCCCCGCCTTGCCCACATGGTTCGTCGCGCCAAAGAGCTTGGCCTCGGGGGAACCGCCTGCCGGCTCGCCGCACTTTTAGAGGAGCGTGACGTTCTTGGCGGGAAGGATACGGACATCGACGTGCGATCGCGTCTTCATGCGCTTGGAACCGTGCGGAGCTCCGGCCGCGGATCGGAAGAACGGATCCGGTCGCAAGCGGAGCGCATCGCCCGATGGGCCGGTGTTGATTCACCGGACGACGGCGACGACGAGCGGGCGGGACTGGCCCTGGCATTCGCCTATCCGGATCGGATCGGCCGACGACGGGAACGGGGATCAGGGAAGTATCAGCTTTCCAACGGGATGACGGCCACACTTCCGGCAGGTTCTCTCCTGGGCCGCGAAGAGTATCTTGCCGTCGGCGACGTGGACGGTACCGGGGACGTGCGCATCTTTCTCGCGGCACCGCTCCGGGAGCAGGATCTGTTCGATGCGTTCCAAAGCGCGATGATCGATGCGGACGAGGTGGGATGGGATGATGCCGGACGGTGTGTCGTCGCACGGCGCCTCTCGCGGCTGGGGGCACTGGTGCTGAAGGAAGTCCCGGCACGTCCCGAGCCCGCGCAAATCGCTGAAGCCATGACCGAAGGCGTTCGCCGTCTCGGCATCGACGCGTTACCGTGGGAGAAGGAATCCGGCTCGTTCCGGGAACGAAGCGAATGGATCCGCCGCTTCGCCGCTCCCCCCGACGGCTGGCCGGACCTGAGCACGGACCAGCTGATGCGCACGCTCGTGGTGTGGCTCCAGCCGTTCCTCGGAGAGATCCGCACCGCCGATCATCTTCGGTCACTTCCGCTGCCGGCGATCCTCCGGGCAATGTTCGATCCGGCTCAGCTTCACCTGCTCGACCGGCTTGCGCCGACGCATATTCAGCTCCCCAGCGGGACCCGCGCACCGCTTGACTATTCAACCGGCGAACATCCTGACCTCGGGGTGAAGCTGCAGGAACTGTTCGGCCAGACCGAGACCCCGCGCATCGGCAATGGACGCGTGCCGGTACGCATCCATCTTCTGTCACCGGCCGGGCGCCCGCTGGCGGTCACGCAGGATCTCCGCAGCTTCTGGATGACCGTCTATCCGGAGATCCGCACCCAGATGCGTGCCCGCTATCCCCGGCACCCGTGGCCGGAAGATCCGCTCAACGCAAAGCCCACCGGGCGCGCTCTCCCCCGAAAGCGGCGCTGACCCCCGAAAACGCGAACAGGCAGAGAGTCATCCTCCCTGCCTGTCCGGATGCGACACCGGATCGCTCAGTAGCTTTCCTTCGTGATTTCCACTTTTCCGCGGAATACGCGGTGGATGAAGATCGAGTACGCGATCACCAGCGGCATGCCGATGAGGGCAATGACCAGCATGGTTTGCAGTGTGATCTCGCTCGACGACGCGTTGTATGCGGTGAGACTGTACTCCAGATTGATCGACGACGGCACCATCCGCGGGAAGAGGCTGACCGCCATCAATCCCATCATCGCCGCGATCATCGTGGATGACGCCAGGAAAGCCCGGAAGTACTTGCCCGCCGCGATGAAGACCGGGATCAGGATGACCGCCGCCAGGAGAATCAGGAAGAAGACATAAAAGAGCGGATGCGCCATCATCCCGCCGAAGAGGAACGGAGATACGATCATGGAGGAGAGCGTGGCGGCGATGTAGAGCAGCACGAACGCCATCCAGGCGCCCGTGGCCCATTTGTGCGCCCGCTCGCGCAGCCCGCCGTCGGTCTTCATCATCAGGTAGATCGCCCCGTGCATCGTAAACAGGGTCAGGCTGAGAATGCCGATGAGCAGCGCGTAGGGATTCAGCAGGCCGAGGAACGTGCCGGTGAAATTGCCGTTCGCATCGATCGGAATGCCGCGCAGGATATTTCCCAGCGCGACGCCGAACAGAAGCGCCGGCAGCAGGCTGCCCAGGCCGAAGGCCCAGTCCCACGCCCGGCGCCACGAAGCCGACTCGACCTTACCGCGGAATTCGAACGACACCGCCCGGAAGATCAGCGCCACCAGCAGGAGCATCAGAGCGATGTAGAAGCCGCTGAACACCGTCGCATAGACCGCCGGAAAAGCCGCGAACAGCGCACCGCCGCCCGTGAGCAGCCACACCTCATTGCCGTCCCACACGGGACCGATGGCATTCATGTGCACGCGCCGCTCCTCATCCGTTCTGGCGAACAGATGCAGAATGCCGACACCGAAATCGAAGCCGTCGAGAATCGCATAGCCCGTCAACAGGACTGCGATCAGGCCAAACCAGATCAGGTTGAGGTCCATTACGCATGCACCTCCTTTCCGGCCGCGGGCTCGGGTCCGTGCTTCACCTCGCGCACCAGCAGATACAGATAGAGCACGAAGAGCAGCAGATACACGAGTCCGAAGAGAATGATCGAGAAGAGGATCTCGCCGCTCGTGACGGTTGGCGAGTACGCGTCGGACGTGCGCAGCAGGCGGTAGACGATCCACGGCTGCCGGCCGACTTCGGTGGTAATCCAGCCCAGCTGGCACGCAATGAGCGGCAGTGGTGTGGACCAGAGGAAGGCTTTGAGTACGATCGGGTATTTGAACAGCTGTTTCCGGTAGAGCAGATACACGGCCAGACCGGTCAACCCGATGAAGAAAAGTCCGAGGACGACCATATTGTGGAAGGAAACGAAGGTCAGCCACAGGGGCGGAACATCTTCTTCCGGAAATTCATTGATGCCCTTGACCTGCGCGTCGAAATCGCCGAATGCCATCCAGCTGAGCAGGCCGGGAATTTCCACCTTCGCGCGCAGCTCCGGCGGCTTGACGTGTACGATCCCGAACATCACGAGCGGGGCGCCCGTCTGCGTCGTGTAGAGTCCTTCCATCGCCGCAAACTTTTCCGGCTGCGTCCGGGCCACCTGCCGCGCATGCTCGTGACCAAGCGGCATCAGCTCGAGCACCGACGTCACAAAACCGAAGATCACGGCGAGAACGATTGCCCTCCGGGCGAGCTCGGTCTCCTTGTTCTTGAGGTACAGGTACGCCGCAATCCCCGCCACGAAGAATGCGCCGCTGATCAGGGCCGCATCGACGGTGTGCAGATAGCGGATGACGGTGGAAGGATTGAAGACGGCGTCAGAAAAGCTCGTCAACTCAGCGCGGCCATTCCGAAGAACATAACCGCTCGGCGTTTGCTGCCACGAGTTGGCCACGATGATCCAGAACGCGGAGATGGTGGCGCCGACGGCGACCATGAGACTGGAGAACCAGTGCACTCCTTTGGAGACGCGATTCCGTCCGAACAGATACAGGCCGAGGAATCCCGATTCCAGAAAGAACGCGAACACCCCTTCCGCCGCGAGAGGCGCGCCGAAGATATCGCCGACGAACTTGGAATAGGTGGACCAGTTCGTGCCGAACTGGAATTCCATCACGATGCCCGTCGCCACGCCGACGGCGAATGTGAGCGCGAAAAGCTTGGCAAAGAACTTCGCCATGCGCACATACACTTCGTCGCCCCGTTTCCAGCCGAGCGTCTCCATGATCACCAGGAGCCACCCCAGCCCGATCGTGATGGGCGGGAAAAGAAAGTGGAATCCGATGGTGAGCGCAAACTGAATGCGCGCCAGCAACACAGTATCCATAGGTCAGCCCTCCTTTGGGTACGTTTCCTGTCCAATGTTGCAGAAGAGAGCTTGAGAAGCAAGGACTCGCGCGCGGATCGGGCGTATTGATTCTATGCTCCGCCCTGCGTATTCTGAACACCGATGATTGCCCGCACGAACCACGACGGATGAGCCACGATGAATACTCGACTCCTGGGACAGACCGGCCTGCGCGTTTCCATTCTCGGCCTGGGTGCCGGACAGATCGGCGACGACCAGCTGTCGGACGCGGACGCCGGCCGACTGCTCAACACCGCGCTCGATCTCGGCATCACCCTTATCGATACTGCACGGTCGTACGGACGGTCGGAAGAACGGATCGGCGCCGCGCTCCGTCACCGGCGGGGTGAGTTCGTCCTTTCCACCAAAGTCGGATACGGCGTCCCCGGTGTGCCGGACTGGACCTCCGAGTGCGTACGGCGCGGGATCGACGACGCGCTCCGGCGGCTCCAGACCGATGTCATCGATGTGGCCCATCTCCACTCGTGCCCGGCCGACGTACTCCTGCAGAGCGGTGTTCTGGATGCGCTGGAAGAAGCAAAGAGCGCGGGAAAGGTGCGTGCCGTGGCGTACTCCGGAGAGAACGACGATCTCGTCGCTTCGATCCTCAGCGGACGCGTGGAGGTGATTCAGCTCTCGGTCAACCTCTGTGATCAGCGCGGAGCACGGTTCATGGTCCCGGCAGCCGCCGCGGCGGGGATCGGCGTCATCGGCAAGCGGCCGACTGCAAATGCACCATGGCGATTCCGCGCGCGGCCGGAACGTGAGGATGAGGCGATCTATTGGGAACGCTGGCAGGCGCTGGGATTGCGGGAGGAAATGGATCCGCAGGAACTGGCGCTTCGCTTCAGCGCCTTTGTCCCCGGCGCGGCATCGTGCATCACGGGAACGGCGCGGGAAGCGCACCTGCGCCGGAATTGCGCGATCGTGGAGCGGGGAGCATTGCCGGAAGAACTCCGGGCGAAGGTCCACGCCGCGTTCTCGGCCGTCGGCGCGCGGTGGCTCGGCGTCATCTGACGGCGCGCGGCAAACGCTTCATCGGCGGGACGACGCGAACTCGTCCGTCGAAAGGGGGATCAGCATCGACACCGTCGTTCCCTTCCCCCGCTCGCTGACCACCTGCACGGCACCGCCATGGAGCCGGATGATGCCCAGCGTGGCCGGCAGACCCATGCCCCGGCCGAGGAACTTGGTGGAGAAGAACGGATCGAACAGTCGATCCATGTGCTCCGGCGGAATGCCCGATCCCGTGTCTCTCACTTCGATCATCGCGTAGAGCCCCGGGGACACCTGCGAGCCGTACCGTCCCCACGAAGCGATCGTGTCCGCCGTCAGCGTGTAGTCCTGCACAGACAGCGTCACCGCTCCCATCGAGCCCTCAATGGATTCGCCGGCGTTGATAAGGACGTTCCGGATCGCATCGATCAGGAGCCGGGAATCGACCTCGACCGGAAGAGAAGTCCTGGAAAGTTGAAGGGTGAACGGTACGTCCTGCGGGAGGAACGATCGGAGCTTCGGCTCGTGTTCACGCAGGACCGCGGTAAGGGATACGATCCGTCGGGTCGTAAACAATCCCCCCGTGTACATCAGCAGCTGTTGCGTGAGTGACGCGGCCCGCTCCACGGTATGCTCGATGGATTCCAGCTGACGATGCAGCGGATGCTGCGCGTCGAGCTGCGCCCTGGCGGCACTTGTGTTCAGCAGGAGGATCTGGAGCAGATTGTTGTACGTGTGTGCGATGCCGCCGGACATCAGCGCCAGGCTTTCCGCCTTTCCGGAGCGCAGAAGATCCTCCGCACGGCGCGTGCGATCCGTGACATCCCCCAGAAGCAGCATCGCCGCCGCGTTCACTTCCCACGCGGCCGTAAGGGGAACGATCGTGACCTCGATCGTCCGATCGCCGAGCGTGACTTCGTGAACGATACCTTCCGGCTTCTGTGATCCGGTGATGGTGCGCAGCACCGGCGGCAGCACGTCGGTCGCCGGCCGCCCCACCATGTTGGAAGTGAGTCCAAGCATCCGGAGGGCCGCCGGATTCGCCAGAACGATCCGCCGCGATCCGTCCAACACGATGACCCCGTCGGAAAGCCGCGCGAACAGTGTCTGATAGGCCACCGGCGCAATGTCGAGGAACTGATGCCGCAGCATGGTCCAGGCAATCGCCGCGCCGCTGACCGTGAATCCCAACGGGGTGAGATCAATCAGCCCCAGCATGCCGATCCTGGCCATGTACGCGAAATTCGCGATCCACGGGACCACGACCGCCACCAGCAGCAGAAGCGTTTGCGTCGAGTAGAGCCGGAGTGAGCGGGGCAGCAACTGGAGCAGCATGAGGGATCCGGCTGCCAGCATCAGATATGCGTAGAAGACGTGGAACCAGACCGCCGGGCCGTGATCGTAGTGGGCGAACACACCTTCCGGCATATGCATCAGGGTCACTGATGGCCAGACGAGGCCGTGCCATCCGTTGGTCAGGACAAGCAGAAGCAATACGACCGGAGGGATTGCAAAGAGAATGATCCGCGTCTGCCGCAACCACCAGAAGCGCTGCGTATATGCGGCAGCAAAGCAGAACCAGAAGAATGGAACGGACGAAACGCCGACGTAGCTGACCTGCGACCAGAAGATCTTGCTGCTTTCTGTCGTTGCTACGGCTTCCGGCGCAGCCGCGAGCGACCAGAATGCCACTGCCCCCATCAGCGCCGCAAACCACCGCGCCGCGACTGTGCGATGCACCCACGCATGGTACGCCAGGAAACCATTCATGAGCGCCGCCACGACGAACAGCACCGACAACGCGATTGTCAACATCGGATCCCCGACACGGATGCACCGCCAGATTTGCAGTAGACGAATATACCCGGCGCTCCTCAGAATGTCAAAACAGCGATCGGAGCCTCATCTCCGCCCTTCGAAGGGCTTGTCTTTTCCGCACACATTGAGTATCATGGACGGAGTCGTTCTCACCAGCATGCACCGTACCCGCATCATCCTGTGTTTTCTGCTGTTCTCTCTCGCTCCGCTGACCGCCCAGCGGACCGACCACGTCGTTCTCGTCATCATCGACGGCGCACGGTATTCGGAGACATTCGGCGATTCCACCGGGCGATACATCCCGCGCATGAAGGCCCTTTCGGCGCTCGGTGCCGTCGTCGACACATTTCTGAACGACGGCGTGACCGTCACCAATCGCGGCGTCCCGGCGATCTGGACGGGATCCTGGAGCGTCCCCGTGCCATCCGGGAGCACGCAATACATGCTCGAGCCATCCGTGTGGGAGTACTACCGGAAGGATTCAGGCGCCGATACCACGCAGGCGATGTACATCATGAAGTACCTCACCACACCGTGGCTGCAGAGTTACCATGCGGAGTACGGACCGGCATACTGGCCCTGGTACATGCTTCAAGGATCGACCGACGCCGATGTCTGCGCGAATGCGGTTCAGAAGATCGGCACGTATCACCCCGCCCTGTGCGTGGTCTATCTGGCGGATGTCGACCATGAAGGCCATTCGGGCGTGTGGGACAATTACGTGCGTGCGATCAGCACGGCCGATAGCCTCGTGGGCGTCCTGTGGGATTTCGTGCAATCGGACGCGGCGTTGAAGGACCGCACGACCATGATCGTCACGAACGATCACGGCCGGCATCTGGACGGCATCGCCAACGGCTTCGCAGGACATGGTGACGCCTGCCAGGGATGTCGTCGCATTCTCTTGCTCGCGGTCGGAACAGGCATCCGCCAGGCCGCCGCCGTGCCGGGCCCCCGGACTATTCCGGACATTGTGCCAACGGTCGGCACCTTGCTCGGATTTTCGACGCCCTATGTCACCGGCACGCCGATGAGCGAACTCTTCACAACGACGAGCGCGGAGCCATCGCCGGACGTTCCTTCCGGATTCGCGCTGCAACAGAACTTTCCCAATCCATTCAATCCTTCCACAACATTTCGCTTCAGCGTGCCGGTGAAGTCGCGCGTCCGCCTGACAGTTCACGACATCCTCGGCCGCACCGTTGCCGTCGTCTTTGACGGTTCCTGCGATCCCGGAAACAGAATGGTTTCATGGCGGACCGACGTCGCCGCGGGGGTGTACTTCTATCGGATGGACAGCTTCGGCCTGCAGGGAAGTCCGGGGCGCTACTCAGAGACCCGGAAGCTGCTGATCGTGCGATAGACGTCGGGATTCAGGTGACACCGGCAATACGCTTCGTCGGAGCGGCTGCCGAATCGAGGATCCCGTCCTGACCAGGACGTCTGCCCCATCTCTTTCGTCGGGACGCGACGTGGGAAGCTGAAGACAAAAATAGCCGACCTCTTGGGATCGGCTATTCAGAGCGGGCGACCGGGCTCGAACCGGCGACGTCCAGTCCCGATTCGGCCCGCGACGACATCGTCGGAGCGGCTGCCGAATCGAGGATCCCGTCCCGACCAAATATCTGCTCCATCTCTTTCGTCGGGACGGACTTGGGAAGCGGAAAACAACAATAGCCGACCTTTTCAGATCGGCTATTCAGAGCGGGCGACCGGGCTCGAACCGGCGACGTCCAGCTTGGGAAGCTGGCATTCTACCACTGAATTACGCCCGCATGTTCACCTGCAATATACCCCGCAGGACCAAAAGAATCAACGGCCTCATTCCGGGGGATTCGGTTGCACCTGATCCGCGCTGCGCGTAGATTGACCGACCAACACTCCGCGGATCCATCATCCCGAAACTCAGGAAAGGATCGCCGTGCAGATCAAATTCGTCAGCGTCATGGTCAACGATCAGGAAGCGGCGCTTCGCTTCTATACCGATGTACTGGGATTCAGAAAAATGGCGGACATTCCGATGGGCGACTATCGATGGCTCACGGTGGTCTCACCGGACGGGGTCGAGGGGATTGAGCTCGTGCTGGAACCGCTGGCGTTTCCTCCGGCCCGCGTGTACCAGAGCGCGCTCTTCGACGCGGGCATTCCCGCCACCGCACTGATCTCTTCCGACATCGGGACCGACTACGCGCGGCTCAGGGATCGGGGCGTCGTGTTCCACGGCGAGCCGAAGACCATGGGACCGATCACAGCCGTCACCTTCGAGGATACCTGCGGCAATCTCATCAACCTCGTTCAGCCTCTGAAATGACACGTTTGAAGAAAACGGTTCTGCTGGCCCTCCTTTGTGCCGTTGGTCCCCTCAACGCGCAAACGGTTGTCATCGACAGCCTCATCGCGCCATCGCTGGGACGAATGCAACATGTGACCGTGCTTCTGCCCCGGGGATTTGATACGACACGCACGTATGCCGGTCTCATTCTGCTTCACGGATTCGGCGGGGATCATCGCAACTGGACGGCGCTCACGCATCTCGCGGATGATCTGGGCTCCCGTCCACTCGTGATCCTCATGCCGGACGGTGATAATTCCTGGTACGTGAACTCCGTGACGGATCCCGCGAACCGCTACGAAGATGACCTGGCGTCCGACGTGGTGACATACGGCACCCGCCGGTATCATCTCGACACGACCCGGCTGGCGATCGGAGGATTGTCAATGGGAGGATACGGTGCGCTGGTAGCGGGATTGCGCCATCCGGACCGGTTCCGGTTCGTCATTGCGCTCAGCAGCTCGCTTGACGTGCCCCGCGGGATTCCGGACCTGGAGCAGGAGGGACGCGCCGGACTCCGCCCTTCCCTCGTCGCCGCGCTGGGAGCCGACTCGTCTGCCGCGTGGAAGAGTTACGACATCCTTCGGCTCGTGGCTCATGCCGATCCCGCCCGAACGCCGTACGTCTATCTCGCGACCGGCATCAGCGACGAATTCGCGAAGCGTCTGTCGCTCCACCGGGCACTGGCAGACTCGCTTCGAGCCCATCAGATCTCCTACGAGTATCACGAGACTCCCGGCCGGCACAATTGGGAATATTGGGACCGGGAGATCGGCCCCGCCCTTGAGCGTCTGCAGGACGTCCTCGGCTTCTGACCGTACAACACGCGGGGCGGCCCGTTTTCCACAGGTCGCCCCGGCGATACCGTTCCTTCTGCCGACGAATCAGCCGGCGACCGCTTTCAGATCCTTCTTCTCCGTTCCGCCGCTGCCGTTCTGCGCATACACCGGTGTGCACCACGAGCGGTACTTCGGCACCTTTCCGCGAACGACATTGAAGTACAGCTCGCGCAATTTTGCCGTCATCGGACCCATGGCGCCGGTTCCGATTGAACGGTAGTCGATCTTCGTGATGGCTGTGAGCTGAACGCCCGTGCCGACGTAGAACACTTCATCGGCCAGGAACAGCTCCGTCCGGTCGATGCAGCGCTCCTGCACTTCCATGTTCAGCTCATCACGCATCAGCACCATCATGGTCCGCCGCGTGATGCCTTCGAGGATGTTCTCCGTGATCGGCGGCGTCACGAACACGCCGTTCCGGAACATAAAGATGTTCTCCGCGGACCCTTCCGACACATGCCCGTCATGACTGAGCATGATCGTTTCGTCGAAGCCGGCCAGCTGGGCATCGGTCTTGGCGAACGCCGAATTCACGTACGCACCGGCGATCTTGCCCCGGGATGGAATGACATTGTCGTCCACCCGCGTCCAGGAAGACACGGTGACATGCGCGCCCTCTTCGTTCTCCACATATCGGCCGAACGGAAGCGCCGCGATGGAGAGGTGCGGCGTGAGGTTGTGCAGGCGGACGCCGATGATCTCGTCGCCGTAGAATGCCAGCGGGCGGACATACACGTCCTGCCGGTAATCATGCCGGCGGATCAGATCGAGCGTTGCGTCGGCCAGGCCTTCCCTGGTGTACGCGAACTGCATCCGCATCAGTTTTGCCGACTCGAGGAATCGCTTGTAGTGATCAAGCGGGCGGAAGACGAACAGCTGCTTCTCGGTGTCGTTCCAGTAGCCGCGAATGCCGCCAAACACAGCCGTGCCGTAGTTCAGCGCATGCGTGAGAACGCCCACCTTCGCTTCTTCGTAGGGAACCACTTTTCCGTTGAAAAACACGAACTTCGGTGTGGCCACGATCGGTCTCCTCTCGGTTGCACGGATCGTTGATCGGTCGTTTCATCTTTCGTCGTGGGGACTGACGGTTCACACCCCCGGCCACCGGTGTTCTCGGAGCAGCCGGGTTGGGGATGGGGACGACCGGATGTTATTTTTTACGAGAGGAATATTCGGATTTTTCCTGAGAAGAACAACCATCTCCGCGGATTTGCCGCTCGGTTACACAACGCCGCTTGCGCGCTCGCCGGCCAAGCGGTACCTTTCTGCGACAGCATCGACTGACGATTCTCATGACCGTCCAAATTCTCATTCTTTGTACCGGGAACTCCTGCCGAAGCCAGATGGCCGAAGCCATCCTCCGATCCATTGACCCTTCACTCTTCATTCGATCGGCGGGAACGGCTCCGGCATTCGGCGTCCATCCCCGAGCGATCGAGGTCATGCGCGAGATCGGCATTGACATCGGCGCCGGACGGCCAAAATCCGTGGACGAGTTCGTGGGAGACCACTGGGACTACGTGATCACTGTGTGCGATCACGCGAAGGAGGTGTGTCCGATCTTCACCGGAGCGGTGCGTCACCGGCGGCATCTCGGGTTCGAGGATCCGGCTTCCGTGCGGGGGACGGAGGAAGAGATCGTTTCCGCCTTTCGCCGCGTGCGCGACGCAATCCACGAGCAGTTCACGAGTTTTTATCGGATGGAACTCGGCCCGAGCACGAGGCCATAACCAGCTCCCCCAGCTACATTCCCCCAATTCCTCAATTTCCCGATCCCCCAATCACCCAATTCCCCGATTCCGCAGTTCGCCAATGCTTTTCATGGTTCCCATCCTTTCACCCACTGCGTTCCGCAGATGACGCTGAAGGGACACCGGGGGCAAGAGGCGGAGAGATCCGCCGGAGGTCTGAACGATTCGTTGGGATCGCTGATCTCGTGAAGGATCGCCTGTAGCGTATTCTCGAGCACGCGAGCGGCTTTCGCCGGATCATCCGCGCGGTCGAAGAGTGTCCGTTCGATCTTCTCATCCATCTCCCCCTTCCCCAGCATCAGAAACGAAGCATGCACCGATTCGACGGGAACGCCGCGCATGGCAGCGATCAGCATCGCGTAGAGCGGCAGCTGCACCGATCCGATGCCGTCGGCCCACGTAGTGCGGTCCCCTTCGATCAGCCGGTCCAAGCGAGGCAGCTTGTCGCCGACCGCATCGCCCGTCTTGTAGTCGATGATTGCGATCGTCTCGCCGCGCCGTTCGATGCGATCGACCCGAACCCCAAAGCGGAATCCGAACAGCGGCATCTCCAGCATCGTCTCGACATCTTCCAGGACGATTGCTGTGCGCTCCGCAATGGGGATCTGATATCCGGTGAGGAATTCCTGCAGCCGCTTTTCCACCTGCCGACGCAACAGGAGGATGTTGCCGAACTCCTGCGCGCCGAACGTTTCGTCAAATCGCTTCTTCGTCACTTCCGCCAGCCGCTCTTCGGAGAGCGTCGTGCCGTCCAGCCGCGTGTTGCGCAGCGGTTCAAAGTAGTCGTGCAGCACGTCGTGCACGAGCGTCCCAACATCCCGCGCGTCGGGCTCTTCGGTCACATCCTCCCGCTCGCGCAGGCCCAGCACAACCGAGAAATAGAACTTCCGGCCGCAGTCGAGGTAGGCGTCGAGCGCGGTGGCGCTGTAGCGGTACTTCTTCAGATATTCCACCGCATCGGACGTCTTCGCGACCGGTTGCGGCGTCCCGTTCTGGAGCGACAGGGCATACTCCATGCCGGTCATATGCGCGCGCAGATCGATGCTGCCGGCACGCCGCTGACGATCCCAGAGCAGCTTCTCGACGAACCGGCTCTTCTCGCGCTTCCCATCCTCCACGAAGAAGATCTGTGCTTCCCCGGCTCCGCGCAGGAGCACGGACAGAGAGTATTCGACGCGCCGGTCATGCTCGGCGGTCGTTTCGAGGCCGAGCGTTTCGCGCAATGGATTCGGAATGAGCCGCAGGCCCGTGCCGCCCGGCAACGTATCCTCGTTCGCATCCAGCAGGAACACGCGGTCGAATTTCAGGTTGCGCGTTTCCAGGAATCCGAGCACCTGGAGGCCCCGCAGCGGCGTCCCCGGGAAATGCACCTCCGCAGCCTGAAGAACGAACCGGATCAGCCGGATGTACGATTCGTACGACGCAAATCGCTCTCCGGCAAGCAGTCCCCGCCGGAGTGCATCGAGCTCTTCCACCAGCCGCCGGGCGAATGCGGAGAAGTACGGATGCTCCGGCGCGTTGCTTTGATCGAACAGGACGTTCAGCGCCTCGACACAGCCGGCGGCGAGCTCTCCCAGTGATCCCGGCGTAAGAATGAGCCGGATGGTCCGGTCATGCAGCCAGCGAAGATGGGCCTTCAGTGTCTCCTCATCCAATCCGCTGTCCGACGGCAGGCGCTCGAGGGCGTTCGTAAAGATCGACGCCACCTCTTCGATCGTCTCCAGCGTGGTCCAACGGTGCGCAGGCTCCCGCGTGAAGTATTCTTCCAGGACGTGCACCAGCGTGCGCGTCGCGTCCGGTGCGCCGTTGTGCAGAATGTTCTTCGTGTACGGATGCAGCAGGAAGCGCATGTACAGCGCGCCGACGATCCGTCCGTCATGCATGCCGTTCGCGACGGCCAGGAGACACTCCAGCCAGGCCACAACGCTGGCGCGTTCCAACGGATACCCCAGCGAGATGTTGTACGAATCCTCGGGAAGCAGCGAGAGCGTTTCATGGAGGACGGGAAAGAGCGCGTCCGGCCGCGGAAGGACAACGACAGTGCGCTCGTCGAGCGTCTCGCCTCGTCTACGGAGCGCGTGGATCTGCTCCGAGAGGGCGAAGATTTGTCCGTGCGTGTCGGGACTACGCACCATCCGCACCGGTCCGGGGGCCGGCGCCTCGGGATCGGGCGCGTCCAGATCCAGCTTCTCCAGTACACCCCGCATGCCCGGTCCGTGCTGGAAGATGAAGACCGTGTCATCCCGGCGGGCGAATGCCCGGAACAGCCGCTGCTCCGCCGGCGTGAGGCCGAAGAATCCTGCGATGACAATCCGCTCCCAGGCGGTCGTGCCGAATCCCTCCGCCGCAGCCGCCGCTTCAAGATAGTTGACTGCCCGCGTGCTCCATTCCCGACGTTCCACCTCGGCGTAGAATAGCCGATACAGCGCCGGAATGAGATGGATCTTTCCGTATCCCACGGCTCCGACCGTGCGCCGCAGCATCGCGTCGTCGCAACCGGCGAGCTTCAATTCCTCCAGCTCGCCGAAGAGCCGCATCCCGAGCGGCAGGAACGACTCCACCGTCGAAAAATGGTCACCGCCGATCCGCTCCGGCGATTCGCGATCGATCCGGAACAGGATCACGGCCGCATCCATTGGACCGAGCACACGCCGCGGGGGCAGGCCGGCATCGGTCCGCACGAGCTCGACGAGATCGTCCATCGCGATCACGCGGGGCGGGAGATACGCTTTTCCCTGCTGCCGGGCGAGGGCTTTCCGGAGGAATGCTCCCGGCCGCTTTCCCGGAAAGACCACCAGCGTCCGGCGCAGTTCGCTTCCTTCCCCCAGTTCCTGTCCGATCACGCGGATCAGGTCATCCGCCGGCGATATGAGAAGGCAGCGGCTCATGGGAGATCCACCCACCGGTCCTGATCGACGTAGGCGATCGCCCCGACAACGGCATGGGGCGCGTACACGTCCCGCAGAAGCGCAATGTAGTTTCGAACCTGGCGGCGATATTCTTCTTCCGATCCCGCGCCGCCGGTCTTGAAATCGATCACCGTGACGCGATCCGCATCCACCACCACGCGATCGCAACGGAAAAGCTCTCCGGACGCATCGGCGATCTCCAGTTCGTTCTCGACCGATCGTCCTTGCCGGGGACGGAACCACTCTTCAACTCCCGGTCGCAAGAGAAACGATTCGACGGTGTGCGCGATCTGCCCGCGATCCCATCCCTCCCACAGGTCTGGCGGGACCCGATCACCCGCCGTGGCCATCGCACTTCGTGCGTCGCCCGGGATCACCGTGATATTGGACAGCAGCGCATGGATGAGATCACCCCGACCGGTCTCGCGCAATGCGGGGCGACGTCGGTCCGAGGTGACGATCTTCAGAATGCCGGTGTGATGCCGCCGCGGAGTCGGCTCGAGGCCCGGTTCCGACGCAGGCCGGACGCGGGCGGCGGGCTTGCCGACGGTCTCCGGTTCCAGAAGTTGACCGACAAGACCCGGCTTTTTCTCGTCGCGCATTGCCAGCACATACATCTCCTCTTCGGCGCGTGTAAACATCACGTAGAGTTTGTTCAGCGCATCCGCACGGGCAAGAAGCAGTTCCCGGTCCCACAGCTCACGCAGACGCGGATTCTTCCCGCGCAGCGGCTTGGTGGGGGAAAGCAGAACGGCCCGCTCGCCGGCGTCATCCACCATCGTGCCTCCCGGTTCCGGCATTTGATCCCGCAGAACGGCGATGACCACCGGAAAGTCGAGGCCCTTGGCCTTGTGAATCGTCATGACCGTGACGGCATCGGCTGCGTGGGGTACCGCCAACGTCCAGGCATCGGCGGACTCTTCCCGCGCAAAGCGGATGAACTCGCCGAGCGATGGATTGCCGTTTCCCTCGAATTCCCGCACGGCTTCGAGGAATTTCACGATCGACGCTTCCTCCGCCGGAAACGCACCGAACAGATCGAAGGTTTTGACCAGCAGTGAAGCGAGATCATAGACGGGCAGATAGCCGGCTGCGTTGAACGGTCGCACCAGGAACCGCTCCCACACCTCCGCAAATTCCTCACGCACCGTCCTCAGCAATCCAGGCTTCTTGCCGCCCTGACGGCGAAGGCGGAGCAGGATATCCCGGAATTGCCCGGGTTGAAAGCTCAAGCCTGCCCGGCCGGCACTCGTCGTGAGCACCGTACCGTTCAGGAATGCGGACAGGGCCAGACCGTCTTCCGGCGTGTCGAGGAAGCGCATCAGCGCCAGGATCTCGGCGATCACCGGGCGTTCCCGCACGTCGAGCGTGCTGTGGGAGACGAACGGGATGGACCATGCGTTCAGCCACGAGCTCATCGTAACGACGTCGGCGTTCGCGTGCGTGAGGATGGCGACATCGCCGATGCGATAGCCCCGGGCGAAGCACTGCGTGAGGATCGCGCGCATGCGCTCCCGCGCCGGTTCGAGATCGTTGTCGTCCGGGAAGACCTCCACCGACACGAATCCTTTTCTCTTTCGTGTGTCGAGCGGAGACTGCTCGTAGGCCGTGAGCCCGCTCTCCTCGGCCGCCGGCAGGAACGGCGTTGCGCGCACGCGCTCGTGGAAGAGTGTTCGATTAAACTCGACGATCGCGCCGGCGCTCCGGTAGTTCTTCGGCAGCGCGATGACGCGCGGCTCCACCGATCCGAATTCCGTTCCCTGCAGAAGCCGCCGCATGATGCGCCAGTCCGCTCCCCGGAACCCGTAGATCGACTGCTTCATATCCCCCACGACGAAGAGCGAGCCGTCCTTCGCCAGCGTCTCATCCATCAGCGGCTTCAGGTTGTGCCACTGAAGCGGCGACGTATCCTGAAATTCATCGATGAGGTAATGGCGGATGGCATCGCCCAGCGTAAAGAAGATCTCCGGCACCACGCCCTGATGAAGATAGTCCCTCAGGAGCGCATTGATCTCATCGAGCGTGATCTGCTGCGTCCGACGCCCGAGGGCGGCAATCTCCGCATCCAGTGTGCCGAGAAAGCTCACCGCCGGATAGGATCGTGCGCGCGCCATCAGGTACGCATACCGTTCCAGAAGCACGTAGACCGCATCCACGGCGGGCTCAACCGTCGTCCGGATTTGCGACCAGCGCGCTTCTTCGGTTTGCGACAGCTTCCTAAGTGGATCGCCACGCTTGTCCGTGCGCTTCAGGACCGCGTCGATTCGGCCGTCCGCCAGATCGTCCAGATCCTTGAGGAATCCCTGCTTGACCGGCAGCCCGGCTTCCGCCAATACCATCCGGATGCGCTTCACTTCGGCACCGATCGACCGGACGACGTCTCCCATGTCCCTGGTCGGATCGGTCTGATCCAGCGGTGCTGTGCGCATCTGCAGTTCGTGGAACAACTCGCGGCCTTCGCGCAGCAGCGTCTGGTACGGATCCCAGACGTAGCGCTGCGTTGATGTGCGCGCATGCAGCAGCAGATCGGCGACTCGCTCGAGCACGATGCGTTTCTGTGCGTCGTGTGCCGCCTCGCGGGAGAAGTCGGCAACAGCGGCTTCCACCACGCCGCCGGGATCGAGAATGATCTCCGCGTCCGGATGCTGGCCGAATTCGAGCGCGACGGTCTTGAAGATCGTGATGAGAAAGCTGTCGATGGTGCGGACCTGGAAATCCCCGTACCGGTCGAGGATCGCGTCAAGCACGGTGGCCGCGCGAAGGCGCAGTTGCTCCTCCGTCAGATCGGTGAGAGCAGCAAGATCATCGGCGACAGGTTGGCCGGGCAAGGCCAGCTGCTTCAGGAAGGAGACGATCCGCTGTTTCATCTCCGCCGCCGCGTTGTTGGTGAACGTGATGGCGAGGATGTTGCGGAGATCGTTGTGCGGGATCCGTTCGGACAGCAGAAGCTGGAGCATCCGCAGGGCGAGCGTGTGCGTCTTCCCCGATCCCGCCGAGGCCGAGACCACGGTGAAATCGGGGAGTGAAAGGCTGGTATCGCGCGGAAGGATGCTCATGCGCCGGACAGCGTTCCCCTGCTCAGGACTGCGGTTAGGAATGGACGGTCACGCCCGATGATCGGACCAGACCGGTTATTCCTCCGTGATGCTCAGCGAATAGTCGTACTTGTCGAAGTAGATGTTCGTGTCGCCGTACTCCAGCTCGCCCCGCTGGAAATCGACCGTGTCGGAGCGGAACGACCGCTTCGGCGGCTCGAGCGTCCGACAATGATCGCTGTTTGCCGCGATGCGGTACTGATCGAGGCCGCCGAAATAGAAATCGCGCACCGCCAACCGCTGCTCCGGCGACAGGCTCCTGAGATACTGCATCGCAAAGATGCCCATGTACGGGTCGACCGGCATCCAGCCGTACGGCTTCACGTAGATCTCCGTCCAGTCGTGGATGGTCTTGCCCCCGGGGAACGTGAACCACGCCGACTGCCACCGGGCGGGAATGCCGCTCAGCCGGCACAGCGTGAGATACAGGAGCGCTTCCTGTCCGCAGTCGCCGTATCCTTTCCGCAGACAGTAATCACCGATGTTGCGGATCGTGGAATATTCGCGGGCGTAGCTGTACTGGATGTGTTCGGCGATCCAGTTGTAGAACAGCTGCGCCTTTACCAGCGGATTCGTCTCGGCACCGGCGATCTTCGCGGCCAGCGCCCGCATCGTATCCGTGAAGACGATGTGCGGCGCTTCGGCGGTGTACTGCCGGACGACGGGATCCTCCGGATCGTACGGCTGCACGGTATGCGGATCGGTCACGAAGCAGATCCCGTCCGCCGTATACGAGTATTCAATGGTGAAACGGGTGGGCTGTCCGTGTACCGCCGGCTGTTCCAGGTAGGCGGAACGGATCGGGCTGTTCTCCGGCGCGATCTCTTTGACCGCCGGCGAGCTCGTGATCATCCGGAAATCCCGTTGGAACGGGTACGCCCGCGGGATCGGAAGCCACGCGCGAACGATCGCTCCGGCCGGGACAGCGTTGGAGTCCACCGTAACGGTCATGGTGACCCGGAAGTGTTTTGGAAGGACGTACGGGCGCTGTTCCGTTTCAGCGGCGGTGCGGATGGCGACGCAGGCGTCCCACACGGCTTTCTCGAACGCGGAATCGTCCGACGGGCGGAGACGCCGCGCGGCAATGTCGGGGTACCGCCAGAACAGATTGCTCCGGCTGACGCCGAGGAACCGCAGTTTCCCGTCGATGGGCCGCATATCGAACTTGCCTTCCGCCATCCAGCGTTGCATTTCCTCCCGCGTGACGTTGGCGATCGAGCGCTGCAGCTGATTGAACAGCTGATCTTCCGTGAGCGAGTAGTCATTGCGAATGCGGTCCAGCCGGTCGATCTCGAACTCCCAGGCATGACGCTCCGCGGGGGGCGTCGTCCGCGCCGAGTCGAGCATCGAGCGGAGCAACGCCTGCGCTTCGGAGAACTGCCCAGTCAGTTCGAGCGCCGTAACCCGATTCTGACCGTGGGCAGCGGAAAGTACAATCAGCGCGATCGCGCCGATCAGAAGCGACGTACGGGTAATGGAGGGATTGATGATCGACCGCTCAGCCATGATTCTCTCCTGTCCAGGTCACCACGCTGATCTTCGGCAGCTCGGTGACGATGAAGATCCGATCTGCCCGGGAGCGGAGCTCGTCCCACGCGATGCGGACACTCAGAAACGGGATCTGCGTGGGCATATCGAATGAATCGGTCTCCACGCGAAAACATTCGGCGCTGAAGGTGGCAATAAACTTTCCGTACGGAGCGATCCACGGTTCCGCCTGAAGCGCCTGAAGCACCTCGTACAGCTCCTGCAGGATGCGGAATCGCGCATCGGCATCCCGGAGGTGCGCACCCTGCACGGCGGGAAAGACGATCTGAAAACTCAGCACCCGCTCCGCGGGATCGACCGACAACATAATGATCTGGTCGTACCGCGGGTGCGTCCGGTGCCGGTAGACGTTGATCCGCAACGCGTCGGTGATGTCGACCCGCTCGCCCGCCTCGAGCCGCGCGATCTCGTCGGCCAGATGTTTCGGTCGAACCGCTTCCGGCCTTATCACGACGGCGGAAGACAACAGATCCGTTTTGCGCTCCGTCCGCGGTTCCAACGACTGCCGGACCAGGTTCACGTTCCGCCCCGTCGTCTCCCGGTGCGTCCTCTGGATCTGCTGCCACTCCGCATCCTCAAATACGTTGTCCCGGCGGCGGGTGAAGTCCGTGAACCGGAGCGCATCGCGGAGGAACGGCCCCGTCCGCTCCCAGCGGAGGATCTCCGGATGGTCATTCAGGACCTTCAGGAGAATGCCGAGGAAGAAGAGCACCGACCCGGCGTACATGACCGCGCCGGTCGATGGCGTCGCGAAGATGTTCCAGATCGCAGAGCCGACTTCATATAGGAGGAACGCTGCCGCCCCAACGGTCGCCCAACTTCCGATCCCGCCGGCTGCCCGTAGCCACTGCGGGACGTTTCGCCCTCCATGCCACCCGGAGAGCGCCCGCATTCCGGCCAGAAGACCGGCAAGCAGCACGAGGGATGTGAACAGCCGGTCCATGCGGAGTCCGGGTGTCGGTGTTCGAATGAACGATCAGGATGATTCGATCGAATCGTCGCCGGACTGGAGACAACGCATCGCGTAGAACGCTCCGCCCACATTCAGCAGGATCACCGGAACGATCAACGCGACCGCTTCTTGCGAGCCATACGGGTCATCCGGGCTGAGGCGAATGCCGAAGTAGGACGGCACGCCCCCGAGAAGGAAGGCGGCGACAAACGTGACGATCCGATGATTTCGGCTCAGGCCATGATAGAAGAAGAGACTGGCGACCAGTCCATCGAGGAACGGTACATGCGCCTGCGGAGCTTTCCAGATGCGGCCCCAGATCCACAGCAGATAGACCGAGATCACGGCGCAGACGAACGTGTAGAACCACAGGAACAGCATCCAGTAAAGGTCCGTCGGCGTCGCAAAGTAGGGATCCATTTCCGCGAGTGACATCCGGTGCAGCGCCAGCAGGCCGATGACGGCTGTCGCCAGGATCGCCATGGCGACCCGCGAGCGGTGCAGCGATTCGCGGCCCAGGGTGAGCTTGAACTGATGGTACTGGATGACGAGCGAGCGGAGACTCTCGAGCCTGTGCAGCACGCGGCTTCCCACACGCGCCAGGTAAAGCGCGCCGACCGACACGAACACGGCGGTGGGCAGAAGGATGGTGAGCAGCGTCGAGCGCGAGAAGAAGATGACGAGCGCGATCAGGACAAGCACCACCTGAAGTTCTTCGCGGTGGTACCACTTGAACCGGAACGGAGCGGTATCGTCTGGTATCTGAGGCAAGGTCATATCGTACCGATCGGACCGATTCGGCGCTTGCGCAGGGGGCAACAGGTGTACGGCCGGTTGAGACCGGCAGCCCTGCCGTGAACAGTCCGGAGGGTGGTGCGAACGGCAGGTTACTTGAAACTGGACACAGCCCGGTCGACCGATTCGTAGGTCTTGAACACCTTGACCAGCTGCGTGATGGCGAACAGGCTCTCAACTTTGTCGGTGATGTTTGCCAGCCGGAGGTCACCACCTTTGTTCTTCACCGACGTCAGGGCCGCAATCAGGGTTCCAAGGCCGCTGCTGCTGACCCAGCGCACCCCTTTCATATCGACCACGATCTTCTTGAAATCTTCCTGGAGCAGGCCGTAGATCTTGTCCCGGAGGTTGTCCGTATCGGGTTCACCCATCAGGTTCCCCCGCAGCGATACAACAGCGACCGTGCCGTGAATCGTCTCTTTGATCGTCATGCCTGGTTCCTTTCTCGCCGATCGTTGACTGCCTCATCCGGGAGAACACGCCGGATCGGCAGGCTATGATAGGACCTTTTTGACGGAATGTCAACGCGGCACGATCCCACCGGAAACACCGTCCACGCTTCCCTCAGAGTTGGTTTCGCAGGGTTTTCTCCGTACGATTCAAATCATATGCTCACCATCCGACCTCTCTCGACACTGGATCTCGCCGAGCTGCAGCCGTACCGGACACTGCGGCAGTCGGTGGAACAATTTCGTGAAAGCCGTTTCGTGGCCGAAGGCGAAAAGGTCGTGCGCCGCCTGCTGGAGACGTCGTTGCACATCTTCTCCGTTCTGGTCACGCCCGAGTGGCTGGAGGCCCTCCGCCCAGCACTGGAACGGCGCCCGGAAGAAGTCGTCGTCCTCACCGCCGAGCGCTCCGTCCTCGAGACCATTGTCGGCTTTCATCTGCATCAGGGGATCATGGCGCTTGCCGCCATCCCCGCCCCGGCAACACTCGACGACGTCCTTCGTCTCCCGCCACCCCGCCTCATCGTGGCCCTCGACGGCTTGACGAACGCGGAGAACATCGGCGTGCTGGTGCGCAACTGCGCGGCGTTCGGCGTTCAGGCACTGCTCGCGGGTGAGACGTCGAGCAGTCCATACTTGCGGCGGGCCGTACGCAACTCCATGGGCGCGGTGTTCACGCTCCCGGTCGTCCATAGCATGGACCTGGCGGCCGACCTCGGACGCCTTCGGGCGGCGGGCATCTTCGTCGCCGCAGCGCACCCGCATGCGGAAGGCACTCAGATCCAGGCGCAGAATTGGACGAGGGATGTGTGCGTGATTGTGGGAAGCGAAGGGGACGGCGTGTCCGCCGGCATCCTGACGGCTTGCGATGCGGCGGTGGCCATCCCGATGCAGAATGGGATCGATTCACTCAACGTGGCCAACGCGACGGCGGTCTTTTTGTACGAGATCGACCGGCAGCGCCGCACCGGAAAGTAAGAACTACTGTTTCGGGGAAAGCGGGGGCAGGACGCGCGCAACGATCTCCGATCGGAATCCGCACGTCCGGTGCGTCGAATCGCAGAACGGCTTGTCCTTGCTCTCACCGCAACGGCAAAGCGAAATGCGGGTGCGGCCGTTCAGGTCGAACTTGTTTCCCTGCATGTCGTACAGCTCGAAATCCCCTTCCACCTTGATGCTGCCGTTGCTCTTGACAATGATCGTCGTCGGCATGATCGTCTTCCTCTCATCGCACCTGGAATTTCACCGATAGCTCCGTCCGCTCCCAGCGCAACCGCAGGATCCCCGCATCCGTTCCGGCCGCCTGCAGATCGATGGTGAGCTTCTCCACCGCCTTCGCAAGCGCACGGCGTTTCATCGGCAACCGGACGAGATCTCGATTCGCGCTGTACACCGTTCCCCACTGACCCGTTTGTTTGTTCACAATCAGCAGCCAACGGCTCTTGCCCGGGAGCGTGTAAAGCGTGTATGCGCCTTTGGGAATGGTCATGCTGTCCACGACAAGCTTCGCGCTGGTGGTGAAGCTCGTCGCTTCATTTGCGCCCGTGCGCCAGACCTTTCCGAACGGGACGACTCCGCCGATGATCCGCCGGCCCCGCATGGACGGCCGCCCGTAATTCACAGCGATCCGGGCGTTCGACAGCACGAGCGTGGCGGAATCGCGCGGGCTGGGAAGAAGTGTGTCGCGGCTGACGCGGAACGGGATGGGAATCGCGGTGTGCTCCCACTCCAGCATGAGCAGGCCGGACTCGTCGTCCGATCGCTCAAAGCGAAAGCGGAGATCCTTGACCTCGTTCTTCAGCACACGCGGCGTCACGTCAACGCGGGCCAGGTCGAGCTGCGGATTGTAGACCGTCCCCCATTGCCCCGTCTGTTTGTTGATGATCAATTTCCACCGGTGCTCCGCAGGAATCGTGTAGAGCGAATATGCTCCCCGCGGCACGATCGCGCCGTCGACTTCCAGGTCGGCGTCCGTCCGGAGGATCGTCGCTTCGCCCGAACCCGTGCGCCACACTCTATAATAGGGCACGACGTCGCCGAAGATCCTCCGACCGCGCAACGTCGGCTTCCCGTACGTGACGCTGATCTTCCTTCCGTCAAACAGGATGCGCGCGGAATCGCGGGGACTCATCACCGGTCCTTGCGCGGCAAGAGGCGCTCTCACCAGGAGCAGCATGATTGCCGCCAGCACTGTCCCGACCGATCGATCCATGCGTTTCATCATCTTCACGTTTGCTCCATCCCCGAAACATCAGATTGCCGCAACCCGTTCCTTGCCAGCACACGCCTTCAGGAAGCAAGCTCTGCGACGGCTTTCTGGTATTCCTGAAATGTCGGGTGATCAAAACAGACGACCGCGATCTGCCGGAGGGCGGCATTGCTTTCCAGCTCCGCCCGCATCGCGCGAACGGCGATCCTCGACGCGCGCTCGACCGGGAAGCCGTACGCGCCCGTACTGATCGACGGAAAGGCGATGGAAGCGAACGAATGCTCCCGGGCGATCCGGAAACAACTGCGATAACACTGCGCGAGCAGCGCATCTTCGTCGGTCGTTCCTCCGTGCCAGACGGGGCCGACCGTGTGAATCACATGACGCGCGGGCAGCCGATACCCGTCCGTGAGCTTCGCGTCCCCCGTGCGGCAGCCTTTCAACCGCCGGCATTCCGTCAGCAGGTCCGGCCCGGCGGCCCGGTGGATCGCCCCGTCCACACCGCCGCCGCCGAGCAGACTCGAGTTCGCCGCGTTGACGATCGCATCGACGATCTGCTTCGTGATGTCGCCCCGGACAACGGAGAGCCGGTCGGTCCACATGATTGCGTTACGCCTTCGGTTCCAGCGGACGCGCGACCATGATGCCCGTGTCCTTCTTGAACTTCGCGAGGTATTCGGCCAGCGGTCCCGGCGTGATCTGCACTTTGGCACCCGTGATGGGCGCGTGCATGAAGTGCAGCTCCTTGTCCTGCCACAGGGCGAGGCCGGTATGCGTCACATCCATCCCCTCGATATTCGTCGTGATGCCGATGATGTCGCCGTCCTGCAGCTTCGACGCGACCCCGGCCACGGCATCTTTGGGCACGTAGAATTTCTTTCGTTTCGTGATCGCCCGCTCCTGCTCCGCGATCACCGGCACGAACTCCGGATGCTCCTCCAGCTTGACGTACGAGTCCACGTGCTTCGTCATGAAATCCACCGTCTTTTCGAACGGCACGCCGCCGATCTCCTCCGTCACGTCCCGCACGACGCCTTTCTTCACATTGTCGAAGAAATAGTCGGACGTGTAGTGCAGCCGGCTCGGATAGCCGTCGATAACGCCACTGCGGTACCGGATGAACTGCAGTTGCTTCTTGTACTCGTCGAACGTCATCCTGTTCAGCTTGACGCAACGCGCAAGCACCAGGCAGTTCTCGTAGAACGAGACGCAATCGAACGCACGCAGATTGACCACCAGGTGTTCCGGGCCGGCTTCCTCGAGCGTATGCGCAAGATACTCGGCGCCAAGGAACGACTTGCCGATGGCCACCATCACCTCGCCGATCGGCTTGTCCCGAAGGCCCAGCGACACCGCCATGGAAAACTTGCTGGCGCAGATGTCGGCATCGGCATCGCCGCCGGTCAACAAGCGTCCGAGCGATGCCCCGTTCAGGGCGTACGGCATCGCCGCGGTGAGAGGAATAGCGCGCAGAAATGATCGTCGATCCATGGTCGGTTGTCCGGAGATGGGATGTGAGTGCGAATCGCTTAGAACGGCGTTTCTTCGGCCGGCTCCGCCGGGAGGAACGCTTCCGGACGGAACGGCAGACGATTCTCGAACCGCGCATACTGTTTGATGAACTGCAGCCGCACCGTATCGGTAGGGCCGTTTCGCTGCTTGCCGATGATGATCTCGGCGAGACCTTCTGTCGAGTCTTCACCGTCCTTATCGATCCCATACATCTCGGGACGATGAACGAAGAGCACGACGTCCGCATCCTGCTCGATCGCGCCCGATTCGCGCAGATCGGCGAGGGCCGGACGCTTGTCGCTGCGCGCTTCGACCGCGCGGTTCAGCTGTGAGAGCGCGATGACGGGAATGTCGATCTCCTTCGCCAGCGCTTTGAGCGACCGGGAGATCGCCGAAATTTCCTGCTCACGGCTTTGCGCGCCCCGCGGTCCCTGCATCAGCTGCAGATAATCGACGATGATCAGCCCGATGTCATGCTCGGCCTTCAGCCGACGCGCCTTCGCACGCAGCTCGAGGATGCCCAGCGCCGGCGTATCGTCGATGAAGATCTTGGCCTGGTAGAGTCGCCCGACGCTGGTGCTGAGTTTCTTCCATTCGTCTTCGGGGAGACGACCGGTGCGAACCTTGTGGGCGTCCACGCGCGCCTCGGCACACATCAGGCGCATCACCAGCTGCTGCGCGGACATCTCGAGACTGAAGAAGCCGATCGGAACGTCGTGAAGAACCGACGCGTTGCGTCCCAGCGACAGCACGAGGGCTGTCTTGCCCTGGCTGGGCCGGCCGGCAACGATGATCAGGTCGGAGTTCTGGAATCCGCCGGTCAGGTTGTCCAGGTCGCTGAAGCCGGAAGGAACGCCTGTCACGCCGCTGTGCTTGCCGTGGATACTCTGCAGCAGGTCCATGGTCTTGTGCACGGCGGCATTCATCGAGATGAAGCCCTTCTTCAGTCGCTGTTCGGAGATGTCGAAAATCTTCTGCTCCGCCTCGTCCAGCAGGCCGAGCGCATCCTCCGTTTCGTTGTAAGCGCGGCTGATGACTTCCGATGATGCACCGATGAGCTGACGCATCAGCGCCTTTTCCAGGACGATGTGCGCGTGATATTCGACGTTGGCGGCGCTCGAGACGCGTCCCGCCAGTTCGGTAAGGTAGAACTCGCCGCCGATCTTCTCCAGTTCACCCCGGCGACGCAGCTCTTCCGTAAGGGTGATGAGATCGACCGGTTCGCTGCGCTCGAACAGCGACGTCATGGCGCTAAAGATGGATTGATGCGCGGGCCGGTAGAACGACTCCGCCCCCAGCACTTCGAGCGCCTTCGCGATCGCCTCTTTGTCCAGCAGCATCGCGCCGAGCACCGCCGTCTCGACATCGATCGCCTGCGGGGGAACGCGGCCTTCCGCCTGCGTCGAGGCCCCCACGATGTCTGTCAGTCTTCTCGCTTCCGCCATGATCTGCTCCTTCCAGGCGCCGGCCCCGGCCGGCGGTCACTCTCCGGCGATCAGCCGAGCGCCGGTGCGATCATCAGTCCGATCGCGTAGGTGATGAGCGCTTCGCCGAGCCCCACCACGGTCATCTCAAATCCGCTCTTCAGCCACGAACGGCCTGTGACCAGCACCTTCGAGGCACCGACAACAAAATGCGCCAGCGTGCTGATGATGAACGAAATGGTCAGCCCTTCCATCCCGCTCCAGAAGAAGAACGGCAGGACCGGTATCGCGGCGCCGATGGCCGTGGCGATGGTCGCGCTGATCGCCGAGCGCCACGGATTGGGGAACGTTTGCTCCGACAATCCCAGCTCTTCGTGCGCCAGCGTGTTCAGCAGATGCTCCGGCTGCTCCGCCAGCTTCGCCGCAAGCATTTTCGCCTCGGGCTCCGCGAATCCTTTGAGCTGATAGAACAGCTCCATCTCTTCCCGCTCTTCGTCGGGATTGGCCTCGATCTCGCGCCGCTCGCGCTCCATCTCGGCCTCGTACACTTCCCGCTCCGATTTCGTCGCGAGATAAGCGCCGCTGCCCATCGAGAGCGCGGATGCGACCGTCGCGGCGAGGCCGCTCAGGAGGATGAACTCACTGTTCGCGCTTGTGGCGCCTGCAACGCCGCTGACCACGCCGAATGCCGCGCCCAGACCGTCGTTTACGCCGTAAATCGCCTGACCGATCCATCCGCCGGCGGTCACGTGCCACTTCTCCCGGCCGAGGATCCGGTCGAGCTGGCGCCGGGGATGGTGGACGGGTACGCCCGATGTGGACATCTCTTCCAGCATCAGCGAGTGGGCGTTCTCTTCGCGTTGAGCTTCGCGCAGCGCCTCGCGGTCGCTCTCGCTTGCCGCCGTCCGGATCATCGCACCGTACAGATGATCGGCGTCCGACTCGCGTTCCTCCAGCAGACGCGCGGCCACGTCCGGAGCGCTCTTCACCAGAATGGCACGGCGGAGGCGTTCAGTGAGACTTTCATTGAACGATCCCGTCTTCGCGCCCAGTTCTTTCAGGCGCGCCGCCCATCGGGCAGCATGACGATCTTCCGCTTCGGCCATGCGGATGAGGATCGCCTTCCGATCCGGATTCCCCTCGCGCTCCGCCAGCGTGCGGTAGTTCAGGGCGCTCGTCATCTCGTCCCGCCACGCCCGCTGCAGATTGCGGACGAACTCTTTCGTGTTCTCCTCAGCGCTCATCGTGCGGACTGTTCCTTCGCCTTCATCTCGTCGTAGAGTGTACGGAATTTCTGGACGTCTTCCCAGCAGGGGCGCTTCCAGTTCGGATTGCGCAGCAGGGCCGCCGGATGGTACGTGACCATCAGCGGAATGCCGCGGTAGTCGTGGACCGTACCGCGGAGCGACGTGAGCGATGCATTGGTCCGGAGCAGCGCCTGACCCGCCACGCGACCCGCGCAGAGGATCATCTTCGGCTTGATGATCTCCAGCTGCTTCCACAGGTACGGCTCGCACTGCCCGATCTCATCCGCTTGCGGCTCCCGGTTGTTCGGCGGACGGCACTTCAGGATGTTGCAGATGTAGACCTCTTCCCGCTTGAAATGGATCGCCTCGAGGATCTTGTTCAGCAGCTGGCCCGCGCGGCCGACAAACGGCTCGCCTTGCTCGTCCTCATCCGCCCCCGGGGCTTCGCCGACGATGACCACGTCGGCATTCGGATTGCCGACGCCGAAGACGAAGCTCTTGCGCGTCGAGCCAAGTGCGCACTTCTGACAGTTGCAGATCTGCTCGTTGAGCGACACCAGGGAGTCGGCCGACGTCCACGGCTCGCCGGGATACGGGAGGAGCTTCGTGCCTGTGGCGGCGCCTTTGACGGGTGAGGACGCCGGAATATCGGGTTCGCCGAACAGATCGGTCCCGGCGGGTGCGGGTGTCGCCGGCGGGGGCGGTGTCACGCGTTTCATCGGTTCGGTGGCTCCGTGTTCAATGGGCAGCAGATCGCCGTACAGCTCCCGCTGCTGGCGAAGGAATCGTTGCGCCTCCGACAGAAGGCGTTCGGCATCGTCATGAATGGGCATGGGGTGGATCGCAGGGGCCGTTACCGGCGTTTCAGCAGAGTGTGTACACGATCAAGCAGCCGGTTGGCAACGTCGAACTTCGGCAGCTCCGGCAGTTCCTCGGCATTGCCCCGGCGGCCGATGAACGTCACGCGGTTCGTGTCCGAGCCGAATACGCCGGGATGGGTCGCCAGGGAATTGAGAACGATCAGATCCAGGTTTTTTTCAACCAGCTTCTCGCGGGCATGAGCGCGCCCGTTCTCCGTCTCCAGCGCAAATCCGACCAGCACCTTCCCCCGCTTCTGCTTTCCGAGCGTCGCAAGGATGTCCGGCGTTTGGCGCAGGGTCAGAGCGGGAACTTCACCCTTCCGTTTCTTGATCTTCTGCGGCGCCGGACGGACCGGACGGTAATCAGCCACGGCCGCGGCCATGATCACCGCTGTCGCACGGCGCGCTTCCTTCAGGACCGCGCGTTTCATCTCCTCCGTCGATTCCACATCGATGCGCCGGACGTTCCGCGGCGTTTCCAGGTGTGTCGGTCCGGCGACAAGCGTGACCGTCGCGCCCCGCTGGGCAGCGGCATTGGCAATGGCGAATCCCATCTTTCCCGACGACCGGTTGCCGATGAAGCGGACCGGATCGATGGCTTCGTACGTCGGTCCCGCGGTCACCAGCAGGCGGAGGCGCTTCAGGTCCTGCTGCGCTCCTGCGATGATCCGCTCCACAAAGGCCATCAACTGTTCCACTTCCGGCAGGCGGCCCGGACCTTTCAGACCGCTGGCAAGATCGCCCGTCGCCGGCGGCATGATATGGTAGCCGCGCTCCTGCAGCAGGGCGAGGTTCCGTTGCGTGGCGCTGTTGAGGTACATGTCGGCATCCATCGCGGGGGCGAGGATGACCGGACGCGGGCAGGCGAGCGTCACGACGGTCAGCAGATTATCCGATCGCCCGTGCGCGATCTTTGCGATCGTGTTGGCAGACGCTGGCGCGATCACCAGCAGATCCGCCCAGGTGGCCAGATCGATGTGCCGGGCGGTGAGCCTGGCGCCGGACGCCTGGTCCGACGCCCACAGATCCATCGCAACGGGATGTTTCGAGAGTGAAGAGAACGTCAGGGGGGTCACGAAGCGGGCGGCGGCCTCGGTCATCACCACGCGCACCTGCGCGCCGGCCCGCACCAGTTCCCGGACGAAGTATCCGACCTTGTAGGCGGCGATGCCGCCCGTGACGCCGACGAGGATATGTGTTCCCCGAAGCGGCATGCGTGCCCGTTACTCGGCGGACGGCTCTTTGGGCGTGAGCGTGAAGGGTTCTTTGTAGCGGTACGGGATCTTCTTCTCGGCGGCTTCCTGCAGCGCAAGCTCGGTCGCCTTCGGGCGCTTCTCGAACTCGAGGCTGATCTTGAGCTGATCGGGATTCGTCGTCGCCGTCTCGAGCTCTTCCTCGACATCGGTGGTCGTCGTCAGCGCTTTGATCGTCTCCAGCTGCTGCGCGAGTTCGATCTTCACATCATCATGGATCTGGCGCGCACGCTTGGCCGTGACCACGATGGCTTCGTAGATGTTGCCCACCTTCTCGGTGAATTCCTGCATGGGTATCGGTTTGACAGACACAGGCAGTCTCCTCGTTGAATCGTTTCAGTTAGTCCAGTTTCAAACCCGTCGTATGCTCGCGGACGAGTGCATTCACCTCCGCGATCGCCTTCTCCAGATCGTCGTTGACGACCTGCACATCGAACTCGTTCCCCCGTTCCAGTTCCATCGGCACGCGCGCCATGCGCCGGGCGATGGTGGCAGCATCTTCCGTCTTGCGGTTCTCCAACCGATGCCGCAGCACATCGAGACTGGGCGGCGCGATGAAGATCAGGAACGCATCGTGCGGATACAACCGGCGGATGGAGAGCGCGCCCTTCACGTCCACATCGAACAACATCACGCGACCGGCATCGAGTACCCGGTCCACCTCACTCTTCAGCGTCCCGTAGAGATTGCCGTAGATCTCTTCCGACTCGACCAGCTTTCCTTCTTCCCGACGCTTCAGGAATTCCTCCCGGGTGAGAAAAAAGTAGTCCTTTCCGTTCTCTTCGCCCGGACGGATGGGCCGGGTCGTGGCGGACACCGAGAACAGGATCGCCGGATGGCGCTTGCGGATCGCCTGCGCGATCGTGGTCTTGCCGCAGCCGCTCGGGGCCGCGATGACGATCAGTTTGCCGCGGGCCATGCGGATCGCTACTCGATGTTCTGGAGCTGCTCGCGGATCTTTTCCAGCTCTTCCTTGAGGCCGACGACGATATGGGCGATCTCCGCGTCGTTCGTCTTCGAACCGATGGTGTTGGCTTCCCGGTTCATTTCCTGCACCAGGAAGTTGAGCTTCCGGCCCGCCGCCTCACCCTTCTCGAGCGCTTCCAGAAAGAACTTGTTGTGGCTCCGGTAGCGGACGCATTCTTCCGTCACATCCAGCTTGTCCGACAGGAGTGCGATCTCCAGCTCGAGCCGTTTCTGGTCGATGATCGCCGGATCGCTCACCATCTGCGCGATGCGTTCCTGCAGGCGCTTGCGCTCGTCCGGGATGCGTGCCGCCGATTTCTGCTCCACCTGCGTCAGGACCGACTCCATCCAGGTGATGCGTGTGCGGAGGTCGGTGACCAGCTCCTTCCCTTCCTTGGCCCGCATGGCGTTCAGATCTTTCAGCGCCGCGCGCACGCCTTCTTCCGCCACGCGCCATTCCTTTTCGTCGCTTCCTTCCTCGTCCACCGGCTCGAAGATTTCCGAGAAGTTCAGCAGATGCTCGAGGCGGACCTGCTCGCGAAGCTTCACGGACTTTCGCAGGTCGGAAAGGAGACGGTAATACGCGCGGGCGGTGGTCGTGTTGACCTTCAGCGGCGCCGCGCCGTTGGCCTGCCGCTCAATGCGGATCGTCAGGTTGACGCTCCCCCGCGACAGCTGGGTGCGCACAAGGTCTTTGATCTCCTTCTCGCGGTGGGAGAGGGAGCGGGGCATTCGGGTGGTGACGTCAAGATAGCGGCTGTTGACGCTGCGAACTTCCACGGCGGCGGTAATGCCGTCACCGGTCACCTCCGCCCGGCCGTAGCCTGTCATGCTTGCAACCACCTGGACTCCTCCGTTTTTGTCGAAAAGCAATGAAAAGTACGCAAATTTCGCGGAGGCGGCAAGAACTTGTTTTGCACCATTTCGTCACCCGATTGTCCACGCGTTATCCACAAGCCGCGTTGCATTTCCTTCCAAAATTCCGGAATTTGGCCGCAGATGTCCACATTCACTTCCGCTCCCGCGTGATCGCCAACTATTACACTTTGCTGCACGTTGCGGGCGATCTGCATCGCGTGCTCGCCGGCATCCCCTTCACGTCCGCATTCTCTCAGCACCGGAATGAGCTCGTCCTGACGTTCGGCACCGAACAGCCGCACAGCGTCATCGCCCGCTGCGAGCCCTCCGGTAATGCTTTGTATCTGCGCGACGACTTTCACCGCGCACGCCGGAACTCCGTCGAGTTCTTTGAGGATGTGTACGGCGAGACCGTGGTCGGCACGGATATCGCCCACAATGACCGGACCGTCTCCATCGTGCTTGCTTCCGGTCGGCGGGTCGTCATCCGGATGTACGGTTCGCGCGCAAATGTACTCCTGATGGATGCGTCCGGGACTGTCATTCAGTGGTTCCGAAAACCGTCCGAAGCATCCTCTCCCCGCGGAGTTGAACCGGCGATCAACGGATCGGATCCCTTCTCTGTCCGCCTTCGGGCGATCGGGGCGCGCACACCCCAGCTTCCGTCCGCGATGAAGCGTCTCGACCCGACGCTTGGCGGCATCCTCGCACAGGAAGTCCTGGCTCGCTGTGCGCTCGAGCCCACTCGCACGATCGACTCGCTCACCGAGCGTGACGCGGACGCGCTGGGGACGGTCCTCGACACCCTGCGCAGTCAGCTTCGCGGCGCTCCCTCTCCACGCATCTATTTCGACAAGGCCGAGCCCGTCGTCTTTTCGATCATTCCGCTCGTGCAGTATGAGAAGCTTCGGTTCGAGCAGTTCCAATCAATTCATGACGCCATCCGTGCCTATCTCGGGGCGGTTTATCGGCATCGCGAAGCCGCGGACGACCGGGCAACTCTCGGTGAACTGCTGCAGAAAGAATTCGATCACACGGCGCACGCACTCGAAACGATCCGGGCCGAAGTCGTCCCGCCCGATCGCGAGGATGAGCTCGAGGAGTGCGGCAAACTCCTGATCGCGCATCTCCACGAACTGGAAAGAGGAATGACCGCTGTTGTCCTCGGGGAACGCACGATCACGCTCGATCCGCACCTGACCCCCGCCCGGAATGCGGAGCGTTTTTTCGACCGCGCGAGAAAGGCGCGTGCCGCCCGCGAGGAGCAGCGCTCCCGGCTGACCACGCTGGAGCATCGGATGGGTCGGCTGGAGGAACTTCTCGAAGAATGGAGCGACGCGGTGACGCCCGACGCAGTGCGTGCGTTCACCGACGGCCATCGGGAGGACCTGGAGCGTTTCGGCATCGTGCGCAACGCCGGCGGCATCGCCAAACGCGAACCCCTGCCGTTCCGTGTTTTTGAGGTCGATGGAGGATTCCAGGTGTGGGCGGGCAAGAGCAGCGAAAACAATGATCTGCTCACCACGCGGCACACAGCCAAGAACGATCTTTGGTTCCATGCCCGCGGCGTCGGCGGCTCGCACGTCGTGCTGAAGGCCGGCACCGGCAGAGGAGCATTCAGCAAGCGTGCCATTCAGCAGGCGGCAGCCATCGCGGCCTATTACAGCAAGATGAAGAACGCATCGCACGTGCCGGTGACGATGTGTGAGGGTAAGTATGTGCGCAAGCCGCGCGGCGTTCCGGCCGGGACGGTGCACGTGGAGCGGGAGACCACGGTGTTCGCCGACCCCGCGTTGCCGCCGGGGAGCACGGAATGAACCGCATCACCGCTCTCTGCGGCATGTTTCTTCTCTTCGCTCTTGTCAGTTGCGAGCACTCGGCCGTCGGTCCCGGTCCGGTCCCAACCGATCCGCTTCTCATCCACGGATTCTCGTATACCTCCTTCGCCCGTGACGGTTTCACGCGCGGCAGCGGCACCGGTGCGGTCGCCGACCTTCACCAGCAGACGGCCAACGACTGGATCGCGCTCTGCGTGTTCGAGTATCAGCGGAACGCGACGAGTCACGACATCGCGCCGAATGAGACCGGTGTCAATCCCATCGACGGCACACCATGGCCGACAACCTCCACCCCGGCGGATCTGGATGTTGCGGTGACGGACGCACGAAGAACCGGACTGAAGATCATGCTGAAGCCCCACGTCGACCTGTACTCCGGCGTCTGGCGCGCTTCGATCATCCCGGACAGCGCGTGGTTCGCCGCATACCGTGCGATGATGCTGAAATACGCGCAGTTTGCGGCTGATCGCTCCATCGAGATGCTGTGTCTCGGCGTAGAATACGTCGTTGCCACGCAGCCACAGTACACTGCATCGTGGCGGGCACTCATCCGGTCCATCGACAGCGTCTATCACGGCACTTTGATCTATGCAGCGAACTGGAGTGGTGACTACGCCGATGGCATCGCGTCGCCCGAGTATCTGCAGGTGGGATTCTGGGATCAACTGACGTACGTCGGCATCGACGCGTATTATCCGGTGACGCTCTCGGCGGATGAGCCGGTGCCGTCGCTGCTGACAGCCATGAGTCGTCTCGATCTTCCGGTGCAGGAGGTGGGGGGATTCGTGACGTCCGTCGGCAAACCGCTTCTGATCACGGAGATTGGTGTGCAATCAGCGCGGGGCGCGCTGGCGCAGCCATGGGATTATGGGCTGGGAAACGCACCGGGCGCAGTGGAGGATGACGCGGCCCAGGATCTGTACTATCGGGCGATCCTGGAAACGTTCGGACGGCAGTCGTGGTGTGAGGGTATCTTCTGGTGGAACTGGGAGAGTGTTGCGACGCAAAGCGAGCGGACGAACTACACTCCGCGCAACAAGCCGGCGGCGGCAACGCTGCGACAACGGTATGGCCAATTGACAGTTCTCAATTGACGACGGGCAATTATGAGGACCGGAGGAGTGACCTGAGAAGAGTCAGCGCTCTGCACGAGGATACAGCGGAGGAATCGCAGAGCGTCGCAACAACGTCCTGATTCTTGTCTCTGACTCGTCATTGTTCATTTCTTATCGCCAATTGACGAGGGCACATCCGGTTGCACTTCATTGCTGAACTCGTAAAATCTCAATTATCACTTGCCCATTGGTTCCGCTAGTTTCCCCACTTCGTGCCCAGCCAGGATTCGAAGATTTGCCGCTGAAGGTCCGTCGGATGCTGGACCTTCTCGATCCGATATGCCGGCACGGTGATCGGCCGCAGGACGGCCGTGAATTCCCGCAGCTGATTCTCACGGAGGACCGAAAGTCGGGCCGTGTCTCCGGGCGCGAGCGTGGCGATCCTGGATTGCACATCCGCCGCCCCTACCCGGGTGCCGTTCAACGCGACAAGCTCGTCGCTGATGCTCAGCCCGGCGTCTTCGGCGGGCGATCCGGCGATCACGAGGCTGATCACCGACTTGCCGTTCTGCATCCGCGCGGACACGCCGAGCCAAGCCGGAGCGGTGCTGTCCTTCAGGAACAGCCGCAGTCCCGCCGAAGTCAGTGTTTCCTCCCACGGAAGCGGGCGCGTGCCGTGGACGTATGATGTGAAGAATTCGTCGAGACTTCCGCCGGCCATTTCCTCTGCCACGCGCTGGAAATCGTCGACGGTATAGCCTCTCTTCGCAAGCGGAAAGCGCTCGAACATGGCGCGCATGACATCATCCAGCGAATGCCGGTTGTCCGACCGTTGACGGATGGCGAGGTCGAGCAGCAGGCTCACGTCCATCCCTTTATCGTAGTAGTCCGATTCCGCATTGTATGCATTCTCATTCCGTCGCCAGTACTTCACCCATGCGTCGAAACTCGACTCGGACAGCGACTGGATCCGGTTCCCCGGACGGAGGCGATCCTGCTGAACCGATTGCGCAATGCTCTCCAATGCGGATGTGACCGGGATATCTCCCTTCCGGATGAGCAGCAGGTGTCCGTAGTACGACGTCGTGCCTTCGGCGATCCAGTATTCGCGCGCGTAATTCTCCCGGGAGAAATCGTACGGGGGAATCCCCGCGGGACGGAGCTGCTTCACATTCCAGGTGTGAAAATACTCGTGCGACACCAGTCCCAGGAATCCGCGGATCGACGCCGGAGTCGCAAGCGCGTTCATGCTCGTTTGCATGATGGTGGAGTTGAGGTGTTCCGTCCCTCCCCGCCCTTCGGGCAACAGGTGCACCATGAACACGTAGCGGTCGTACGGAAGAGCGCCCCAGAACGCCTTGTTGATGGCGACGATCTTCTTCAGCTCCGCGATCGCCGCGGGCGCATCCACCGGTCCGTCACCTGCGACCATCAGGAGGTGCGATTTTCCTTCCGCTTCAAACGCAAACTCGCGCTGGGTCCCGACCTCAAGCGGACAATCGGCAAACACCTGATACGACGGCGCGCGAAATGTGAACGGCTGTCCCGATAGAGCGTCCAGTCCTGTGGTGACATGCCACGCGCCGAACGGATGAACCGTCACTGTGATCGGGACGTCGCCCACGGTGGGGCAATACATGAACACGGCCGCCTCATCGATGAAAGCGTGCTGTTCATTCAGTCCACGCGTGCGCTCGTCGAATTCATTTGCGTACACGTTGTAGTGAACGATTACGTCGCGCACGCCATCCGCGGCGATTTGCCACGTCTCCTTGTCGGTCTTGTGCCACGCGAGCGACCGGCCGGCGTCGTCGGCCGCCCGGAACTCCTGCACGCCCGACGCAAAGTCGAACAACGCGTAGCGTCCGGTCCGCCACGCAGGCATGTGCACTTCGATCGTCGGCACAGCGGCCTGGAGCGGACGAATCCGCATCTCTACTTCAAGCAGATGCGTCGCGGGCCGGGGCATGGAGAGCACGTATGCAATCTCCGGAACGGTCTGTGTGTGTGCAATCATGATACTGCTCCACAGAAGAAGGATGGCGTACCGCAGTCGGATCTGTTGTCGCATGGTGATCGGCTTCCGGTGTGAAGACGGGATTCAGATGTTATTCGGCTGGCGGGAACAAGCAGAAGTCGCGAACCAGGGCACGATATGCCGAATCCCCCATGACGGCGGGAATGTCGGTATGATTCGCACCGGCGACACGCACCATGCGCTTCGGCGGATTCGCATGATCAAAGACGACCTGTCCGTTCTTATCGATGTCGATGAATGTATCGTTGACGCCGTGGATCACGAGCACCGGCGCACCGACGCGCCCGATCTTCGCGGCGTTGTCGTACGATCCCTCCATCACGTACGACGACGGAATGTCCAGCACGGTCCCGCTTTGCATCAATGATTGCGCCGACGCGAACGGGGCTTCCGCGATGAGCACATGCGGACGATACTCGGTCGCCGCAAGGTTGATCGTGACGACGTTGCCGAGCGAGAATCCGTAGAAGACGATCTGCTTGGCCGTGACCGGAGCGCTGTGAAGGAGATATTGCAGTGCGGCGTGGCCGTCCGCATAGAGCGCCTGCTCGGAGGGAGTCCCCTCACTCATCCCATATCCCTCATAGTCGAACACGAAGACATTGAAGCCCATCCGGTACAGCAGTTCGACGCGGTCCCAGTAGTATGCGAGGTTGTCGCGGTTGCCGTGACAATACAGGACCGTATAGGAGGCATGGGTGCCGTTGGAGCGGACGAAGAATCCGTAGATCTTTTTTCCTCCTGCATCGAGCTGGACGAGAGTTCGGGCCGAATCCGGGATGACCGCCGAGTTCAGCGTGTAGTGATCCACGCGCGTTTGGTTGAAGAGCGCATCATTCAGATCCATGCACCCGACCGCAGTCAGACACAGAACCGTCAGCGCCCACGGGAGGAAGGAGCGATCAGAGGTCATATCCCGCTCCCAGAAAGAGACCCACCGCCCCGTGTCCGGACAGCGAAGTCTTTCCTTCAAAGATCCCGTGCCGCGTGTCGATGTTTGCGGCCATCCATTTCAGTTCGAGCTGAAGCCGGATGCCGGTCCACCCTTCCCATTGCCCCCCGAGAGCCGGAGTCACCAGGAGCCGCTTCTGCCACGGGTCGCCCATGATGTCGACGCTGCAGTACGTCAGCCACGATTCGCCGAGGCGATAACTCGCGGCCGCTGCGGCATCCGGAAAGAACCGCACGACGCTCATGGTGCGCAAGTCGGTGAACAGGTACGCCTGTCCGAGCACGGTTACTTCCGGTCGCACCCCTTCTTCGTCGCGAATCTTCCAGGCCATCCCGCCGTTTGCGCCGAGGACGCCGAATGTCCCCATGAGCACGTGTACGTCACCGAACGCGGTGCGGGACGGCGTGATGCCGTGCGCCACACCGGCGGTAAGATACGGGACGGGGATCGTTGCGCCGTGGTACGGGATGAGCGGACCGCCGACCGACGCGGTGACGCGCGTTGCGCCTTCGTCCAGCACCCGCACCGGATGCGTGACGCTGCATCCGACGGCGAGAACGCTCACGGCGAGCAGGATCAGTGTACGAGCGGATCGCATGGCTCCTGTGCGGTCAATGTACCAGTCTTTTGTACAAAGGCAACGCGCAACCGTCGTCTGGAATGTCTGCGGACTTTTGCGTACTGTGCGGATGCTCATCAGACACGAGGATACCCATGGCCAACTCCCTCATCGATCGTTCCCGCACCCTCGAAGACGAATTCTTTTTCAAAGAAGACCAGAAGCTGATCCAGCGGATGCGCGAGATCAAGAAAATGGAAGAGACCGCGGTGACGCTGTCGCAGGTCTCCGGTATCCGGAATGAGACGATCCTGAAGAAGCTTGTCGAGCTGGGCGTTTCGGCGTCGACCCTGGCCGCGGCGGCACTGATCCCGCTCGTCGAAGTTGCCTGGGCGGATGGGACGGTTGATGAGAAAGAGCGGACCGCGATCCTTCAGGCGGCGGAACACGGGGGCGCCGGCGAGGTGCCACGATCGCTGGTGGATGAATGGCTCAGGAAGAAACCGGAGCCGAAGCTATTCAAAGCCTGGATGGTTTACATGGAAGGACTGTGCGGCGAGCTGAGCCAGGCGCAGATCAACGCCCTAAAGGTGGAAATCACCGGGAATGCCCGGATGGTCGCTGAAGCATCAGGCGGTGTCCTCGGCACGGGATTTCGGATCTCGGCCAAAGAGGAAGCGGTCCTCAAGAAAATCGACGGCGCGTTCAAGCGCTGATCGCGTTTCCCTCACCGAAAGACTTCGACCTCGATCGCGCGCCCTCCAACGCCGCGAACCGCTGCTGTGTGGCCGCAGGGCGCAGCAACGACAGCAGCACTCCAGCACTGAGTGTCAGCACAATCACCCCAAGCAGGACGACGTTGAAGGATGCGCCCAGCAGTCCCTTCGGCCACTCCGCCGTCAGCATTTTCGCTCCCACCACGAACAGCACCAGCGCCAGCGCCGGCTTCAAGTACCGGAACTTCTCGATCATCCCCGCCAGGGCAATGTAAAGCGATCGCATCCCCAAAATCGCAATGACATTGCTGGGGAATACAAGTCATCCAAACAACCCTTTCGGGCGTGGTTTCCAGGTTCTTATCATCCGCGGATACACGGCATCTGCAGTATCAACGCCATGATTTTTGTGCGACGCACCTAAGGTGCGTGGCAACAGAAGATCGACCGAATCGCCGCCCTTAGGCCAGTATTCTCGTCAATTCTTCTAACTCCGCTCGATGCTCCGGCAGGATTACCGGACTTCCTGTGACATACCGCCGATACCCGCGAAAACCACCAAACCGCTCCAGTATGAACCCTCCGTCGAATACCCGTGTCCGCCGGAGCCCCGCACACTCAAGATAATTCGAGTACGGCCACTCCTCGATCCTGGAAACCAAACCTCCTTCCAACGGATTCCGATGAATGTATCGCATCAGGTGAACGAGATATTCTTCGTCCGCCACGTGCCGGGACTTGAATGGTCCCTCAAACAGCGTCCCCGTTCGCGCGATCGATCGATTCAATGCTTTCACATAACTGTTGAACGTCCGCTGCGCGAACGTTGAGATGCTCGATTCCCCGTCCGGACGAAGAAGCAGGTGATAGTGATTCGGCATCAAACACGAGGCAACGATCTGTATGCCGAACCGGTCTGCGTACCGTTCAATCCGCTCATAGAGCAGATCGTAATTACGGCCTCCGAAGCAGATCCGCAGCGCGGAACAACCTCTGTTGTAGATGTGATAGTACTCGCCGTTGACAAATTCTGTCGCCCTGCGTCCCATCTGTCCCCCTTTTCTACCCGCCGATTGGTATTTAGTCGCTCTTCACCGCTTCCCGGATCCACCCAAGGCGGGCGTGCGGAATGAATCCGTAATTGTAGAAATTGAACTTCCTGATCCCCATCTCCCGCGCCACGCGCATGCGGTCCGCGAATTCTTCCCGCCCCCCGCTCTCCGGCAATCCTACCTGAAAACCCGCAACGATCTCCTTGCCGGAAATGTTCCGCTGAAGCTCCGCCAGCGGGGCGCGAAGCGCACTGCCGTCCTTCACGTATCCAAGCGCAAGCACTCCTCCCGTGATCTGCGCCACCGCCGCGGGATCGTTCGCGATCACCACCCGATAGTCAGCATCAAGCGTCGCCATGGGCCGCAGCACCGTCGAGGTTCCGTTGACCGCTTCCTGCAATTCCCCGGCAAGAGAGACGATCACCGACCGGCGCCACGCGTGGAATGCGTCGAACAGTTCTTCCGGCAGATCGCTGACCGACGCGTACCGATCGGCCACATTTCGCTCATCTTCAAAGAACCGCTCCAGGGTCTCCTTCGTGAATTGCAGCACCTTCGCAATCTCCACGTGCGCCGCCGCAGCCCGCGCACGACAGGACGGGCAGAAACACAATCCCAGCAGAAACCGCATCGCCGGATTGAGCGCGATCCCTTCCCGCTCATGATGGAAACCGTGCACGAACGGCTGGAATTGCATCGCCTCCAGTTCGATCCGCCCCACGCCGTATTCCGCCACATTTCGCACGACGCCCCGCAGATACGCGCGGACATCGGGATGCGACGGACAAAGATTGTGCGAGACGGCGTCTCCGAACGCGTTGCGACATGCAATGTCAGGATACGCCGTTCCCAGCGGCGTGTTGTGACAGCACACGACCCATGCGTTCACCTGCAGGCCGGCCTTCTCCGCTTCGCGCACCGTCTTGGCGAGATCGTCGCCGTTCTCCACCAGCGAGTTGACCCGCGGCTGGACGCGACCGAACAGTTCCTGCCGGGGCCGAAAGTACACCGTCCCGTCCTCGAGGAAGACGACCTTCCGCTTGGGATTATGCGGCGTCAGAAATTTCCCCGCGTGATACGCGCTCGCCAGACTTATCGCGTCCAGTCTGTTTTCTTTCAGCCGCGCGAAGACTTCCGCATATCCCCCGTCCGCAAGGTCCCACAGATACATCCACATCGATGCCGATTCGACAGGCGACACGTCCGTGTCCTTTCGTTGTTCGCTGTTGTTCATGCAACCCGGGAATGGTGACGACAGGAAGAGCCGCTCAACTCCGGCCAAAATACTCAGTTGTGCGCGGAAGCGCAATGAAAACCGGTTGCCTCGACGGCAATTTCCGCTATCTTGTTCCTGAACAGACAGGAGCGACCATGGAGCAGCGTCGGTTCGGACGGACGGATCTGAAGGTGAGTGCGATCGGATTCGGCGCGTGGGGGATCGGCGGACCGGCGATGGCCGGGAGCATGCCGATCGGATGGGGTGCTGTGGATGATGCGGTGTCTGTGCTCGCGCTGGAGCGCGCATACGAACGCGGCATCATCTTCTACGACACGGCTGACTTCTACGGCCTGGGACATTCGGAGGATCTGATCGGCCGAACGTTCGGCAACCGCCCGGACGTGGTCATCGCCACGAAGGTCGGGCACCGGCTCGACACCGACGGCACGGCGATCCTGGACTATTCAAAGAAGCATATCCGCGCCGCATGTGAACAGAGCTTGCGCCGCCTCCGCCGTGAGAGCATCGATCTCTACCAGCTTCACTCGGCCCGCGTCGAGCACTTCGAGCAGGGCGAGTGTCTTACGGCGTTGGAGCAGCTTCAGCAGGAAGGAAAGGTTCGCTTCTGGGGAGTCTCATTGAACACCTTCGCGCCCGAACCCGAAGCGCGCTTCCTCATGGATCACGGACTCGGCCACAGCATGCAGCTCGTGCTCAACATCATCAACCAACGATCGTTGCCGGTCATTGCGGAGGCATCGGCGAAGGGATACGGCATCATTGCGCGCATGCCGCTGCAGTTCGGATTGCTGACGGGGAAGATCCGGCCCGATGCGTCGTTTGCATCGAACGATCATCGCTCCTTCCGCCTCACGCCGGAGATCATTCGCCGGACGCTCGAAGCGCTCCGGGAACTCGATCCCACGCTCCGGCGGCGGAACATCTCCCTCACATCGCTCGCGTTGAGCTACTGTGCGAGCGCGCCCGGCGTCTCCACCGTGATTCCGGGGATCAAGACGCCGGCGCAGGCGGATTCGAACACGACGGACATCATCGCGCTGACCGATGACGAGCGGGCGGCCATCCGCGACATCGCTGAGCGCCGGCTCACTTCGGTGATGGAGTTGATGCAGAAACAGGGATGAGAAGAACCGACGGCGCGTGCTCAGCGCACCGCCGGTTCGAGAATTTCGAGGTATCCCTTCCGGGTGTCCAGGCGCGCTTTCAGTCCCAGCGGGAGCGTGAGCTTCCGCGGCACATGTCCGTACTGCAGATGGGAGACCGTCGGGCACGTGACTCTTCCCGGGATCTCTTCCAGAACCTGCTCGATCGTAAGATGTGGACTCGTCGCGTCCACCGGCTCGCAGTCGGTGAACAGTCCGAGCGCCAGCGCCGAGAGCGAACGGGCGACGTCCGAGTTCTGGATCTGCGTCCACATGCGATCGACCCGATGCGGCTCTTCCTCCACATCCTCCAGCACGAGGATGGACTTGCGGAGATCGGGCAAGTACGGCGTTCCCATCAGGCACACGACGAGTGAAAGGTTTCCGCCGATCAGCCGGCCCGCGGCCTTGCCGTGCCGGTGAATCACCAGCGGTGCTTCGGGGGGATTCTTCAGCGGTCCGACGACTTTCGTCGAGGTGAGCAGTCGCCAGAAATGCTCTTCGGTGAACGGATCCATCCCCTTCCACATCTCCACACCCGTCATCGGACCCGAAAAGGTCACGAGTCCCGCACGGGCCAGCAGCGCCATCTGCAGTGAGGTGATGTCGCTGTAGCCGACGATGATCTTCGGATTCTTGCGCGCGGCGTCGTAGTCAATGCGTGACACAATGCGCGGCGTGCCATATCCTCCGCGAATGCAGAAGATCGCCTTGACGCGCTTGTCCCGCAGCATTGCGTTGAAGTCTTCGGCGCGATGCTCGTCGAGTCCGGCGAGATATCCGTAGGAGTCCCGAACGTGTTCACCCAACGTCACGCGGTAGCCGAGGCGCTCGAGGTACTCGATACCCTTCTGAATGCGCTCTTCGGCGATGGGCGCACTGGCGGGCGCCGCCAGGCCGATGAGATCGCCTTTGCGGAGTCGGGGAGGAATTCGGACGGTCATGGGATCATCTGCGATATGAGCGTAGAAC
>JAKAJH010000062.1 GCA_021813905.1 Bacteroidota bacterium | reverse complement strand
CGGTCGCTGCAGAGCTTTCGCGCGGAGTACCGCCGGAGCAACTGGGAGTTCGCGTTGCGGTGCCGTCGGTCGTGAACCCTTTTGTGGACGGCAGCACGGGAAGGGCCACGGCGCAGATCCTGCATATCGACCGGTTCGGAACTGTGATCACGAATGTTAGAGTCACCTCTGCGACGGCTGACGGACGCCCCCGGGAAGTGCGGATCGGCCGCAGGACGCTCTCGCGTTGGGTGGATACTTATGCGGATGCCCCGGCAGACGCGCCTGTGCTGATGGTCGGCAGCAGCGGACTACTGGAGATCGCAGTCCGGAACGGGAGCGCAGCAGAAACTCTTCATGTTGCCCCGGGAATGAGTCTCACCGTGAGCAGAGCATGAGCAGGGAAGAGGATCAGCGGTACATGCATCGGTGCATCGACCTTGCCGGAAAGGGCGGAGGCTGGGTCACGCCCAATCCTATGGTCGGGTGTGTCATTGTCCGGAAAGGCCGCGTGGTCGGCGAAGGATATCACCAGCGATTCGGTGCCCCGCACGCGGAAGTGAATGCGCTGCAGGATGCCGGACGCGCAGCCGACGGGGCGACTCTCTACGTGAATCTTGAGCCGTGTGCGCACTACGGCAAAACACCGCCGTGCGTGGACAGCATTCTTGAAGCGGGCGTTCGGGAGGTTGTGATCGCCTCACGTGATCCGAACCCTCTGGTGCGCGGGCGCGGGATCCGACGGCTGACGGAGGCCGGGGTGCATGTGCGGGTCGGCGTCCTGCGTCGCGAGGCGGAAGCGGCGAACGAGCGCTTCTTCCATTTCATGCGCACGGGCCGCCCCTTCGTGGGGATCAAGCTGGCACAAACGCTCGACGGACGGATCGCCGACACGAAGGGTGAGTCCCGCTGGATTACCGGAGAGGCCGCTCGCGCCGAAGCGCACCGGCTCCGGGCGGCGTACGACGCCGTGCTGGTGGGAGCGCGAACGGCGTTGCGGGATGACCCGCAGCTGACGGTGCGTCATGTCCGCGGGCGGAATCCCATTCGTGTCGTTCTGGATGGTCGCCTCCGCATTCATGAACGCCTTCGTTTGTGCGACACGTCCGAGGCGGAGACGATTGTGCTGACATCGGAACGGGCCGTGCGCGCGAATCCCGCCCGCGTGAAGCGCTTGCGTGATCGCGGCGTCCGGGTCTCAACGGTCGGTCGGGCGCCGCTCCTGCGAGCATCGGATCTGCTGGAGGAACTCGCGTCGTACGAGATCTCGTCGATCCTGGTCGAAGGCGGTGCCGCGACTGCGTCGCTGTTCGTTCGTGCGAATGCGGCAAACCGGATTCATCTCTTCCTTGCTCCCGCGCTGCTCGGATCGGGGCTGTCCGGCCTCGGATCGCCCGGCCGGACTATGCGATCGATCCTCCGCATGGAGGATCTCTCCGTGCGCCGATTCGGGAGCGACCTTCTTGTCAGCGCGCGGTTTCCCGCATGACCCGGCGCGCCGTTGTGTTGCTGATGTCCACTCTGGTGATGGGAAGATCGATGGCACAGACGTCCGCGGGTTTCCACGATGCGGTCACGGCGGCATGGGGCGGTGTCCGCGGCACATTCGCAGTGGCCTTTGAAGATCTGGAGAGCGGGCGGCAGCTCCTGATCGACGAGTCGGAGATATTTCATGCCGCGAGTACGATGAAGATCGCCGTCATGATCGAGATGTACCGTCAGGCGGCCCGCGGTATGCTGAGTCTGGATGACTCGCTGATGGTACGGAATGAATTCCGCAGCATCGTGGACGGAACGCCATTCTGCCTGGATCCGACCGACGACAGCGATGCGGACATCTATGACAGCCTCGGTCGTCCGATGCGGGTGCGGGACCTCATCGAGCGGATGATCATCGTGAGCAGCAATCTGGCCACGAATCTGCTGATCGAACGCGTGGGAGCGGCAAACGTGACCGCAACCGCGAGCCTGCTCGGCGCGTCACATCTGGGGGTGTTGCGTGGCGTGGAGGATCAGAAGGCCTATGAACGGGGCTTGAACAACACCACGACCGCGATGGATCTGCTGACGCTGTTGCGCGCCATCGGGACCGGAAAGGCAGTGGATCGGGCGTCGTCGGGGGCAATGCTTGAAGTGTTGGGACGGCAACGGATCCGCGACAAGATCCCTGCGCTGCTGCCTCCGGATGTCATGGTGGCAAACAAGACGGGAAGCTTTCGGACCGTTCAGCACGACGCCGGAATCATTACGACTCCGGACGGTCGCCGGTATGTGCTGGTGGTGTTGTCGAAAGATCTGGCGGACGACAATGCGGGCCGGGACGCGATCGCGCGGATATCACGAGCGGTCTACGACATGTTCACGGGAGGACGGTAAGCGTCATGTTCACAGGATTGGTGGAAGAGACCGGCCGGATCGTCGGCATGAAACGAAAGGGCGGGAGCGTCATCTTCTCGATCCGCGGTGCGAAGACCATGCGCGGGATGAAGATTGACCACAGCATCGCCGTGGAAGGCGTTTGCCTCACGGCGATCAGGGTGACGCGCCGATGGTTCGACGTGCAGGCGGTTGAAGAAACGCTGCGGAAGACGACGCTTGGATCGCTGAAAGTCGGATCCCCGGTCAATCTGGAGCGTCCGCTTCGGCCGAGCGATCGATTGGGCGGGCACTTTGTCCTGGGACACGTTGACGGCGTAGGGAAGGTGGATGGAGTACAGGCCCGGAAAAGCAGCTGGATCTACGGGATCCTCGTCCCCGCGCGGTTTCGGCGCCACCTGATCCCGATGGGATCGATCGCGGTGAACGGCGTCAGCCTCACCATTGCGGATGTGAAGGGAACTCGCATCGCCATTTCCATCATTCCGCACACGATGGCGGTCACGACGTTCCGGGAGCTGAAATCCGGTGGTCGCGTCAATCTCGAATTCGACGTGCTGGGGAAGATGGTGGACAACCTCCTGCGGGTCCGCCAGGGGAAGCGCCGGGTGCGCTGAGAAGCGCTTGCATCTGCCGGCGATTTTGGGTATATTAAAAAGCATTTTTCGAACGGTCGAAAGAAATCAGGCATGTATACGGTCGCGATCATCATTGAAGTCATCACGGCGATCCTGCTGATGCTGGTGGTGCTCATGCAGTCCAGCAAGGGCGGTGGATTGGCCGGGAGTTTCGGCGGCGCAAACATTGGAACGGTGTTCGGCGTGCGCCGGACGTCCGATTTCCTGACGAAGGCCACGCAATGGCTCGCAGGCATCTTCATGGTGCTCGCGCTCGTCATCAATCTGTGGCTGCTTCCGCGTGGCAATCAGACGCGGCAAAGCGTGATTCAGTCGACTGCTCCGCCTCCGGCGGCATTGCCTCCGACGCAGCAGGGCGGCGCGCCGGCCTCGCAACCAGGCAACTGATCCAGCGGACTGTCCCGGCGGAGGGGGTACGAAGCGCGGGAGAATGACTGCCATTCTTCATTGTGTTGTGCCCATGGCTCACCCTTCGACAAGCTCAGGATGAGACGTGGTAGGTGAAGCACCCATGGCTCAATTGGTAGAGCAACTGACTCTTAATCAGTGGGTTCCAGGTTCGAGTCCTGGTGGGTGCACGAAGAGACGAGGGCCGGCGCAAGCTGGCCCTTCGCATTTTGGACCCCACCCTTCAGTCTGAATCAACGCGATGCAGCGCTGCATGTCGCTCCCACGTGTCCATGCTCTTCGTACCTCCGCGCTGTGATCACATCGTGCCATTCGGGAGAACGCTGCCTGGGAGTTGTTCCGGTGGGGAAATTGCATTACAACTCTCGCGGCAGTATCTTCTCCCCACAGAAGAATGCAGTAAACATTACCCTCGCTGTGGCACGACTATCCCGGAAATCGTTGAACGCTTGCTGAGTGATGACAGCAGATCGCCTTCCTGACTCGCCATTGCCGTCCTCTCGTGACCGTACGGCTCAAAGAACGTCGTGGCTGTGGGCCGGCGTGATCGCGCTCGTCCTGGGCGGACTGTATTGGTACACGCTTCTGCCGGTGCCGGGCTATGCCGGGGATACGGCCAAGTTCGAGTTCCTCGGTGTGCTACTCGGGACACCGCACGAGCCCGGCTATCCGATCTACATCCTTCTCAATCATCTCTTTGTGCAGATGCTGCCGTGGGGATCGGTTGCGTATCGCGCGAATCTGCTTTCTGCGCTGTTCACGCTTGCCGCAGCGATCACGCTGTATCGCATCATGCGGTGGCAGGGAGTCGAAGACGCCGTTGCAGCACTGGTGACCGTCAGCTTCGGTCTGGGGTACACGATCTGGTCGCAGGCAGAGATCGCGGAGGTGTATCCGTTGTACGCGGTGTATGTATCTCTGTTCATTCTCGCGGCGTACCGGTGGCACGAGACACACAGCGATATCGACTTCGATGCGGCCTGTCTGGTCTACGCCCTGAGCTTCGGGAATCATCTCATGGTGATCAATCTGCTGCCTGCCTTTGTGTATCTGGTCTGGGCGGTCGATCGCAGAAAATTCACGCATCCCCCGTCCATCGCAAAGGTGGCGGGGTTCATCCTTCTCGGGGCAAGCCAGTATATCTTCGTGTTTCTGCGCACGGCCTCTCCGGCGACGCGGTACGTTGAGATGGCTCCGACCGATCTGGCAAACTTCCTCTCGTATGTGACCGGAGGCCAGTTCCGGCACCTTCTGTTCCATTTCTCGGTCGAGTGGATGGTGATCGAACGCCTTCCGGTGCTGCTTCTGTTTATCGGCCGGGAATTACTCCTGCTCGGGCCACTCGTCGTGCTCGGATGGCTGCACCGCCCGCGCACGGCGTTCGACGGCTTCAGCGCGCTGGGTGTTCTGGCGACGTTGGTCTTTGCCATGGGATACGCTATTCATGACATCTTCGTGTATCTGGTCGTGCTCTACATTTTTGCGGCGCTGTACGCGGCGCGGGGAGTGCAATGGCTCATGAACCGGAGCCGACGTCCGCGCGTGCTGAAGGCAACGCTCTTGATCATTCCACTGGTTGCCCTCGGAATGAATTACGATGACTGCTCGCTGCGGCAAATGACCGCAGGTGATGAGAGAGCGCTGGAGGTTCTGCACGACGTCGGAGAACACGCCATCATCATCTGTCCGAATTATGAGTATGCTCACATCCTCTGGTACCACGTCTTCATCGACGGATATGGCGGCCGCGACATCCACGTCGCGTACTACCATGACCATCACTGGCCGGTCGAGGAGGCGGACCGCTATGTGCATGAGCGGGCGCCATTTCCGGTCGCGGTTACGCGAGAGATGATCCCGCACGGGCGCACGGTCTACCTCTACGTGAGGAAATATCAGTGGGATATTTCCCGCTTCCTGATGTTCAGAAAGACGGACGCCGCCGGCATTCAGGCGTGGAGAATGGACATTGTGAATCCGTGGAAGAGGGAGTTGCAAGAGCACGGACTGAAGATGACCGCAGTGAACGAGGACCTCTACCGCATCGAGACCGCCGGTACGTAAGCGCCGTGTTTAACGGCCCTGGATTCCTGCATTTCGCCGAATTGCGAGGGCAATCCATCCCTCGGTTGTGGCTCGGGCCGTGCCGCGGCCCGGCATTGCACCGCAAGTGCTGTCTTTGCCGTCCTCACGGTGAAGGGGGGAGTGAAATTTCCACGGATCCTTCGGGTTCAGTCGGAGGGAACTTCCCGGGTACAGGGTGGTGTTTCAATATCAGACTAATGAGTCGGATATTAATCATCCCGGTTGCGTTCTGCTTCCTGGTAGCCCGGGACTTGGACCGCGAGGAGACAGATATGGAAACGTCGCAGGAAGTTACGGTCAAGGATATGGTCACAGCGGACTATCGCACCGCATTCATCTTCGAACGATACGCCATCGATTTCTGTTGTGGTGGGAAGAAGACACTGGACGCGGCATGCGCGGAAGCGGGAGTCGATCCGAGAGCGGTCCGGCAGGATCTGGCGATGCTGAGCCTGGGCACAATACTTCAGCCGGAGCAGTTCGGTGACTGGCCGGTGGATGCTCTCGTGGAGCATATCGTCCAGAAGCATCATGCATATGTGCGGCGGATGTCGCCGGTGCTCATTGCGCACACGACAAAGATCGCCTCGGTCCACGGTAAGAATCATCCGGAGCTCAATGCGATCGCGAGCCACGTGGCCTTTGTGACGGAAGAACTGACGCGGCACATGCAGAAAGAAGAACTGCTTCTCTTCCCATACATGCGATCCCTCGCCGCTGCGGATCGGGAGCATCGCACGATCGCACCGCCTCCGTTCGTATCCATCCGAAATCCGATCCGCATGATGGAACAGGAGCACGTGGTCGCGGGCGACGCGTTCAAATATGTGCGCGGTGCGAGCCTCGGCTACACGGTTCCGGATGACGGGTGCACGACGTATCGCGTCACGTACAGCGAGCTGGATGAATTCGAGCGGGATTTGCACCAGCATGTGCATCTGGAGAACAATATTCTGTTCCCAAAAGCGATCGACCTGGAGGAGAAGCTGACGAGGAAAGAATGAAGGGGAAAAGGCAAGAGGTGGAGAGGTCTGTGTGCCGAAGGAGGGACTCGAACCCTCACCTGGGGTAAGCCAGACTGGATTTTGAGTCCAGCGCGTCTACCAGTTCCGCCACTTCGGCAAATCACTTTCTTAAATATACACCGAAAAGTCGGAAGGGGAAAGCGATTTGCCGTCTCCCCCCGTGTTTTGCGCCGCCTGTGTCCCGCCGGCCCGTGGCAACCATGGCGGGGCCGGGCTCATGCCGGATGCGAAACACCACAACCCTGCTTATCTCCAGCGGGAATCAGGCCTGACCCATCCTCGGGTCGGTGAGAATTCGCCAAGATCGGATTCCCGCCGGCCAGGTTCGAGATCGAAGTTCGGATTGCCGCGTGTGGATGAGGAGGGAGAGACAGCCGGACAGCAATGACGTGCTCATGCGAATCCGTGTTCGAATGAAAGGAAAGAAGCGCGCGGTCAATCCCCTTAAAAGACCAAACGAATTCTCCCCGCCGAGCGTGTTCGAATCCGTGGTTCCGTCTTCCCAGTCGCCCTTTCCTAATTCCCTTTTTTGTTGACATTCTCGGGTTTTTGTCCGAAGATACGCCAGGTAAGATGTCAGACATCTTTTCCACAGTGGGCAAGAAGCCCTCCCTGAGCAAAAGCGTCGAGTCGCAGATCGAGGACGCCATTCGGGTTCGTGCATTCAAGCCGGGCGACCGTCTCCCGACCGAGCAGGAGATGTGTGCTCAGTTCGGCGTAAGTCGTACGGTGGTGCGCGAAGCAGCCCGCATGCTCCACGCCAAAGGACTCATCTCGATCGAGAAGGGGCGGGGAATGTTCGTGCGGAGCGTGAGCGGTGAGTCCGCTGCCGCACCGATGAACCGCTACCTGCAAATGCATTTCGAGCGCAGCTACGTCATGGACGTTGTGCGGGCGCGCCAGATCCTCGAACCTGCCATCGCAGAGCTCGCGGCGAAGAACCGCACGGACGACGACCTGAACCGCCTCGCGGCGGATATCGATGCGCTGCGCCAGGCGGAGGCCGATCAGCGGGAGCTGTCCGACCTGGATACGCAATTCCACATCGACCTTGCGCGTGCCTCGGGGAATTCGCTGATGCCCCTGCTGCTCGACCCGATCCACCGGCTTCTGCCTGAGATCAAGACATCCATTTACGCCGCAGTCGACGATGCCAAGGAATCCGCCGTGCAGTGGCATTCCGAAATCTTTGAAGCGGTTCGATCCGGATCCGCTGTTGCGGCCCGCGCGGCGATGGTCGAGCATTTGAAGATCGCCGAAGCGCATGCCGAGCGCATGTTGCGGCGGCAACCCAAGACATCACCAGTGTCCTGAGGCAAACGCGTCGGCCGGAGACAACTCCGCGGCTGCACGCCGATGTGTTCGCAACCTGCCGTTCTCTGAAACCGGCTCTTTGTCGCGGTCGAGCGATCCTGCGGGATCCGCGAATTAATGCCGCTCCCTCCGCGCCGCTGCGATCGCACGAGGGCCTGACGAAGAACGATGCATCATGCGAAGTACGTACAACGAGCAACGCACACCCACATTACAAAGGAAGCTGCTATGAACAGGATGATACGATTTGCGGCACTCCTGATGATCGTTCTTGCCGGCGTTGCCGGGGCATACGCCCAGGCGCCCACGCCGCAACTGGGCGATTTCGGGTCAGTCGCGAGCGGCGTCTGGAGCACCGCTGCGACCTGGAAGATCTATAGCTCGAACAACGCGTTCGACAGCACTGCGGCTGCAGCCCCGACAAATGCGAACAACGTGTGGATCATGGGCGGGGACACGGTCACCACGACTGCGTCGGCGATGCTCTGCAAGAATCTCTACATCGTCGGAAACTCGCTGCTGCACAATACGTCGGGGAGTTACCAGGGCAATCCCGCATACCTCGATGTCCGAGGGGGTCTCGTCTATGTCGAAACGGGGAGTTCGTTCGGAAACGGGCCGACAGAATCGCAGGGGATCGACATGAAGCGGGGCACCGGCGATTCCACGTGGGTCTTCACCGGCGGCGGTACGTACTACATCTGCCGTCTCCGCGACAACACGACAGGCTTCAACGTGGATTCGATCATTATCGACGCGAACGTTCATTTGACCTATATCGCTTCCAGCGGCGGCTCCGGTATGTCACTCTACACCGACCAGGGCTCCAGCAAGATCATCTCCACGGTCGTGGTGAATGCCGGCAAGACCCTTACGACCGGCACGAACTCGAATATCGGCACGGGCTCGAGCGTGAATTCGGACGTGGTGAATGCACCGACGTTCAGCATTTACGGCAATCTGGAACTCGGCGCGGGCGCGACGTTTTCCCTCCGGTCGACGGGCGGCTCTCCCGTTGTGCACGTGTATCCGGGCGGCTCCGTGACGGTGGCAAGGAACTTCACGCCCAGCAGCGCGACCTCACAGGTCTCCAACATCATCGTGGACGCCGGTGCGTCGTTTACGGTGGGGACGAGCGGCACGGGAACGGCGGATTTCACCCGCCCGGATCAGTTTGTGACGGGAGGAGGCAGCTTTGCGATCGACTCAGGCGCCACCATTGCGGTCGGGGCGACTGCGGGCCTTGACGCGACGAATGGACCGCTGCGGACCGCGACGCGCACCTACACCGACGCGATCGTCTCCTACGTGGGAAGCGCGGCGCAGGTGACGGGCGCGGACATGCCGGCCGCCGTCCGTAAGCTCGCCGTGAACAACGCGGCGGGCGTCACCTTGTCGAAGGATCTGGTGGTGGACACGCTCGCCTTCGGGACGGGCAATCTGGTCCTTGGCGATCGTAACCTCATCCTAGCCCCCACACCGGGCGCGGTCAGCGGCGCGGCGGCGGGCAAATGCGTCGTTACAAACGGATTGGGAATGCTGACGGCGGCGGTCAATACGTCCGGCACATACACCTGGCCGGTGGGGACCGCAACCGCGATGCTGCCGCTCTCCATCCATGTGGCGTCGGCGTCCGGGCAGAATTCCCTGTCGATGGGCCTGCGCCAGCGGTCCGTCTATCCGACAATCGGACCGATCGCCGCGGGTGCAAAGGTATTGGATCATTACTTCCATGTGGAAGACGCGGGAACGAGCAACCTTCAGGTGGACACGGTGTTCACGCAGTACCTGAACGATGACGTGACCGCCCAGGGCATCGTGGACGAAACGGCGCTGCGCGTGTACCGAACGACGACCGGCGTGTGGGATAGCACGACAGTCGCGTCGATCGATACCGCGACCAATCTGATCGCCTTCACAAATGTGAACGGCCCCGGTGACTTCATCATCACCGATGCAAACGGCACCGGTCCGGGCGCGGTCTTCAGCACAAAGAGTGTGGCGTTTGGACAGGTCATGGTGCAGACGTCGGCCGTGGAGAGCGTCATCGTCTCTAACGGCGGTACATCAACGTTGACCATCTCAGGAGTGGTGTCCAGCGACGGGCATTTCGTGGTGGCGCCGACGACGGCGACGCTCGCCGCGGGAGCGAGCCAGGCGTTCAGCGTGACGTTCACACCGGATTCGTCGAAGTCGTTCGCCGGAACGATCGTGTTCACGCATGACGGCACACCGACCAGCGACACGGTGGCCCTGACCGGCAGCGGTCTTGGCGTGATGAAGATCCGTGATGCACGCTCCGCCGGCGTGGGCGTGCAGGTGCTCATCGAAGGCATTGTGACGCGCGGGATGGGATCGTACATACGCATGCAGGACTCGACCGCCGGGATCGCGGTGTATCGGACTTCGACGGGCACGAACCATTCGCTGTTCGATTCGCTCGCAGCCGGCGGGATCGCGAACGGCGACGTGATCCGACTGTATGGCATGACGTACCAATACAAGGGACTGTATGAAGTGAATGACACGAGCATCGTGCAGTGGCAGAAGGTCGCCTCCGGACAGCCGATGCCGGCGCCCGTGAAGGTCACTCTGGCGCAGATCGCCGCCAACGGCGAGCAGTATGAGAGTCTGCTGATCGAGGTGGACAACTTGACCGTCACGACGACAGATCTCAACTTTGTCGCGTCGAAGAATTACAGTATCGCGGACTCTTCCGATGCCACGCACGCCGTCCTGATGCGGTTGGATAACGCGATGAACACAGAGGTGGCTGGTGATCCGGTCCCGCCGGCGTTCTTCAGGTTCGTGGGCGTGTTGGGGCAGTACACGAGCACGACGGGCGGGTATCAACTGGCACCGGTGCTGCATACGGACATCACGGCGCTGACGGGCGTGGCAGAGTTGCCGTCGGGTATTCCGACGGTGTATTCGTTGGAGAAGAACTTCCCGAATCCGTTCAACCCCACGACGAACATTCAGTACGGATTGCCGCAGCGCAGTCAGGTGGCGGTGACGGTCTACACGGTGCTCGGACAGGAGGTCGCCACGCTGATCGATGGCGTGCAGAGTGCGGGCTTCCACCGGGTCGTGTGGAACGGCAAGCATGAAAGCGGGATCAACGTTGCGAGCGGCGTGTACTTCTACCGCATCGTGGCGCGTCCGCTTGACGGCGGTAACACGTTCACGCAGGTTCAGAAGATGATGCTGTTGAAGTGATTTTCTGTCCTACCTGCCGCCGGAGGTCACAGTCAGGGCGGTGGGTAGGCGGTTGTTCTCGTTCATCCAGGGCAACAGGGAGATGGCTGTACTCCCTGTTGCTTTTTGTTTTTTGGGAGGGATAAGTACGTCGGAGACTTGATGATCAGGCGGGCAGTTCCGACTCCGGTCTGCGATTACCATGGAAGAGCGTCTCCGGAAGTACGCCGAGTCGGCCAAATTTAATGGATTCTCTCTTGACTTTCTGAAAGCGGATATACATCTTACATAAGATGTCATACATCAGACATGAGGGAGAATGCCATGTTCCGCGCCGTTGGAAACCGCTCATCGCTAAGTGCCACGGTTGAATCACAGATCGAGGAAGCGATTCGCGCGAGGCAGCTCTCTCCAGGGGAGAAGCTGCCGTCAGAGATGGCGCTGTGCGAGCAGTTCGGCGTCAGCCGGACCGTGGTTCGGGAGGCGCTGCGAACGCTGAGCGCGAAGGGATACATCTCGATCACGAAGGGGAAAGGGATGTTCATCAAGGGCTTTACGGGCGAAGCCGTCACCACGCCGCTGCATAACTATCTGAAGATGCACTTCGAGCGGGGATATGTCCTGGACATCGTGCATGCCCGGCAGATCATCGAGCCGTCCATGGCGGCCCTGGCGGCGACGAACCATACCGACACAGATCTCGCGCGCCTGCAGAAGGATCTAGCCGATCTCAGAGTATGCACCGGAGATTTCGCGGAGCTCGCGCGCCTCGACATGACGTTCCACCTGAACATCGCCCGCGCATCGCAGAACGGTTTGATGCCGCTGCTGATCGAACCGATCCACCGTCTGATGCCGGAGATCAAATCAACCGTGTACGCCACCGTCACCGATGCCAAGGAATCCGCGGTGACCTGGCATGAGAAAATCTATGTCGCCATCGCTGCGGGCAAACCGGAGTCTGCCCGAAAGGCGATGACCGAGCACCTGCAGATCGCGGAGCGCCACGCGGAACAAATGCTCCGCGCGCAAAAGAAGACCACGCCCGCGACGACTGTCACGGGCACCAACTGACGCATTCAGATCTCCGGCCGGGCCAAGCATTCTGCCCCCTGCGCCACGGCCGGACACGACAACCCGTACGGAAGACATGATACCCCTCACGCGGAACATGGGTATGCTGTTCCTTCTTCTGCTGCCGGCATCCCTGGCAGGGAAGACCGCCGCAGACCCCGTTCCGCGGAACCGCATCGTCACCAATGCCGAGCTGTTCCGTCTTCTCGATGTTGGTTCGCCCGGCCTCGAGGGTATCGATCGTGTGCTTGCCACCGGCGATACCACCGGTGCCCTGCATGTCCTTGCGCGTGTCCTGCGCGAACGTCCGCAGCCGCGGTACTTCTTTATCCCCGCGGACGTACGGTCCCGTGTCGCGCGGTTCCGGGAGGAGTATCCTGCCGTGGCGGCGCGCGTGATCGCTCAGGCGGATGACTTCATCCGCGTCTATGGCGCCGACGTGGACTGGCGCGTCCCCGGGGCTGATCGTCTCGGCCGCCCGCATACGCCCAACACCGTGCGCCTCCTGGCGCGTCAGTGGCAGGCGGAGAACATCGCACTCGCATACTATCTGCGCGGAGACGACACCGCCATGGTGACGTTTCTGCGCGTGCACGTGCGTGATTTCGTGGCGGACTATGAAGCCGGACGCGCGGAAACCGGGGGCAACGATATCTTCGAGCGGTTCTATGCCGGCCACCGGATCCGCAATTGGATGATGATGCATCGTCTGCTCCTCGGCACTCCGGCCTGGACGGATGACGATCAAATCCTGATGCTGAAGGTCTTCCTCCTCCACGCCGCGAAGCTCTCCGACGTCTGCCGCAAATTCAATTGGGGAAATCACCAGCTGGTCGGCCTGACCGGCTTGTTCGAAACGACGCTGATGTATCCGGAATTCGCGGTGATGCGGAAGTGGAACGCCCAATCGCTCGCACTCATCGAAGAGCATCTGAGAAGAGAGATCGCGTCGGATGGGTTCCAGTTCGAGCGCGCCTCCCATTACTTCAAGCTGGATATCGTCAACTACTTCCGTGTGGTCCGGCTCGCCGGGCTGAACGGCCTCGCGCTTCCACCGGTCTTCGCCGAGCGCTTTCATCGGATGTTCGACGCTATCGTGGCGCTGGCCCGACCGGACGGATCGCTGCCGGTGCTGCAGGATGCCCAGGACACCTACGCCGGAAAGCAGGAAGGGACCTCGGCGCGGGAAGGGCTCGGCGAAGCGCGGTCGGCGAATGCCGCCGAATTGGCGGAACCGGAAGAGGACGTGTTTATGAGCCTGGGCGCCGTGCTCTTCCGCGATCCCGTCTATCGTTACTTCGGTGCCCGCGAGTTCCCGGCCGCGTTCTTCTGGACCATGGACACGAGTGCGGACGCCATCTACCGGTCACTGCCGGAAACGCCCCCCACCATCGGCTCCACCGCGCTGCGCGAAACGGGATATTATGTCATGCGCTCGGGGTGGAATCGCGATGCACGCTACCTGGTGATCGACGGCGGACTCGCGCACGACAAGCCGGATCACACGCACGGAGGCGTTCTCGGTCTGGCCGCCGCCGCGTACGGCATCGACGTACTCCCGACTTACCGGGTCCGGTACAGCGATCCCGCGTATCGGGACATGAAGAACTCGCTGGTGAAGAATGTCGCCCTTGCGGACACCCTGTTGCAGGGGCGGTCATGGAAGGGAAATGCCGCCAATACCGGATTCGGCATCTGGCGCATCCTGCCGCATCCGACGGTGAATGCCTGGCTTCCGGGGAGAGCATTCGTATTGTTCTCGGGCACGCATGACGGCTTCGACACGATCGGCGTGGTTTATGCGCGCTCTGTGCTGTTTGTGTTTGGCGAGTATTGGATTGTGACGGATGAGTTTTCTGCTTCGTCCCCGCATCTGTATGAGCAAATTTGGCAGGGATCGTTCGCGGCGACGGACGCCGGCCGGGCGGTCTCATCGGTCTCCGGTGCCGCTTTGACGGTGGCGCAGGGCGAGCGGAACGGTCTGCGCATGTCCTCGCACCAGTTGCACGGCACATCATCCATCTGGTTTGAAGCTGGCCCGCGGGCCGCCATGTCCTACGTGACGCTCCTCAGTCCAGCGGCAACCGCGTCGCCCGTGGAGGCGGACATCGCCCGTGCGCCGTCTGACGGTTGCCGGCGGTACCTGATCCGGCGCGGATCATCGACAGATCGACTCGTGCTGGGTGGCGGCGGGACCTGGAAGGCAGAAGATTACCAGTCGGATGCGGCGATGGCGGTCTCGGGTACGCGCAGGGACAGTGTGGCGATCCTGATCGTCCGGGCAACCCGCTGGGACGGGGAAGGCCTCAGCGTACGCGCGGACGCTCCGGTCAGCCTGGAGTTGCTGCACGGCCGGGACGGCCGGTGGACAGTGGCATGGCTCGACGGATCGACGACGATCGTCCGATTTGCTGACGAGCACGGCG
>JAKAJH010000013.1 GCA_021813905.1 Bacteroidota bacterium | reverse complement strand
GATCTAGCCAGGTCTCCGTCAGAACCGATTCGCACTGCTTCCCGGTTTGTTCTCTTCCACCTCATCGATCCCCAGATCCCCGCGCCGCATCTCTTCCAGCTCCAGCGGGTGCTCATCCTCCATCTCCTCTTCCGTCAGCGTGCCCTTCCAGAACGCCAGGTTGATCGGATAAATATCGGGATTGAAGATCACAAAGTAGAAATGCCACACGAGGATGGCCAGCGCGGCGAGCCACGCTTCGTAGTAGTGGATCGTGCGGGCCACATCCCACCACAGCTTGGTCAGGATGCCCAGGAACGTGTTGTCGAACCAAAGGATCACACCCGTCGCCCCCATGACGATCGTTCCCCACACCAGGGCCCAGTATTCGCTCTTTTCCACGTAACTGAATCGCCCAAGCAGGGGTTTCGTCGGCGAGAGTCCCAGATTGTACTGAACCACGCCGATCGCATCCGTGACATCTTTCCACGTCGGCATCAGGTCGCGGATCAGCCGCTTCCCCCGCGGCACGAAGAGGATGTAGTACACGTGGTACAGACCCGCCGCAACCATGATGACCGCCGCCACGCGGTGCGCAATGCCACGGATCTCAAACATCATGGGACTGACGCTGCGCAGGGCTGCGACCCACCACGCTTCGGGGAAGCGCAGTGCGAATCCGGTGAACACGAGCGTGATGAAACTCAGCAGCAATGTGCCGTGCTGGATCCGTTCGCTCAGCGACATGCGGAGGTAGAGACGATGCGGAAGCTCGGGCCGCTCGATGTCGCCCCGGCGCATCATCAGCTGCCGCTTCGATTTCTTGACGAAGTCGAGGAGGTTGTGAACAAACATCCCGCCGATCGTCACGATGATGAGCATCAGGTACGCCGTCGAAACAATGTAGATCGGCGTATCGTCGTGCGGCGTCACTACGACATGCACGGCTCCCCGTGTGAAGTTCTCATTGGCCCCGGGATGGCACGTTCCACACGTCTTGACCAGATTCGCCTTGTTGACGCGTGACGTCGGATCGCTGGACGGCTTGATATCGTGCACGCCGTGGCAGCTCGCGCAGTTCGCCACTGCCACGTTCCCGGCCTGATTCGCAAGTCCGTGATAGCTGTCGGCATAGCTCTGGTAGCGATGCGTCGGAAGGTCGAACTTTTGCTCCAGCCGGACGGACGCGTGGCACGGTGAACAGACCTGCGTGGACACATTCGCCGGAGCGACGGGGGAGCGGGGATCCTTCGGTCCCAGAATGTTGTGCTCGCCGTGACAATCCGTGCAGGTGGGAGCCGATTCGACTCCCCGGCGCAGCGCGACGCCGTGCACGCTGAATTTGTACTGTTCGGCGATATCCGCATGGCATTTTCCGCAGGTCGTCGCGATGTTTCGCTTATTGACCTTCGATGCCGGATCAATCCCCTTCGACATTTCATGACTGCCGTGGCAGTCCACGCAGTTTGCCGCAGCGCTGTTTCCGCGGGCCAGGGCCGCACCGTGAACGCTGGTTTCATACGAGGCAATGAAACGGGCGCTCGGCGCCGTTCGCGCCCGCACGGCCGGATCGTCCAGATGGCACGACAGGCAGACCTTTTCCTGGGTGATTTTCCATTGCGTGGAGTCAACGCCGGGGGCGGGACGTGAGATTGCGTTCTGGTGACACCCCACGCAGGTCGGAGCACCCTGAATGCCGGACTGGAGTGCATGCCCATGGGCGGAATGCACGAACACACTGGCGACATCGCCGTGGCACTGGCCGCAGGTCTGCGGCTGACGCGCCGCCTGGAACGGTGAGCTGGCGGCCTCCGGCCGCACAACATTGTGCGTACCATGGCACTGTTTGCACGACGCAACCAGCGAGGCATCGCTTTCTTCCCGCATCGCGACCGAGTGGAACTGGTGTTTGGTCCGCACGTTTGCATGACAGTTCAGGCAATTGACCGGCTCGATCTTTTCCTTGTGCGGAACATTCGCAGGATCAAAGCCGACATGGCAGGCCACGCACACGAGCTTTGCGTGCGGAGATTTCTTCAGGATACTTTGATCCACAAAGAGGGAAACGGTCTTCCCCTGCTTCTCCATCGTCAGGCTGCTGTCGGAGTGGCATGCGAGGCAGTCGTCAACTGACTGAGCCTTCAGTCCGACCGCGAGGACCACAGAAAGGGAAAAAAGCGGAACAAGATTACGCAGGCGCAAGGTCATGAGTCTCAGGTTCATTTCATCAATATTCGTCGAATTCGGCCTGAGTGAGGCCGGATTCCAGAATCAGGCGCAGTTCAGGCGCACGCAAGTGCGCAATTCGTGTACCAACCGAAAATAACGATTTTGGGGAATTTTAAGACATCATCCGACCGATTTTGTGGGCAAATTCAGCAATCATTCCGGCAATTAGGAATCATTGAGAATTCTAGCCATTGCTCGGAACGGCAATCCGACGAGGCAGTGCGGAGGCAGTCAAATCAAGTCGGGGTGCCGTTCCGAGGCATTGAGCGAATTTGTCGTTCAAGTTCGCTCCGGAATGAAGGATGGGCAATGGCGACAAGAGCTTCCGCCCGCTCGCGGAGGTTCTTTCCGTGCAAAGATGCGACACCAAACTCGGTCACGACATAGTGGACATCAGCCCGCGAAGTGACAACTCCCGCACCGTGCTTCAGGAACGGAACGATCCGCGAAAGCTCACCGTTCTTTGTCGTCGAGGAAAGTGCGATGATGGGCTTGCCGCCTCTGGAATAGGCCGCCCCGCGGATAAAATCGACCTGTCCGCCGAAGCCGCTGTAGATCCGCGTGCCGATGGAATCCGAACAGACCTGTCCCGTCAGATCGACCTCGATGGCTGAATTGATCGCGACCATCTTGTCGTTCTGCGCCACGATGAACGGACTATTCGTGTAGTCGCACGGATGAAGTTCGAACATCGGATTGTTGTGGACGTACTTGTAGAGCGCGCTCGATCCCAGAATGAACGTCGAGACGATCTTCCCCGGATGAAGTGTCTTCTTCTGATTCGTGATGATGCCCCGCTCCACAGCACGCACCACGCCGTCGGATACCATCTCCGTGTGCACGCCGAGGTGCTGCTTTCCGTCGATCCGCGCCAGCACCGCATCGGGAATACCGCCGATCCCCATCTGCAGCGTCGAACCGTCTTCGATGAGCGGTGCAATGAAGTCGGCAATCTTCTCCTCGACCTCGCTTGCCGTTCCCTGATTCAGCTCCATCAGCGGCTCTGAACACTCCACGATCTTGTGCACACGCGAGACATGGATGAAGACATCACCCAGCGTCCGCGGCATCTGTTCGTTCACTTGCGCGACAACGATCCGCGCGTTCTCCGCGGCGGACTTCGAGGCTGCACATTCCGCGCCGAAGCTCATGAATCCGTGTTCGTCCGGCGGTGAGAGGTGAACGAACGCGACGTCGAGCGCAATCGGTCCCCCGCGAAAGAGCGACGGGATATCCGAAAGATGCACCGGAACATAATCCGCCGTCCCCGCCGCAATCGAGGCCCGGTCCGCCGGACCGACGAAAAGGGAATTGTGCCGGAAATGGTCCGCCATCCCCGGCTTTGACAGCGGATCGTCGCCGAGCAGCAGCAAGTGATTCAACTCAACGCTTCGCAGCTCTGACGCTCGCGCCGCCAGCGCCTTCATCAGTAATATCGGCGTGGCGGCATTGCCGCTCAGGAACACCCGGTCGCCGGACCTGACGACCGAAACAGCCTCCTCAATGCTGACACACTTCGCGCGATATTGGTCAATCCAGTTCATAGCCTCTTCCGGGATTCAAGCGAGGAATTCATCGTCGGGAGCTCGGTCAGCGCACGGGACGGGACGCTGAAGATCCGCGCCGCGGCTTTGTTCACACACGTACCGCCGTAGGTACAGACAGCCGCCGACAGCCCGCGATCACTGCGCAGGGCCGCGTCCACACCGATGTCCGCCATCGACTGCAGATACGGCAGCAGGGTATTGGAAAGGCAGACCGTCGCCGTCCGCGGCACCGCCGCCGGAATGTTCGGCACGCAGTAATGCGTCACCCCGTGCAGCATGAACACGGGATCCGCCAGCGTCGTCGGACGACTCGTTTCCACGCATCCTCCCTGGTCGATCGACACGTCCACGATCACCGACCCGGGCTTCATTTCTTTCACCATCGCTTCGGTCACCACGTGCGGCGTCTTTTCACCTTTCAGCAGAATGGCACCGATCACCACATCGGCTTCCTTTACCGCGCGTTCGACAAAGTACCGGTCGGCGATGGCCGTCGTGATGCGCCATTGGAACAGCTGCTCGAATTCGCGCAGCCGCGTCAGATCCTTGTCCAGCACGACCACGCGTGATCCGAGTCCGAGCGCGGCGCGGGCCGCAGTTCGTCCCACCGTACCGGCGCCCAGAATGACCACGGTCGCCGCCGGAACGCCCGGCAGGCTGCCCAGCAGAATGCCGCGACCGCCTTCACGCGCCTGCAGATAGTGCGCGGCGACATGGATCGAGATCTGGCCCGCGATCTCGCTCATCGCCTGCACGATTGACAGATCACCATGCTGATTCTCGATCAGCTCCAGCGCCACGGCGGCCGTCCGCTTCGACAGGAGCAGATCCATCACCTTGCGTCGGGCGATGGAGAGATGAAGGACGGAGAGGAGCGTCTGATCCTCGCGCAACGCCTCGAGCTCTTCTTCCGTCGGCGGCGCGATCTTCAGCACAACATCGGAGCGTCGCACGACTTCTTCGGCGCTGTACGCGATGGTACCACCCGCTTTTCGGTACTCATCGTCCGGGAAATGGCTGAGGACGCCGGCGTCGCGTTCCACGTACACCGTGCAGCCGAGCGAGACGAGCGATTGAACCGCCGGAGGCGTGAGCACGACGCGGCGCTCCGAGACAAAATTCTCCTTCAGGATTCCGAAGATCATGTCCGTTCATCTCCATCGATTCGGGATCAGGGGCTCCCATGCCGGGCGGCCGGGAGTACAGTCAGGCATGTTCACAGGCACGACATCGGGATCGCATCGGGTCCCGCTCCAGGTCGGGCGGAGGAATCTCCGCCCCGCATCGTTCACACAGACCCAGCGATCCACGGTGCCATCGGTCGAGCGATGAGCGAAGGCGCGCCATCGGCGCGGCGGCACGGAGCGTGAGAATGTCGTTTCGCAGCAGCAGCTCCACGACCTCGTCCGGTGTAGGATCCGGTCCGACATTTGCGCACCGGATGCGCAGATCGGTAAGAACATCCCGGAGACTCTGGTGACAGGAGCGCTGAAGCGTGGTATCCAGCTCGTGCAGCAGCGCACGTTTGACGGTGAAGAGCATTTGCTGGTCCATAGCTGCCTCCATCGGTTGAACCAGCGACACAGTCCGGATTGCTCCGGCACCACCAATATACGACTTCCCCCGGTCTCGTGCACCCGTGCTCGTATCGGCCGCCCCCGCATGCAGAGGCATCCGTCGTCGGAGCGCGGGGAGCAGCACCGCGCCTCAGGGAGCGGGGTTGTAGCTGGACATGACCCCGTCCAGAATCTGTCCCCTCGCCCGCAGTTCGTTGAGTTTCTGCATGATTCGGATGACCGTGCGACTGCGTTCTTCGAGCAGTTCCCGGACGAAGCCGCTCACATCCGGATAATCGCATTCCTTCATGAGGTGCTCATAGAACCGCACCATGGCGGTCTCTTCGCGAATCGCTTCATTCAGCATGCCGCAGGTATTGCGACATGCGTGGCTGCATTCGACATGCTCCGTGCTCATGACATACCCTCCGTTGCGTTCTTCCCCGCGTGCCATCCGCTCATGACTCGACCAATCGACCGGCATGCTCCAGGGCCAGTTCCCGGCCACGCGCCAGTGCCTGCTCGTTGGCAGGGAGCAGATGCTGGCGGTGCGGGGGCAGCACACTGTGCAGCGCGCTGATGACGTTCTCGCGTTTCACCACCGGTCGGCGCTCAAGAAATGCACCCAGCAGGACCATGTTGGCCACCTGTTTGCTGGTGAGGCGCTGCGCTTCCTCCAGTCCGGGGATGCCCATGACCTCGATGTCCGTCCGCGTGGGAGGCGTGATGATGGTCGAGCGCTCATACAACAGCAAGCCGCCCGGCTTCACGGCCGCCTGGAACTTGTCGAGTGACGGCTGGTTCAGCACGATCGCGGTGTCGAACCGTGTCACGATCGGCGAGCTGATCCGCTGTTCAGAGACGATCACAATACAGTTGGCCGTGCCGCCACGCATCTCCGGTCCGTAGGAAGGCATCCAGCTGACTTCCTTTCCTTCCTTCATGGCGGAGTAGGAGATGATCTGGCCCATCGAGAGAACACCCTGTCCTCCGAAGCCGGCGATGATGATTTCATGTGCATGATTCATAGGACCTCTGCTTCCGGGGATCGGCCGCCGCTATTGCTTCGGCGCCTTGATATCCCCGATCGGATAATAGGGAAACATATTCTTCTCGAGCCAGTCATTCGCTTCGTTGGGCGTCATCTTCCAGCCGGACGGACAATTGGCCACGACTTCGATGAAACATGTGCCGCGTTTCTCTGTCTGATACCGGAACGATGCTTCGATGGCTTTCTTGCACTTCCGCACGGCCGCAGTCGTGTGCACGGACTGGCGCGTCACATAGTAGGCACCCGGCAGCTGCGCGAGCAATTCCGTGATCCGCAACGGATAGCCGTTCACCGCGGCTTCCCGTCCGTACGGAGAGGTCGACGTCTTCATGCCCAGCAGCGACGTCGGGGCCATCTGTCCCCCCGTCATGCCGTAGATGCCGTTGTTGATGAACACCATGAGGATGTTCTCACCCCGATTGACCGTGTGCACGGTTTCGCCGGTTCCGATGGCTGCGAGGTCGCCGTCCCCCTGGTAGGCGAAGACGTACGTATCCGGCAGCACCCGCCGAATGCCCGTCGCCACGGCGCTTGCGCGGCCGTGGGCAGCTTCCTGCATATCCACGTTCATGTAGTCATATGCGAAGACCGAACATCCCACCGGCGCCACGCCGACCGTCTTGTCCTGAATGCCCATCTCGTCCACCACTTCCATCAGGATCTTGTGCACGACGCCGTGACTGCAGCCCGGACAGTAGTGCATCGGCGTTGCGGTCAGCGTCTGCGGTTTGCGGTAGACGACTTCCATTCCTTCGATCACATCTGGCTCTTTCATGCCTCTCTTCTCCTCACGCGTGCTGGAGTGACGGTTCGGCGACCACGGCTTCGATCTTTGCGAGGATCTCCTCGGGCGTCGGGATCATTCCTCCCATGCGCCCCGTGAAGTGCACCGGTCGCGTTCCGTCAACGGCCAGTCGCACATCTTCCACCATCTGGCCCGCATTCATTTCAACGGTCACGAACGCTTCCACCTGTCCTGCGGCCTTTCGGATCACCGCCGAGGGGAACGGATACAGCGTGATCGGCCGGATGAGACCCACGCGAATTCCCTTCTGCCGCGCCAGCTCCATCGCTTTCTGGCAAATGCGCGACGTCAGGCCGAAGGCCACGAGCGCGAAGTCGGCGTCCTCCATCTGCAGCTGCTCGCACCGCACTTCCTCCTTCTCAAGCGTGCGGTACTTCGCCTGCAACTGAAGGTTGATCTGTTCCATCCGTTCCGGCTGGATGAACAGCGAGGTCACAATATTCCGTTCGCGCGTCGCCGGCTTGCCCACCGTCGCCCACGGGGCGGCGCTGCGGGGCAGTGATCCGACCGGCGGCAGGGCGACCTTCTCCATCATCTGTCCGAGCGCACCGTCCGCGAGGATCATGGCAGGATTCCGGTACTTCTCCGTGAGCCGGAAGGCATCAAACACAAAATCCACCATTTCCTGGACCGAAGCGGGAGCAAGAACGATCAGACGGTAATCACCATGACCGCCGCCTTTGACCGCCTGGAAATAATCTCCCTGCGACGGTTGAATCGTCCCCAAACCCGGGCCGCCGCGCTGGACGTTCACCACGAGCGCCGGCAGCTGGGCGGAGGTCATGTAAGAAAGCCCCTCCTGCATCAGACTGATGCCGGGACTTGAGGAGGAGATCATCACGCGCGCGCCGGCGCCGGCGGCACCGTACACCATGTTGATCGCCGCGAGTTCGCTCTCTGCCTGGAGAATGACCACGCCCGGATGTTCCGGCGCATGCATGGTCAGGTACTCCATCACTTCGGATTGCGGTGTGATCGGATAGCCGAAGTACGCCTGCATACCGGCGCGCAACGCCGCTTCGGCGAGGGCTTCATTCCCCTTCATTAATCGTACGTCTGTTCCGTTCGACTGTGCCATGGAAAGTTCCTGTCTCTGTCCTCGTATTACGCCGTGACCGCGACGCTGCGCGGCTTCTTCGCCTGACGATACACTGTGATCGCGCAGTCAGGACACACGATCGCACAGTTGACACATCCGGTGCACGTGTCGTTCTTCAGTTGCGCGTAGCGGTATCCCTTTTGGTTCAGGCCGGGCGAAAGCTCCAGGCAATCCTGGGGGCAGGCGGTGATGCAGAGTTCACATCCTTTGCAGATCTGCGTGTCGACGACTATTGTTCCTCTGATCATAGGCTCCTCTTCGTCCAACGCTCGTTCTCAGATGCGCTCCCTTCGTCAAGTTGTGTGCCACAAGGACCTGTACGCATCTGCGGAAATGGGGCAGGAATCATCGGAATAGATCATGAAGGTTGGCAGTTTTGAGAAGGTTGCCGGAGGGCATTCTTGATTCCGATAAGCCGTCGACAGCCTCAGCAACCGGTTCGTGCGGACGCCGATCCGGGAAACGCTGAAGCCTCCGAGGGACCTTCCCCGGAGGCTTCAGGCAATCGGCAGGTGATGCGATTACTTGGCAGGCTGAAGCGAGCTGCGGGAATTTTCCAGCACGTCTTCCGGCCGGCCCGGCTTTCCTTCACTGAGGCGCTGCGCTTCCACGACCGACATCGCGGTGATGTTGACGATCTCGCTGACATCGACGCCGGGCGCAAGCAGATACACCGGCTTCTTGATGCCGAGCAGAATCGGTCCGATCGCGGTCGCACCGCCGACCTTCGCCAGCAGCTTGTACGCGATGTTCGCCGATGTCAGGTCGGGGCAAATGAGCACGTTCGCATCGCCCTTGATCGTGCTGAAGGGGTAGAACTCCGAAACGATGTCGTTGCTCGTCGCGGTGTCCGCCATCATCTCGCCGTCGATCACCAGATTCGGCGCCTTGGACTTGACGATCTCCACCGCGCGCCGGACCTTCTCCGTCAGCGGATGCGGCGTGCTGCCGAAGTTGCTGAACGACAGCATTGCCACTTTCGGCTCGATGTTCAGATATCGCACTTTTTCCGCCGTGAGGAGCGCGATCTCCGCGAGCGCTTCGGCGTCGGGATCGATATTGACGGTGGCGTCCGCCACGAAGAGCGTCTGGTTCTTGAAGACCAGCATGTACATGCCGCTCACGCGCTGGACTCCTTCCCGGGTGCCGATGATCTGCAACGCCGGGCGAATGGTCTCGGGATAGGACTGCGTGAGGCCGGAGATCAGGCCGTCCGCATCCTCCATCTCCGCCATCATCATGCCAAACACGTTCCGGTTCTTCATCATCTGCTTGGCCGATTGCAGCGTGACGCCCTTGCGCTTGCGCATGTTGTACAGCGCAGTCGTGTACTCATCGAACCGCATGGATTCCATCGGATCGATGATGGTGGCGCCGTCCAACTCGAGACCGAGATCCGAGATCCGGTGCTCGATCACCGCCTTGCTTCCCAGCAGAATCGGCTTGGCGATGCGTTCATCGAGCAGGATCTGCGCCGCGCGAAGGATCTTGTCTTCTTCCCCTTCCGGGAACACAATGCGCTTCGGCACGTTCTTCGCCTTGCTCACGAAGACGCGCATCACCTCGCGGGATTTTCCGAGACGGGATTCGAGCTGGTCGCGGTACGCTTCGAAGTCCTTGATAGGCGTTCGCGCAACGCCGGTCTCCATGGCCGCACGCGCGACGGCGGTCGCTTCCCAGAAGAGCACCCGCGGATCGAACGGCTTCGGGATGATGTACTGGCGGCCAAACTCCATCCGCTTCTGACCGTACGCCTTGAGCACGGAATCCGGAACGTCTTCCTTTGCGAGCATTGCGAGCGCTTTCGACGCCGCGATCTTCATCTCGTCATTGATCACCGTTGCGCGTACATCCAGGGCACCGCGGAAGATGAACGGGAATCCGAGAACATTGTTGACCTGGTTCGGATAGTCCGACCGACCCGTGGCGATGATGACGTCACTGCGGGCGCTGACAGCGTCCTCGTACGTGATTTCCGGATCGGGATTCGCCATTGCAAAGACGACCGGATTATCCGCCATCGACCGCACCATCTCCTTCGTCAGAATTCCCTTCGCCGAGACGCCGCAGAACGCGTCCGCACCCTTCATAGCCTCCGCCAGAGAGCGTGCGTTCGTGTCCGCCGCAAAGTATTCTTTGTACGGGTTCATGCCCTCCTTGCGACCCTTGTACACAACGCCCTTCGTGTCGACCAGCATCATATGCTCGCGTCGGACGCCAAGCCGCTCGTACAGATGGGCGCAGGCGATCCCGGCGGCACCCGCGCCGCTGAACACGACGCGAACATCCTCGACCTTCTTTCCGACGACCTCGAGCGCGTTCACGAGCGCCGCGCCGCTGATGATCGCCGTCCCGTGCTGATCATCGTGGAAAACCGGGATGTTCATGACCTTCTTGAGCTCTTCTTCAATATAGAAGCACTCCGGAGCCTTGATGTCCTCGAGGTTGATGCCTCCGAAGGTCGGTTCAAGGAGCCGAACGGCCTTGATAACATCGTCCGGATCGTGCGTGTTCAGTTCGATGTCGAACACGTCGATATCCGCAAACCGCTTGAAGAGTACACCTTTTCCCTCCATGACCGGCTTGCCGGCGAGGGCGCCGATGTCGCCCAGACCGAGTACGGCGGTTCCGTTCGACACCACGGCCACGAGATTTCCTTTGGATGTATATCGGTAGGCTTCTTCCGGATTGGCTTCGATCTCACGACAGGGTTCCGCGACACCCGGCGTGTAGGCCAACGCAAGGTCGCGCTGCGTCTGACAGGGTTTTGAAGGTACAACTTCGACCTTGCCCCGACGTCCCACCGAATGGTAGTCGAGGGCTTCTTGTTTGCGAATCATGGGATACCTCCCTAGAGAGAAGTGCAGGTCAGAGGCGTGGAGAGAGACCGTGAAATAGTACTGAGATTTGCAGGGGAAAGCAACAACGGTCACGCCCGCCACCGGCGGGTAATGATCAGACGGTCCGGGAGAACACCGGCTTCGGGCCCGAGAGCTTCTTCAGGAACGCGTCAAAACACATCGCGATGTTCCGCAACACGAACCGGCCATCCGCTTCGACGGTGATCTTTCCCGAAGTCACGCGGACGAGGCCCATGGCGGTGAATTCCGACAATTGCGACAACGAATCCGCAAAGTACTCGTCGAACCGGATGCCGAAGCGTTGTTCCACAGCGTGCGTGTCAAGTTCCAGATCGCACATCAGCCGCATGATGACGTACTTGCGGATCCGGTCATCTTCGGTCATGCGGTATCCCAACACGGTCGGCAGCCGACCCGCGCTGACGGCAGCGTGATACTCGTCCAGCGTCTTTACGTTCTGCGCATAGATGCCGTCGATATGCGAAATAGCGGACATGCCGAATCCGTAAAGATCCGCGCCGGCACGTGTCGAGTATCCCTGAAAATTCCGGTGGAGCGCCTTCGCCTTCTGCGCCCGGGCCAGCTCGTCATGCGGCTTCGCGAAGTGGTCCATGCCGATGTATTCATACCCGGCAGCGTGCAGGGTAGTGATGGTTGCCATCAGCAGCTCAAGCTTCGTCTCCGGTGACGGCAGGTCCTCCTGGTGGATAAGTTTCTGATGCGGCTTCATCCACGGCACGTACGCAAAGTTGAACACCGCGACCCGATCCGGCGACAGGGCAACGACCCTGTCGAGCGTGCGCTGAAAACTTTCGACGGACTGCAACGGCAGGCCGTAGATCAGATCGACGTTCATGCTGGACACACCCAGCGCACGGCTCCAGGTGAAGACATTCGTCGTGAGATCTTCCGGCTGTATACGGTGCACCGCCGCCTGCACGCGGTCGTCGAAATCCTGCACGCCGAGGCTGAAGCGGTTGGCGCCGGATTCCACGAACGCCCGCATGTGCTCCTCGGTCAGCTCGCGCGGGTCAAGTTCAACGCTGAACTCCGCATCCGGCGCGAACTGGAATCGCTCCCGGATGAACGACGCCAGATCACGGATCTCCGCCGGCGTCAGGCTCGAAGGGGTCCCGCCGCCCCAGGCCATCTGAACGACGGGGCGCCGCCGATCGATCAGGGCCGCCGTCTGCGCGATTTCTTTCTTCAGCGTCTCCAGATACCGGGAAATGTGATCCCGGTTCCGCGTGATCACCGTGGTGCAGCCGCAGAAGTAGCAGAGTGTGTCACAGAACGGAATGTGCAGATAGAGCGACAGCGGGGCGGAGGCGTCAACGTTCGTGCTGCGGATATCGGCTTCGTATTCCGCGGGCCCGTACGCCGTCGAGAACACCGGCGCGGTGGGATAACTGGTATATCGGGGACCCGGTTTATCGAACCGGCGGAGAATCGAAATCAACGAATCAGTCTGAAACATCACACACCTGAAGAGTCTGAAAGATGGAACCCGCCCTGCTCACTCACGCCCTGGTGACGCCCACCGACGGCCGCAGGTGGTGTCCCCTTTTCGCACACCGCCCGCACAGCTCCGCCACCGGATTCTTCTTCAGGGTTCCGGTCGCGATCTGCTCACCGCACAGCACACACCGCCCCTGCCGCTGCTCCTCGGGATGAAGCAACGCATCCTCCAGGAACCAGGAATCCGTCCCTTCCCGGATCATCTCGCGGCAAACCGTGCCCGCGTGGATCCTGCACGCCTGCACGGTCATGTTGCAGACCGAGCAGACATAGGTCTCGGCGTCGCTCATGGATCGAGCGTGCGGTGAGGTGCCAATCTTGCTCAGCGACGCGTTCAGCGCGCTGAGGAGGCGCTTTGTGTTTCGCTTGGTTCCCGATGTTCGTTTCTTCACGATCCCCTCCACCACGAACCCATCCGCACGTGCTACACGAGCAGCTTGAACCGGTTGAGCGCTTTCATGTAATTGGCCCGTTCATACGCCGAAGGGTCCGCCACCGATTTATGACTCAAACTGCCCTTCATCTGCTCCACCGACACGTATTCATGCTCCTGCATCCATTTCTCCAGGTCGTGCAACACCTTGGCTGCGTGCTGCGGACCATGCATCAGAAGCGCCGAACACATCATCGTCACATCCGCACCGACCATGAGAAGCTTCAGCATATCCTCGTGCGTGTGGATGCCGCTGGTCGCCGCCAGACTTGCCTTCACCCTGCCGTGGAGAATACCGATCCACCGCATGGGAAGACGATTGTCGTATGAATCGCTCAGTCCGACGCCGGGCTTCACATCGAGCTCATCCAGGTCGATGTCCGGCTGATAGAACCGGTTGAAGAGCACCAGTCCGTCCGCCCCGTCCGCCGCCAGCCGCTGCGCAGTATGCGCCAGCGAGCTGAAGAACGGGCTGAGCTTCACCGCGACCGGGATGCGCACCGCCCGCTTCACGTGCCGCAGGATTTCCGTGTACCGCTGCTCGACGGCCTGACTGTCCATCGACGGATCGGTCGCGATATAATAGACATTGAGCTCGAGCGCCGCGGCACCCGCCTCTTCCATCTGCTTCGCGTAGTCGATCCATCCGCCGTCCGTGATACCGTTCAGACTGCCGATGACCGGGATACCGAGTTCCTTTGACGCTTTCGAGAGAAGCTTCAGGTGCTCCTCAGGCCCGAGGTTGTACTCGCCGGTATCCGGAAAATAAGATAACGCTTCCGCGAAGCTATCCGTTCCATAGGATTTGTAATGCTCAAGCGCCTCCGCTTCGTGCGTCAACTGTTCTTCGAAGATCGAATACATCACGATCGCCGAGACACCCGCATCTTCCAGGTGGCGCATGGAATCCAGCGACCGGGAGAGCGGGCTCGCCGATGCCACGAGGGGATTCTTCAGTTTCAGTCCAAGATACGTCGTGGAGAGATCCATCACTCGATCCTTTCACCGAGGCTCATTGGTTGTCGCGGGAGCGTGAGGCGCCGGGGCCTCTTCCTGCGCGAACTGCTCGTACAAGGCCCAACGTGTCTGAATGTCTGCTTCCGCCAGTTTCATCAGTTCTTTGGCGCGGTCGGGATTGCTCTTCATCAGGACGTTGAAGCGCGTTTCCAGCGAGGCAAAGTCCGCCAGAGCACCCTTCGGCGCCTTCGAATCGAGCTTGAACGGATTCTTCCCTTCCGCGATGAGTGCCGGGTTGTATCGGAACAGCGGCCAGTAACCGGTTTCAACGGCCAGCTTCTGGTTCGTCATCCCGCGCGCCATATCGATCCCGTGCGCGATGCAGTGCGAATAAGCGATAATGATGGACGGCCCGTCGTACGCTTCCGCTTCGATGAACGCGCGCACCGTCTGTGCATCATTCGAGCCCATCGCCACGCGGGCGACGTAGACGTTGTTGTACATCATCGCCATCATCGAGAGATCCTTCTTGGCGGTCGGCTTGCCGGCCGCAGCGAACTTCGCCACCGCTGAGCGCGGGGTGGACTTCGACATCTGACCGCCGGTGTTGGAGTACACTTCCGTATCCAGCACCAGAATGTTCACATTCTTGCCGGATGCCAGGACGTGATCCAGTCCGCCGTAGCCGATATCGTACGCCCAGCCGTCGCCGCCCATGATCCAGACGCTGCGCTTGACGAGATTGTCCGCGATGCTGTGCAGGCGCGACGCATCGGGGCTCTTCACCGCGGCAAGCTTCTGCTTCAGTTGCGCTACGCGGGTACGCTGCTCGTAGATCCCCGCCTCGTCCGCCTGGGAGGCGGTGAGAAGCGCGTCGGCAAGCTCGGCACCGATCTCCGGCTTCATCCTGGCGACGAGTTCCCGTGCCATCTCCATCAGCTTGTCGGCCGTCACGCGCATGCCGAGGCCGAACTCGGCGTTGTCCTCGAAGAGGGAGTTGGACCACGCGGGACCGCGGCCGTTCACATCCGTTGCCCACGGCGTCGTCGGCAGGTTGCCGCCGTAGATGGAGGAGCAACCGGTGGCATTGGCCACCAGCGCGCGATCGCCGAAGAGCTGGCTGACGAGCTTCACGTACGGCGTCTCGCCGCAACCGGAGCAGGCGCCCGAGAACTCGAACAGCGGCCGCAGGAACTGCGATCCCTTCACCGTGTCAACCTTGACCGTGCGCCGATCGACATCCGCCAGACCGAGGAAGAACTCGAAGTTGGCGCGCTCCGTCTCCCGGATCGGCGGCTGGGGCTTCATGTTGATCGCCTTGACCTTCGCCTCCTTCTTGCTCTTGGCCGGGCATACTTCCACGCAAAGTCCGCAGCCGGTGCAATCTTCCGGCGCGACCTGCACGGTGTACTTCATTCCTTTGTACTCGATGCCCTTGTAGTCCATCGACTTATACGTCGCCGGTGCGCCGCTGAGCGCCTGCGGATCGTACACCTTCACGCGGATCGCCGCATGCGGACAGACCAGCGCGCACTTGTTGCACTGGATGCAGATTTCCGATTCCCACACCGGAATTTCCATCGCGATGTTCCGCTTTTCCCACTGCGACGTCCCCGTCGGGAACGTGCCGTCCGCCGGGATGGCGCTGACGGGAAGCGCGTCCCCGTCGCCGCCGATGATCGGGGCCGTGACCTTCCGGACGAACTCCGGCGCCTTCGGCGAAACGACCGGAGGCATCTCGATCGTGCTCGAGACCGTCGCCGGAACGTTCACTTCGAACAAATTCTCCAGTGTCTGATCCACCGCCTTATAGTTCTGCTGGACAACATGCTCGCCCTTGCGGCCGTACGTCTTTTTGATCGAATTCTTGATCGCCGCGATCGCTTCATCCTTCGGCAGGACACCGGAGATCGCAAAGAAGCAGGTTTGCATGATCGTGTTGATCCGCCCGCCCATGCCGGTCTTCCGGGCCACGTCGTAGGCATCGATGACGTACAGCTTCAGCTTCTTATCCACGATCTGCTTTTGGATGATCCGCGGCAGCTGATCCCACACCTTGTCGGGACCGTACAGGCTGTTCAGCAGGAACGTACCACCCGGCGCAGCCGCGCGCAGCACATCGAACTTCTCGAGGAAGAACCACTGGTGGCACGCAACGAAGCTGGCCCGATCGATGAGGTAGATGGAGCGGATCGGACGGGGACCGAAGCGCAGGTGGGAGACCGTGGTCGAACCCGATTTCTTCGAATCGTAGACGAAGTATCCCTGCGCGTAGTTGGGTGTATCCTCGCCGATGATCTTGATGGAATTCTTGTTCGCGCTGACCGTACCGTCGGCACCGAGGCCGTAGAAGATGGCCCGCACGACATCCGGCTTCTCGACGCTGAACGCGGCATCCACCGGGAGACTGGTATGCGTCACGTCGTCGTCGATGCCGACCGTAAAGTGATTCTTCGCGGCGGGCTTCTTCTGCTCGTCGAACACCGCCTTGACCATTGCCGGCGTGAACTCCTTCGACGAGAGACCGTAGCGTCCGCCGATGATCTTCGGGATGGACTTCAACGGCAGCGTGCCGGCGTTGAAGGACTCGAGGATCGCATTCACCACGTCGAGGTAGAGCGGCTCGCCGGAGGAACCGTACTCCTTCGTCCGATCGAGCACGGCGATGGACCTCGTCGTCGTCGGGAGCGCCGTGAGGAAGTGGGTGAGCGAGAACGGCCGGTAGAGGCGAACCTTGAGCAGTCCCACCTTCTCGCCGTTGGCCATGAGTGCTTCGACCGTTTCCTCCGCCGTTTCCACGCCCGAGCCCATCATCACGATGACGCGCTCGGCGTCCGGAGCGCCGATGTACTGGAAGAGCTTGTATTCGCGGCCGACCTGCTTCGCGAACTTCTGCATCGCCTTCTCGACGATGCCCGGCACCGCCGTGTAGTACGTGTTCGCCGCTTCGCGGGCCTGGAAGAACACGTCGGGATTCTGCGCGGTGCCGCGGATGACCGGATGTTCCGGCGATAGTGCGCGTTCACGATGCTTGCGGACCAGCTCATCGTCAATCATGGCGCGAAGATCGCCATCGCTGAGCTGCTCGATCTTCATGACCTCGTGCGAGGTCCGGAATCCGTCGAAGAAATGGATGAACGGCACGCGGGCTTCGAGTGTGGCGGCCTGTGCGATGCAGGCCATATCCATCACCTCCTGCACGCTGTTGGACGAGAGCATCGCCCAGCCGGTGGCACGGGTCGACATCACGTCGCTGTGATCGCCGAAGATCGAGAGGGCGTGCGTGGCGACGGTGCGTGCCGCGATGTGGAAGACCGTCGGTGTCAACTCGCCGGCGATCTTGAACATGTTCGGGATCATCAGCAGCAGGCCCTGCGACGCCGTGAACGTGCAGGAAAGCGCTCCGGCCTGGAGTGCGCCGTGAACCGCGCCGGCGGCACCGCCTTCGCTCTGCATCTCGACAACCGTCGGGACCGTGCCCCAGAGATTCTTCCGGCCCTGCGCCGACCATTCATCCGCCCATTCGCCCATGTTGGACGAAGGAGTGATGGGATAGATCGCGATGACTTCGTTCAGCTTGTGCGCGACGTAGGCAGCGGCTTCGTTGCCGTCGATCGTCACTTTCTTTCGTTCAGTTGGAGAAGCGCTTGCGTCTGACATTTTATCCGGTCTCTCAGTAAGAATGTTCAGTTGTTCGTGTCTCAGTTTTGACGCTCACTCCGGGGCAAGAACTGTTCCATTTCAGTGCGGCGGATACGCGGCAAAAATGGGGATTCAAAGGGGAGAAATCGTAGAATTTCGCAATTCTGAGAGTACTGCTCCGCTCTTTTTGAGAATAGAGGCAGATTCGGGCATGAGCGACAGCGCCCGAATCATGCAATCAACTTTCCGGATCGGCGGACTCGATCGCCTGGTAGAACTGCTCGCCTTCGAACTCGAACACCCGTATGGTCCGATCGCGCTCCATCGCGACGAGAACGCGGAGCACGTCCTCAATGCGAAGCTCGAGCGCCATGCTGATCCCCGCCGCGGTCATACCGCGGCGCCGGAGCAACGACAGGATCGCATCGGCGTCCGCCACGCGGTCGAGCGTCTTGTGCTTCTCGCGAAACACGCCGATCACCTCGCACCGGCTCCCGAACATCTGTTGGATCTCGTGCATACGCTGCTCATCGACGGGGTGGGCGAACGCCTCCGCCGGGGGACGCACCACCGTGTTCAGATGGATCCGATCGGGCCGGATCCGCTCGACCGCCTGCACGAGACGCGCCAGTTCCTCGGCAGTGTCGTTGATTTCGCGCACCAGAAGGATCTCCAGCCAGAGATCCCCGCGATATTCATTCCGGAACGCGACCAGCCCTTCGACGATGTCGGCGCTGCGCAGCCGCGGATGGGGACGGTCCACGCGCTCAAAGACCTCCTGGCTCACGGCATCCAGCGACGGCGAGACCACATCCGCATCGAGCACATCCCGGCGCACTTCGGGAAGCGTAAGCAGCGTTCCGTTCGTCAGGACCGCCACCGGCGTGCGCGTGAAGCTCCTGATGCTGCGAATGATCGTGCCGATGGCGCTGTTCAGCGTCGGTTCACCCGATCCTGAAATCGTAATGTGGTCAAGTCCCGGATACTGCTCGACCGCTTCACGCACTTCTGTGAGAATCTCCGCCGCCGGAAGATATTCTTTTCGCGCGATGCCGCGCATGTCCGTGCGGCCTACCTCACAGTACACGCAATCCAGCGTACACAGTTTTGACGGGATGATATCGACGCCGAGCGAATAGCCGAGCCGGCGGGACGGAACGGGACCGAAAATGTATCTGAAGGGATGAGCCATGATGCCGGACGAAGCGATGTTCAACAAATGCGCGGGAGTTGTTCGCCGGAGAGCATATCCACGACGCGCGAACCGCCGATGCGGGTCTTCATGACGACGGTACCCGGATGATCCGCGGTGACTTCGCCCAGCACCACCGCATCGCGCCCCAGCGGGTGCCGCTGCATGGTTGCGAGAATTGCATCGGCATCGTTCGGACCGACGATGGCGATCAGCTTTCCCTCATTTGCCACGTAAAGCGGATCAAGGCCCAGAATCTCGCAGGCGCCCTTGACGCTGTCAGCAATGGGGATCGCTTCTTCGTCGATTCGGATACCCACCCGGGCACTGTCGGCGATCTCGTTGAGGGCCGAGGCCACGCCGCCGCGGGTCGGATCGCGCAGCACATGAATCTGCCGGCCGGCACTCAGCATCGCGTCAACCAGACCGTTCAACGCGGCGGTGTCACTGCGCAACTCTGTCTCGAATTCCAGCCCTTCGCGCACCGACATGATCGCCATGCCATGATCGGCGATCGAGCCGCTCAATAATACGCGGTCTCCAGGCCGAGCACGTCGGGGATCGATCTCCACACCGGGCGGAATCACCCCGACACCCGAGGTGTTGATGAAAATGCCGTCTCCTTTGTGCCGATCCACTACTTTCGTGTCGCCGGTGACAAGCTGAACTCCAGCGGTTCGGGCCGCCGCCTGCATCGAACAGACGATCCGCCACAGATCATCCATGGCGAATCCTTCTTCAATAATAAAGCCGGCGGAGAGATAGAGCGGCCGGGCTCCGCACATCGCGAGATCGTTCACCGTCCCGTGGACCGCAAGGCTGCCGATGTCCCCGCCCGGAAAGAACACCGGATGTACGACGTACGAATCTGTGGAAAACGCCAGCCGCTGATCGCCGACCGGAAGCACGGCACCGTCATGCATCGGCGCCAGCAGCGCGCTATCGAACCGGGACAGGAACATCGAGCGGATCAGCTGCTGTGACAGCCGACCGCCGCCGCCATGCGCCAGCAGCACCCGCGGATACTCGCTGATCGGCAGCGGACAGGCAAAGCCGCCGCTCAGGTCCATTCCCATCCTTCCGCTCATCGCTTCCCCGGTCGTTTGACCATTTCGAGCACTTCCTTCACGGCCTTCTCGATTCCTTTCGCGACCGGCGCGATGCTCGGACCGAGCATATACGCCGGCGTGGTCACGATCCGGTTCTTCCGATCGACCACGATATCGGTCACAGGAGCCGGGCGATGACGATTCCCCGTCGACGCAATATCCCGTGCGGTCGCTGCATCATTGCCGATGGTCAGGGTTGCGGACACGCCCGCATCCTGCAGAATGCGGGCCAGGACCGCCGGTGCGATGCAGATGGCCCCGATCGGCTTGCGTGCCCCGAGCATCTCGCGGACGAGGCGCGCCACGTCCGGATGGACACTGCACGCGGCCCCTTTGACCGCGTAGTCGGAAAGATTCTTTGCCGCGCCGTAACCGCCGGGGAGGACGAGGGCATCCAGTTCCTCGCCGCGGACAGCCGCGATATCTTCCACGCTTCCCCGGGCGATCCGCGCCGCTTCAACGCGCACATTCCGGCGCTCCGCCGTCTCCTTTCCCGAGAGGTGATCGATCACGTGCATCTGATCGATGTCCGGCGCCATGCATCGCACGGTGGCTTTGGCCCTGTCGAGGGCCAGCAACGTGAGCACCGATTCCTGGATCTCCGCCCCGTCCAGATATCCGCAACCCGAAAGTACGACTCCGACCGTTGCCATGGTGACCTCCGTGACGTCAATGCCGGTTCAGTGCTTATGCAGATCCTTGTGCATGATCTTCCGCGTTTCCAGCAGCCGGTCGTCGGCCGGGAGATCGACCAGATAGCGGTTCATGTTCTCGTCGTTCTCCTTCTTCAGCATGGCGGCTGCATAATCGATAACGCTCGGCGGAAAGATTCCGTCGCGCTCGTACAGGTCGCGCTTCGCCAGCAGAATGCGCGACGACTCCACACAACTCGTCGGCAGCGATTCCAGCCGGGAAAGCAGGTGCTGATCCTCGAAGATATTGCCGGTCACGTACAGGCGCTCGGCGACGGCGGCAGCTTCGGTGTGTGACAGGCCCCACTCCGCCGCCATGGTAATGCCGGCGAGAAGCAGGTGGACCAGCGCACTGCCATCCGGACTCCGCAACTCGACGGTCTGCCGGCTGTCGGACCGGCTCAGGCTTGTCTGCTGTCGGGGATTGAGCCGACGCGCAAGATCTTCAACGTTCGACCAACCGAGCGGGACACGGATCATCGCGCTACGATTCATATCACTCCAGCACACGCGTGTCGGAGCCTCCTGATTCGGGACAAGCCGCAAATACGCCGAGGAGACCGTATTACCGAAGGCGGTCAGCGAGTCGGCATACGTGCAGAGACCGCCGATGATCTTCCGGGCGGTGTCGGACAGCCGGCCGTCGGCTCCGGTCATGATGTTCTTTCCGTCCTTCACCGCCTCCATGTGCACATGCAGTCCGTTGCCCGCCACGCCTTCTTCCAGCTTGGGCGTGAAGGTCGCAACGCAACCGTGCTGATACGCCACATTGCGGATGAGCCACCGGGCGAGGACGAGGAAATCCCCCATCTCCTCCACCGGCGCCGGCAGGAACTCGATCTCCAGCTGTTCCGCCTGTTTGTCTCTAATCTCGTCGAGGTTGCTCCGCACATGATCAATGGAGCCGACCTCGCTGTGCGCGTACTTGACCGAACCGGTGATCTGCGCGATCGTTCGTACCATCTCATCGAGGATCGGACCGCCCTTGAGGAACGGCGCCGACGAGTGGTAACCGCCCTGTTTCTTCGGCACATAGAGGCGGCACGACGGATCGCTCAGCAGGAAGAACTCGAGTTCTCCCAGCGCGTGCAACTCCGCGCCCGTGCTGCGGCGGAACAGATCACTCGCCTTCTGAAGGATCGTGTCGGGGGCGAACGACGCAAGGGCGCCGTCACGGGTCACGTATCGGCAGATGAAATCGAGACTCTTCCCGTCGAAGGGATTGAGAAACGCACTTTTGTATACCGGAACCACGTACAGATCGGACACCGCGGCGTCGATCATGCCGCGGAAGAGAGAAGATCCATCGGCGCGCTCGCCATCGGCCAGGATCCGCTCCGCCTGGAGACGGTCAACCACCGGGATCTTCAGCTCTTTGAACTTGCCGTCCAGGGCGGTGTAGTGAAAGACGATCCGCTCGATGCCGCGCGTTTCGATGACTTTGACGAGATCTTCGCGGGAGAATGATTCACGCGGCTTGTCGAGAATCAGAGACAGCGGATTGGCGAGTGCGTAGGGATGCTGCATGCAGGTCCTCGGATCAATCGGATGTGGCGGAGCGTGGGAACGTCCGGTTGGTGGATTATTGTACGAAGAATCGCCTGGAGAATCAAAGAACGCGGATGGAGACCGCGGTCAGCCGTTGAGCGTTCGTTTCCCGAAATGATAGTACGCCGCGCATGCGCCTTCGGAAGACACCATCGGCGCCCCCAGCGGATGCTCCGGTGTGCAGCGCGCACCGAAGGCCGGACATTCACCGGGCTTCTTCAATCCCCGCAGGATCTCACCCGCGATGCACTCGGATGACTCGTGCGTACTGATCGCCCCGACGGCGAACCGATGTTCCGCATCGAACGACCGGTATTCGGGACGCAGACGATATCCGCTCTGCGGGATCGTACCGATGCCCCGCCACGCACGGTCGCTCACGTCAAAGATCTGACGGATCAGCGCCTGGGCGGACCGATTTCCCTCGCGGCGCACAGCGCGCGCGTACTGATTCTCCACCGCGACGCGCCCTTCTTCCAGCTGATCGACCGCCAATGCCACACCCTGCAGAAGGTCGAGCGGCTCGAAGCCGGTCACCACGATCGGAACGCGGTACTGCGCGGCGATCGGCTCGTACTCTTCGTAGCCCATCACCGTACAGACATGTCCCGCAGCGAGGAATGCCTGCACCCGATTGTTCGGAGCGGAGAGAATGGCCTCCATGGCCGGCGGGACGAGCACATGCGAGCAGAGGATCGAGAAGTTCTTCACGCCGTGTTCCGCAGCATGGCGGACCGCCATTGCGTTCGCCGGAGCGGTGGTCTCGAAGCCGACGGCAAAGAACACCACCTGCCGGTCGGGAAGCTGCTGCGCGAGACGGACGGCGTCCAGGGGCGAATAGACGATCCGCACCTCTCCTCCTTCCGCTTTCACGCTCAGCAGATCCCGCTCGGACCCCGGGACGCGAAGCATATCCCCGAAAGACGTAAACGTGACCTCCGCGCGGGAAGCAATCGCCACCGCCTTGTCGATCATCTCGAGCGGCGTGACACAGACCGGACAGCCGGGACCGTGGACGAGTGTGATCTCCTTCGGCAGCAGATCGTCGATCCCGGACTTGACGATCGTGTGGGTCTGTCCGCCGCAGATCTCCATGATCGTCCACGGACGCGTGATCCGGGACCGCACATGGTCCACGACCTTCCGGATCGCCGCACCGTCACGGAATTCATCGATGTAACGCACAAGCGTATTCCTCGCGTGCCACAGCCGCCGCGATACTCATTCCGTTCATGAGATCCCGGAAAGATGATCGCAGACCGGCACCATCAGTGAGTTCGTCCGCATCCATCGCTTATGCCGACGGCGAATCCGACGCCTCCGGATCACCGGATGTTTCCCCGATCTGCTCAAACAGTCTCAGCGTCTCCAGCGCTTCCGCTTCATCCATCCGGCTGATCGCAAATCCCACGTGCACGATCACGTAGTCGCCGACGCGGACCTCGGGGACAAGATCGAGGCAGATCTCTTTTCGAATGCCGCCGAAGCTCACCTTGCCCATCGCGGGATCGGCATCCGATCGGATTTCTTCCACTCTCCCCGGAATTGCCAGACACATGGTCATCTCCTCACATTCATCGGGCCGTCGGTGCCGGATGATTCCGCCGGAGCGCGACGAACGCCTGCCCCAGCGCGATGCCGCCGTCGTTCGTCGGGATGCGCTGGTGCCAGTACGGCCGAAATCCGGATGCTGCGAGACGGTCAATCGTTCGCTCAAGCAGAATGCGGTTCTGAAAACAGCCGCCGCTGAGGACAACCCGTTCCCGGTCCGTCTTTCGGCAGACCGCGACGACCATTTCGGCAAGTGTCGCGTGGAATCGCCTGGCGATCCGCGCCGGCGGCATCCCCGACGTCCGGTCAGCGAGCATTCCCCGCACCGTGTCACTCCAGTCAATTTCGTATTGCGCTTCGACTTGTGCAAGATGCGGGTGGTGCGGAACAGACCCGACCGTGAAGGCGTACGCATCTTCAGCCGCCTCGGTGCCGGCGAGAAATTCCAGATCCATGGCCGCCTGCCCTTCAAACGAACTCTTCTGGCGAATGTCCAGCAGCGACGCGGTGGCGTCGAACAGCCGGCCGGCGCTCGAGGTCAGCGGCGAGTTGATTCCGCGGGCAAGAGCGCGCAGCAATACGTCGCGTTCGGCGGAAGTGAAGGCGCGGAACGTCGGCAGATCTTCCGTGACCGTCGTCCCATGAGCATTCAGCTCATGCAGGAGTCCGAGCGCCGAACGGCGCGGCTCGCGGACCGCCGCATCTCCGCCGGGGAGAGGAAACGGACGCAAGCGGGCAAATCTCGTCGCGGTAGCTCCGTCGGTGATCAGAAATTCTCCGCCCCAGATGGTTCCGTCCGCCCCGAATCCGGTTCCGTCCCACGAAACGCCCAGCACCGTCCCGCCGAGTTCATTCTCCGCCATGCACGATGCAACGTGCGCGAGATGGTGCTGCACTTCTTCGACCTTGAGGCCGGACGAACGGGCGAAACCGGACGACGCATAGTCGGGATGGGGATCGCACGTCACGGCGGTCGGACGGCAGTCGAGCAGTTCCTGCAGATCGCGCACGACGGCATGGAACGCATCGAGCGATTCTCTCGTCTCCAGGTCGCCGATGTGCTGACTTACGAAGGCATTGCCATGGTTCACGAGCGCCACGGTATTTTTCAGGTGGGGACCGACCGCCAGCAGGCGCGCATGATCCAGCGCGCCGTGCAGCGGCACGGGAAGCGGCGCGTATCCCCGGGCGCGACGGCAGACCAGTTCGCGGCCGTGAATGATGCGCACGATCGAGTCATCGGCATGCCGCACGATCGGCCGGTTGTGGACGAGGAACGCATCCGCAATCCCCGCCAGGCGCCGACGGGCCTCATGCTCTTCCGTGCAGATCGGTTCGTCGGATCGGTTGCCGCTCGTCGCGACCAGCCACGTTCCGGCGGCATCCATCAGCAGATGATGGAGTGGCGTGTACGGGAGCATGACGCCGAGGTACGGATTCGCGGGGGCGACCGATGCGGCGATGAGGACCGGTCCGTCCCCGTGTCGTTCCAGGAGAACGATGGGAGACTCGGGAGACGCAAGCAGTCGCTCTTCGCTCTCAGTGACGCGACAGACAGAGCGGACGGAATCGAGCGACGGCGCCATCAGCGCGAACGGTTTTTCTTCGCGATGCTTCCGCCCCCGCAGGCGTTCAACCGCATCCGCGTTGGAAGCATCCGCCATGAGATGGAAGCCTCCCAGTCCTTTGACCGCGACGATCTTTCCTGCCTTCAGGATGGCCACGGCTTCAAGAAGAGCGTCGTGACGACGCGAAAAGACGGTGCCGTTCTCATCCCACAGCTCAAGGCGGGGACCACAAACGGGACAGGCGATCGGCTGCGCGTGGAACCGGCGGTTGGAGGGATCTTCATATTCGCGCCGGCAGTCATCGCACATCGCAAACCGGCGCATGGACGTGTTGGGGCGATCGTACGGAAGTTGCTCGATGATCGTGAAGCGCGGACCGCAATTCGTGCAGTTCGTAAAGGGATACCGATAGCGGCGATCCGTCGGATCACGCATTTCCCGCAGACAGTCGGGACAGACGGCGATATCGGGCAGAATGAGTGCGGACTTTTCTCCCACGTCATCGCTCTGACGGATCTCGAATCCCGTGTACCCGACACTATCCAGAAAGGAATGCTCCAAGCTCTGGACGACCGCACGGGGCGGGAGTTCGTTGCGGAGACGCTGCATGAAACGATGGAGCACAGCGCGCTCCCCTTCCACTTCGATGCGCACGCCTTGCGCCGAGTTGATCACCCATCCCGTGAGAGACAGGTCGGTGGCGAGCCGATAAACGAACGGCCGGAAGCCGACACCCTGCACAGCGCCGAAGACGGCGACGCGAAGACGAAGCGGTGCACGATCGGATGAGGGAACAGTCATGTGTTCGGCGTCCGTGTCATTCGGAGGTTCTGGAGATCGCGCTTCGGGGCTTGGTAGACACCCCTTCGGTCGTTGCCACGCACCTTAGGTGCGTCGCACGTTTTTCGCGCCTATTACACGGCAAAGGCAGCGTAGTCGCAGATGCACAGATTCAAGGATGGGCCATCAGAAGACGCCCCACCACCTCGACGCACAGATCCACGGCCTCTGATGTCCGTTCGGAAAGTTCTTCGCGAAAGTCCAATTCGGATGCGGGAATACCCACGATCCATACGATTGGACACCGCTCATACAGTACCTTGCAGAGCCGCACAAGGCCCGCCGGTGTCACAAAGTGCGATCGACCGTCGACCGTAATCGATTCCGGCATGGCCTCCTCTTCCGCTTCCGTCAGCAGGTGCGCTTGAACTTCGGCCGCGATCACCGATGCATCCAGGAAGAACACTTCGTCGGCTTCGGCCAGATCGGCAGCGATTTCGGGCGAGAGTTGGTGCACACAGCGACACGCCGCCTCCGGATACAGCGCGCTGATCCGTTCCGCGGCCCGCACACCGGCCGCGTCATCCCCCCGCAGCGTGTTGCCGTATCCAATGACCAGCACCCGCTTCATCTCATCATCTCATCCACCACGTGATTGTCCGCATCCAGCACCCGCACGTGCAGCGGCATTTGTCCGAGCGCGTGCGTCGAGCAGGAGAGGCACGGATCGTAGCAGCGGATGCCAGCTTCCACGCGGTTGAGCATCCCTTCCGTGATCTTCCCGTTCCTCCCGTCGAGGAAGTGCGACGCGAGTTGCCGCACGGTCCGGTTCATCGCGATGTTGTTCTGTGCGGTCGCAATCACCAGGTTGGCCTTCTGGATCACCCCGTCCTTGTTGACATGATAATGATGGAAGAGCACGCCCCGCGGCGCCTCCGAGCAGCCGATGCCTTCCGCGCGGTTGATCGAAGCATCTGACCGGATAGTGCTTCCAAGAATCGCGGGATCCTTCAGCAGCTGTTCGATCTTCTCGACCGCAAAGAGCATTTCGATCAGGCGCGCATAGTGGTAATAGAACGAATTGTTCACCACGCCCGCTTTGCCGCTCAGCGCCTTGAAGACCTTGCGCTCCGCCTCCGCCAACGGCGTCTCAATGAAGTCGCAGATATTCACGCGCGCCAGCGGACCCACCCGATACATGCCGTCCGGGTATCCGAACGGTTTGTAGTACGGGAACTTGAGGTACGACCACGACTCGGCCGCTTCCCCGAAGTATTCGAAATACTTCTTCGGATCAAGCTTGTCCGCGATGGTGTTGCCGTTGCCGTCCATAATGCGGAGAAATCCGTCGTAGTATTCCAGTCCGCCGTCTTTCGAAACCAGTCCGACGAGAAGCGACCGGAAGTTGCCGTACTCGGGGATGTCCTTTGCGTACTTCCCGTGCATCTTCTGCAGCGTCGCCAGTGCGATGCCGACCGTCTCCCGAGCTTCCGGGATCCAGGCCAGCATGGCGTCGCGGCGGGCCGGATCCAGCGGTTCCCGCACACCGCCGGGCACCGTCCACGGCGTGTGAATGCGGCGTCCGCCGAGCATCTCGATGATCTCCTGTCCGAACTTGCGCAGCCGGATGCCCCGCCGGGCGAACTCCTTGTCGTGCGCGATCAGTCCGAACACGTTCCGCTGCGCCGGGTCCGCATCGAACCCGAGCAACAGATCGGGGGAAGAGAGATGGAAAAAGCTGAGCGCGTGCGACTGGAGCCACTGCGCGAGCGTCAGCAGGCGCCGGAGCTTCTCCGCCGTTTCAGGGATCTCAACCGCGAGGATATCGTCCCCCGCTTTCGCCGACGTCACCAGATGGCTGGCGGGACAGATACCGCAGATCCGCGAGGTGATGCCGGGCATCTCCCACAGCAGCCGCCCTTCAGTGAACTTCTCGAACCCGCGGAATTCATTCACGTGGAAGCGCGCATCGGCAACATCGCCGTGCTCATCCAGCTGAATCGTGATCTTCGCGTGACCCTCGATGCGGGTCACCGGTGCAATCGTGATGGTGGTTGACATGGTCATTCAATCGTTCGTCGTGATCGATCCGCGTCCGGCTCATCCGTAGCGGAGGTACGCCGGCGGCAGCACCGGTACTCGCCCGGCCAGCAGCTCCGAAACCGTGAACCAGATCTGGTCCGCAGTCGGGGGACACCCGTGCAGATACGCATCCACCGGGATGACCTCATGCAACGGGCGCGCGGTCGTGAGCAATTGCGCGAGCGTCGTGTATTCGGATGGCAACTGCGGATTCAGGTCGGCCAGCTCGATATACGCGCGCTGCTGGATCTGCTCCGACGTGAACCGGTTCCGCATTGCCGTGACATTGCCCGTCGTCGCACAGTCGCCGAAGGAGACGACGAAGCGCGCGTTCCGGCGGATGATGTGTGCCATCTCGTGATTTTCCGAATTCGTCACCGCGCCCTCGACCAGAGCCACATCGACGTTCGGCGGGAATTCCTTGACGTCAGCGATAGGAGAATACACGAGCTCGATCCGGTCCGCAAGCTCGATCAGGCGCTCGTCCATGTCAAGGAACGACATATGGCACCCCGAACATCCCCCCAGCCATGCAGTTGCGACACGTGGTTTCATATCAGTCTGTTCCATTCTGACAATCGATGGTTCGTGGGATCTGAGCGACCGCGGGTCACTCTTCTTCATGCGCCGTCGCAATCCACTGCTGCTTATTGCGCGCAGTGACGATGTACTTCAGGAAGCCGCGCTCTTTGTGCATCTCGCCCACCGTCGCGCCTTTCTCGAACAGGGCGCCGGTCGGACATACGCGCACGCACTTCCCGCACGAGGTGCAACTCTCCGACTCCCCCCACGGCTGATTCATGTCGCCGATGATCTCGCAGTTGATACCCCGGCCGCCGATATCCCAGACGTGCGCCCCTTCCACCTCATGGCACACGCGCACGCAGCGGGTACACAACACGCACCGGTTCCGGTCAATCACGAAATCCTTGTGCGTCGCGTCGAGACGTTTTGACGGAAAGAGATACGGCACCCGGACGTGATCGAGCCCCACCTCATAGGCGAGATTCTGCAGTTCGCAGTGACCGTTGACGACACACACAGCGCACTGATGATTTCCTTCGGACGCGAGGAGCTCCACGATGGTCCGCCGGTATTTCTTCAGCCGGTCGGTGTTCGTCCGGATAACCATCCCCTCCACCGGCTTTGCCGTGCAGGCGGGCTGGAGCTTGGCGGAGCCTTCGATCTCCACCAGACAGAGCCGGCAGGCCCCGACCGTCGACAGGCCGTCCAGATGGCACAGCGTCGGGATCGGGATCTTGTGCTCACGCGCGATCTCCAGGATCGTCTGGTCTTCGCGGGCGCTGTAATGCTCTCCGTCGATCGAGAAGGTGATGATGGCCATGGATCACTCCTTTCCTTCTGCCGAGACGGATGCATGCGCGCCCCCGGTTCCGCCGTCAGCGAACTCCGTCGGCGGCTTCAGCAACCGGGTGTATTCTTCCTGGAAGAACCGAATGGTCGAGAGCACCGGATTCGGCGCCGACTGCCCCAGGCCGCACAGGCTGGTCTCCCGGACCATCGTACACAGCTCTTTCAGCAACCCGAAATCTTCCGCCGATCCTTCGCCACGGGAGATCTTGTCCAGAAGGAGATAGATGTGCTTCGTGCCGACGCGGCAGGGGATGCACTTTCCGCACGACTCATCCATGCAGAATTCCATGAAGTACTTCGCCACATCCACCATGCTCGCCGTGCTGTCCATGACGATCATGCCGCCGCTGCCCATGATCGAACCGACGGTGGCAAGCGATTCGTAATCCACCGGCAGGTCAAGATGTTCCTTGGGAATGCATCCGCCCGATGGTCCGCCGGTCTGCGCGGCTTTGAACTCCGTGCCCTCCGGCGTTCCTCCGGCGATGTCGAAGATGATCCTGCGCAGCGGAATGCCCATCGGGACCTCGATCAGGCCGGTGTTCCGCACGTTCCCGGCGAGCGCGAAGACCTTCGTCCCGGTGCTCTTCGGCGTCCCGATGCCCGAGAACCATGCGGACCCTTTCGCGATGATCGGCGCAATGTTCGCGAATGTCTCGACGTTGTTGATCAGCGTCGGTTTGCCCCACAGACCGCTCTCCGACGGATATGGCGGTCGGGGCCTCGGACGTCCGCGCCGGCCCATGACCGAACGAAGCAGCGCCGTTTCTTCACCGCACACGAATGCGCCCGCACCGATGCGCAGGTCAATGCGGAAGTTGAACTGTGATTCCAGGATGCGGTTGCCGAGCAATCCGAGCTTCTCCGCCTGCCTGATCGCCGTGCGCAACCGGTCGATGGCCAGCGGATACTCCGCACGCACATAAATGAATCCCTGATTCGCGCCCACGGCATATCCCGCGATGGCCATTCCCTCCAGCACTCGATGCGGATCTCCCTCGAGGACGCTCCGATCCATGAATGCGCCCGGATCCCCCTCGTCCGCGTTGCAAACAACGTACTTCTGGTCGGCCTTGCCTTTCCGGACGATGTCCCATTTCAAACCCGTCGAATATCCGGCCCCGCCGCGGCCACGGAGGCCGCTCTTGCGAATCTCCGCCACGACTTCTTCCGGCGCCATTTCGGTCAGCACTTTCCCCAGTGCCTCGTACCCGCCCGCCGCAATGCACTCGTCGATGCTTTCGGCATTGATCGTTCCCATGCGCTCCAGAACGATCCTGGTCTGCGCGGCGAAGAACGGATCCGCGAGGTTCACGCGGTGCTCTTCAACCGGTTTCCCTTGCGCGATGTGCTCATCGACGATGCGCTGCGCAATCGCGGGCGTGACATGCCGGTACATCACCGGACCCGGCTGGACGAGCACCAACGGTCCCTCGCCGCACAAACCCAGGCATCCGGTTCCGATCAGCTCGCACGTTTCCGCGAAGCCACCGGCGTCCAGCGCGGCGCGGAGCGTCTTCTTCACGTCGTCGCAGCCGCTCGAGACGCAGCCGGCGGAGGAACAATAGAGAATGCGAAAGCGAAACTTCGTCTGCCGATCCTGCTCGTGTCCGGCCAGTTCGCGAAGATCTTCGAGGGTCATGCGGCTTCCTCCTTTCGCTCTTCCTGCCATTGACGAATGCGCCGCAGCGATTCGTCGGGCGTCAGTTTCCCGGCAACGGCGTTGTCGAGCACGGCCACCGGCGCAAGTCCGCACGAGCCGACGCAGCGCGCCGAGATCAGGGAGATTGCATTGTCCGCGGTCGTCTCGCCGAATTTGCAATTACAGTGATGTTCCACCGCCTTCTGGATCTCCGCCGATCCCTTGACGTAGCAGGCCGTGCCCGAGCAGAGCACGAATGTATGCTCGCCGGTCGGTTTCATGCGGAAGAAGTGGTAGAACGTCGCCACGCCGTACACGCGGCTGTACGGGAGCCGGAGCGCCTGGGCGATGTAGACGAGGAGATCGCTCTCGAGAAAGCCGAAAATCCCCTGCGCCGCATGCAGGATCTCGATGAGTGCGTCACCGCTCGCCTGATGCTTGGTGATCGCACGGTCAAGAAGTTTGAAGCGGTTGTCACCGCTGGGATGGACGGTGTGAGGTGTGTCAGGTTGTGCCATGCGTCTGACCTGTGGTCGAAGATGGACGATGGATGCAGAGCAACCCGCTTCGGTCTCCTCCGACGGAGGAGCCGGGTACGACGATCCGTTACCGGACAACAGGAGCCGGGACTGCCTGCACCTTCTTCACCAGCCAGTCGGCCCACACGGCGATACCCTGTCCGGTGGTGCACGATGTCTCAAAGACGGCCAGTGACGGATTGATGCGAAGTGCATTCCCTTTCAACGCGGCGAGATGACAGTTGACGTACGGCAGAAGGTCCACCTTGTTGATGATCAGGGCGGACGCATGAAGAAACATGGAGGGATATTTCAGCGGCTTGTCATCACCTTCCGTGGTGCTCGCCACGACGACCTTGAGCGCTTCGCCGAGATCGTACCCGGCCGGGCACACCAGGTTCCCGACATTCTCGATGATCAGCAGATGAAGTCCGTCCAACGACAGCCGCTCGAGCGCGTCGGAGACCAGCTTCGCGTCGAGGTGACAGCCGCCGTTCGTCACAATCTGCACGACCGGGACCCGGAGGCGCGCGATGCGCTGCGCGTCGAGGTCCGTTTGCACATCGCCTTCGATCACCCCGACCGGCACGCGGCCGGCCAGATGTTCGATGGTGCGTTCGAGAATGCTGGTCTTCCCGGATCCGGGTGAGCTGACCAGGTTGATGACAAAGAGACCGTGGCGACGAAAGAGTTCGCGGTTGCGCGCCGCCAAGTCGTCGTTCTTCTCCAGAACCTTTCGTTCAATGGTGATGACGCTCATGCTCCCTCCGGCTCCGGTTCCAGGAGCTCGATCTCGGTCACGCGAAGTTCGGTTCCCGAGACGATCGTTGTCTCCACGCTACCGCACCGCGGACAGGCGACGATCCCCGATTCACTCGGAGCTGATTCGCCGCACTGCCGGCAGGAGACTACGAAGGGAATGCGCTCGACCTCGAGTCGGGCGCCACGAAGAGGAGATTCTGCGGTAAGTGCTGAAAAGGAGAATTCCAATGAATCAACCACGACGCCCGCCTGATCCCCGATCTTCAAACGAATGGACTTGACCAGGGAGAATTGGTCGACGGGCACGTGCTGCCGGATGATATCCAGGATGTTATTCGCGATGGAAAGTTCGTGCACAACGGCTCTCGGTGAGTGAGAGTGCATATTTCCATGCAACATTCATTCCCGCCGAAAATGAGGGAAAATCGGGGAATTCGCGACACAAGTTCTCGACGATGCGAAGAACGAAGGGATAGAATACGTGGGGTTGACAAACAGGCCGGAGCGGTAAGATTTTCCGCCCCGGCGTTTGAAGGGAACATGTTCCTAACGACGATGATTCCGATCTCCTTGCGACGATGGCGCAGGAGTTGGCGCCGGTTCCGCCGCTTGAGCCGATGTCGGTTGTGGCGACGGTGCGACAGAGGACGGCGTTGAATCATGAGCAGGCGACGGCTGCGGCTCCGGTCGAGGCGTTGCCGCTTCCGATCGGCGTTCGTTCCGATCGACGCTTGTCGGACGACGGGAATCTCCGTTCGATTGCACGGGGGTGTCTGTGCGCGCAATCCTCTCGGGACCGTTCGTCCGTTGCGGGGAATCAACCGCAGCACGACCGGCGGGAAGCGGCGCGGACGGATCCACAATGATGATCGGGGCAGCAGGTGGAGGAGGCGGAGGATACTCCGGTGTCACTCCGGTCTCCGAGACAGAGTCCGGCTCTTCGAGAAGAAGCTGTGTATAGCATCCGCCGAAGAGGATTGCCGCCGCACTGATGGTTGCGAGTCGAAGCAGTGTGTTCTTCATCGTCACCTCCCCCCGTATCGAGATTCGTTGCGCTCAACATCAAGTAGCAAAAGGGCAATCCCCGTGCCGCTGCCAGTTCGGCGGACTGCGCAGAAAATCGACCGAAGCGTACAGAAAGATGAGTCGGGCCGAGGACAGGAGTGTTCAGTTCTCCCGACGGGAACGAGTGGAGAATCCTTTGCCAACAGGCTTCTTGCTTGTTCATTTTTCACTTGACAACGGGATATTAATATGATATCATATTGCTAGCATTTCCAAAGGAGGCATCAAATGAAAACGGTAGCAGAGTCGAAGGCATTCAAGCTCAATGGATTCGTCGCCCTGTTCCTGCTGATTGTCCTGCTGGCGATCGATGTCTGGCTCGTGTACCGGATGGCCGTGACACAGGAGATCGGACTGCTCTGGATCTTCATCCCGCTGGTGCTGGTGACAGGCGTGAGCTTCGGCGGCTTCCTTATCGTTCAGCCGAATGAAGCCCGGGTGCTCGTGCTGTTCGGACGGTACATCGGATCCATCCGCGATGCCGGCATGTGGTGGGCAAATCCATTCACCATCAAGCGGCACGTGTCGCTGCGGATCCGAAACTTCAACAGTGAGCGCATCAAGGTCAACGATCTGCACGGCAATCCCATCGAGATCGCCGCCGTGATCGTCTGGCAGGTGACCGATTCCGCGCGAGCGCTGTTCGACGTGGACAACTATGAGCAGTTCGTGGCCATCCAGAGCGAGACGGCCATCCGCGGACTGGCGACAGAATATCCGTACGACGCCCAGGATGAAGATCGCCCCTCACTGCGCGGCAATCCGCATGAGGTCGTCGAGAATCTGAAAAAGCAGGTGCAGACCCGGCTCGAGATCGCCGGCGTGGAAGTGATCGAGTCGCGCATCAGCCATCTGGCGTACGCGCAGGAGATCGCCCAGGCGATGCTGCGGCGCCAGCAGGCCCAGGCCATCATCGCCGCGCGGCAGAAGATCGTGGAAGGCGCCGTGGGGATGGTCGATCAGGCGCTTCGGATGCTGAGCGAACAGCACATCGTGCAGCTTGACGAGGAGAAGAAGGCAACGATGGTAAACAACCTGATGGTCGCACTCGTCTCGGAGAGCGAGGCGCAGCCCATCATCAACACCGGCACTCTCTATCAATGAGCGAGAAGAAGAAGTTTCTTCTTCGGATCGACGGCGCACTGTACGATGCGTTGGAACGCTGGGCGTCCGCTGAGTTACGGAGCGTGAATGCACAGATCGAATTCCTGCTGACGGATGCCGCCCGGAAATCGGGCCGGCTTCCGTCGACGGACAGTGCATCGACGCCGGCTCAGACAAAACGGTCCTGAACACACTCTCGGGCGAATCCGACACGACGCGGATCCGCCGCACTGCCATGGCTCAACTCTATCGACATACGCAGGTCGGACGAATTCTTATCACCGCGCTCGCGCTCGGCGCCCTCATCGCGGCTCCCATCGTCGCAATGTCGCGCGGCATCGTCCTGCTCCCGGTGATTCTCGGCGCCCCCGTGGTCGGCATTCTTCTTTTCGGATGGCTGACCGTGGAGATCACCGACGATCATCTCCGATTCCGGTTCGGGATCGGACTCTTCCGTCGCAGCATCCCGCTCGACCGAATCGCCGGCGCTGTCCGAACGCGCTCTTCCTGGCTGCACGGATGGGGGATCCATCTCACCCCCCGCGGATGGCTGTACAATATCGGCGGCCTGGACGCGGTGGAGATCCGGCTCGTAAGCGGACGGAGTCTGCTCCTCGGTACGGACGAGCCTGACGCCCTCTGTGCTGCCCTTCGACAGTCCATCCACGCTTCCTCATAATTCCACTCGCCCTCCCCTGCGAAAGCCCGAGGGCCTCGGACGTCTCGTTTCCTTGCTCTTCCGGCAATTTGGTGCTACCTTTTTAGGAGGAGTAACACCATGGAAAACCTGACGCGATTCGGGGTGTCGATGGATTCGGCACTTCTCGAGCAATTTGATCGTTTTATCGCTCAAAAAGGCTACACAAGCCGATCGGAAGCTTTCCGTGACATTGTGCGGGAGAAGCTGGCCGCCGACCGTGTGGATTCACCCCAGGCATTTGCGTATGGGGCACTGGCGTACGTGTACGATCATCACAAGCGCGAAATCGAGTCGCAACTGACCGGCCTCCAGCACGATGCTCCGGAACGAATCATCTCAACTACCCACGTGCATATCGACCACGGCCACTGCATGGAGGTCGTCATGCTCAAAGGTCGGACGGCCGAGCTCACATCCATTGCGGAGCGGCTGCTGAGTCTCAAAGGCGTTCAGCTCGGTAAGCTGTTTCTCACCCCTGCCCCAAAGGAGCATGTTCATGACTAAGTGGTTCCTTGCGCTGTTCATCACCGCTTCACTTTCTCTCCTTGCCCAGGCGCCCGAGGATTCGGCGCGGACTTATCCGCTCGACCCGATCACTGTCACCGCCACACGCGTGGCGGTCACGCGGAGCACGGTCACCACATCACTCTCTGTTCTGCCCTCGAGCGCAATCGCCGCAGAATCCCAGAAGTCCATTCTGACGATCATCGGTGAACAGGTTCCGGGCGTCTTCGTGCAGGAGCGCGGAATCCTCGGTTTCGGCATCAACACGCCGGCAGGACAGGTGACCATCCGGGGCGTCGGCGGCAGTCCCAACACCCAGGTGCTCATGCTCATCGACGGCCGGCCGCAGTTCATGGGATTGTTCGGCCATCCACTGACCGACAGCTATCTTGCCGCCAGCGCGGAACGCATCGAGGTCATTCGCGGTCCCGCCTCCCTGATGTACGGGACGAATGCCATGGGCGGAGTCATCAACATTATCACCGGCGGACCCCGACATGAGGGCGTCAGTGCGGACGCTCAGGCCACCGTCGGATCGTTCAACTCCAGTCTTCTCAACGGCAGCGCCGCGTACAAGGACGACCGCTGGAGCGGCATTGTCTCATTGACCCGTCAACATACCGACGGTCATCGGCCGCAATCGGATTTCACGGTGCGGAGCGGCTACGCTCGTGCCGCGGCGATTATCGCCTCCGGTCTGACCGCCACCATGGACGGCAGCCTCACGGCGTTCCGGACCAGCGATCCGGGCACCCTCACGGCACCAAAGGTCGGCAACTGGGTGGACATCATGCGGGGATATGCCGGCGTGTCCGTGGAAAACCAGATTGGCGGATGGGAAGGCGCGCTGCGGATCACGCAGAACTTCGGCGACCATGCGGTGTATGACGGTTTCCGTTCGAGCGACGACGCCACGATCGTCTCATTGTACCAGTCGGTCCGACCGGCGGAAGGCAACACCGTGACGCTGGGGATCGACTATGAGCGGTACGGCGGAAGCGCGAAGAATGATGTATTCCACGCCGACTTCGGCGAGCATCACGAGGACGAGTGGGGTGCGTATGCCCTGGTGCAGCAGATCGTGCTCAGCCGCTTGGTGCTGACCGGCGGGCTGCGCTGGGAGCACAGCGGTCTGTTCGGTGATGTGCTGATTCCGCAGGCGGGAGCGGCGTATCGCCTTAACGACGAGTTGACGCTTCGCGCGTCGGCCGGGAAAGGCTTCCGAAGCCCGACCATCCGTGAACTGTATCTCTTCCCCGCTCCGACACCGACGCTGAAACCGGAAGCGCTCTGGAATTACGAGATCGGCCTCGAACAGCGCCTCGGCGGACGGGCGTCCGTCGACCTGACCGGCTTCGTGGCGGACGGATCATCGCTCATTCGAACCGCCGGTGTCTATCCCAATCTCACACTCTCCAACTCGGGGACATTTGTTCACCGCGGCGTCGAACTGACGGGGATGTACGTACCCGACGGATCGATTCAACTGCGGATGAGCTACGCGTATCTCAATCCCGGCAAGGAAACGATGTCGGTTCCGCGGCACAAGCTGTTCCTGGGCGGCGACTATCGGATCGGCCGCTCCATGGTGCATCTCGGCGTCACGCACATCAACACGATCTATGGCAGCGACAACTCCGCCGATCGTCTGCCAAACTACACCCTGGTGGGCGTGCGGGTGACCGCCGCGGTCATGGAGCGCTTCAGCGTGTTCGTCGGCGGCGAGAACCTGCTGGATGAATCGTATCAGACGATCCTCGGATACCCGATGCCGGGACGCAGCTGGCTGGCGGGCCTTCGCGTGAACTACTGACCGCTCTTGGATTGGAACGGCTGTACAGGAAGGCGGTGAGGGCTTCCTTTTTACATCGAGGAGTCGGAAACCCCCACCGTTTGGGTTGGGTACAGCAACTTGAAGAGGAAAGAACTCCGGTCATTCTCACCATTCTGACCGGCACCACATCCACCATTCAAAGCGTTTGACGCTGAGACGCGCGGCGGGTTTAATCGCCTCCATAAGAAAGAAGGGAGACCCGAGATTGGGCCTCCCTTCTTCTTTTCCGGCAAACTCAGCCAGATACGCCTATTCGGCGGCGTTCTGCGCCCCCCGCAGTGACCGGAGTTTCATCTTGAAGTGCTCCGTCCACTTATCCAGCAGCGAATAAACCGTCGGAACCACGATCAGGGTCAGGAACGTCGAGATCGTCAGTCCGAAGATGATTGTAACGGCAAGCGGGCGCCAGAAACCGGCGCTCTCCGCTCCGATAACCAGGTGGAATTCCCGCCAGTCGAAGTCAATGCCGGTGGCCATCGGCAAAACGCCCAGTACGGTGGCCGCGGCCGTCAGCAGCACGGGACGGAGACGGATGCGTCCGGCTTCGAGCAGTGCATCGTCGAGCGCGAGGCCGCCTTCCCGGTGCTTGTGCTTCACGAAATCCAGCAGCACGATCCCGTTGCGCACCACGATTCCCGCAAGCGCGACGACTCCCACACCCGTCATGATGACACTCGCCGGCGTACGCGTCACCACCAGGCCGAACAGCACGCCGATGAGCGAGAGGAGGACGGACACCATGATTACGAACGGCACCTTGAGCGAGTTGAATTCCGCCACCATGATGAGAAACACCAGCAGCAGCGTGATAATGAACGCATTGCTCAGGAAGTCCGCCGCCTTCTGCTGCTCTTCTTCCGAACCGGTCAGCTTGACGGTGTATCCCGCCGGAAGAGTCACGTCCGCGATGCGACTGCGCACGTCCTTCAGCACTTCGGACTGCACGCGGCCTTCCACGTCACCGCTGACGGTAATGACCCGCTTCTGATCCTTTCGGCGGATGTCGGTGACGGCCGACGTCCGATGAATCCGGGCTACGGATGTGAGGGGCACCGAGAGCTGCTGGCCGCGCCGGTTCATGAAATTGATGCGGAGATTTTCCAGGTCCGCGACCGACGTTCGCTGCGGTTCCTCCAGCCGTACACGGATCTTGTACTCATCCTCCCCCACGCGGTACTTGGACGCCTCCACGCCCGCAATCGCCGCCCGAATGGTCGATGCGATCTGTCCGGTGCTTGTGTAGAGCAATCCCGCCTTCTCCCGGTCTACGGTGATCTCCACTTCCGGTCGGCCGGCATTGTAGTCATCCTTCAGATCCACGAGTCCGGACACATCCTTGATCTTATCCCGGATGATCCGGCTGAGCGCCGCCAACTGCGCATAGTCCTCTCCGGCGATCTCGACATTGACCGGCGCTCCGACGGGCGGTCCCATCTGCTGCTTGGCCACACGCAGATCGGCGCCCGCGACGCCAACGGTCGTGCCGCGGACCTCTTCCAGAGTCTGGAAGGTGCTCTGCTCCCGCGCCTGCTTCTCGTAAAAATTGATAGCTACACTTCCTTTATTCGGCGTTCCCTGACCGCCGAAGTCGAACGGATCATCCGACGTGCCGATGCTCGCGGCCACGAACTCGACATCCTTCCGGCCCGGAATGCTCTCCACCCGCTCCTCCACCTGCTTCGCGACAGCGTTGGTGACATCGAGCGAGGTCCCGGGCGGAGTTTCGATGGTCACGCTCACTTGCGACGGCTCCGTGTTCGGGAAGAACTCCACGCCGCGGTTAAATAGTACGAACAGCACGATTACGAAAACGAGGAGTCCGAACGATCCCCAGATCGTCAGCCCTTTTCGGGCGAGCGTCCATCGCAGTGTCCGCACGTACTGCTCCTGCATCCACGGGAAGAACTTGTCATCCACCTCGTGATACAGGATCGTGAACGGATTGTACTTCCGGTACCAGTGCGGATGCTCGAGATTGAATTTGGCCTTCCGGATATCCCGCTTGTAGTTGATCCATTGGGCGGCCTGGACCGGACTGATGACGTACGCGACGAACAGCGACGCGCTCAGGGTGATGATGAGGGTGATCGGAAAGTACTTCATGAATTCGCCCACGATGCCGGGCCAGAAGGCCAGCGGCAGGAAGGCGGACAGCGTCGTCACGGTCGAGGTCAGCACAGGCACGAACACCTCGCCGGCGGCGGCTTTGGCCGCCTGGACGGGCGTTTCGCCGTACTCCTGCTGGTGACGATAGGTATTTTCGATCACCACAATGGCGTCGTCCACCAGGATTCCCAACACGAGGACCAGCGAGAACAGGACGACCATGTTCAGCGTGATACCGAACACCGACAGGACCACGAACCCGACGAACATCGACAACGGGATGGCGGTCGAAATCAAGAGAGAGTTCTTGAACCCGAAGAACATGAACAGCGACATCACGACGAGAAACATGCCGGTAAGGATGCTGTTCTCGAGTTCCTTCACCATTCGGGTCACGAACTTGGACTGGTCGTTCGAGATGTTCAGATGAATGCCCTGGGGAAGATCGCGCTGCGTCTCTGCCACGATGCGCTTCACTTCGTCGGTGATGCGCAGAAGGTTTTCGCCGGCGCGCTTCCGCACCGCCAGAGAGACCACTTCGGTGCCGTTCAGCCGCGCGTACGTCTGACGATCTTCGAACGAGTAGTTCACGGCGGCGACATCGCGGAGATAGATCGGCTTGCCGTTCTGCATCTTCAGCACGATGTCTTCCAGCCGATTCACATCCTTGAACTCGCCCGGCACGCGGACCGTCAGGTTCTTCTCCTTCGTGTCAATATTTCCGCCGGGGATGGAGAGATTCTCCGAACGGATGGCGTTCGCCACATCGTCGAAGCTGACCTGATACGCGTTCATCCGATAGACATCGACATTCACCTGCACTTCCGGCACCAGGCCGCCCACGACATCGGCACGCAGCACGCCCGGGATGCTCTCGACCTTGTCCTGCAGGTCATCGGCGATCTTCTTGAGGCGGGCGATGCCGACATCTCCTCCCACGTTCACGTACATGATGGGGAATTCGCTGATGTTGATCTCCGAGATGACGGGATCCAGGATGTCGTTCGGCAACTGCGGACGGGTGGAATTCACCTTGTCCCGCACGCGCCGCAACGCTTCGTCGATGTCGATGCCGGTGTTGAACTCGACACGGATGGTCGACAGTCCTTCCTTGGACACGGACGTGATCTGCTTGATGTCCTTGAGCCCTTTGAGCGCCCGCTCCAGGGGCTGGGTGATCAGTCCTTCAATGTCGACCGGCGAGACGCCGACGTACGGGGTCGCCACGATGACGAGGGGAATCGTCACGTCGGGGCTGGCTTCCCGCGGAAGGCGGGTGTACGACGTGAACCCGAATACGACGATCACCAGCATCAGGATGTAAACCGCGATTTTGTTATCGACTGCGAGACTCCAGATCTTCATGGTGGCGCCTCCGTTATTGGGTCACGACCACAGGAGTGCCGTCCACGAGCTTCTGATAGCCGACCACGATCAACCGGTCGCCCGCCGCAAGGCCGTTGAGCACTTCCACCATGTTCCCCTGCTGACCGCCGAGCGTGAGCCGTCGTTCCTGCGCGTGACCGTTCTGTTCGACGTACACGACATTGCGATCACGATCCACCAGCTGGACGATGTCCTCGCTGACCAGAATCGTGCTGGCTTTTGTCTCCCGCAGCAGCTGAACCTTTGCGATCATTTCCGGTTTGAGTCGCAGACCGGGATTCGCCAGGCGGATCTCCACCGCCAGGGTCCGATTGAGCGCCGAGACGGTCGTCCCGCAGTAAGTCACCCGCCCGCGGAGCGTATCGCCCGGGACCGCATCAAACGTGATCACGGCCGGGGTGCCGACGCGGATTTGCGCGGCGTACTTCTCGGGCACCTCAGCGGCGATCTTGACGACCGAGGCATTCACCACACGCGCCACCGGCATGCCCGGAGGCGCCATTTCGCCCGCCTCGTGATACCGGTCTTCGAACACGCCGTCGATCGGACTGCGGAGCCGCGTATGGTCCCAGCGGGCCTTCATCAGATCCGACGATGCCTTCGCTGCGTCGCGGCCGAAGAGGATGTTCTTGTACTGAAGTTCGCTGATGCCGTTCTCCGCATACACCTTCTGCTGCTTTTCGGCGTTGAGCTCGGCCATCTGGTACTGCGCATTGGCGGCTTCGTAGCCGGGTTTCAGCACGTCGTCCTTCAGGATGCCGAGGATCTGTCCTTTCCGGACATGTTTTCCTTTTTCCGCCGTCCATTCACGTACGACCCCGCCCTCCTCCGGACTGATCGTCACATCCTCCAGCGCCTTCACGGTGCCGGCGACCTCGATGGCATCCACGAGCGGCCGGGAGCGGACCGTTTCGATCTTGACGTACACGGATTGTTTCTTGACGCCGTTGCCCGCCGTCTGCTTCTGGCAGGCCGGTAGCGCGAGCACAGCCGCGGCGAGTGCCGCGCCGGCGATGATAGGTGTGAGACGTTTCATGGGAGCCTTCCTTTGTCGATACTCGTATTACTCGGTGGCCATCGCATAGGGTGGGATGCGTCCGAGAAGAAGATCAAGGTCCGCCGAGCCACTCAGGTAGTCGTAGATCGCCTGCATGCGGTTCACTTTGGCCTGGGTCAGCGCGAGTTGCGCATCGTTCACTTCGAGTTGCGTGGCCGAACCGGCGAGGAATCTCGTCGTCACGATCTTGTAGCCGCGCTCGGCGGTTTCCACGTTCTTGTCCTGCGCGTCGAGGCGTTTTCGCGCCTGCTCGAGGGTCCCCCGGGCGGCCCGCAGCGCCGTGCGCAGATTGTTCTCCGTGTTCGTGAGCGTTGCCTCGGTCTTCCACACATCGGTTTCCGCCTGCTCGACGCGGGCGCTCGTCTGGAATCCCGAGAAGAGGTTGAACGAAAGATTCAATCCCACCATCGAGCTGGCGATGAAGTCGTTCGTCGAGATATTGAACGTGTTCTTTTGCGTCTGGTACTGATAATTGCCGAACGCGACCAGTGTGGGAAGGTAGTTCGACCGTTCGGCGCTGACGAACGCTTCCGTCACATCCTTCTGCAGCCGGAGGGCCCGCAGGTTCGGATTGGTCTGCTCGAGCGTTTCATCGGAGGCCGCCAGCACCGCGGCATCGTACGGTTCAAAAGCCAGCGCACCGGAGACCGCGATCGTATCACCCGGCGGCAGGCCGGTGATGTTCCGGAGCGCGTCGAGCGCCAGTTGCTCGTTGGTTTCCGCCTGGATGGCCATCGGCCGGATGTTCTCAACGCCCACGCTGGCGCGGAGTTCATCATACTCGGACAGGACGCCCTGCTGGCGGAGCAGACGGACATTGCGGAGGTTGTCCTCGGCATTCGTCAGACTCTGTTGCATGAGGGCCCGGGCTTCGCGGGCAACCAGCGCGCCATAGTACGCTTTGCGCACACGGGAGACGATCTCGATCCGTTTTCCCTGGTACATCTCCTGAGCCGCGTCGGAATAGATCTGCGATGCGCCGACGCCAACGAAGACCGCCCCGTTGAACAGGATCTGCGTGGCCTGCACGCCGAGCGTCACCGAGTGGGTCGAGCCGATCTCCACCGGAACGCTGATGTCCGGGGACATGCCGAAGAAGACGCCGGGCAGATAGAACACCTGCTTTTTCAAAGCGCGGGCGTACTGTCCGCTCACGCTGATGTTCGGCATTGTGTAGCCCCACGCCTCGCGGACGCGCGCGTTGGCTTTTTCCGCGTCGAACGCAGCCGACTTGAGTTCGGGATTGTTGCGTACCGCGGTCCGTACGGCGTCTTCCAGCGACAGCGACCGTGCATGCTCATTCTGTGATACGGCACGGGCCGGGAGAAGCAGCGCCGCACAAAGGACGGTACAGAGATATCCTCGTGGTATATGATTCATGTGTTCCTCAGGTTGGATCAACGATCGGGATCGGTACTACGATGGCAGCAGCAGATCCCGTACTTCCGCCTTTCCCTCGCCGGTGAGTACGGACTCGAGGAAGAGGGTGTTCGATCTTCGGAGCGTCGAGGACAGGTCGATCCCCATCCGCGAGTGCCATTCATGCTCTTCCGCGTCCGCGCGGATCATGAGCGACGTGGCGCTCGACCAGAAGATGACCGCGATCTCCACCGGATCCAGTGACCGGCGAAGAAGGCCTTCCTCAATGCCCCGGCGCAGGAATCCGATAACGAGATCCCAGATGCGCTGATTGACCACGTCACACGCATCCCGCATCTCGGTCGACACCTGCCGGTGAAACTCCGGTGTTTCAAAGAACCGCATCATCCGGAAATAACTGCGATACCGTTCAAAGTATTCGATGTACGCATCACCGAGCCGGGCGAGGACCCGCGGGACCGGACCGCCGGCCTCGATCACCCGCCGGAACAGTTCGTAGAGCACTTCCTGCCCCCGCATGAAGATCGCGAGATACAGGTCCTCTTTGCTCCGGTAGTACAGATACAAAGTCCCTTTGCTCAGCTCGGCCTGTTCGGCGATCTCATCCATCGTCGCCGCAACCAGTCCCTTCTCGAAGAAGATCTTTTGGGCGGCATCCAGGATCTCTTCCCGGCGATGCTCCTTCTCTCTTACTTTTCTTTCCTGGATGCCCATAAATTAGACAATCGATAAATGAATGACTACGAGTCAGTGAATACGTATAAGTATAATCAGAAGTTGCGGACAGTCAAAAAGAAAAAAAGAAAGATTCAAAAATGCTAAAAAACGGCAGGATTTCTAGGCTTTTGATGTGGGAAGGTGATGCGGAGACCGATGGGAAGGCAAATGAGGTGAAGACCACGAGGTTAATGTCCATGCTTCAGCCGCAGCGATGGACATCATCATTCCTCATCTATTCTTTTCGCCCGGTCGCGTCAATGATGAACGCCCTCATACCGGCCGCCTGCAATTGCGGCTCCAGTTGGGAACGGTCGCCCACGATCAATAGAATGCTCTCTTCCGGTCGCGCGTACTGCCGGGCCGCGTCGTTCACCGCATCCAGCGCGGTCTGTCGTATCGCATCCAGTTCGGCCTGCCAGGAATCGAGCGGAAGCCCGTGGAGCCACAATTCCATCACTTGTCCCGCGATGCGCGAGAGTGATTCGAACTGCTGGGCGTATCCGCGCGTTCGGGCTGTCACGGCATGGGCGAATTCTTCCGCAGTGATCGGCCGCGCTCCGGCGATTCCCTCAAGCTCCCGTTTCAACTCGACAACCGACTCGATCGTCTTATCCGACTGAACGCTCCCGCTGCTGTGCCAGATGCCGCCCTTCGTGAAAAAGCTCTGTCCCGAGAATACGCCGTACGAGTACCCCTTGTCTTCCCGCAGATTCAGATTCAGCCGCGTCATAAATCCGCCGCCTCCCCACACGGCATCGGCGAGACGAAGCGCGTGATAGTCCGGCGTCCGGCGTCCGGGCAATTGCAGGACCTGTCCGATCACCGTTTGCGGGGCACCGGGACGGTCGACAAGATAGAGCTTCCCGCGATCGGGTAATGGCTCGGAAGAAATATCCACAGGAGCCGCGGCAGAGGGATTCCTCCACCCTCCGAACCATCGACGCGCACACTGCTCCGCCTGTCGCAGCGTAATGTCACCCGCGAACACGATCGCCGAACCCGATGGGCCCCATCCCTGCCGGTACTGCTCCGTGAGATGCGACTGCTCGATACCGTCCACGGTGGACGGCAAGCCGCGTATCGGCCGACCGTACGGATGTTCCGGTCCGTACGCCAGCATCGGCCGCAGCCGGGCGGCAAGCGCCGCCGCATTGCTCTCCTCCTGACGCAAAGCATCGAGATGCAGTTTCTTCTCACGCGCGAATTCTTCTTTCGGGAACCGCGGATGCAGCGCGACGTCTGCCAGGATCTCCGCCGCTGCATCCAGGTGCTCCGACAGCACATCAACCGACACCACCGAGAATTCTCTTCCCGCGGCCGCGCTCAGCGACGTGCCGAGCTTTCCCAGACCTTCTTCGATCTCCAGGGCACTGCGGCGGGCCGTCCCCCGATCGATCGTGGCCGCGATCAGATGAGCCGTTCCGGCGCGTCCAGCCCGGTCCGATACCGATCCCGAACGCACCGCGAGACTCACGGCCATTTTCGGCAGATCATGACGCTCAACGACGAAGACCTCCAGGCCGTTGGCCAGCCGTGCTGTGTTGATGGACGGAGGAATGAAGCGTTGCTCGGCTCCGAACGCAGGCGCAGACGTGCGATTCACATTGACGGGAGTCGTCGTCACAGACTTTTCCGGATGAAACCGCACCGACAGATGATCGTCCGTATCAAGCCACTGCCGCACAACACGCCGCACATCCGCCGCCGTTGCGCCCTGATGTCGCTCAAGGTCCGTCGCATAGGCGCCGGGATTCCCCCGGTAGGTATTGAACGCATTGAGCCGATCGGCTTTTCCGCCGAAACCGCCGATGCGTTCCAGCCCCGAGATCGAATCGTAGATCCACTTGGAACGCGCCCGGTTCAGTTCCGCCGGCGACGGTCCGCGAAGCGCCAGCCGGTGCAGCTCGTCGCGAACGAGATCTTCGATCCGTCCAAGCTCCTCGCCGGGACGGCCTGTCGCGACGATCAGAAACGCTCCGGCGATCTCGGAACTGTCATTGAAGGAAGAGACATTGCTGCAGATCTGACGATCGTACACGAGGAGTCGGCTCAACCGTGCGGCGAGACCGTCGGTGAGGATGAGCGATGCAAGATCGAGCGGTGCCTGGTCGGCGTGGAAGAACTCCGGTACCGGCCATGCAAGATACGATCGGTCCTGCGGAACACGGTCGGAAAGATCGACGATCTTCGCACCCGTCAGACGGGGCCACCAGCGTCCCGGACGGTCCAGCGCCGGTCCGGCGGGAATGCTGCCGAAGTATGTTCGGACCAGATCGACTGCGCGGTCCCGGTCGAACGATCCGGCGATGCAGAGCGACAGGTTCGACGGCGTGTAGTAAGCCCGGAAGAATCCTTTCACATCATCGAGCGTGGCGGCGACCAGATCCTCATGGCTGCCGATGACCGGCCACGAGTACGGATGTCCCGGCGGAAACAGATTCTCCACGATCGTCTTGAACGCACGGCCATACGGCTGGTTCTCGAGCGTTTGGCGGCGTTCGTTCCGCACCACATCCCGCTGCGCGTCGAGATTCTCCTGCGTCAGATACTCTCCGAGCGTCGCGAGGCGATCCGATTCGAGCCAGAGCAGGTATTCCAGATTTCCCGCCGGTACAGTGGCAAAGTAATTCGTCCGGTCCTCCCCGGTCGTACCGTTGACGCCGCCTTCCCGCAAGTTCGCACCCGCCTTTTCCACATACGAGAAATAGCCGCCGGGGGCGTTTCTTGAGCCCTCGAACATCAGGTGTTCGAACAGGTGGGCGAAGCCGGTCCGGCCGGGCCGCTCATTCTTCGATCCGACGTGGTACCACTGATTCACATGAACGACCGGGAGTTTCCGGTCTTCGTGGAGAATGAGCTGCAGGCCGTTCGGCAGCTCGATCTTTTCGAACGCGACCGACGGAATATCCGACCGTCGCAATGCCCGTGGGGTCTTGGTCGTACGGCTTGCCATGATCTGTCCGATCTCTTTCAGTCTGTTGTTCCGTGGTCCGTTCCCGCGCCACCGGGAGCAGCGGTCAACGGTGCATGCGTGAACTTCCGACGCGGATCTGGTGTTGAGGAGTGGAGACGGAACGTCCCGAGGGAAAACGGTTCAATGTACGCAATTGGCGATGAGAAGCCAACCCGCCGTCCACGCGAAGACACACCAATCAATGCGGGTCTATGGTAGAGAAGAAAATCGGATCGGCGATCTATCGCCGCGACCTTTCCCCCGTGCTGGCGATCTTCCGGCTCGTCCCCGCGACCGGAGACGCCTTTCCGCCGTACCGGGCGGGACAGTACATCGCCCTGCGCCGCGAGAATTGCCGGATGACGAAGAAGATCACCCGCACAGACGGCCGCGTCGAGTATCACCCCGATCTCGACGAACACGGGGACATCCGGCGCGGGCCTGTGACGCATTCCTATTCGCTCTCCTCCGCGCCGTACGAGACCGCTGTTCACGGCTATCTCGAGTTCTACGTCATCCTTCAGATGCACGAGACCGGCGTCCCCGGACGTCTCAGCGAATCATTGTTTCAGCTGGATCCGGTCGAGGACAATCACATCGAGTACTACAGCCGGATCGCCGGGGAGTTCACGCTGGATAGAGTCGCGAGCGGATTTCGCAATGTGGTCATGATCGGGACCGGGACCGGACTCGCACCGTTCGCCTCCATGATCAAGCAATTGCGTCACGATGCGACCTCCGCCTCGAATGACCGGACGTGCTACACGCTCTTTCACACCAATCGGGGATTCTCCGTGCTGGGGTACCACACCGAACTGGCCGCGATCGAGCGCGAACGGTGCATCGATTTCGTGTACGTCCCGACAATCAGCAGGCCCGGCGATCATGATCCGTCCGGAGGTCACGTCGGCCGCGGACGCGCGAACAACGTGCTGCGCCACGTGCTCGGCATGCCGTTGAAGGAGGAAGAGGAAGATTCCAGCGATGAGCAGCTGCGCCGGCTGGTGCATCCGCTCCTGCCGTCTCATGTAACGCGGGAACAGCTTCTCGGGCGGATGAAGCCGTCAGAGACCGTGATCCTGACGTGCGGCAATCCGGAACTCATGCACGATATTCAGCATGTCGCGACCGTGCACGGGATGCGGTGTGAGCAGGAGGAATGGTAGAAGATCGGACGGGATCACTGCGGCCGGGGAATGCATGCGACGGACGCCATCCGTCGCTGTGCCGCCTCCCCGACGCGAGCCGATCGGGGAGAGCGGTTCCATTGAAGAACGATGCTGTTAACCTTGTGACGACGATTTCGGAGCGGTGATCTTTTCCCGCAGGTATGCGTCGATTGCGGACGCCGCCTCTTTTCCATCCCGCATCGCCAGGATCACCGTTGCCCCTCCGCGCGCGAGATCACCGCCGGCAAAGATGCCGGGCCGGTTCGTCTGCTGATGCTCATTGACGTTGACGGTGCCTTTCTTCCCGGTGCCCAGTCCGGGCGTCGTGGCCTGGATGATCGGGTTGGGCGCCTGACCGACCGCCATGATGACCGTGTCCACCTCGAGGATGAATTCCGAACCGGGGACAGGAACCGGCTTACGTCGTCCCGACGCGTCTGGTTCGCCGAGCTCCATCCGAAGGCACTCCATGGCCTTGACCGTGTTCCGCTCGTCGCCCAGGATCCGCGTGGGATTCGTCAGGAGCATGAACTGGACCCCTTCTTCTTCCGCGTGGTGGATCTCTTCCAGCCGTGCGGGAATCTCATTCCGCGACCGCCGATAGACCAGATATGCTTTCTCGGCGCCAAGTCGCAGCGATGTCCGGACCGCATCCATCGCGGTATTTCCCCCGCCGATCACCGCCACGCGCTTTCCCAGTCGCACCGGCGTATCGTAGTCGGGGAATTTGTACGCCTTCATCAGATTCACGCGGGTCAGAAATTCGTTCGCCGAGTACACGCCGATCAAATTCTCGCCCGGGATCCCCATAAAATGCGGGGTGCCTGCCCCCGTCCCCAGAAAGATCGCGGAGAAACCCCAGCTGTCGAAGAGTTCATCCACCGTTGCTGTGCGTCCGACCACGAAATTCGTCTGGAGCTCAACGCCGAGGGATTTGACTCGGTCGATCTCGACGTCCAGGATCTCGCGCGGCAGACGGAATTCCGGAATGCCGTAGCGCAGCACGCCACCGGCCTCGTGCAGTGCTTCAAATACCGTCACGCGATAGCCCTTCTTGGCCAGCTCCGCGGCGCAGGTGAGGCCCGCCGGTCCTGAGCCGACGATCGCAACCTTCTCGTCGCGGCGCTCGACCACCACGGGCGACGTGTACTGATCCATCTTCAGTTCATAATCCGCCACGAAGCGTTCGAGCTTACCGATCGCCACCGGATCGAATTTCTTTCCCAGGGTGCAGACCGCTTCGCACTGTTCTTCCTGCGGACAGACGCGCCCGCAGACAGCGGGAAGGTAGTTGGACTCGCGGATCTTGCGAACCGCGTCCACATATTTGTGTTCGCTGACGAGCTGAATGAACGCCTTGATATCCACGTTCACCGGGCATCCGTTGACGCAGATAGGCTGGGTGCATTCCAGGCAGCGCGATGCTTCTGTCAGCGCAAGGACTTCATCGAGGCCGAGGGAGACCTCGGTAAAATTCTGTACGCGATCCGCCGCCGGCTGTTCCATCGAATGCTGGCGGGGGATCTTCATCCGCTGGGACGGTTTCAGTATGTTGCTCATTTCGAACCTCCCATGCGGCATTCGTGATCGGCCGGGTGTTCGAATCGCTCGAGCGATGCCCGCTCATCCCCCGCATATCCCCGGTTCCGCATGATGAGCTCGTCGAAGTCGACCTGGTGTCCGTCGAATTCCGGGCCGTCCACGCAGGCGAACTTCATCTGTCCGTTCACCGAGACCCGGCAGCCACCGCACATGCCGGTGCCGTCGACCATGATCGCATTCAGACTGACGACGGTATGGATACCGTAGGGGCGCGTCACGGCGGACACGGCTTTCATCATCGGCAGCGGGCCGATGGCGTAGACCGCGGTCACGCCGGAGGTACTGTCGATGAGATCTTTGAGCTGATCGGTGACCAGGCCCTTGCGTCCGTACGATCCGTCGTCGGTCGTCACGAACGTGTCGGTCGTGACCGCGCGCATCTCGTTCTCCAGAATGACGAGATCCTTTGTGCGGCCGCCGATGATCGCATAGACCGTGTTCCCGGCTTCCCGGAGTGCTTTGGTGATGGGGTACAACTCCGCCGTTCCGACGCCTCCGCCGACGCAGACGACGGTTTGACCGGTCAGGATAGGGGTGGGATTTCCGAGCGGCCCGACCACATCCTGCAGCGAGTCGCCGGCGTTCATGGTCAGGAGTTGCCGGGTGGATTTGCCAATGCCCTGGACGATCAGCGTAATGGTGCCATCCGCGACATTCGAATCGACGAGCGTCAGCGGGATGCGTTCTCCATTCCGGTCGATCCGGAGCATGATGAAGTTGCCGGGCTTTCGTTTGGGCGCGATGAACGGTGCGCGGATCACGAAGCGGTGCACCGTCGGAGCCAGGATATCCTTGTGGAGAATTTCAAACATGTCGAATCACTTGGTACTGGTAGATGTGTTGATTGAGATTGCTGTTGCCTCAGAATTCATCCGTTGAGTCCGCAGCCTGTTTCCGCGACGTTGAGATCTTCATGTCGATCTGTGCGCGTCGAGGATTTGGGTCAAGACTCGGCGGAACGCTCAAGGAGTGTGCCGGAACTGAAACGATCGAGCGGCATGATTTCGGGCGAATCCGGACGATGCATTGTTGATTTGCAGAGCGCATTCCAGAGATAGCGGTACGTCCTTCCGAAAACTGGGAATCACAAGAGGAAGAAGCACGACAAACGGCTTGCCTCTGTGTTCAATTTTTGATATAATATGATGATTATTGATGAGACCTGTAAGTGATTACAGGCCTTTTTTTTCCGGGTCTCAGCTCCCTTCGCGCAATGATCCGGGCGATTTGGTGTACACGGTGACTATAGTTCAGTCGGTTAGTCCCAAATTGACTGAACTTGTCGAGCGTCAGCGAAGACAAGTTCACTGTCAATTTGCGGACCCCGACGAACGCAGTGAGTCGGGAACGCTCGTACGCTGTATAACATGGTGACTATAGTTCAGTCGGTTAGTCCCAAATTGACTGAACTTGTCGAGCGTCAGCGAAGACAAGTTCACTGTCAATTTGCGGACCCCGACGAACGCAGTGAGTCGGGAACGCTCGTACGCTGTATAACATGGTGACTATAGTTCAGTCGGTTAGAACGCCAGGTTGTGGCCCTGGAGGTCGAGGGTTCGAATCCCTCTAGTCACCCCAGAGAGCGAATTTGGTAATTGGGGAATTGAAAAGCGGGTAGATGTTTCGGAGCTCTGGACAAGGGGGAGATATGTCAGAGCAATCGGAATTTCTGAAGAAACGCTCGAGCGTTTTTTCGGCGCGGTTGATCCGGTTCATTGATACAATGCCGCATCGGACAACAGCGGATGTCCTGGCTCGGCAAGTTGTCCGGTCAGCGACCTCGGTCGCAGCCAACTATCGAGCTGCGTGTAGAGCGCGATCACGAGCTGAGTTTGCGGCGAAGCTGCACATCGTGCAGGAAGAGGCGGACGAGACAGTGTATTGGCTTGAACTCATCGGTCAAACATCGTCGTCGCCATCGGAAGAATTAAACTGGCTGAGAAAGGAAGCAACGGAATTGACGGCGATCTTCACCGCCGCGTGTGCGACAGCGCGTCGCAATCTGAAACGTATCTGAATCGATCTTCCATCAATTCCCCAATTCTCCAGTTTTTCCATTACCAGATTTCCCCGCCCCCATCGTCTAGAGGCCTAGGACACGAGCTTTTCAAGCTCGGTACACCAGTTCGAATCTGGTTGGGGGCACAAGACATTGCAGAATTGGGGAATTGAGAAGAGAGGATTGGATGATTGACTTAAGGCCTGGAGCGATCCGGGCCTTTGACATTTCAGAGTGGAGAATGGAGAATATTGAATGGGGAGAAAAGATTGAGTGGTTGGTTCAATTGGGAATTGGAGATTGACGACCGAGGCCTGAAGTGATCCGGACCTCCGACATTTCAGAATGGAGAGTGAAGAATGGCAACGAATGGTCCGGTCTGTCTTCTCAAGCAAATGATCGAGGCCGTTTCGAGACGGAAACATTGAGAAGTCCCTCTGTCGTTCTGCAACGTGCGGCAGTGTCACGCTTCCGCCATCAGGAGACTGTCAGAGATCCTGTGCGTGAGCCCACAGTGAATTCGTTGAGCCCAAGGAATCGTCCTCTCCCCACATCATCGGAGCAAAAGTCCTGCCTCCGTTGCCGCCGAAACGCTCTGATTTCAACGGAGACGGAGAGGGATCGATCCGCTCCACAGTTCCCCTCGTACGCGAATCTGGCAGGAAACAGAGCGCCGACTTCATGCACCGGCGGCTTTCTGGATTCAAACGCAAAAGCCCTCCCGGACAGGCGAGGGCTTTTGACGAGACAGCGTGTACATCACTTCAGCAATATCATCTTCCTCACCTCGACAAACCGCTTGCCCGGATCATCGGTAGAGACGGCCTCAATCCGGTAGAAATACATCCCGGACGCGACATCGGCGTTCCACATCCGCTCATGATGACCCGCGTCCACATTCGCATTGAGGAGCTCGCTCACAATCTGACCCAGAACGTTGTAGATCGTCAATCGCACATTGCTCCGGTATGGGAGTCCAAATCGGATTGTTGTCGCAGGATTGAACGGATTCGGAAAGTTCTGTTCCAGCGTGAAATCGCGCGGCGTGGACGGAACGGCAAACGGCACATTGGTAACGAGCGATGAAATCTGCAATGAATCTGTCCCATTGAGCGTAAATGTGTACGATCCCGTCGTTCGCATATCGATGGTCCTGCCGCCATTCGCCAAATCTCTCAACCTCAGGTCTACAGTTGAGGGAATGCTGCAAGAATCCCAACTGATGACGGCTGTGACTGACGCGTGTGAGCTTCCAACGACCATCGTCCAGGTGCCATCGCCTGTTGGAGGTCGCATATCGCGACTGAACAACGAGCCAACAGCGGGAATCCAGTCAGGATGAACAAATCCAAGATACGCGTATTCAGACGATGGCGGATTGGGCGGATGCGGCAGATCATAGCGGGCATCGAAACCATTTTGGGCATCCGACATCATCCCTATCGCTCCCAGTTGGTCGACCACACTCCCGGCGCGCAGACTCAGATGCAGCGTCCAATCCAGTCCAACGACGGAAGCAACGCTTGCCGGAATTGTCGCCGGCGGCACGCCGCCCCCAAGTACCATTGGCAGTTGACTCAACCGTGACGGAAAAGCGATCCGGAGCGAGCTGTCTATGGCAGCAAACCAGTACGCATCCCACGGAATCAGGGTGTCAGCATCAAAATAGCTTGACACTGCCCCCGCCTGGTAGTGGTAGAATGCGGGAGACACCCAGCCAAGCGACACGGCGCTATCCAAGCCAACGGTCATCCCTTCCCGTTGGATCAGGACGTTGCTTCTCGAATACGCGGAATCAAGAAATGGCGACGCAACCATGTTGAAGCCTTTGTCGAGGGGGAGACTTACCGTATCTATCAATGGTGCCCCTTGCACTGCGATGGTCACCGGAGAGACCAGGCCAAGCCAGTATCCCTTGCCGTATGTGAAAGCGCCCGCCGTGTCGTAGCCGCAAGACGGGGCGTACCGGAACAAGAACGACGAAGCTGTTGATCCGAAAATAGAATCCTTCAGCGCGCAGGCTGTTTTCACAGGCAAGCCCGTCATGCTCCATCCGGAGGGATAGGACTGCGAAAAAGTCATCGTCCCGATGATTAATTGCAGCATGCGAACTCCATCAGAGCCGGTTGCGTAGACAAACCTGTTGCACGCTCTGAGATCCTGCATGAGGCCGGTCTTTACATCCTTCAACACAACGCTGTACTCCGGTGGAAGCGTTGAGCCCAGGAAGAAACTTACCGCCATATTCGCATTCAGTTGGTCGGTCGCCACCGTGATGATCCACGACGTGTATGTCGACGCAAGAGGACTGTTACGCCTGATGTCCGAAAGATAGTCGGGACCGAGAGGACCGGACCATTCAGGGTGTGGAAAGGAGACATAGACATAGCTACTCGGCGGCTTTGGCGGTTTCGGAAAGTCGTAGGTGCTGTCGAATCCGTCTGTTGCGCCGGAGTCAACGCCCGCGTAGAGGTTCCCATCCGTAATTCCATTCGCCGACGCAACGATACTCACCGACCAGATGGTGGTACCCGTGACACGGGGAACCATGATCTGGTGTGGATGATCCGGGGATCCATCCGTTGTCGCGATACCAAAGTCATCCTTCGCGAGGATGTAGTACTCAACGCCGGCAGCCGTGACAGCGCCATCAGGAATGACCGCAGAGAACACATTGCCCGACGCAGATGTCATCATCACGGACGAATAGAGCAATTCACCGACCTGTCTGTAGAACAACTTTGCCAAAGCAACGAGGTTTGTATTGTCGATGATTGTGGCGCTTATCGCAATCGGTGTTCCCGGAATCAGGCTCGTCGGTGGCGTGTGCGTGATGACCGGAGCCTCGTTTGGAAGCACCGCGATCTGGTACGGGTTTTCACCGGGGTCGGACATCGGATCAGTGGAGACTGACACACCATCCGAGGCGAGAAGATAGTAGTCAACGCCCGGGGCGATGACTGAGTCTATCGGTATGTCAACGGCATAGACGTCTCCGCCTGTGTTCGTCATATCTATGGCGTTGAACGTCGTGGAGGACGTCGTCTTGTAGTAGAGCCGTACATACTGCACCAGCGGCACAACGGAATCAACGACCGTCGCGGCGATCGTCAGTATCGTGTGCTCGGCGACTGAGGCACTGAGCGCAACCGTCGCAGGTGTCCTGGTGATACGAGGGGCGGTCCCGGGACGGTAGCTTGCCGTATCGTCAGAGATCATCCCGGCATAGGTGGCCCGGACGCGGACACGCCTGAGCGCTCCATCAAACAGCGGATCGGACGAATAGTAGCGCACCACGTATGTGCCGGTGACCGTGTTTCCGATCTTTCCGATGATGTCATTGAAATTGTCTCCCACATAGTAGTAGGAGCTATCCCTGTTCAGGGTATTCGCAATCGGAAGGTACTGATCAAGTTCGCTGTTGTCACCGGTCTCAAACACAGGATAGACAGTGAAACCGGAAAGCTTCAGAGTCGTAATCAGCGAATCCACCGTCCAGTTCGTCACGCCGGATCCATCGCCGAGCGTATGGGCATTCGAATTCGTGATAAGAATCGAAATGCGCTGTGCTCCCGGCCGGAAGTTCATCGTGGACGCGTCATAGAGAGCCTCCAGCTGATCCTCCGGAGTATCTCCGCCGCTCCCGATACCGTATTCACCCAGCGTAATCGACTGAGCGACAGACATGATTTGTGTGGTGTCGGAATACAGGTTCCCCGAATTATATGTGTGGACAATATCGCCGAACGTCACAAAGCCCATCCGATAGTCAACGCCGCCTGCGTTCAATGCGCTGATGAACGACTGCATGTTGTTCTTCACAGCATCGATCATACCTCCCATACTGCCGGTCACATCGACAACGAACACAACGTCGGCGGCGCGCGAACCTCCGCTGGACGTTGGTGCGGTTACCTGAAAATAGGAGGTCTGCTGTGTTTCATTTTCGTATGCATCGAAGTTTGCCGCGGTGAGATTTGTCAGGTTCGTGCCGCTGGAGTCGACCGACACGTTCATATAGATGAAGGGAAAACTGGAGGAATTCAGGCTTTGAATCTTCGTGGCCAGAGTGGGAACCGGCACCTCACTCCACACGACGATATCATCGACGTACCATCCGGACATTACCACACTCACATCCGTCGTGAGGACGAATGCGATTCGTACGTTCTTCCCTACGTATGTCGTGAGCGACAGATCCTTCTTCGTCCAACCCGGACTTGAACCTGTCCGCGAATCAAGAGGGATCCAGGAGCCTCCTCCGTCGGTTGAAAGTATGACGTATCCGTTGTCATATCCTGTCTCAAGCTGGTACCATTCCCAAAAAGACAGCCATAACGTGCTTCCCGGAGCCAGCGACGGAAGATCGATAGGTGGCAGATACAGCGTGTCAAGAGCGCCGTTGCTGTAGTCCCCGGAAAGATTCGTTGCAGCGCAGTTAACCCCGGCATGTGCTGACATTGGGCCGCTGGTTGGCGCGCCCTCCTGCCAGCCGCTTGTCATCACATCACCCCTTGTGGTATCCTCAAAATCCTGCGAGTAGATGGTCGTAGACGAGCCTGTCGTCATTTTCGCGAGGCCTGCAAATGACAGATGCCTCTGACTATGCCAACTTCTCGTGACAGGTGTCTGTTGCTGCAAAGTTCCTTTGGGAATCGACGGGTTCTGGTTGCTTTGCGCCAAAACCATCGTCCCACTGCTTGCAAGCAAGAGACCGCCGAGCAAAACCGCGAATGTCCTCCGCATATGGACCTCCCTTTGGTATGGGGCAGTGCGACAAATCATTCAGGATGCGTCAGCACTGTGAATTGAACGCACAACACGCTCTTGGATCCCGCTCAGACTTAGCCGACAAACGAGTCGCGGGTTCTCCCCCTACCGTCGGTCTCTGGGTAGCATAGTGAGCATGCTCCCCGGATGTGACTGCGGTCCCACGCAGAACTTTGATGACGAGGCTCCTCTGCGATCACCGTGTTCCCACCCCCATCAGCACTTAGATCTCCACCGCCTGCTTACCGATCATCCGCTCCCGTTCCGCTACTTTGGCTTGCTCGAGTTCCGACCGATCGGTGGCCGTCCCGTTGCTGATCCGGGCTGTCTTTCCACCTTCGAAGGACTTGTCGCGCCACTGGTAGGAGTTTGTTCGTCTGATTTCATGACTCCGGCACGGCTTGCTGATATCGGCGACGTTCTTCAGTCCCTCCAGGACGACGGGCCGTTCTTTTCAACGCGCTTGATCGGTTTTTGTGGCATGTTCCGGTTCTCCCGTTGGTGATGTCGGTGGCACGAGAACCAGATCGCTGAGTTCGAGAGGCATCTGCGACGTTCCAGCGATATGCTTCAAGAGGTACGCCGAAGTGTAACACTTTTCTTGGCGTGTGTCAAATGAGGCGAGGTGCCCTCCGATGGCCCTGGATCTTATGCATTGATGTGCCATCGGATACAATGTCCCGGCAAAAGGCCCATGTTTCGCAAACCGCTAGTGCAAACGAACCGCGATCATTCGTCCCGCTTGGATCCTGTCGCGCTTATCGAGCACCGCCGGCCTGGCGAAGGAGCGAAATCGAATCGTGCATATGTCAAGTATTGACGAACTTGAGACAAATTTCAACCTGAGATGCGCAACAGTACTGGCAGCGAGTTCGAGTGCGAAAGGTGGTGGCAGTTGAATGTACGGCCCTTCCGATTCTAGCGTGGAATTGATGAATTCTGGCCACACCGTTCAGGCCGTACACAGTCCCAGTCCGCCGAGAACATCACCCGGCATGTTCTGACAGACATCGCAATAAGGGTCAAGTCCTATTTTGTGTGTAAAAGCGTGAAGGTCAGGCCGCGATCCGGTATGAGATGTAGTTCGATTCTGTGGTTGATGGACAGATCAGATTCTTCAGTTCTTTCAACTGTGTGAGTTCCAGCGGTGTCATCGAGACCCGCAGCCAGCATTTGGACACACGATGCAGAACGGCAAACACCAGACCCACAGCTCCCCGCTCGTTCTGATGCTGCGGGAAGACCTTGGTTCGACGCATTGTGCGCAAACTCGGCTTGTCGGTGGTCGTGAAGGCTCACACAGCGAAGCGGGCCGTCACACGCCCCAAGCCGCGTCCCACCCGGATGAACGAATGGTGGGGGACGGACATGACCAAGTTCTATGTCGAGCATGTGGGCTGGGTCTATCTGGTCGTCGTGCTCGACTGGTATACCAAGCGCGCGTTAGGTTACAGCGTCAGCCTGAGACCGTCGACCGACCTTTGGCTGATGGCGCTTGGCCAAGCCGTCGAGGTCGCCTGTCCCCTGGGAAGCCGGGCGTACACAATCCATCTGATGTCGGATAACGGGTCGCAGCCGACGAGCAAGCGGTATGAGAAAGAACTGGAAACGCTGGGTATCATCCACGTGACAACCAGCTACAACAATCCCAAAGGCAATGCCGACACCGAGCGCTTCATGAAAACGTTCAAAGAAGAGATCGTCTGGCCGAACGAGTATGAATCGTTCTCAGAAGCGACGGCGGCCGTCGAGCGCTTCATCCACTTCTACAATCACGACTATCCGCACTCGGCAATCGGACAACGCGGTCCGATCGACTTTGAACAATCACTGAGCCAGATATCAGTTGCTGCATGACCGACGACTCTAAACCTTCACAGCCACAAATCTGTCTTGTTTTTGAGGGAGCACTACAATTGCCTTTGCGCTCCAAGACATTCACTATAACCCTGAATCGATACGGTATTCGTCAGAGTCAGTTCTTCGAATGTTACAGGTTCATTTCGTTCAGGCATCTATTTTTCCTTTGAATAGAACGCCGAGTTGCCACGCTCATGCAACGCTGCGTAAAGCTTTGCCTGAACAGTCGTGCGTTGGGGAAAGGACGATCGGGGATTTCAGGCATCGCAGCATCTTTCTTCGCTGGGGGAGGCAGACGGAGCGTGCAATCTCTGCACTGTCTTCATGATTGCGCCCACGTCATTGATACGGCATTGCTCATCGGACGCTCATTCTCGCGATGTGAAGAACTCCATCTTTCGATGAGAGAAACCAATTGTCACCCGTTCTGTCAAAAGCGCTCTCAGAATATTGCGTCAAGTCAACTTTGTTAGATGTAATCATCTTCCAGCCGTCATTAGTAAGAATGTAGTGCTCATAGGCAGCCTTTCCGAAGAGACCCGCGCCATCTCTATCGACCAATAGTGGAAACTTCGGCCCGATGAAATAGCTCTTAGCAAAGGGATTGTCGAAGCTGAAGAAAGGCCATCCAACCTTTTTTCCACTCGTCGGCATGAGAATTGAGTCAGGAGTCTGAATCATAAGGTCATATTGATTCAACCGATCTCGAAGTAGTTCTCTCTCCGTATGATTCGAACTCACCATATGGATCATCTTGTTCTCCGCGCGATCCCATAGACAAATGTCCCCGTTCGCCGACAGGAACCATGCATTGTTGTCCGCATCGATAGAAATGGCTCGTATTCTTCTGAGTGAGGATATTCCGGTATTATCTTCATCGAACAGTTGCCATTTCTTTCCGTCGAAATACACGGCGCCACTATAGAAGGTGCCGGCAATGCTGCCGTCGCTTGATGCCCAGAGACCATTTTCGTTGTCCACCTGAATTCTTTGCCAGTAATTCGTGGGTATCGGATCGTTCTTTTTCGTAAACCTCGTGAAAGCCTTACCATCGAACATTAGGAGCCCTGAACTATTTGAATTGAACCATACTGTTCCGTTTGGACTTTGCTGAATCTGGACAACTCCTTCATATTCGAAACCTAGACGATCTTCATTCAAGATGGCAAATACTTCTCTCATCTTTCCTTGATTCTTTTTGAGCGACTCGAAATCCTTTGGTGGCACACGCATAAACCCCGCGCCGGGTTTATGTTTGAGCGCACCATCATCTGTAAAAAGAAATTGCAGCCCTGAAGAATCTTCGTAGATGACTTTGACATCTACCCCTGGAATTTGCAGCTGCTCAAGCGCATCAAAACCAGATGACACAAAGCGAACGATACCCGCTTTCGTTCCAACCCACAATACTCCATTTTTATCTCTGAGTAGGCAGTTAGCATGTTTCAAGAATTCTTGCCTCGTTCGCCCGAATCGCCCCTGTTTCAGACGACAAACACCAAGGTTTGAGACCATCCACAACACCCGGTTTTCAATCGAAACATCATTTATCAGCAGATTCTCAGATGAATTGCTCATTGGATCTGTCAGCGACGGAGTAAAATCACAGTAGGTGCCTTGAGTCCCATCGAAGACGAGCATGCCGAGAGTCTTACGGCCGACAAAACGCTTTCCATAAATCTCGTTTTCCAACACAGGGTGAACGTTCATATCACTTTCGATCAAGAGAAATGATGAATCCACAGCGGCGATCATATGATAGTTGTGATCCGGGACTGCGACGTCGTATTCTGTCCAAAGCGTGTCTGGAATGGCTTGTGCTTTTGATGCTATCGCCATAACGAAAATTGCAGAAATAGCCCAAGATGTTCTCATAAGCGAGCCCTTTCGAGTGTAATGATTGAGAACGTTCTTCTTCCGTCGATGTGGGGGGCACAAGACGGGAACGTGCAATCTCGGCTTAATCTTCTAACTTCTCCGCTACAATTGGTGGAACTGTTTCTTTTGCTTCCATGACAATGTTGAGAACTGAGACCTTCTTACCATCACGAAATGCTACCGTTAATGACTTCTGATCCACCTTCAGTATCGTCACCACCTTGTGGAGTTTACCCCAAATTGTGGACACGAAGTTAAGCCAGGATCGCCTGGTGTAGTTCGTGTGCCACCGGTGATTTGTAACCGAGTGAGGAGTGGCGCCTCACGCAGTTGTAGAATACTTC
>JAKAJH010000012.1 GCA_021813905.1 Bacteroidota bacterium | reverse complement strand
TCGGCAATCGGGGAACGGAGTCCGATCGACTTCGAACAATCACTGAGCCAGATATCAGTTGCTGCATGACCGACGACTCTAAACCTTCACGGTCATAAATCTGTCTTGTTTTTGTGGGAGCACTACATGTATCGCGTTCTGAAGTTCGACAGATGGCTCTCATTCGTATTCGCGCACAAGGATCCCGAGTTTTGGCATCTTATTATCGAAACGGCCGAAAGTTGCGGTTTTGAGTACGTAGGTGCTGTACCTCAGAAGAATGGCCAGACAAGTTTCAAGAAGAGACAGCACCCATTCACAGTACTATCGGGTCAGTTAATCATCAACTTCCGTAAGGTCCCAAACCCAAAGACCATAATGAGAGCTCATCTGGGTGTGGATGTCGCCAGCATCGTCGTGCAAACGATTGAAGGCATAATTGCAAAGGACGGGGGCGCAACGCTAGAACAGATCAATGATGAGTTAATCATCAAAGGACTGGAACTCGGATTCCTCGACCTATTGAAACGGGAGTACTCTGATTTGACCCCTCTTCTTATGCAAAACTTTGATTATGACGCCCAAAGCCAAAGATACACACTTCGAACCGGCGGGAAATTCAAAACGCATATCGATATAAGATTGCGCGTGCGTTTCTACCTTCTAAGCTATCTGCGCCGCATGGAGCGTGAGCGACACGATCCAACATTCGATGAGATCGTAATGGCAATCATGCCGCTCCTGAAGAACGGCATCACACCAGAGGATCAAACAGTTCTCAGCGTGCTCGAGGATTTGGGCGAGCGCGTTGGCAGTGACAAGTGGCGGCTGCGTAATGATGCGCAACAGAATCTCTTCCTGTTGTAGCCAAATTGGATCCACGTTGATCCGACGGCCCCAAAAGCATTGTTTTGAATTCCGCGGCTTGTCTGCACGTACAGTAGTCCTACCAGCCCGTATACTGAACCCGTCTGTCTGACAAGACAGAACTGCGCCCCGCCACCATCCTCAATGCCGCGGGGTAGAATTTGCATGAAGTGGCAGCGGGGCGCGATGGCGCAGAGGGAGCGCTGCGCTACTTTGCGACTGCTGGCTCTGTGGCTGGCTTCTCTGCGACGCGAGGCGCCCCCATCTCATGAATCAGCCTCGCGGACCGGTACGCATCAAAGAATTGCAGCTCTTTGCTCTTTACCACCTCCATAATGCGGTCTATTTCTTCTTCCAGAAGACGGTCCGCTTCATCAAAGAGCTCGAGCATAGTCTTCCGAAGCGCAACACGTTCGTTCACGCCTGAATCCCGTTCTCCAACCGTTCGCTCATACGTTTCGATCTTCAGTTTGAGTCCATTCAGATCGTCCAAGCTCACGCCATAAGGTTCCAGATCTGAAATCCACTCTGTGGCAACTGAGTGTATCGCACTGGCTTTCCCCACCAGATCCATATCCCGCAGCCTCCGCAAATGAGTCCCGCGAACGTCGGACTGAGCCTTGACCTCGATGTTCCGGGTAGCGCTCGCGTTGGCGAAGACTGCCGCACTAATCCTGAGCACTGAAGCGATAAGATCATCTTCAGCAGCCCACTTCGTCATTGTTTTGCCTTTGGTTGCCAGGTTGATTTGTACCATCCTCCCCTGTATAGCAGCAACGCAGGTCTTGAAACGCGCAACCGTGGACGCGTATGCGGGGATTACGGACACCTTGGGTGCGTTGGCATCCAACAGAGTCTGCACCGCATTGTACATCGTGAGCTTGTTTTCGAGGTGCTTTGCCATAACTTCCTCCTGAGAGATGGTTCGTATTAGCCGGCTCCCGTGGGCCCTTCCCCCAATCCCTCCTAGCGACAGTAAGTCGCCCCTAGCCGGCCGTCCATTTCCTACACCTTGGAGATCATCGCGTTAGCGTGCGTGACGGTTTCAGTCTCACCTTCAGACACTGCGTCATGTCATATCCCTGTTGCGCCACATGGGAAGATCATTTCTCGACCTGCAGAATGCGTTTCGCGCCGGCGAATCTTCATTTCCTCACCAGAAACGTCCGTTGCCCGCCTTGTAGAGTCCATTGCTCCATCCAAAATGTTCATTGCTGCACACGAAATTGTCATTTCAGCAAATGAAAATGCCATTGCTTCCCCGCAAGAACGCATCGCTTTATCCAAAAAGTCGATTGCGCCAGCGCAAACGTCCACTGCTCCTCTAGCACATGACATTGCGTCATAGATGAGTGTCTGCATGATGGTAGTCCTGCCTAGCGACAATCGCCACGCCAGAGCAGACTGGGGCATAGGAAGTCCCTTGGGATGTCCAAGCTGAACGTCAGCTCAACAAAAACAATTCAAGGTGAAGTCTCACTGGTGTGGCCGGCCTGCGACCGGCATTCGGTATCTCGAATTGGTGCGCTTCGAGAATCAAACCCCCATCCCCACTACAGAGCCAGACTCCCCGGCAAACAACCTAACTCAGGTACTTCCCCTAGTGTCAACAATAACCGTGTGTATGCGGATTAACCTGATGAAGCCCGTGAACCGCACCTGCAAATATGCAGAACCCAATTGCCAGTGTCAACATGTCACTGACCCCGATGTCCATCGCTTGCATGTCCCGCCCAATTGGTGTACTATGCATCCAGCAAATGTGGTCTATTCTGCCACAAAAACGCTCATTTTCCCTCCCGGGAGCTCCCATGAGATACGCGGCGTGGTTGCTCATTGTCGGCGCGGTGTTCCTCTCCTCCTGCCAGCGCCAACCCCAGTTCGACTTCCTCATCGTCAACGCCCGCATCGTGGATGGCACCGGAAATCCCTGGTTCTTCGGCGACGTCGGCATCCGCGATGACCGCATCGCCGCCGTCGGCCACCTGAAAGGCGCTCTCGCCCGCCGCACGATCGAGGCCAACGGCGCCGTCCTTTCCCCCGGATTCATCGATATGCTCGGACAGTCCGAGCTCGTCCTCCTCGCCGACCCGCGTGCCATGTCCAAAATCTCCCAGGGCGTCACGACCGAGATCACCGGCGAGGGCGAATCCATCGCCCCCCAGAATGACCGCACCCGCGCCGAACTGAAACCCGAGGCCGACCGCTATGGCATCGCCGTCGACTGGAACGACCTGAACGGCTACTTCGACCGCCTCAAACAAAAAGGCTCCGCCGTCAACGTCGGCACGTTCGTCGGCGCCACACAGGTGCGCGAATATGTCGTCGGCTTCGACGACCGCCCCGCTACCCCCGCCGAGCTGGACCAGATGAAACAGCTCGTCCGCACCGCCATGCAGCAGGGCGCCCTCGGCCTCAGCTCCGCCCTCGTGTACGCCCCGGCCATCTATGCCTCCACCGCCGAGCTGATCGGCCTTGCCCGCGAAGCCGGCTCCTGGGGCGGCATCTATATCACCCACATCCGCAACGAGCGCGACCGCGAAATGCAGGCCCTCTATGAGGCCACCGATATCGCCCGCGAAGCCGGCCTCCCCGTCGAGGTGTGGCACCTCAAAGTGGCCGGCAAACAGAACTTCGGAAAAATGTCCGAGATCGTCGGCCTCATCAACCGCTTTCGCACCGACGGCATCGATATCACCGCCAACATGTATCCGTACACCGCCAGCGCCGCGGGACTCTCCGCCTGCATCCCCGCCTGGGCGCACGACGGGGGAGACGCAAAGATGCTCCAACGCCTCCGCGATCCCGCCAGCCGCGCCCGCATCCGCGCCGACCTGCTCAACGACCGCACCGAACAGGAGAACTTCTACAGCGGCACCGGCGCCGACGGCATTATGATCTCCGACGTCCACCACCCCGACCTGAAGCCGTTCGAAGGCGCCCTCCTGAGCGCCATCGCCAAAGAGTGGAAGAAGGACCCCATCGACGCCCTCATGGACCTGCTCGTCGCCGACTCGGCCCGCACCGGCGCTATCTACTTCTCCATGTCCGAGCCCGATATCCGCATCGCCATGGCCCAGCCGTGGGTCAGCTTCGATACGGACTATAACGCCGTCGCCACCGACGGCATCCTGCACTCCGGCAAGCCGCATCCCCGCGCCTACGGCACATTCGCGCGCGTGCTGGCCCGCTACGTCCGCCAGGAAAACGTCCTGACCCTCGAGGAGGCCGTCCGCAAGATGACCTCGCTCCCGGCCCAGCGCGTCGGCCTCACCGACCGTGGACTCGTCAAGCCCGGCTTCTACGCCGACCTCGTGCTGTTCAATCCGGCCGCCGTCCAGGACCGCGCGACGTTCGCCGATCCGCACCAGTACTCCGCCGGCATCGACCTCGTCATCGTCAACGGACAGCCGGTGTGGGACCACGGCACCTTCACCGGCAACCTGCCGGGACGCCCGCTGCGCGGACCCGGATATCACCGCGCCCCCTGACACCCGTTGACATCGCCCCGGAAGGAATTCTCCATGCGCCCCATCGCCCGACTCTCCCTGCTCCTGCTCGCCGCCGTCTCCGCCGCTGTCGCCCAACAGCCGCAAAAGGCCAGCGAGCGGCAGTCGGTGGACCTGACCGTCTATAACATGAACCTCGCCCTCGTCCGCGAAGAGCGCAGCATCGATCTCGCAAAAGGAATGAACCGCGTCGTCATCCCCGACATCCCGGCCACCATCGACGGCACGTCGCTCCATTTCGCCAGCCTCACCGATCCCCTCGCCGTCCACGTGCTCGAGCAGAACTACCAGTACGACCTGCTCCACCAGGCGAAGCTGCTCGAAAAGTACATCGGCCGCGAGGTGCAGTTCGTCCGGCTCGACGAGAGCACGAAGAAAGAATACACCGTCAACGGCACGCTGCTGGCCACCGGATGGCAGTTCAATCCGTCCGCCGGCACCTACGGCGGCGTCCCGTACATGAATACCGGCGCCATGATCGCCGAGATCAACGGCCGCATCGAGATCGCCCCGGCGGGGCGGCTCGTTCTTCCCGCCCTCCCGGACGGACTCATCCTGCGCCCCCAACTCGCGTGGCTCGTCAGCTGCTCGCGCCCCGGAACGCACCGCACCGAGATCAGCTACCTGGCCCGCGAGATGACCTGGAGCTGCAACTACGTGGCCCTGCTCAACGCCGCCGACACGAAGCTCGACCTGACCGGCTGGGTGACGCTCGTGAACCGGTCGGGAACGTCGTTCAAGGATGCGGGCCTCAAGCTGGTGGCGGGAGACGTGAACCTGGTGCAGGAGCAGGGGCCGCAGGCGTACAACGTCCTCGCCCTGCGCGCCAAGGCGGCGGACGAGGCGCAGCAGTTCGCGCAGAAGGAGCTGTTCGAATACAAGCTCTACTCGCTCCAGCGCCGCACCGACATCGCCGATAACGAGACGAAGCAGCTCGAGCTGACGTCCGCCTCCGGCGTGGCGGCGAAGAAGGTCTTCATCTACGACGGCATGGCCGACCAGTGGCGCTCCTGGATGAACAACGCGTCGTACCGGAACCAGGGAAGCTTCGGCCAGCAGTCCAACACGAAGGTCGGCGTCTTCGTCACCTTCCGGAACGAGGAAAAGTCCGGCCTCGGCATCCCGCTGCCGAAGGGAAAAGTGCGCGTGTATAAGAAAGACGACGACGGCAAGGAGCAGTTCATCGGCGAGGACCTGATCGACCACACGCCGAAGGACGAGGAAGTGCGGCTGTATCTCGGCAACGCCTTCGACATCGTGGGCGAGCGGGCGCAGAAGGATTTTCGCGTCGTCGCCAGCGGACACGTGGTGGAGGAGACCATCGAGATCAAAGTCCGCAACCACAAATCCGAGGAAGTCGAGGTGCAGGTGTACGAGCACCCGTGGCGCTGGAATCAGTGGGACATCGTGAAGACGAACGGAACGTGGGAGAAGGTGGACCAGTCCACCATCCGATTCCCGGTGCGACTGAAGCCGTCCGAGGAGCGGCTGATCAGCTACACCATCCGGTACACCTGGTAAGAACAGTTCTGGGGAAGTACGCCGCGGGGAGGCGCGGCGCTCATGCCGATGCGTGCGGCAGGGGAATTGCCATTCGCGATCGCCGGAATGCTCCGGTCGCCGGCGGGCAATGCGCTGGTGACCGAGGTGGTGGCGCGCTGTCACCGCATGGCGGTGGCGTACCTGCGCGTCCGCACCGCCTCCCGCAGCTTCGATCCCGGCCGGCTGGGGCTCACCGTTGAAGACTTTGCCTACGACGCCATCGCCGAGTTGTTCCGCCGGGACGAGGAGAACCGCTACATCGTCCTCGAGCGGGCGTTCGAGCCGCTCCAGCCGCTCGAGCATCGGGCGCCGGAGTTCGTGGAGCAGGAGCTCCGCCGTCAGGTCCTGAACGTCGTGCTCCGGCAGATCTACCGCTCCTATCGCGACACCGACCCCGCCCTCGCCCGGATCATCCGCAACATCAAGCAGACGCTCCGCAGCCACGAGACGGCACGCATGATCGACATCCGGGGCGACTGGATGGTCGCGCCCGCGGACGCGCACGCGCTCCTGATCACGCGGCCCGTCATGCCGCCCGAACTGCTCGCTCCCGAAGTCAGCGCGCGCAGCAACCGCGCGTCCAGCCTGCGCGGGATGCTCGGCGCGGTGGCGGACGCCCTGCGGGAGCAGGACGACTACAGCCGCGTCTTTCCCCTCGTCGGCGTCGCGCTGATCATCCGGAGCATCTATGCCGCGGCGACTCCCGTCGACGGCGGCGAGTCGGGCGGAGAAGCATTGACCGCCGAGGATCTCGACCGCCTGCTGGCACCGGCGCTTGACCGTGTCATGACCCGGGCTGCCCGGTACGTGCGTGACGGAAAGCTGACGGACGCACAGCTGGTCCTCTATCGCCGCACGCTTCGGGATATTGTGATCGAAGAAGTCACCGGCGGGATGGACGAGGACGTTTCGTTCTTCGAGATCCTCACGCGCCACGATCCCTCCATCAGCCGCGCGCAGTACCACGCGAAACACCGGGTCATTCTCGAGTATCTGATCAAGCTGGTCCGGCGGGAGGTGCGCGAGATCCTCGGAAACGAATGGAAACGTCTGGAGCGTCGCTCATCGGGAACGATGTAAGAGTATGACGACACCCGGACGGCATCTTCCCGAATACCTTTTGCAGCGCATCGCCCGGCACGCGGTTGAGCCGGACGAGCACGCGGCGGAATGTCCGGTCTGCCGCGCCCGCATCGCATTCTTCACGCAGTTCAATGCCGCGCTCGCGCGGGAGGATGCCCGTCCGCGGACGAACGCCGAACGGCTGCGGGCGAGACTGATCGCGGATCCTTCCGTCATCCGTCTTTCGCACGGCCGTCTGGTGCCCGGCGCCGATCTCCTGCCCGAGGCCCCGCCGGCGCTGCTGGCCGCCCACGATGCGCGCCCCGCCTCGCGCGTCGCGACCGTGGCAGTCTATGCATCCGAAGAACACCGCATCGTCGTGCGCGTTCTCCACGACGCCCGTCTTCATACGTTCTCGCTGCATGTCCTCGCCGGCGCCGCCGGTCCCGTTCGGGGTGCGAACATCGGGATCATGGATACGGACGGTCGCATCGTCCGCGTCCGGACCGACGCGTCCGGCATCGGCCGCATCGATGAGAAGGAAGCGATCGACTGGCCGTCAGTGTCGGTCTTTCTTCTCCGTTCATCTCATGACGCCATTCGTTGATATGGGCATTGCGATGGAGCGGAACGCGTCGTTCTCCGCTCCGCCGTCGCGTTCGGACGGGCAGTCGGATCCGATCGCGGCGGAGCTGCGCTTCCAGCATCTCGCACGCATGGTGCCTCTCCTCGGCAGCCCCCGGCAGAAGCTTCGCGCTATCGCCGGCTTTCACGACTGGCTCGTCGCAAGCGGTCACGCCGGCTTTCCCGCCGCCTATGTGCCCGAACTGCGCGAGCCGTTCCTGCGCACGATCGTTGCCACGCCGTTCGCCGGTACGCGGCCGTCGTGTCTCCGGCACCTTCGTGCCGTGCTGGATCAGTGGGCGGACTGGTTTCCGGAGTGGACCGCGGAAGCCGATTGGGAGGAAGCGGCGGCCTATCTTGTCACCGAGGAAGACCGTCTTCGCCGGCAGTGTGAAGCCAAGCAGTCGTCCGAACGGCGGCCGATCGATCGCCCGCGCATCTCCCGGCACAATCACTCGGTACACCTCCCGGTCGTTGAACGGGAGCTGTTGGACGGGCGTTGGCAGAACGGCCACGGCGCGCTGCGCAGCGTCCGGGTGGGGGTGCAGTTCCGCTGCGGATCGGAGGAAACGGACGAGGTCCTGGTCGATCAGTCCATCGATCCGGAAGGATCCCAGCACCGGCTGGTGCGGCAATCCCTCGGCATCGCCCGCGCCCTGGTGCGCGCGTATGCGCGAACGGATGTCGCGCGCGGACTGATCGTGCATTGCGCGTTCGACGAGCCCAATGTCATTGCGGGAGCATCGTGCGGCGCCGCGCTGACCCTGGCCGTGTTTAGCGAACTGCTGCGGCTGCTCGAGATCCGGGATCAGATCGTGCTTCGGCCGGATGTCGCCGTCACCGGCGAGGTGGACGAGGAAGGGCGGCTTCTTCCGGTGGACGCGGACGGATTGCGGGAGAAGGTGATCGCCTGCGCTTGCTCCTGGATCCGTTCTCTGGTCGTTCCGCACGGACAGGAACGCATCGCGCGCACGGCGCTGGAGGAGTTCCGGAACGAGCCCGATCCGCGTCCGGAGGTGGACATCATCGGAGCCACCGATCTCACGGCGATCATTCATGACCGCCGGCTGACGGTTGTTCAGAGCGTTCCGTGGCCGGAATATGTCGCAAAGCAGATCTGGGGATACCGCCGGCCGATCGTTGCTGTCGTGATGGTGATCCTTCTGGGCGCCGCGCTGGATCTCTGGTAGGGCAGGGAGAAGCCCCCCGGGATGGCGGCAGACAATCCTTCCGGATTATTCTGCATGCCGGCGCACCTGCAAGGATAGATGGATGTGCGCTTCCGCTGGGGAGTCGGGAGCGCACTGTTGATCGAAGCGTTTCTGAGGGGGAAATCGCTTCGGCGGGGGGCCGTTCTCCGGCAGGGGAGCGGCCCTTTTCGCTGTGGACCCGCCATCAAACCGTATCACAGAACTGAACGGCTGAACGTGATTCCCGCCAGGATGATCCGTCGCTCGGTGTCCCGATTGCGCCTCGCAGGGACTCCTGTGATCGTCCGCGCATCCGTCCGCCGCGAATCCCACGTGAAGGAACCCGGCCTCCGGTCCGTGGAATATCCCGCCGAGGAGCCGCAGAAGTCCCGGAAACGAAAGAACCCGTCCGGAATTCCGAACGGGTTCTTCGTCCTCGCCGCGATGCCGAGGATGATCAGATCTTGCCGACGAGATCCATTCCCGGTTTGAGCGTCTTGTCGCCCGGCTTCCAGTTCATCGGGCACACCTCCCCGCCGTGTTCCTCCACGAACTTCGCAGCCTGCAGCTTCCGCACCAGCTCGTCGATGCTCCGGCCGATGCTGTTGTCGTGAAACTCGAACGCCTTGACCACGCCCGTCGGATCGATGAGAAACGTGGCGCGCAGCGACAGTCCTTCATCGTTGATGAGCGTTCCGTATGCGCTGCAGACGCGCCGCGCCGGATCGGCCAGCATCGGATACCGGATCTTCCTGATGGTTTGGGAACTGTCGTGCCACGCCTTGTGCACGAACGCGGTGTCGACGCTCACGGAAATGATCTCGGCACCCTCCTTCCGGAACGTCTCGTAATGATCGGCCAGCTCGCCGAGTTCGGTGGGGCACACGAAAGTGAAGTCCGCCGGATAGAAGAAAAGCACGACCCACTTCCCGCGATAGTCGGAGAGGGAGATCTTCCTGATTTCATCGTTGATATACGCATCCTCCCGGAAGTCGGGAACCGCTTCATTGATTCGGATCATTAGTGTCCTGTACGATTAAGGGTGAGATTGATTGGGCGAACGCGCTCCCCGCGCACGACCTGCTCATCGCAGATCTGAGAACGGACCGGGTCGCCCGATTTCCTATCCAAACGCTTTCAGCCGTGGCCAAAGTTCCTTCAACGGTCGCTTCAAGCCTCGACAGACGTAAATCGTCAGGTTGCTTTCGTACGGCATGCAGTAAGCGCATGTCACTTCGCCGGCCACGTCCACTCGCTCGAACTCCCGCTGCGTCGATTCGAGGTCACCGCCGAGCACGATGATGACTTCTCCCGTCGCGTCGCCGGGACCCCAGAGCCAGTAGTTGTTGTGTCCGCTCAGCACGCGCGTGATGCCGGAGCGGGCGCCGTAGAACTCGAGCGCCCCGGCTTCACCGTAGTTGTCCACGAACACCGCGCAGACAGATCGCTCGTGCGGCGTCAGCTTCTGATAGACCGAACCGATCGTATCCGCCATCTCCTTCCACCCGAACCGGTCGGCGAAATGCTGCGGGAGAACGCCGAACCGGTGGCGCTCCTCCTGCGGCGGCTGAATGCCGATCCATCGGGAATACGCCACGAATCTCTCGACGGGGAGCAGCGGCACCGAAAACGGAAGGATGATGACCGTCGCGAGCGTGATCGCCGCGGCGGCGACGGCGGGGGCCCACCGCCATCGCGCGTACGATGCGATCTGCTCGAGCGCGACGCCGCCGGCAGCGAACAGGATCGGATAGGCGGGACCGAGATAGTACGCTTTCGCCTTCTGGAGAATGAAGATAAGGAACACCGCCACGTACATCACGCCGAACGCCCGGTACGGACGTCCGGACGGCAGAACGAGCAGCCAGATCAAACCCGGACCCCAGAGCAGGAGCGAAAGCGGGTTCATTTCGATCAGTTGCGCCGTGAAGAACTGCCAGACGTTCATCTCCGCGATCTTGTACATCTGCGCGTGACGGATGAACTCGAGCGTCGGCCAGCCCGTCTGAACCTCCCAGAGGACGTGGGGGAGGAAGATGATGGCGCCGGCTGCCGCGCCGGCGGCGAGCCAACGCGACGCGAGGAGCCTTCGTGCCGGCGTGACCAGAAGTCCGACCACGAGTCCGAACAGCATGAACCCCACGCTGTACTTGTTCATCATCCCCAGGCCGGCGACGATCCCGACGGTGAGCCACCGCCGACGGTTTCCCGTTTGCAGCAGGTCGAGGACAAGAAGGAACAGGGCCGCCCAGAAGAAGATGTCAAACACGTTCATGGAGAAGTAGTTGCCCGACCCGATATACAGCGGAGATGCGACCACGCCGAGCGCCGCAAGCATCTGTGCCCGCCGACCGCCTCCGAGCCGTTTGGCCAGCAGCGCCGCCATCACGACCACGACGGACATGACCAACGATGGAAGGAACCGCAGCGCCACGAGCGAGTCGCCGAGGATCAGACGATTGAGCGCCAGCAGCGCGATGGAGAGCGGCGGCTGATCCACGTACCCCCACGCAAGACGCTTGGCGCAGGCGATGTAATACAACTCGTCGCGGAAGATGCCGTATTCCGTGACGGCGGATACGAGGAGGTGGAAGAAGAAGAGCGCGGCCGACATCGCCCACACGGCCGGATGGATCTCACGGAGGAATCGTTTCATGCGAACAGTCCCCGGTGCGAGGTGGAAGGTGACGGAAAAGTACCGAAGCGTCCATCGAACGTCAACGGCTGCTTTCGGATGACTCAACTTCTTGCGATCTTCCGGAGCGGTGCGGCAGGAATGGCCGGCCCACGTGTCTGCAGAGGAGGCGTCGTACACAAACGGCGGAGGATCGGTGGCTCATCGCGAGACGAATCCGTTTCGGGAGCGGCGATACTGGTGGACCGCCGGCAGTCCCGTCGCTTTCATCGCAGCCTACGCACTCATCAGCGCGGTGTGCATTTACTGGATGGTCGATCTCGGCTTTCCGGAGGCGGCGTGGATTTCCGGCATCTTCTGGGTCATCATGTTTCCTGTGGTGGTGCTGATGCTGAAGCGGGCCCTCATCGAGCCGACGACGTACATTCACGACCGGACCGTTGACCGGACGCGGGACATGATTGCCGATCAGCGGCGGCAGGTGCGCAAAGAGTTTATTCAGACGGAGCTTGACGCGCTGGGGCGCGGCGAAGCGGGTCCGGTGCTTGACATCTGGCATCTCGACCCCCGGCTGGAGGGCCGCCATCCGTATTTTGCCTGCCTGGAGACAGTGCGGATCGATCCGACGGTGCGCGAGCTGTGGATGCGGCTGCAGATCGGCGAACTCGAGAGGCCCGCGGAAGCCTCCCCGGGAGTCGGCCGGTACATTCTCGACCAGTTCGCGGCCTTTCTGCGCATCATGGCGGACGACGGGTACTTCCGGCTCCTGAGCTGCTCATTCGATACGGTGGCGGTGGAGATCTGTTCCGTGCGGGAAGGAGAAGACCAGACTGATGTGCCGTATGTCCTGCTCAGCGTGCTCTTGAACCTGCAGATCTTCCGTCGGATCTCCGCTGCTCCGCAGTTCGCCGGACCAAACGTGGCCACGGTCGGGGATCTGCGATTTGCGAACGGCGCGCCCGTGGAGCCGCATCGAAACATCCCGGCCCCGCTTCTCCGGGGCAAATGACCGGACACGGCATGATGCGATTGCTGGCATGCTCGGATATTCACGGCTCATTCTCCGTCGTCGAGCGCATCCTCGCGCGCGAACGCGATCATGACGTGCTGATCATTGCCGGCGATCTGACGACGCGCGGAACGATCGGGGAAGCGACCGACGCCCTTCGCCGCCTGAGCGCCATGACGCCCCGTCTGCTGGCGATCGGGGGAAATATGGATGATGCGTCCTTCGATGACCGGTTCAATGCCATGGGGATCGGACTGAACGCCCGGGGCGTTCTCGTGGAAGATGTGGGATTCTTCGGCGTCGCCGGGTGTCCGTTCACGCCGATGAAGACGCCGAATGAGATCTCTGAAGAGGAGATCGCGCGGCGCTGCGAGGAAGGATGGCGCTCCGTGCCGCAGGCGCGACGCATGGTTTTTGTGCCCCACACGCCCCCGGCACGAACCGCTCTGGATCGGATCCTCGTCGGCGCGCATGTGGGCAGTACGGCGGTGCGGGAATTCACCGAGCGCCGGAAGCCGGACGTGCTCATCTGCGGACACATCCACGAAGCGCGCGGCATCGAGACACTCGGATCGACAACGATGGTAAACTGCGGTCCGGCGTCGAGGGGATCCTACGCGATCATTGAGATCGGAGAACGCATCATGGTGGAGTTGAAAGGATGACGGACGATCGGGCGGTGCTGTTCGATCTCGGGAACGTCCTGGTGGGTCTCGATGTGAATATGTTCTGGCGGTCGCTGGGATTCGACGGCCCGGAGGCGATCGCGCCGTACGCCGGCGCACTCCGCGCCTGGGCACGGCGATATGAATCGGGAGAGTTCGCGACGATCGACTTCGTGGATGGTCTCGGAACGATCCTCGACGGTCGATTCACGCCCGAAGCGCTCGTGGAGGCGTTCGATCAGATCATTCGTGAACCGATTGACGGCATGGCGGAGATCGTCGCGCGAGTGTCGGCGAGACATCGAACGGCGCTCGTCAGCAACACGAACGAGCTGCACCACCACGGCAGCGTCCGCCGCGTGCCGGCGCTGCGCCATCTGCACCGGCACTACGTGTCGTATCAGTTGAAAGTGATGAAGCCGGGGAGGGAATTCTACGAAGCGATCATCCGCGACCAGCAGCTGCAGCCGGAACGGATGGTGTTCATCGATGATCTGGAAGAAAATGTGAACGGCGCTGTCGACGCAGGCCTGCGGGGAATCAAATTCGTCGACGCGGCATCACTCGAGAAAGATCTGGCGGCTCTGACGATCCTCTAATTCCGTTCGCTGTGTCCCCGTACTCTCGTACGCTCGTACTTTCGTACTTTCGTACTCTCGTACATTCCCACCCGCCAGCCCACAGCGTCACCATCCGCCCGAGCTTCCTCCTCCGCCGAACCCTCCGCCACCGCCGGAGAAGCCGCCCCCGCCGAATCCACCCCCAAAGCCTCCGCCGAATCCGCCGCCGGTGAATCCGCCGAATCCTCCGCCGCCGAACCAGATGCCTCGCCGTGCAAGCCGGCCGAATGCGCTGGCGATCACAAAGAGCATGACCAGAGCGAACACCAGGACCGATCCGCTGTCGGTGTCGTCCGATGGCTGGGACTGGAATTCTCCTCCGATCGCGGCCATGATGGCGCTGACGCCGTCGCGAATGCCGGCATCGTAGTCACCGGCTTTGAACTGCGGAATGATCACGCGTCGGATAATCGTGTTGCACACGGCGTCGGTGAGCACGCCTTCCAGTCCGTACCCGACCTCGATGCGGACCTTCCGATCATCCTTCACCACAAGCAGCAGCACGCCGTTGTCTTTTCCCTTCTGCCCGAGCTTCCACGTTTCGACGACCTTGATGGAGTAGTCTTCCAGACTCTCGCCGTTGAGCGAATTGACGGTCAGCACGGCAATCTGGTTCGAGGTGGAATCTTCTTCCGCCTTCAGCACCTGCTCGAGCCGGGCAACCGTGGACGATGAGAGAAGACCGGCCGTGTCGTTGACGCGACCGCTCAGAAAGGGAACGCTCTGATCGTCGGCACGCGCGACGCCGACGAAGCACAACAGCAGGATGGCAGGGACGAGTCGGTTCATTCCTTACGCATCCTCAGATTGTCGGAGAGTTCGTCCGTATCGTCCGGACGGCGCCGGACGCCATGCTCCGCCAGGATCTCACCGCAGCGTCCGATCGCGCGGACAAGGCCGTCTGCCGGCTTGCCGGTTTTCATCCCTTCCGCGACCATCGCCACGATGCCGTTCCAGTGTTCCGGCGTGACCTTCGCGTTGATGCCGGAATCTCCCAGGACCACCACCCGGTGCTCCAGCAGGCTGACGAAGATCAGGATACCCGTCCGTTCGCGGGTCTTGAAGACCTCCTCGGACAGGAATGCCTCTTCCGCCCGCATGCGGACGCGATGATCCATCAGCCGGCGTCCGACGAGACGGCGCTTGAGCGACGGGACCGCATGCACGAGCGCGAAGACGCCCAGGGCCGCGAACAGCGCTGCGGCCATGAATTCGAACAGCGTCAGGGGGAGCCAGACATCCACGAAGAGAAACACGAGGATCCCGAGCAGCAGGATCACGCCCCCGGTAACCGCGGCTGCGCGCCAGGCGGCCTCAAAATAGGCATCGCTCTGGAGCACAACGTACGGGACGATCTCGCCGGACGTTGCCGCCTCGGCGCTTCGGACCGCCGCGGTGATGCGGTCCAGATCGGCCTGCGAGAAGTATTTGCGGAATGCTCTGTCCATGGATCAGAGCGGCTTGACGCCGATGCCGGGCCGGTCCATCAGCGTGATCTTGCCGTCGATGACCTTGGTCCCGTCGTACACGTCGTTCTTGATGAGCAATGCGCCGTCCAGGTCCGCCCAGTCCACCATCGGCGATAGGTGCGATGCCGCCGAGATGGCGCACGATGTTTCGGTCATGCATCCCACCATCACCTTCATGCCGAGAGCTCGCGCCAGCGTCAGCATCTTGTGCGCTTCCCGCATGCCGGTGCATTTCATCAGCTTGATGTTGATGCCGTGATAGACCCCCACGGCCTTCTTCACATCGGCGAGACGCTGGACGCCTTCATCACCGATGATCGGCAACGGTGAGCGCTCGGTGAGCCAGGCGAGATCGTCGATCTGTGTTTTCGGCAGCGGCTGCTCGACCATGACCACGCCGTGGTCCTTCAGCCAGTGGATCATTTCGAGCGCTTTCTCCCGGTCGGTCCAGCCCTGATTGACATCGCTGGTGATCGGCTTGTCGGTAACCGTGCGGATCGCTTCGATCATCTCCTTGTCGTTTTCCTTGCCGAGCTTCACCTTGAGAACCTTGTACTCCGCGGCTTCCCGGGTCTTCTGCTTGACGACGTCAGGGGTGTCAATGCCGATCGTGAAGGAAGTGTACGGCGTCTTGTCTTTACTATAGCCCCAGATGTTGTACCACGGCTGGCCCATCAGTCGGCCGATGAGGTCATGCAGGGCGATATCGACCGACGCTTTCGCCGCCGGATTGCCGGGTGCGATCGCATCGATGTCCGCGAGGATCGTCTCGAGCTCGAACGGATTTTCGTACTTGCTGAGATCAACCTTGGAGAGGAAGGAAAGCACCGACTCATGCGATTCACCAAGGTACGGAGGCATCGACGCTTCGCCGTATCCCGTGACGCCGTTGTATTCGATCTCTGTTAGCACGACGGGAGTGGTGGAGCGTGAGTACACCGCGACAGTGAAGACGTGTTTCAGTTCAAGGGTGTACGGCCGATAGGTCAGTTTCATCTTTCCCCCACGCATCGAGGAAGGAGCGCTTTTTGCCAGCAGTTCGTACGGATTGGTTGCGATCATGGCGGTGCCGGCAGCCGCGGCCGCCGTCGTCTTCAGAAATCCTCGTCTGTCTTGTTGCATGACCTGCCTTCGTGTTGTGGGACCGCTACAAGCTATGGATTCACGCGGTGAAATTCAAATCTTCTTCGTACCTTGGACACCATCAGTCACAAATGGTTTTGCGAGGAAGGACGATGGCGTACGCGATCGGATTTGTGGGACTCGGCGTCATGGGCGCCCCGATGGCTCAGCGGCTGATGAATCAGGGGTGCCGGTTGACGGTGCATAATCGCACGCGGGAGAAGGGGGCTGCACTCATCAAGGCGGGGGCCCGTTGGGCCGAAACGCCCGCGGAGACAGCACGCGGAGCTCATTCTGTCCATTCGATGGTGTCCACGCCGGACGCTCTGCGATCCGTAACGCTCGGACCGGATGGCATCCTTGCCGGCCTTGCTCCCGGCGGGATTCATGTGGACCACAGCACGGTCTCTCCGGATCTCACGGCACAGCTTGCGCGCGAATATGCGGCGCAGGGAAAGCACTTTCTGCACGCGCCCGTCCTAGGCAGTGTATCACAGGTGGTGGACGGAACGCTGTTGCTGTTTGTGGGGGGAGAAGATGCCGCCGCGCAGCGCGTGGAGCCGATTGTGCGCATGCTCGGGAGCCGGACGTGGCGATTTCCGCGCCCGGAACAGGCCACCACGACGAAGTTGCTCTGCAATTCCTTCATCGCCGGCATGATCGGCGTCCTGGCTCAGGCGCTCGTGCTGGCGAAGAAATCCGATGTCGATCCCTCCACACTGCTTGAGATCATCGGTCAATCTCAATTGAACGCGCCGACCTATCAGACGAAAGGCCGCGCAATCATTGAGCGGAATTTCACACCACGGTTCTTCGTCGAACATCTCGCGAAAGATGTCGGTCTCGTTCTCGATCTTGCGCACGCACAACACGTGCCGATGCCGGTCGCGGAAGCGGTGCACCAACTCATCACACAGGCTGTGGCTTCCGGTCTCGCGAAAGAAGATTACGCCTCTATTGTGAAAGTGCTTGAGCGCGCCGCCGGTGTCGAAGTGCGTTGACGTGAGAGTGGGGAAATTTGTGTTGTCCGGTTCGCGAGATATCGGCGTGAACAGCCTCTGACCGCTGAAATCCCCTTTTTTTCTTGACTTTCACTCCCATTTCCGTAAATTGCATACCGAAGTGTGGGGAAAAGTGGGGAATTTCGGTGAGACCCGATTTCCCTGCGATCGTCGCTCATTTTCGAACGGTTGGTGAACACTATGTCGTCGTTCAAAGGCAGATACTCCTATTCGGTGGACAACAAGGGACGCCTGGCACTTCCCGCGAAGCTGCGGAAGGCGGTCTCTGCCGGCGCCGAGGGAAATTTCGTGATCACCCGCGGGTTTGAACGCTGCCTCTATCTCTATCCGCACGACGAATGGGCCCGGTTGGAGAAGTACGTTCGTGGGTTGTCGTTCCTCGATGCGCAACAGCGATTTTTCGGTCGCGCACTCTTCGAGTGGGCGGCGGATCTGCAGCTCGACAGTCAGTCGCGCATCACGATCCCGCAGGAATTGCTGAAGTACGCCGCCATCGAAAACGAGGTCATCGTGCTTGGCGTCATCGACCGCATCGAGATCTGGAGCCCGGCAGTGTACGACGAGTATCAGCGCAATCAGCCCGAGACGTACGAGACGATCGCAGAACGGGTCTTCAAGCCGCAGGGCTGACGCTGCAGCCGCGCGTGGAGCCGTCATCGTACCATACGCCTGTTCTTCTTTCCGAAGTTCTAGCATCTCTGATCACGACCGCTGACGGCGTCTATGTCGACGGAACGCTCGGCGGCGGCGGACATGCGGAAGCGATCCTCAGCCGGCTTTCTCCGCGCGGCCGGCTGATCGGTCTTGATGTGGATGAGGATGCGCTGCGCACCGCGGGGGCACGCCTGGCGCCGTCCGGCAATCGGGTGTTGCTGGTCCGGTCGAATTTCCGGGAACTCGGCGCAGTGGTGCGGGCGAACGGCGAAGCAGCGGACGGAATCCTGCTCGATCTCGGCGTCTCGTCGTTCCAGCTCGATGCACCGGAAAAGGGCTTCAGCTTCCGCGCCGATGAGCGGCTGGATATGCGGATGGATCGCCGCAGCGCGACCGATGCCCGGAGCGTGGTCAACGGGTATCCGGAAGACCGGTTAGCGGACATTCTGCACCGGTACGGAGAAGAACGGCGGGCCGGGGCCATTGGGCGGGCCATCGTCCGGGAGCGGCAGCATCTGCCGATCGAGCGGACCGGTCAGCTGGCGGCGATCGTGGAGCGTGCCGTCGGAGGCGCGTTCCTGACCAAAACTCTGGCGCGGGTGTTTCAGGCCGTCCGGATCGAGGTCAACAACGAGTTGGAGTGCTTGCGAGAGGCGATCGAGGAGGGAATGAACGTGTTGCGCCCGGGAGGGAGATTCGTCATCCTGTCGTACCATTCGCTGGAAGACCGGATCGTGAAGGAGCAGTTCCGGGAGGCTTCCGCGACCGTCCGGCGCTCCGCGCACCAGCTTCTGCCCGACATCCCGCTTCATCCCCGAATCCGCCTTCTGACCCGGAAGCCCGTTGTGGCGGGCGAGCGGGAAACCGGGATGAACCCGCGTGCCCGAAGTGCGAAACTTCGCGCCGCTGAACGGCTCTGAACCCGATGCCATCCTCGAACCAGAACCCCGGACAGGCGTACGCCGAGCGAGCCATGCAGCCCGACGACGCGGTCGGCGGGACCATTTCGATTCCCCGCGTTCGTGAGGCCCGTGACCTCGTGTACAGCGGAACCATGCCTGTACCGGCCTCTCCCGGGACCGGAGATCCGGCAGCCGCCAGGCCGCGGAATCGTCGGGGGACCCGGCGGGCGATCTCGCCGTTCAACATGATCCTGATCCTGTTGGGGGTCGCAGTGGTCAGCGTGCTGTATATCAGCAATGTGCTCGCGGTCGGCAGGCTGCTGATCCAAAACAATACGCTTGAAGTGAAGCACCGGCAGCTGCTCAACGATCAGGAACTGCTTCGCGCGCAGATCAGCCGCCTGGAAAGCCTCGAGCGCGTAGAGAAAGTGGCAACGGAACAACTGGGTCTTAAACCGCCCACCCAGCCGCCCGTCTGGCTGGAGGTGGACCCCGAACGTGTGCAGGACGTGCAGCACGCGCTCGATCAGCATCAATCGAACCGATGAGCTCTGAACAGAACCAGCCGGACCTGAGTCAGCAGCAAGTCCCGGATCGGGCCTTCCGGCGGCGGTTTCTGCTGCTGAAGCTGGGATTTGCGGCGGCCTTCGTCATCGTTGCCCTCCGGCTCGTCACGATCCAGGTGTTCGAAGCGTCGCGGTATCAGGCGCTGGCGAAAAAGCAGTATGAGCAGAAGTTCATTCTGCCGGCGACGCGCGGGACCATCTTCGACCGTAACGGGAACATCCTCGTGTCAAACACGATGCTGATCTCGTTCGCGGCTGATCCGAAGATCGTCGGTGACAACGCGGACGCGGTGGCGAACGCGTTCGCCCAGACCTTCGGGAAACCCCGCTCCTTCTATCACGCGAAGTTGGACGAGCCCCGTCGCTTCGTGTGGCTGGAACGGCGCGTTCATCCCGATCTTGCGCGCAGGATCGAAGCAGCGCACCTCGACGGCATCGTGATGATCAACGAGCCGAAGCGCATCTACCGGTACGACGATCTGGCCGGAACGCTCATCGGCTTCACCAATGTCGACAATCGCGGCATCTCCGGCGTGGAGCTCGATCTCGACAGCGTCATGCACGGCGTTGACGGCATGGTGGTCATGCAGCGCGACGGACTCGGACGTGTCCGGCCGTCTGTGGACTATCCGCGGCGCGAGCCGGTCAACGGCGCGGACGTGGTGCTCACGCTCGACCTGACGTATCAGGCGATCGCAGATGAAGAGCTCCGGAAAGGCATCGAAGCGAACAAGGCGGACGGCGGACTGGCTGTCCTCCTGAATCCGAAGACGGGCGAAGTGCTGGCCATGGCGGTGGCGCCGTGCATCAACCCGAACGACTACGCGAAGTACGACATCGCCCTGGCGCGGAACCGTGTCGTGTCCGACCTCTTCGAGCCCGGCTCCGTCTTCAAGGTGGTCACGGCATCGGCGGCGTATCAGGACAACCTCATCCAGCCCGCGAGCCGCTTCTATGCCGAGCACGGGAAGATGAAGGTGCAGCTGAACGGGCGGAAATTCCGGCTCATCACTGATTCGCATCCGTACGACTGGCTGACGTTCGAGGAAGGGATCGAGTACTCCAGCAATATCGTGATGGCGAAGGCGAGCAAGTTCATCGGCGCCGAGCGCCTCTATCGTCAGGCGCGTGCGTTCGGCTTTGGGACCGTGACGGGCATCGATTTGCCGGGAGAAGTGCGCGGTGTGCTCAAGCGTCCGGCGGACTGGTCGGGGACGACGCTCCAGACCATGGCCTACGGCTACGAGGTCGGCGTAACGCCGCTGCAGATCGCCTGCGCGTACGGCGCGGTGGCCGATCAGGGCGTCCTCATGAAGCCCTACGTCGTCGCGGAAGTTCATGACGAGGCGGGGGACGTGCTGTATCGCGCGACACCGGAACCGGTGCGACGCGTGATCTCCGAACAGACCGTTCGTCTGCTGGCATCGGCGTTCGAAGGCGCGGTCGATCAGGGCACCGCCATGGAAGCGCGCGTGAACGGCGTGCGCATCGCCGGCAAGACCGGCACCTCGCGCAAGATCGTCGACGGCAAATACTCGACCAGCAATTACACGGCGTCGTTCGTGGGATACTTCCCCGTCGAAGATCCGCAGATCGTCTGTCTGGTGATGATGGACAATCCGCGGGCGCGCAGCTATTACGGCGGACTCACGAGCGGACCGGTGTTCCGGGCGATCGCGGAACGCGTCATCCAGACCTCGTCGCGATTCTCGCGCACGCCGGTGACGCAGGCATCCCTTCGTCCGGGCGCGATCGTCGTACCGGATGTGCGCACGCTGCAGCCGACGCTCGCGCAGAAGATCCTGGAAAGCCACGGCTTGACGAGTCAGGTGTTCGGCACGGGAGAGATCGTGCTGAAGCAGTCACCCGAGGCCGGCAAGAAGGTGGAGCAGGGAGACGCCGTGACGCTGATCCTCACCGGTTCAGGGACGGCGACAACCGAAGGCACGGTGATCGTGCCGGACGTCCGCGGATTGAGTCTCCGCCGTGCGATGAACCGGCTCACCGCGGAAGATTTTGATGTTGTGATCCAGGGCGGCGGTGTCGTGCAGTCGCAGTCGCCGGCGCCCGGTCAGCGCGTGGCCAACGGGTCACGCGTTGCGATCTCGTGCGTGCCGCGAACGCTCGCCCACGCGGTCCTGTACTGAACGGCAGTCGATGAAACTCGCGGAACTGATCCAGGGAGTCACGGTCACAAAGTTATACCACGCGTTGTTCGGCCAGATGGCTCCGACGCAGGATCTCAACCTCAGCCGCGTTCAGTACGATTCGCGGAAGGTGGCGACCGGCGATTGTTTTGTGGCCATCCGGGGCACAGGCAGTGACGGACACGCGTTCATCGGTCAGGCGGTCGCGCAGGGTGCGAAAGTGATCGTGGTCGAACGGGACGATGCATACCCCGATCCCCTGTGCATGCACGACGGCGTCTGCAAGGTCGTCGTGCCCGACTCGCGGAAGGCGCTGGCGATCCTGGCGGCGAACTCCTACGGGCACCCGACGAAGGATATGGCTCTCGTCGGCGTGACCGGCACGAACGGTAAGACGACGACGTCCTATCTGGTGCGTGCGATCCTGGAAGCGGCCGGGCATCGGGCGGGACTGATCGGAACCATTCAGTACCAGGCGGGCGGCATCGCCATTCCGGCGACGCATACGACGCCGGAATCTCTCGAGCTGCAGGAACTGTTTGCGCAGATGAAGCAGGCGGGCTGCACCGCGATTTCGATGGAAGTGTCGTCCCACGCTCTCGACCAGTCGCGGGTGTACGGATTGGATTTCCGGGTCGGCATCTTCACGAATCTGACGCAGGATCATCTCGACTATCACCACAGCATGGAGAAGTACTTCGCGGCGAAGAAGATCCTGTTCGACGGGCTCGCGGAGCACGCGACCGCCGTGGTGAACGCCGACGACCCGCGCCACGAGCGCATAACCGAGTCCGGCAAGGCGGCGCGCATCCGCTTCGGGATCAAGAATGAAGCGGACATCCGTGCAACCGACCTGAATATGAGCATGACGGGCACTACGTTCAGCGTGCAGGAGACAAGCGGAACGACGAAAGTGACGACCCCGCTGATCGGACGGTTCAACGTATCAAATGTGCTTGCAGCGTATGCCGCCGGCCGGGCTCTTGGCATCGGCACGCGGGAAATTCTGGCGGGCATTGCGGCGGTCAAGAACGTGAAGGGCCGTTTTGAGCGCATCACCGCGCCGGCCGGTTGGACGGCCGTGATCGATTATGCGCATACGCCCGATGCCATGGAGAACTGTCTCCGGACGCTCCACGACCTGATGCCCCGCCGCAACCGCGGACGTATCATCACCGTCTTCGGCGCCGGTGGCGATCGGGACCGCACCAAGCGGCCCCTGATGGGGCGGATGGCGGCGCAATTCAGCGACGTGATCGTGGTGACGTCCGATAATCCGCGCACAGAGAATCCGGAGCGGATCATCGACGACATCATGAAAGGCATCAAGAATCACCCGAACGTGAGCCGCGACGCAGACCGCCGGTCGGCGATCGAGTTCGCGCTTGGCATCGCGGAGCGCGGCGATGCCGTTCTTATCGCGGGCAAAGGCCACGAAGACTACCAGGTGGTCGGCAAGGAACGATCGCATTTCAGCGACCGGGAAGTGGTCGAAGAGTTCATCGCATGACGCTCACGAGCGACGATCTGCTGGCGATTCCGCATCTTCAGGCACTCGGGTTTGAGGATCTGAAGGGGTTCACGATCACGGGGGTCTCCACCGACTCCCGCGGGATCAAGCGCGGCGATCTGTTCATCGCCATCCGGGGCGCGCAGTTCGACGGGCACAATTTCATCAGCCGGGCGGTCGATGCCGGCGCGGCGGCTATCGTTGTGGATGACCACTGGGCGAAAACGAATGCGACCATGCTGGTCAGTCTGCGGGCCCCGCGGATGGTGGTGGAGAATACCGTTTATGCGCTCGGAAACCTCGCGCGGAACGTACGACGTTCCCATCGCATTCCCGTCATCGCCGTGGGCGGAAGCAACGGCAAGACGACGACGAAGGATATGATCGCGGCCGTGCTGGCTATGAAGTTCAACGTCCTGAAGACGGACGGCAATCTGAACAATCATATCGGCGTTCCGCACATGCTGTTCCGGCTGAGCGACGAGCACCAGGTCGCGGTCATCGAAATCGGCACGAACCATCCCGGCGAGATCGCGTACCTTTGCGATATGCTCGAACCGACACACGGGATCATCACGAACGTCGGACGGGAACATCTGGAGTTCTTCGGATCGATCGAAGGAGTCGCGTCCGCCGAGACGGAGCTGTTCACCTGGTTACGCGAGCACAAAGGCACAGCATTCGTAAACGTCGACGATCCGCATCTGGCCCGCCTGGGCATCCGGGTGCCGAAGCGCGTGACCTTCGGATTCACGGCACGAACGCCGGCGGTGAAGGGCACGGTGGCCGGCACGGACGAGCGTGGATGTGCCCGGGTGCGCATCCGGCCGAAGGATCGCCGTGCATTCGACGTGTCGCTGAGCGTTCCCGGCGAACACAACGCAAAGAACGCACTGGCGGCCACAAGCATCGGCATGGCGTTCCGCATCCCGGCGGCGTCGATCCAGCGGGCGCTGGAAGGATTCACGGCGTCGAACAAACGGATGCAGGTGCTGCAGATCGCCGGCGTGACGATCCTGAACGACACGTATAACTCGAACCCGGACTCGGCGCTGGCCGCGCTTTCTACCCTGCGCACACTGTCCTGCCCCGGCCGGAAAATCGTCGTGCTCGCTGACATGCTGGAGCTGGGCCCGCAGGCCGGTGAGCTGCACCGGGAGGTGGGGCACGCGGTCGGGCTGAGCGGTGCGGACATTCTGCTGACGTACGGCCCGCTCTCGAAGATGACGCATGACGCCGCCGTGGCCCGAATGAAGTCGCACTACGACCAGAAGAACGTGCTGGCGGAGTATCTGCTGGAAACGCTCTCGAACGGAGACGTGGTACTGATCAAGGGTTCACGCGGGATGAAGATGGAGGACGTGATCGTGTTCCTGCAGGAGCGTCTGCCCCGGAAAGGACAGGCTTGAGGATGTTCTACTTCCTCTTCACGTACTTCGACCATATCTATCACGTCCCCGGCCTCGGACTGTTCCGGTACATCACGTTTCGCGCCGGCGGCGCCGCGGTCACGGCGCTGATCATCGCCTTCTGGCTCGGACCGAAGATCATCCGACTGCTGCGCGAGAAACAGATCGGCGAAGCCGCCAAGGTCGAAGCGCCCAAAACGCATCTGTCCAAAGCCGGCACGCCCACGATGGGCGGATTGATCGTGCTTGCGTCCGTGGTGATTCCGGCCCTGCTCTGGACGGATCTGCGAAACACGTACGTGCTGCTCATCCTGTTTGTCACGATCACGCTTGGCGCGGTGGGATTCCTGGATGACTATCTGAAAGTCGTCCGCAAAAAACCGAAAGGCCTCATCGGCCGGTACAAGATCGTCGGACAGGTGCTGGTGGGGCTCGTGGTCGGCGGGATCATCTACTTCTATCCCCAATGGATCGATCCTGAACTGTGGCGGCTGAAGTCGAGCACGACGGTGCCGTTCATCAAGAATCTGGAATTCGATTTCGGGATCCTCTACATCCCGATGGTCATCTTCGTGATCACGGCGACCTCGAACGCGGTGAATCTGACGGACGGGCTGGACGGACTGGCCATTGGCACGGTCGGCATCGTGAGCCTGACGCTCGCGGTCATCACGTACGTATCGGGTCATGCGATCTGGAGCCAGTATCTGACGATCCCGTACCTCCGCGGCACGGGCGAACTGGCGATCTATTGCGCCGCCATCACGGGCGCGGCCCTGGGATTCCTGTGGTTCAATTCGTATCCCGCGCAGGTGTTCATGGGAGACACGGGCTCGCTGGCGCTGGGCGGCATCATCGGCGCCATGTGCGTGCTGATCAAGAAAGAGCTGCTGCTGCCGACGCTGGGCGGCGTGTTCCTGATGGAGACGGTGTCGGTGATCATTCAGCGGATGTACTTCAAGTATACGAAACGAAAATACGGAGAGGGCCGCCGGGTATTCCGGATGGCCCCGGTCCATCATCATTTTGAACTGCTCGGCTGGCCCGAGCCCAAGATCGTGACGCGTTTCTACATCATCGCGATCCTGCTGATGATCCTCAGCCTGGCGACGTTCAAAGTGCGCTGATGGATGGACGGGTGTGATTCATGGATTCTTTGCAGCAGCAACGGGTATCGGTCATCGGCGCCGCACGCAGCGGCGTCGCGGTGGCTCGGCTTCTCGCCTCGCACGGTGCGCACGTATTCGTCAGCGACCGGCAAGCGGAAGCCACGATCGCACAGGCCGTCGCCGAATTGCGCGGCGCCGGTATTGAGACGGAGACAGGAGGTCACAGTCCGCGGGTCTTTGAGTGTTCGCTGATGGTGATCAGTCCGGGCGTCCCGTCGGACGCTCCCGTGGTGCGGGACGCACAGCAACGCGGGATCCGGGTCGTATCGGAACTGGAGGTCGGTTCATGGTTCTGTCCCGCCCCCATCATCGCCATCACCGGCAGCAACGGCAAGACCACGACCACCACACTCGTTGGGAGGGTTCTGGGCGATGCAAAGAAAGAACACGTTGTTGCGGGCAATATTGGCACGGCATTCTCATCCGTCGTTCTGGATCTGGCTGAAACACACACTGTCGTTCTGGAAGTGAGCAGCTTTCAACTCGACCATACGGAACGGTTCCGACCGTCGATCGCGGCCCTGCTGAATATCACGCCGGACCACATGGATCGCTATGGCCATTCGATGGAACGGTACGCCGCCTCCAAAGCGCGCATCTTCCGGAACCAGACAAAGAACGACGTACTCGTCTACAATGCCGATGATGAATGGACGCGGCGCGTGGTCGCCAACGCCCGGTGCCGGACGGTGGCATTCAGCATCCAACGGGCGCTGGATGAGGGCGCGTTCGTCGAGCGGGATGAGCTGGTGATCCGGATGGGCGGAGCGACGGTCTCTGTCATCCCCACCGAACAGATCAGCATCCGCGGCGCGCACAATCTTGCGAACGCCATGGCGGCGGCGCTGATCGGTCAACTGAGCGGTGTCAGCGCGGCGTCCATGCGGGCGACGCTGCGGAACTTCAAGGGCGTGGAGCACCGGCTCGAGTTTGTCCGCGAGGTGGACGGCGTCCGGTACGTCAATGATTCCAAAGCGACCAACGTGGATTCGGTCTGGTACGCGCTCCAGTCGTTCCGCGAGCCCATCGTGGTGCTGTTGGGCGGACGGGACAAGGGCAATGACTATGCGCGGCTGACGGAGCTGGTCCGCGCGCATGTGCGGTCGATCGTGGCGATCGGTGAATCGGCCGGGACGGTCGAGGCGGCATTCCGTGATGTTGTTCCGATTCGTCATGCGGCCTCGATGGAGGAAGCGGTGACGGTCGCGCGCTCGGTGGCGCACCGCGGCGACGTGGTGCTGCTCTCCCCCGCGTGCGCATCATTCGACTGGTTCCGGAACTACGAGCACCGCGGCGAAGTCTTCAAGCAACTGGTGGAGGCGTTGTGATCCGCGTCCGGCGCAATCATATCGACCTTCCGACGCTCATCACCGTCCTGGCGCTGATGGTCGTCAGCGTGGGCGTCGTGTACAGCGCGTCAGCGGAGCTGGCATACCGGCGTTTCGACAATATGGATCATTACCTCGACCTCCACGCGATCAAGATCCTGCTCAGCATCGCGGCGCTGTTCGTCGGGATCACGGTGCCGTATACGGTCTACAAGAAACTGACGAAACCGGCATTGATCATCGCCATCGGCCTGCTGGCGGTGACACTCGTGCTGGGCGGCGAAACGAAGGGCGCGGTGCGCTGGCTGCGGTTCGGCGGCATCGGCTTCCAGCCGTCGGAGTTCGCGAAGTTTGTGTTGCTGTTCCACATCAGTCTCCTCATCGCGACGAAGGGAGATCTGATCCGCGATTTCCGGCAGGGATTCATTCCGGTCATGATCTGGATCGGCATTGTCACCGTGCTGGTGATGCTGCAGCCGAATTTCAGCACCGGCGCCATGATCGGCGCGTTGAGCATGATCATGCTGTTCGTCGGACGCGTGCGCCTTAAACATCTGGCGCTGACTGCGGCGGCGATGCTGCCCGTGCTGGCGCTCTACGTGCTGATCGCTCCGTATCGGCTGGCGCGCATGAAATCATTCATCGAAGGACACTCGTCGGGAAAGATGAGCCATCAGCTTTACCAGGGCATCATCGCCTTCGGCAACGGCGGACTGTTCGGCGTCGGGCCCGGCGAGAGCCGGCAACGGGACTTCTTCCTCCCGGAGCCGCACAACGATTTCGTCTTTTCGATCATCGGCGAAGAATACGGACTGATCGGGACCATCCTGATCACGGCAGCATTTCTGTTCATCATGCTGCGCGGATTCCGGATCGCCCGGGCGGCACGCGATGAGTTCTCGCGCTATCTCGCCATCGCGATCACGAGCACCATCACGCTGTATGCGCTCGTGAACGCCAGCGTGGCGCTCGGTCTGCTGCCGACGACCGGTCTGCCGATGCCCTTCATCAGCTACGGCGGCTCTTCGCTGATCTTCTCCGGCTATGCGGTGGGTGTGCTGCTGAATATTTCCGCCTACACCGACCTGCATCCGCGCGCGCCGAAAGTGTCGGACGCGACCGCAGCGGCGGCACCGCCCGATGCCGGGCTGAGCAAAGTGTACTAGGAGCCGGCGTGGCGGCCGATGCACCACGGATCCTGCTGGCGGGCGGTGGAACGGGTGGACACCTGTTCCCGGCGCTGGCGATCGCGGACGAGATCAAAGCGTTGCGCCCCGATGCGCAGTTTCTGTTCGTCGGAACGGCGCAGAAGATCGAAGCGCGGGTCGTGCCGCAAAAAGGATATCCGTTCGCGACAATCTGGATCAGCGGATTTCACCGGAATCTTCGTCCGGGCAATCTGCTTTTCCCGCTGAAGCTGGTGGTGTCGCTGATACAGTCGTTTGTTCTCGTCCGCCGGTTCAGGCCGGACGTTGCGATCGGCACCGGCGGCTACGTCTGCGGTCCGGTGCTTTCGGTGGCGGCCCGGCTCGGCGTTCCGGTCGTGGTGCACGAGTCGAACAGTTTCCCCGGCGTGACGACACGGCTGCTCGAGCGTCGGGCGCGAATCGTCTTCACGGCGTTCGAAGCAACGCGCAAGTGGCTGCGCCGGCCGGAGACGATGGAAGTGGTCGGCACGCCGACGCGAGCTGCGTTGGATGCGGCCGATCGCGAGACGGCGGCCCGGACATTCGGCCTTGATCCCGCAGCGCCGACGGTGCTGGTGTTCGGCGGAAGTCTGGGCGCGGCAAGCATCAATCGCACCGTGGAGACGCAGCTCGGCCCCTGGGCACAGGAGCACGGTGTGCAGCTGATCTGGCAGACCGGAACGTCGGATTCGCCCCGTGCGGAAGAACGATCCGCGACCCGCTGGACGGGACCGTTCATTGAAGCAATGGATCAGGCCTACGCGGCGGCGGATATTGTCGTCTGCCGGGCGGGTGCGACGACGCTGGCGGAGATCACGCGACTTGGAAAGCCGGCGATTCTGGTCCCGTATCCGCATGCGGCCGCAGACCACCAGACGGTGAATGCGCGGACGCTCGCGGAGGCCGGGGCAGCAGTGCTGGTCCCGGACGCGCAGGTCGAATCACGGTTGACGACGGAAGTGCAGAAGCTTCTTGCCGACGCCGGAGCGAGAATGAAAATGCACGAAGCGAGTCGGCGGCTCGGAAGACCCGACGCCGACCGTGTGGTCGCGGAGCGAATACTGGGACTCATCAAACGATAATGCAGCAGAAGATCTTCCGATATAAGCTCGATTTCTACTATCAGCAGGCGCTGATCTATCTCGGCACGCTGGTACTTTATGCCGGAATCCGCGGGAGCTTCGTCGAAGATCAGTTTAGCTTCGTGTTCAACGATCCGATCGTGTACATCATTATCACCTTTTTCTTCGTTGCGCTGGTGGCGCTGTTCCTCAACATCTGGCGGGGACGGCGTCTCATCATCGAGCCGGAGCGCATCGTGTTCCACACCCGCCGCCGGGAGCGCAGCATCGCGATCGAGGATATTGAGTGGATGCACATCGGCCGCGAACGGCTGGTGCAAACGGCCGGTCGCTTTCAGCAGATCACGATCAAGCTCAAGCTGCGGCCGCTCCCCATTCGCATTCGGGTCGGGCGGTATGAGCGGGACCGCGAGCTGGTGGCGGAGATGGAAAAGATCGCTGCGCGGGTCCCCGGCCGGACCGGTCGGTTCGGCCTCGGCGGCGGAACCCGGATTTCGTCGTTCTTCAGACAGGAAACGTGATCCATGTTCAGTTCGATCAAGAAACTGCATTTCATCGGCATCGGCGGCATCGGCATGAGCGGCATCGCGGAGATCCTGCTCGACCAGGGATTCCGCGTCAGCGGGTCGGACCGCGCGCTCTCGGATGTGACGGAACGCCTCCAGCGCCTGGGCGCGACGATCTTCGAGGGCCATCGCGCGGAGAATATCGCCGCGGATGTCGATACGGTCGTGTATTCTTCCGCCGTGGCGCCGGATAACCCGGAAATGGTGGCGGCGCAGACGCGGAAGATTCCGCTCGTGCGTCGCGCGGAAATGTTGGCCGAGGTGATGCGCCTGAAGTACGGCATCGGCATTGCCGGCACGCACGGCAAGACCACGACCACCTCCATGACCAGCCTCGTGCTGATGGAAGGCGGGTTCGATCCGACCGTCATCGTGGGCGGCAAGCTGAGCGGCCTCGGTGGCACGAACGCACGGCTCGGCAAAGGCGATTTCATTGTCGTCGAAGCCGACGAGTTCGATCGGTCATTCCTGTCGATCACACCCACCATCGCGGTGCTCACGACACTCGAGACGGACCATCTCGACTGCTACCGGGACCTCGAGGATATCAAAGGCGCGTTCGTGCAGTTCGCCACCAAGGTGCCGTTCTACGGCTTTGTCGTGCTGAGCCTGGATGAACCGGCGCTGTTGGACATCATGCCGCAGTTGAGCAGGAAGAAGATTGTCACCTACGGACTGAACCCGCAGGCGGACGTGCAGGCCGTGGACATCCGCCACAGAGAAAATACGAGCACCTACACGCTTGTCCGGAATCACACGGATCTCGGCACCGTCACCCTGCACGTGCCCGGCAAGCACAATGTGCAGAACTCGCTCGGCGCGATCGCGGTCGGGCTGGAGCTTGGCATTCCGTTCGAAAAGATCAAAGCCGGCATCGAGAAATTCAGCGGCGTCTATCGCCGGTGGGAAAAGAAAGGCGAAGCAGCGGGCATCACGCTGTATGATGACTACGCCCATCATCCGACCGAATGCCGTGCAACGCTGGCGGGAGCGAAATCGGGCTGGCGGCGGCGCGTGGTGTGCGTGTTCCAGCCGCATCTGTTCACCCGCACGCGCGATTTCTACGAGGAGTTCGGCAAGTCGTTCCTGTTGTCGGATGTGCTCGTCGTGACCGATATCTATCCGGCGCGCGAGGAGCCGATCCAGGGCATCACCGGCGAGCTGATCGTCAACGCGGCGAAGCAATTCGGCCACAAGGAAGTGTACTCGGTGCCGGACAAGAATTCTGTTCCGGCGTTCCTGAAGACCATCACGAAGCCGGGTGACATCGTGATTACGATGGGCGCCGGAGACATCTGGAAGTACGGCGAGAAATTTCTGGCGCTGCTGAACGCGAAATGATCGCCCTGAGCGACATCCAGTCCATCGTCCACGGTCTGGTGGCGATGAACGAGCCGATGGAGAAATACACCTGGATGCGCGTCGGCGGACCGGCGGATTTCTACCTGGAGCCGGCGAGCCGCGATGAGCTGATCACGGTGCTGCGGTACTTCGGCGAGAACCGGTATCCGGTCATGATGATCGGCCGGGGAAGCAACCTGCTCGTCAGCGACGACGGTATTCGCGGCGCGGTGGTGAATGTGGAGCGATGTCTCTCGGACATCGTGATGGACGGTGATCTTGTGTCGGCCCAGGCCGGCGCGCGTCTGACCAAGTTCGTGGACTTCTGCGTGCAGCGCGGTCTGGCGGGCGTGGAGATGCTGGCGGGAATTCCGGGAACCGTGGGCGGCGCGGTCGTGATGAATGCCGGCGCGCACGGCGGAGAAACGGCGGATCACATTGTGGACGTGGAAGTGCTTCGGCAGGGCGCGTTGGTGTGGGTGAAGAAAGCGGATGCGCGGTTCGCGTACCGGCGATCCGGCTTCGCGGGAGACGTGGTGCTGACTGCGCGATTCCGGCTGCCGGCGGGCGATGTGGACGCGCTGGCGAAACGCCGCAAGGAATTGATCCAGAAACGCAATGCGACGCAGCCGCTGGAGCTGCCAAACCTGGGAAGCATGTTCAAGAATCCGCCGAACAACTTTGCGGCGAAGCTGATCGAAGAAGCGGGACTGAAAGGCAAAAAGGTCGGACAGGCGCAGGTCTCGGAGAAGCACGCGAATTTCATGGTGAACCTCGGTGGTGCGAAGGCCGCTGATGTGGTCCGGCTCATCGACATCGTGCGCCGGACAGTCTACCAGAGGTCGGGCATCATGCTGGAGCTGGAAGTAAAACCGGTCGGATTTTCGGAAGAGATGAAAGCGCTGCTCGCATGAGCGAACTTCGTCCCAACAGGATCGGCGTCATCGTGCTGCTCGTGCTGGTGGTCGGCCTCATCGCCGGCGCCAATGCGTGGAAGACGAGTCTGAAGCTGCGGCACATCGAGGTCCGCGGCAACCGGCTGGTGGGCGCGAATGAGATCATCCAGCTGGCGCAGGTCCGGCCCGGCGCACTCATCTCGACGGCGGACCTGACGACGATCCGTCAGAACGTGATGAGCCACCATTATGTGAAAGACGCGCTTGTGGAACGCGATCTGCCGGGCACCCTGCGGATCACCGTGACAGAACGGTCGCCGATCGCCATCGTCAACCGGCCGGATCCGGTCTACCTGGACGAAGACGGCGTGGTGCTGCCGCGCACGGTTTCGCGGACGCTGATCGACCTGCCGGTCATCAGCGGCATTCCGTCGTCCGCGCCCCTGACGCTCGGCTCACATCTGACCACCGGGGACGTGCAGGAATCGCTGCAGATCCTCGCGGCGCTCAAGTTCATGAGCAGTGAATTGTATCATAATGTATCGGAGATCCAGGTCCGCAACGGCGGCGACATCGTGCTGTATTCGGCGGACAACAGCGTGCCGATCATCTTCGGGCAGGGCGACATCGCCCCGAAGCTCGCGCGTCTGGAAACGTTCTGGAATACCGTCGTGCATGACCGCGGGTCGCAGGACCTGCAGTACGTCGACCTGCGCTTTGCCGATCAGGTCGTGGTGCGCTGGAACGACGGCGTCCATCATCTGTAGCCCCCCGGCGGCGTGTGCCGGATCGATAAAGGAAGAGCATGGAACAGGATATTTCGGTTGGACTGGATATTGGCACGACGAAAGTCTGCGCGATCGTGGCGTCGCCCGATGAAAATCATCCCGGCAAGCTGAAGATCCTCGGCGTGGGCCGCAGCCCGTCGGAGGGCCTGACGCGGGGCGTGGTCACAAACATCGACAAGACGGTCAAGTCGATCCAGGCCGCCGTCGCGGATGCGGAGGCGCAGTCGGGTGTGCACATCAATTCCGTGACCGTCGGCATCGCGGGTGATCACATCCAGAGCTTTCAGAGCCGCGGTGTCATTGCGATCAGCCGTCCGGACAATGAGATCACACAGGAGGACGTCGACCGGCTGATCGAGGACACGAAGAAAGTCGCATTGCCGCTCGACCGCAAGATCATCCACGTCATTCCGCAGCAGTTCATCGTGGACGGACAGGACGGCATCTACGATCCCGTTGGCATGTCGGGCGTGCGCATGGAGGCGGTCGTTCACATCATCACGGGACTCGTGACGGCGGCGCAGAACATCTATCGCTGCGTGCAGCGCGCGGGCCTGCAGGTGAATGACATGGTGCTGGAGCCCCTGGCCTCGAGTTATGCAGTACTGGAGGATGAGGAGAAGGAAGTCGGCGTCGCGCTGCTGGATATCGGCGGCGGCACGACCGATCTTGCCGTGTTCGAAGAACGCACCATCCGGCACACGGCGGTCATCGGCATCGCCGGCAAGAAGGTGACGGACGATATCCGCAAGGGCTTCGGCATCCTGACGGATCAGGCGGAGCGGATCAAGCAGGAGCACGGATTCGCCTACGAGCCGGCCGTGCTGGATAATCAACCGATCACGCTTCCCGGCATCGGCGGCCGTCCCGCGACGGAGATCGACAAGATGCTGCTGTGCAAGGTCATCCAGCCGCGCATGGAGGAGATCCTGGAGTTCGCGGCGCTGGAGATCAAGCGATCCGGCTACTCGCGGCATCTTTCGGCCGGCGTCGTGCTCACGGGCGGCGGCTCGCTGATCAAAGGGACCGCGGAACTGGCGAGCAACGTCCTCGGCATGCCGGTAAAGATCGGCATTCCGGGCGGCGGCAGTTCGGGACTGGTCCGCGAGATCGAAAACCCGATCTATGCCACCGGCGTGGGGCTTGTGATGCACGAGATCAAGCATCGCGACCGCTCCACGATCACCGCGGCCCTGAGAGACGGGAAGAAAGGAAGCGTCATCCGGCGCATGAAAGAATGGTTCGATCAATTGTAATGCACCGCGCAGGCGGTGCCGGAACTGACTATTGAACATCCAAACAACCACACAACACAAGGAGCATCACCGTGCCAATTGAACTCGATCCCCTTGCTGGACGCGGAGCAAAGATTCGCGTCGTCGGTGTTGGCGGAGGTGGCGGCAACGCATTGAACGGCATGATCGACAAAGGCCTGACCGGCGTCGATTTTGTCGCGATCAACACGGATATGCAGGCCCTGGAGCGCAGCCGGGCGGCCCACAAGATCCAGATCGGCAAGAACCTGACGCGTGGCCTGGGCGCCGGCGCCGATCCCAGCATGGGCTATCGGGCCGTGGAAGAGGACCGCGAAGAGATCGCACAGGCGCTGAGCGGCTGCGATATGGTGTTCGTTACCGCCGGCATGGGTGGCGGCACGGGCACCGGCGGCGCACCGCTGGTGGCCAACATCGCCAAGAGCATCGGTGCTCTCGTCGTCGGCATTGTCACGAAGCCGTTCAACAGCGAAGGCAAGAAACGCCTGAGCCAGGCCGATGAAGGACTGGAAGAGCTGAAGAAGAATGTCGACACGCTCATCGTGATCCCCAACCAGAAGCTGCTGGACATCATCGACCGGCGCACGCCGATCACCGATGCGTTCGAGGTGGCCAATCAGGTGCTCTACAACGCCGCCCGCGGCATTTCCGAAGTGATCACCGTTCCCGGCTTCATCAACGTCGACTTCGCCGACGTGCGGACGATCATGAGGGAGATGGGCGACGCGCTGATGGGAACCGGCATTGCGCGGGGTGAGAACCGTGCGATCGAAGCGGCGGAATCAGCGATCTCGAGCCCGCTGCTCGACGGCGTCTCCATCGCCGGCGCGCAGGGCATCCTCATCAACATCACCGGCGGAAAGAACTTCAGCCTCGTGGAGATGGAAGAGGCGACGAAGATCATTCACGACGTGGCCGGCGAGGAAGCCAACGTCATTCTCGGCGTGGTCATCGACGAGAATATGACCGAGGACCTCATGGTCACCGTCATCGCGACGGGTTTCAACAAGCGCGCGATGCAGGCCGTGCGCCCGCCGAAGCCGGTAAGCAAGCTGGCGGATCACGTGCCGACCGGTCCGACAGAGCTTCAGCGGTACGAGCTGCCGGCGTTCATGCGCCGCGGGCGCGAGCTGCCGAACACGCCGCTGCGTGAGACCGGTGAGCAGCAGGAGAAGATCGACAAGTCGGACACGGAAAAGCCGGCGTTTCTCCGGAAGATCATGGACTGACTGTCGCCGGTCCGCGTGCATACGCCGTGCGCGGATGAATGTTCCGGCGGTGATTGTCGCATGTGTTGGTACATCTCGGCGTCCGTCCGGGCACGGTGACGGGCGTCCTGAGGCATCGCTCCGGCCTCCGGGAGTGCGCTCCCCGGAAGGCCGGAGTTTTTGTTTCCGACCGTCCGCGGCCGCTGCGTTGCTTCTCGCGCACCGGTTTGATAGATTACGGCGCGATGCGGCGAACAGTGAAAAGAAAATGGCGACCAATCGGGATCCTCGGCTTGCTTGTGCTCGGGGTCGGGATGGTGCCGGCGCAGGCGCGCATTGAGAGCCAGTTCCACATCACCCGGCTCAAATACAGCGGCGGCGGGGACTGGTACAACGATCCCTCCGAAGAAGTGAACCTCCTCAGGTTCGTCCATGAACAGACCGGGACGGACGTCGATCCCCGGTACGAATTCCTCGATCTCTCGAGCGATCGCCTCTTTGCCGCTCCCTTTCTCTATCTGACGGGGCACGGGAACATCTCCTTCACCGACTTCGAGGTCCAGCGTCTGCGGACCTACCTGACGCGCGGCGGCTTCCTCTACGCGGACGATGACTACGGCATGGACAAGGCGTTTCGCCGGGAGATGAAGCGGGTCTTCCCCGATCAGGATCTGGTCGAGATCCCGTTCAGCTACGGGCTGAACCACTGCTTCTTTGATTTCCCCAACGGTGTTCCCAAGACACACGAGCATGACGGAAAGCCGGCGCAGGCGTTCGGTCTGTTCCGGAAGGGACGTCTCGTCGTCTACTACACGTACGAATCGAATCCCAGCGACGGCTGGGCCGATCCCGAGATCCACGGCGATCCGGAGGCCAAGCGTCAGGAAGCGCTGCGCTTCGGCACCAACATCGTCGTGTGGGCGCTGACCCACTGATTCCCCGGCTTGCCGTGACCGCATTCGACCATATCGCCTCCGACCTTCGCCGTCGGCTGCATGAAGTCCGCTCAAGCGCGCTCCGGGTGGACCTGACCACCGGCCTTCTGCTGTCCGCATCGCTTGCTATCTCACTTGCGCTGGCCTTTGTGCTGATGGAAGCGTTGGGCGACTTCTCACGCGCGGTCCGGACCGTCATGGTGGTGCTGTTCGCCGGAACCGCGGGCGGGATCTTCCTCCGGCGAACCGTGGTCCCGGCCCTGCGCCTGGCGGGTATGCTGCGCCGGGATGACGATGAGACGGTCGCCCGCCGTGTCGGAGAATACTTCCCCTCCCTCCGCGACCGGCTGGTGAACGCGCTTCAGCTCTCGGCAACCCGCGAAGGGAACGCAGCGTACTATTCGGAAGACCTGACCGCAAAGGCTCTCGAGGACCTCGAGCGTAGTGTGGCTTCCGTGGATCTCACGGCGTCGGTTGACATCCGGCCGGTCCCGCGGGCGGCACGCTGGTTCGCACTCAGCGTCATGATTGCCACATCGGTACTCGCGGTCTTCCCCGCGTCCACATCGGGGGCGCTGTATCGGTTGATCCATTTCGAAAAGGACTTCATTCCTCCTCCGGCGGTGACATTCGAGATTGCGCCGGGGAACAAAGAGATCGTGAAGGGGGACGATGTGCCGATTGCCATCCGCGTCGTGCCGGCGCTTCACGCATTTCGCCGCTTACCCGCAGAGCTCGTGCTCGAGTGCCGTGCCAACGGGCAGGATGCGCCGGACGAGACCGTTCTGCGTCCCGACTCTTCCGGGCTCTATCGTACAATCCTCACCGGCGTGCGAACGACAATCCGCTACAACGCGCGCTATGCCGGCATCGAAAGTCCCCGCTATACGCTGTCCGTGCTGGACCGTCCGGTCATCCGGTCGTTCCGCGTCCGGCTTCATCCGCCGGCCTACACCGGACAGGCGGAGCGTTTGCAGGATGAATTCGTCGGCGACGTTCAAGCGCCCGAAGGGACACGCATTACAATCACCGGAACGGCAAGTCATGCGCTCGATTGGGCGTGGATTGCGCTGCTGGACAGCGTGAGAGTGCCGATGACGGTGTCCGGGGAGCGGTTTTCGGGATCGCTCACCGTTCGGGGTAACGCGGCGTATGAACTGATGGTCATGGACGCGGAGAGTCTGGCGAACAGCGAACCGGTGCGGTATCGCATCGTGGCAACGGCGGACGAACCGCCGACAGTCTCGATCCTTCAGCCGGGACGAAACGTCGACCTCGCCGGCGACCAGCAGCTGGGCATCCTCGCCCGCGCGAAGGATGACTACGGATTCTCCTCGATGCGTCTGGGTTACCGGCTGGTGAAATCGCGGTTCGAAGGGCCGGGCAAGGATACAACCTGGGTTCCGATGCCGCTCCCAGCGGCATCCGGTCCCGCGGTCGATGTGCCGATGACGTGGAATCTTGCTCCGCTCGACCTGGTGCCGGAGGATGTGGTGGAGTACTTCGTGGAGGTGTACGACAACGACGCCGTTCATGGCCCCAAACGCGGGCGGAGCAGCATCTATCTGATCCGCCTGCCGTCGCTGGACGAAGTGTTCTCCGACGCCAGCCAACAGCACGAACAGTCGCTGCAGGACCTGTCGAAGACGCTTGAACAGGCCAAAGAATTACAGAAGGATGTGGATGCGCTCAACCGGGACCTGAAGACCAACAAGGATCCGGACTGGCAGACGCAGAAGAAACTGGAAAACATGGCCGCGAAGTACAAGGAGATCCAGCAAAAGGTCGACCAGGTGCAGAAGCGTCTGGGTGAGATGACGCAGGCGATGGAGCAGCAGAACGTCCTCTCGCGTGAGACGCTCGAGAAATATCTCGAGCTCCAGCAACTCATGGAACAAATGAATTCCGCCGAACTGCAGCGCCTCCTGCGGCAGACGCAGCAGTCGATGTCCTCTCTCACGAAAGAGCAGCTGCAGCAGGCCATGCAGCAGATGACCTTCTCGGAAGAGCGGTTCCGTCAGTCCATCGAACGGACGCTGGACCTGCTGAAGCGCATTCAGATCGAACAGCGCATGGACGAGCTGCGGAAGCGGGCAGATGAGCTGAAGACACTGCAGAAAGAACTGTCCGATCGGACCGCTTCCGACTCCGCCGGAAAGACGCCGGATGCGAAGGAACTGGCGCGTCAGCAGGAAGAACTCTCCCGGAACGAGCGGAGCATGGAGCAATCGGCGGAGGATCTCCAGAAACGCATGGAGGAGTTCTTCACCGAGATGCCTTCGGAGAAGCTTCGTCAGCTCAATCAGGAACTGCAGCGCCAGGGTCTCGATCGGGCCATGAAGCAGGCGGCGTCGCAGATGCAGCAGGGGAACATGTCGCAGGCGCAAGAAACGCAGCAGCAGATCGAGCAGCAGCTCGATCAGTACCGGCAACAGCTCGAAGCGCTCCAGCAACAGATGCTGGAACAGCAGTCGCAGGCCACGCTGAATGCGCTCCGGAAGGCGACGGCGGATCTGCTCGATCTCTCGAAGGACGAGGAGCGTCTCAAGGACGATGCGCGGAGCGCTCCGCCCAACTCGCCCCAGCTGCGGCAGAACGCACAGAAGCAGCAGGAAGTGGCCGAGGATCTGCATCAGGTCATCAAGGATCTGATGGACCTCTCGCAGCGGTCATTCGCGGTCACGCCGGAAATGGGCAAGTCGATCGGGGAAGCGCTGGCGCACATGAACAGCGCGATGCGGGGACTCGAGTCGCGGAATGGCGCCATGGCTTCACAGGAACAGGGACTCGCCATGGCGGCGCTCAATCAGGCGTCAATCCAGATGCAGGGTGCCATGGCCAGCCTCATGAAGAGCGGCGGTGCCGGCAGTCTCATGCAGCAGCTGCAGCAGATGGCCGGCCGGCAGATGGGAATCAACGTCCAAACCCAGCAGCTCGGCAACGGCATGACTCCGCAGCAGGCGGCACAGGCGGCCCGGCTTGCGCAGGAGCAGGACGCCGTGCGGAAATCCCTTGAACAACTGAACCGCGAGGCGCAGGCCAGCGGCGAGCAGGACAAACTGCTCGGCGATCTCGGCAGGATCGCAGAGGAAATGAAGGATGTGGTCCGGAACCTCGAGCAGAACAACGTCAATCCCGCAACGGTCCGCCAGCAGGATAGGATCCTCTCCCGCCTCCTCGACGCGTCGAAGTCGATGCGGGAACGCGACTACGAGAAGCGACGTCGCGCGGAAACCGGCACGAACGTCCGTCGCACGTCTCCGGCGGAGTTGAATGCGGAAGCGATGAAAGGAAGAGACAAGGTCCGCGAGGATCTTCTGCGGGCCCTTGAGCAGGGCTACTCGCGCGACTACCAGGAACTGATCCGGCAGTACTTTGAACGGCTGGAGAAGGAAGGACTGCTGAATTGAGTTCGTTCCGCAGCGAATGCGGAGACTGTTAACGCCTCCCAGCCGGATCTGCTCAGGCTGCAGGCGGAACTTCTGGGATTCAAGATTCGCATTTCCTTCGGATTTCCCTCAAGGCTTCACCCCTCCCGGCCTCCCCTCGCTGTCCGAGGGGAGGGGAGAGGATCAGAGTTGGGATGACCACGTGGATCTTTGAGATGCGCTCCAGCCGTTGAGATTTCGTTCTTCGGATTTCGAATTTCCTTCGGATTTCCCTTGCAGCGTGTAGAGGGAGAGGTTCGTGTCTGTGATGGCCTTGATGTTTATTGAAATACGGTCCGCCTTCTGAACATTCGTATTTCGAATTTCCTTCGGATTTCGGATTTGGTTCTTCGGATTTTGCAAAGGATCTTACCACTTCCCGCAAATCTGCAACGACTGTCGTTTCCTGAAAGGAGGCTTCCATGAAAGCACTTCTCGGGCAACTCTGGCGGCTCGTTCTGATCACCGTGCTGGGATTCGTCGGAAGTCTGATCGCCGGACTCATGGTCTACGGGGGGAGCGTCTTTTCACCGCAGAGCATCGGCTTTGCATATGTGGCCTACGGTCTTTCGGGGGGATTCGTCTTTGCGTTCTATCACGTCCGTGGCCTCACGAGCACGATCGCAGCGGCCGTGGCGGTGGGCGCGATCCAGCTCGCCGTGAGTGCCACGTGGATGCCGGTTATCAACGCGGCGGTCTGGGCCTTCGGCGTGAACCTGTCGGTCGTCATCCTTGCCTTTCTCTTCGAGCGCAAGCTCGCCGGCTTCCGGCAGTGGAAGTTCACCGTGGTCGGCGTCGTGTGTGGCGGTCTGTTCGTGCTGCTTACGCTCATCGTTGCCCTGATGACGGAGGTGCAATCCATGCCGCCGACGCTGTTCCAGGCTAATTTCCTGGACGGCCTGTGGATGGGTCTCGGGCTCGGCCTCGGCGTGGAGGTCGCGGAGTCGATCATTCACTCCATCGAACAGCATCGCGCGGCGAAGGCTGAGCAGCGCCGCGACAATTCCTGACGGTCCGATGAACACGATAACGGAATGGATTGCGTTCGGCGGGGGCTCGATCCTGCTGCTCGCGGGTTCGCGGCGTGCACTGACACACTGGGGTTCGCACGGATCGTACCGCTTTGTCGCATGGGAGGCCATGCTCGCTCTCCTGGTGCTCAACATCAGCGTGTGGGGTGACGACCCCTTGTCGGCGCATCAAATTGTGTCGTGGATCCTGCTGGCGGCATCCATCGTCCCGGTTGCGGCGGGCGCGCGGGCGCTGTGGCATCATGGCGCGCTGGATCGTCGGCGGGAGGACCCGACGCTCTTCCGCTACGAAAAGACGACGCGGCTCGTGACGACCGGCGCGTACCGGTACATCCGCCATCCCCTGTACGGATCGTTGCTCCTGCTGGCGTGGGGGATCTTCTTCAAGCGCATCGGGCTTCTCACGGCGGTCCTGGTCGCCGTTGCGACGGTCTTTCTCACGCTCACCGCCCGGGCGGATGAACGGGAATGCGTTACGTATTTCGGCCCTGACTACGCCGACTACATGAAGCGAACGAAGATGTTCATCCCATTTGTCTGGTAGGATCGGAGAAGCGGAACCTGAATCCGCCCGAGCATCCGTGAGGATGTATGCAGGTCCGGATCGGCAGCCCGCCGCTCCGGAAATTGCTGAGCCGGATCGAACATGGCTGCGCTCGACTACGCACAGATCGCGGACATCTACGACACGTACGTCACCTCGGAAGAGGATCTACCGTTCTTCCTGGAGGAAGCAGGAAAGGCGGCCGGGCCGGTGCTGGAGTTGATGTGCGGAACGGGACGCGTCGCCGTTCCCCTGGCCGCGGCGGGAATCCCGATGACCTGCGTGGATAATTCACGGCCCATGCTTTCCATCCTCAGGACGAAGCTGAAGGCGCGCCGGCTGCCGGCAAAGGTTGTTCACGCGGATGCGACCCGCCTTACGCTGGACGGACCCTTCCGCCTCGCGATCATCCCCTTCAATTCGTTCTCGGAGTTCCGCTCGACTGAGCTGCAGCGTTCCGTCCTGTCCGGCATCCGACGCTGCCTGGCCCCGGACGGTCGCCTGATCGTCACCCTCCATAATCCGGCCGTTCGCCGGGTGCGTATCGACGGACAGCTGCACGTGCTCGGGCAGTATCCGCTGGCGGATTCCGACGACACGCTCACCCTCCAAAGTGTCGAAACGCTCGACCCGGACACCGGTCTCGTCAGTGGACATCAGTACTTCGAAGCCTACGACCGGGACGGACGGCTCGTCTGGCAGCGTATCCTGACCGTCGCTTTCCGGCTTGTGAATCATCGCGAATTCCAGGATCTTGTGCGCGAAGCGGGATTCCGGGTTGAATCGCTTGTCGGCGACTACGCGCGAAGCCCCTTCGTGGAAGCATCAAGTCCCTTCATGATATGGGCACTGACCCGAACGGACGCACTGCAATGCGCATGAATCCGATCATACGCGTGTTTGCCATCCTCGCCTTCGTCGTCCTCATGGTCGGTTGCGACCAGGCGACGAAGACCATCGCCAAGAGCCGGCTGGAAACGTCCGCCCCGCAATCGTATCTTCTGGGCGTCGTGTCGCTCCAGTATGCGGAGAATGCCGGCGCGTTTCTGAGTGTCGGCGCCCGGTTGCCCCGCGCTGTGCGCATCGTGCTGGTGATGGTGATGACCGCGCTGGCCGTGACGGGATTCCTCGCGCTTCTTCTCAAAGCACATGTGCTCGATCCGGGCCGGATCGCCGCATTCTCGCTTCTGTGCGCGGGAGCATTTGGCAACCTGATCGACCGTATCATCCGCGACGGTAATGTCGTCGATTTCCTCATCGTCGGTGTCGGACCGTTCCGCACGGCCATCTTCAACATCGCTGACGTGCTTCTGCTCTCGGGAATGGGGCTTCTGCTGCTCAGCATGTTCCGCCGCTCGAAGCTCCAACAATAAAACAGCCCGTCGGTCCCCCCGGGGGGCGACGGGCTCTCTCATTTCTGCCGATCGGCTCACGTCCGGAGGTGAATGACGGAGCCGACTTCGCTGTGCGAACTATGCGCCGCTCTTCTTCGTACTGTCACCATCCTGCAACTTGAACCGGAAAGGAATGGTCACCGAGACGGCGACCGGTTTCCCGTCCTTTGTCGCCGGCTTGAACTTCCAGGCCAATGCCGCCTCCTTCGCGGCACCGTCCAGCGTCGGGTGGACGCTCTTGAGCACGTCCGCCGCCGTCACTGTCCCGGCCGCGTCGATGCTGACTTTCAGGAAGACGTCCCCCTGAATACCTGCCTTCGCGGCGAGTGCCGGATACTTAGGGTTCACCCGCACGGTCGACTCCGGCGGCGTGTCGAACGGTACGCCCACATCCGGCGCGGTGGCGGATGCGGTCTGCGAGGCCGGCTGCGCCTGCTGTCCCTTGCCGATCAGGTATCCGGCGACTCCTGCCAGCGCGGCGACGACCACGATGATGATGATCAGTGATGCGCGTTTCATGGAAGTGCTCCTGCGGGGATGATGGTGCTCGGATCAATGAGGGGTCACCTGAACGGCGGACAAGGCAGGCATGTACACAACGGTGGCATTCGACGGTTCGGCGCGATACCAGAGCGACGTCAGGATCACGCTCGACAGAATGGCGAGCGCGACGGCGATGCCGGCGACGCGCACGGACACGCGGTGAGCAAACGCCCCCGCGGTCGTGGTCCACATTTCCCGCTGCGTCTGCATCCCGAGTCGGATCATCGAACGACTGACCCTCCGGTCGAGCGCCGCCGGCTGCGCGACCGACACCTGCGATCGCAGATCGACCCGCAGCTGCACGGTGTCCTTGAGAAATCCGCGGCACGTCGGGCAGATGCCCAGATGCGCGAACAGCGCGGTCTCGCCCGCCGGCTCCAGCTCGCTGTCGACGTATGCGCTGATCTGTTCCTGATAGTCGTTGCATGTCATGGCCCACCTCTTACGAATAGTAGGATTTCAGTTTCGTGGCCAGCGCCTTGCGCGCTTTGAAGATGCGGGACTTGATCGCCGCGAGCGAGTCGCCCGTGACGCAGCAGATCTCCTCGTACGACAGCCCGTCATATTCCCGCAGCACCAACGCCTCGCGGAACTCCGGTTTCAGTCTCCCGAGCAGCAGCTGCAGCGTTTCGGCGCGTTCGCGCGCGACCAGCTGCAGATGCGGATTATCCTCGTCCCACACGTCGACATCGTCGTTGAGCGGCACAGTGCGCTTTCGGCGCAGCTGGCTGAAGACTTCGTTCCGCACGATCCGGTAGAGCCAGGCGCGGAAGGCCCGCGGCTCGTCGAGCGTGTGGATGGCCTCGAACGCCTTGAAGAAGGCGTCGTGCGCCGCATCCTCGGCGGACGGGCGGTCACCCAGCATGCGCAGACAGTAGGCGAACACCGGCTCCTTGAGGCGCTCATACATCTCGGCGAACGCCCGCCGGCTGCCCGACTGCAACTCCTCAACCAGTTCCTTATCCGACAGGAATGCCACTCCGGGTCTTCCTTCCTCTCCTATATCAGAAAGATGCGAAACCCCCGGGAAAGTTGCCGGAGGCATCCGGCTGGCGCCAAAGGCCAGGAAAGGTCCACATTCCCGCCGTTCCTCGTCGCTCACTGTGAATCATCACATGAGGAACACCGCTGTCCGGTGAACGAGGAGACAGGTTCAATCGGTTTTGATCGATCGTATTGTCGAGGAGCCTGTGAAGAGCTTGAAGCGTCTGGCAGTTCGGTTCATCCTGCTGGCCGAGTTGGAATGGCGGACTGGTCCTAAAATGCTCTGACGACTCTCTCTGACAGAACTTGTGACGCCTTGGTCGTCCCTTAACCAGGCACTACTGATTGGCAGTCGCCGTCCGTTCAACTTCCAGCGAGCGGGCGAATCTTCCCGTCGCAATCTCCCCATGAACGACAAAAGGCAAGAGGAGCCGCTTCTCCTTTTGCCTTTTGCATGACCCGGGTATTTCATTGTCAATTGCGAACTGCCAACGGACAATCGCCCACCGTTCAGACTCTCCGCTTCGCCAGCACCTTGCTCCAGTGCGCGATCTGCTTCTTTACTTCGTGCGGCGCGGTGCTGCCGGCGGACTGCTTCTGCTCCACGCTCGCCTGCGGCAGGATGAACTCGAAGATGTCCGGTCCGAAGGCCGGCGAGAAGGTTCGCAGCGTCTCCAGATCGAGATTGCCGAAGTACATCCGGTGACCGACGCAGTACGACACGACCGATCCGGTGATGGCGTGCGCCTCGCGGAACGGAATGCCCTTGCGCACCAGATAGTCGGCCATGTCCGTGGCCGTGAGGAAGTCGGTCCGCAACTCCTCCTCCATCCGGCGCCTGTCGAACGTGGTGTGCACCAGCAAGTGTGCGACCATGAACAAAGACTGCCGCGCCGTCTGCACCGCCTCGAACATCGGCAGCTTGTCTTCCTGCATGTCGCGGTTGTACGCCAGCGGCAGGCCCTTCATCGTCGTCAGCAGATTCATCAGTGCGCCGTACACGCGCCCCGTCTTGCCGCGGACGAGCTCGGCCATGTCCGGATTCTTCTTCTGCGGCATGATGCTGCTGCCGGTGGTGTAGGCGTCGCTGATGTGCGCCATGCCGAATTCCGCCGAGCTCCACAGCACGATCTCCTCCGCCATGCGGCTGAGGTGCATCATCAGGATGCTCGCTGCGGCGATGAACTCGGCCAGGTAATCGCGGTCGCTCACCGCGTCAATGCTGTTTTCCACGATGCCGTCGAACTTGAGCTTGCGCGCCACCAGCGCCCGGTCGAGCGGAAAGCTCGATCCCGCGAACGCCGCCGCGCCGAGGGGCGACTTGTTGAGCCGCCGTGCGCAGTCCTGCATCCGCTCAAAATCGCGCTCCAGCATGTTCACATACGCCAGCAGATGATGCGACAGCATGACCGGCTGCGCCCGCTGGAGATGCGTATAGCCGGGCATGATGGCGCCGAAATACTTCTCCGCCTTGTACAGCAGCACCCGCTGCAGATTGATGAGCAGTTTGCTGATCTCGCGGATGGCGGATCGAAGGAACAGCCGCTCGTCCAGCGCCACCTGATCGTTCCGGCTCCGGCCGGTGTGCAGCTTGCCGCCGAGGGGACCAATCTTCTGGATCAGTCGCTGCTCGATCGCCATGTGCACGTCCTCGGCCACGTCGGGCGTGAGGGCGAACTTGCCGGTCTGGATCTCCTTCAGGATCCCCTTCAGCGCCACACGGATGCGCCGGGCCTCCGGCGCGGTGAGAATGCGTGCCGCGGCCAGCATCTCCACGTGGGCGATGCTGCCGGCGATGTCCTCTTCATACAGCAAACGGTCAAGGTCGATGGACGATGAGAAGTTGAGAGCGATCTCGGACAGCGGTTCGCGGAACCGTCCGCTCCAGAGTGCCTGATGTGCCATGCTGAGTTCCTTCTGCTCGCGTTGTTCAATAATGCTCAAGGTACGGAAAAATGCCGAGCGGGACAACGCGCGGCTACTTGCGGTTCGCCGCCTCCCGTACGAAATCCTCCAAACCCGTTGCCACCTTCTCCGCGATCGCGGTGCGAAAGCCGTCGTCCAGGATCAGCATCTCGTCCTCGGGATGCGAGAGAAAGGCCGTCTCCACCAGCACGTTGGGCAGCTGGGTCGGCCCGTTGAGCGAGAAGTTGAATCCCCCCACCTCGCCGAACTGGGCGACGCCTGTCTCCAGCACACGCGAATAGACCGCATCCGCCAGCGGCTTAAAGCCGATGTGCCGGTAATAGCAGCTGTTTCCCCGTGCGCCGAGCGGATCAGAATTGTCTCCGCCGGCATTGCAGTGGATGCTGACGAGGATCTGCGCCCGCGAGCCGAGGATGGTGTTGAGCCGGTCGTTCATCGTCGGACCTTCGTTGTCCGTCCGCGTCATTACCACGCGCGCGCCCCGGGCCTTGAGGGCGGATCCCAGGTGCCGCGCGATCGAGAGATTCGCGTCCATCTCGCGCGCTCCCGTGGCGCCGATGGCGCCGTAGGCGTCTCCGCCGTGTCCCGCATCCACCGCAATGAGCATGCCGGCGAGTACGGAGTCGGGTGAGGAGATCACGGGAGGTCTCCGCACGCGGATGCGCATCATCGTTCCCGCATAATCGATGTCATATCCCCAGTGATACGCCGATCTAAGCATGATGAGCAGTCGATAATGGTCGGCTTCGACCTGCGTCCAGCGGACGCTCTCGAGGTTTTTCGCCGAGAGCTGCTGTGTGATCCAGTTCGTATTGGAAGTCGCACCATACACATCGACGGCAATCGCTGCGGGATGGACCAGCTGCTCGCTCGTGTACGGCAGGCGGCGGGACAAAGAGAGCGTTACCACATCCGCCGAATCGGTGCCGGCGGTCGTGATCGTGCCGGTGAGCGAACGGGGGAGCGGGGTGTCAGGAGGAAGCAGCTTTACGAAATTGTCCGGGATCCATGCGTCCATCGATTCCGACAGTCTCACGCGGTACTGGCGCCCGGCCTTTCCGGTGATCTCCAGATGCACGCCGGGGACGAGAAATCCGAGTTTGGCGCCGCCGAGGCGATCAGCGCCGAGTCCGGCGTTGAGGAAAGGACGCTCGCCGACCACTTCCGCCACGCGGGGAAGGTCGCGTGAGGTGATCGTCACCTTCGCTGTCGTCGGTGCGGTCTCGCTGCTCCAGAAGCTCTTGCGGAGCTTGAACACGATCTGCGCCTCTTTCGTCTCATCCTCACTCTTCACAATGTATCGGCCGATGTAAACGCCGTGCAGTCCGTTCGCCTCTTTCTCCGGGAGTTCGCGCATCGGAATACCCGACTGCACGCCGGGGATCCTGAACGAAGCTTCCCAGCCGGGGCTGCCTTTGAAGCGCACTTCCAGCACGTCGCCGGCCGTGAGAAGCAGATCGCGGGACGGTTCCATCATAGCGTCGTCGATGACGAGCGTATCGTGCGGAGCATCGCGCAGCGGCTCGCGTCGGGTGAGCACGAAATTCTCCGCGACGGAGTCACCGGACGCCGAGCGGACCATGACGTGCAGCGGATTGGCGCCGGGAGCGACGGGAACGAGTCCGACGAACGCCCCGCTGGGATACACGCGCGTCTCAATGCCGTTGAGAAATGCCCGTGCCGTCGGCAGCGTGCAGCCGGCGATGGCCAGGCGTGCGCCGAATGACGGGACGGTGTCCCGGTCGGGCGTGACCATGCGGATGAAGAGTGTGTCCGGCATCGGGGGGCGGACGGGATCAGGAATGTTCTGAGCGTTCAGGACCGGAACAAGAAGGGAAAGAACGACAAGCGAGCGGATGAACATGGGGACTCCGAAGTGGTTCTGTGAGACTCCGATCAATCAGGCAAGAAAATGGAAGAATATCAATCGGCCGGAAACAGCAACGCCCGGCGCGAACGGCCCGGGCGTCGATGCAAGCACGATCGGGGAGCGCTACTTCTTTGCGGCCGATGTCTTCTTCCGTCCGTTCGTGGTGTTGACCCGATAGAACGTCTTCGCGGGCAGGCCGTAGATTGTGATGAAGCCGGCGCTTGCGCCATGGTCGAACGTATCTTCGTCAGTGTAAGTGGCGAGCTTGAGGTCGTAGAGCGAGTGCGGCGACGTGCGTCCGGCGATCTCCAGCGTGCCCTTGTACAGCTTCACCTTCACCGTGCCGGTGACGGTCTTCTGCGTCTCGTCGATGAACGCGTCCATCGCCTCGCGCAGCGGCGTGAACCAGAGGCCGTTGTAGATCATGTCGGCGTAGTCGTTGGCCATCTTCGCCTTGTAGTGCATCGTCTCTTTGTCGAGCGTGAGCCGCTCCAGCTCGCGGTGGGCGAAGTGGAGGATGGTGGCGCCCGGCGCTTCGTAGATCTCGCGCGATTTGATGCCGACCAGGCGGTTCTCGACGAGGTCCAGCCGTCCGATGGCGTTGGCCCCGCCGATCTCGTTCAGCTTCTGGATGAGAGCTACGACGTCCAGTTTCTTCCCGTTCACCGCGACCGGAGTGCCCTGCCGGAAATCGATCGTAACGTAAGTCGGCGTGTCGGGCGCCTCGGCCGGCGACACCGTGCGCTGGTAGGCGTCCAGCGGCGGCTCGACCATCGGGTCCTCCAGGACGCCGCATTCGATGCTGGTGCCCCAGAGATTCTCGTCGATGGAGTAGGGATTCTTCTTTGTGGCGCTCACGGGGATGCCGTGCTTCTCGCAGTAGGCGATCTCCTCCTCGCGGGAGCGAAACTCCCACTCGCGCAGGGGAGCGATCACCTTCAGGTCGGGGGCGAGGGCGGCGATGGCCACTTCGAAGCGCACCTGGTCATTGCCCTTGCCGGTGCAGCCGTGGGCGACGGCGGTACAGCCTTCCTTGCGCGCCACGTCGACGAGCGCCTTGGCGAGCAGCGGCCGTCCGATGGAGGTCGCCATCGGGTAGGTGTGCTCGTACAGTGCGCCGGCCTTCAGCGTCGGCCAGAGGTACTGCTCAACGAACTCTTTCTGGAGGTCGAGTACATATGCCTTCTTCGCGCCGGTGGCGATGGCCTTCTCCTTGACGCCGGTCAGCTCTTTCTTCTGGCCGAGATCGCCGGTGACGGTGACGATCTCCGCGTTCCGGGTCTCCTGCAGCCACTTGACGATGACGGACGTGTCGAGTCCGCCGGAATACGCGACGACGATGCGTTCTTTTTTCAACGAAGTCTCCTGAGTGAAATGCCGTGATTGTTATCGAAACCAGATGATCGTGATGCCCGGATTGGCGGCGCCGAGGTCCGGATCGGGGTCGGAACCGCACGCGGCCCGCAATTGCTGTGTCGCGGGATGAAAGAGATCGTACTCTTCTCCCGGAATGACCGCCTGGATCGTCTTGCCGCGCCGGTAGGCCCAGTTGCGCACCACCTCGCGCAACACCCCGGGACGATCCGGAGTGCCGTGGCCGTGGATCACCTTGAGTGCGCGTGGACCGCCGGGAGAAGCGGAAACGCGGAGCGTCTCGTCCAGCAGGAATTCCGCTTCATCAGCCCGCATGGGCGGATGGCCGATGTCCACAGTGCGGATGACGACGTGTTCGTTCATTGCGCTGTCGTCATCATTTTGCGGATGAGGGCGAGCACGTCCGGCGTTTTGCGCTGCGACTTCGGTGCGACGAAGATCGTATTGTCGCCCGCCAGCGTGCCGAGGATGGCCGGATGGTGCAGGCCGTCGATCAGCTCCGCCACGCCCTGGGCGCGACCGGGAAGCGTCTTGACAACGATCAGGCCCTCGTTGGAGGTGATCGAATCGACCTCGAGACCGATCATCGACTTGAGGCGGTGTTCTTCGCTTTCCGTGTGGAGCATGTAGCGTGAGCCGGCGGGCGTATAGACCCACGCTACGCCCAGCTCCTTCATGTCGCGCGACAGTGTCGCCTGCGTGATCCTGAATCCGTGCCGCCGCAGCGCATGCGCCAGCTCATCCTGTGTCGTGATCGTTTGATCGGCGATGACCTGCTTGATGGCCATGTGGCGTTTCTGCTTGTCCATGGATTATCTCCCGTTGGTGAGAGCGGAAGCTGCCTGCCCCGGTACCATTTGTGTCCCGATGCCTTCGTCCGTGAAGATCTCGAGCAGCAGAGAATGCTTGATGCGGCCGTCGATGATGTGGACCTTGCGGACGCCCGTCGCGAGGGTGCTGAACGCAGAGCGGACCTTCGGGATCATACCGCCGTGAATGGCGCCCGCGGCGATGAGCGACTCGGCATGCTCGTGCGTAAGCGTGGAGACAAGATTCTTGTCCACCATCACCCCTTCAATATCGCTGAGATAGACGAGCTTCTCCGCCTTCAGCGCGGAGGCGACGGCGCTGGCGCCGATATCGGCGTTGATGTTGAGGATGGCGCCATCCTCTCCCATGGCCAGCGGCGCGATGACCGGCATGAGCCCGCTCGTGAGGAGGCTCTGCAGGAAGTCAGCATTGACAGTCGTGATCTCGCCGACCAGCCCGAGGTCCGCGCCGCCCGTCTGCTTGCGGGCGCGCAGCAGGGCGTTGTCCACCCCGCACAGGCCGATGGCGTTGCCGCTGTTGGTGTTAATGAGGTTGACGATCTGCTTGTTCACGCGTCCCGCCAGCACCATCATTACCACGTCGACCATTGCTTCGTCCGTGTAGCGCTGGCCGTTGATGAACTTCGTCTCGATGTTCAGCGCCGCTGCGAGCTCGGTAATCTCCTTGCCGCCGCCGTGCACGATGACAATGTTCACGCCGATCTTGCGGAGGATGGTCACGTCCTTGGCGAAGGTCGCCTTCAGACGCTCGTCGGTCATGGCGGCGCCGCCGTACTTGATGACGAACGTCTTGCCTTCGTACGTCTGGATGTACGGCAGGGCTTCGATAAGAACTTCTTCTTTGGTATGGGCGTCGATCGGAGCCATGTCAGGACCGGTAGCTGGCGTTGATGTGGATGTAGTCTTTCGTCAGATCGCAGGTCCAGAAGCGGGCCTCGGCCGTGCCCTGGTGCAAGTCGATGTTGACAGAGATGTTCTCTTTCTCGAGCTCGGTTTTCGCCTTCGCCTCGTCCAGCACGATCTCGTAATTCGGACGGAGCACCGGCAAACCATTGAATCCGATTGCGACGCGCTCCGGCACGACATCAATACCGGAATAGCCGACCGCGGCGATGATGCGGCCCCAGTTGGCATCCGCGCCGTGAATGGCGGTTTTGACGAGATTCGAATTGGCGACGGCCCGGGCCGCCTGCTCGGCTTCCGCTTCGGTCGCGGCGCCGGTGACGTGCACTTCAATGAGCTTCGTGGCGCCTTCCCCGTCCCGCGCGATGAGTTTCGCCATTCGGATGAGGATGTACTCGAGCGCCGCCTGGAACGTCTGGAATGCGGGCGTGCCGGGCGTGATCACGGAATTTCCCGCCGTGCCGTTAGCGAGTACGGCCAGCATGTCGTTGGTGCTCATGTCGCCGTCGACGGTGATGCGGTTGAACGAGACGCGGTTGGCGGCGCGGAGCGCGTGCTGAAGCGCCTCCGGCGCAATGGCCGCATCGGTGGTCGCGAACGCGAGCATGGTGGCCATGTTCGGGGCGATCATGCCGGATCCCTTGGCGATGGCGCCGATGGTCACCGGTACGCCGCCCACCGAGAACCGGACGGCGATCTCCTTGGCATAGGTATCGGTGGTCATGATGGCCTCGGCGGCGTCATGGGATCCGTCCTGCGTCAGCGCTCCTGCCAGCGCTGCGATGCCCGGCAGCACCTTGTCGATCGGCATGAACTGTCCGATAACGCCGGTGGAAGAGACGAGGATCTCGCCGCGGGGAATGTCGAGCGCCCTGGCGGTCGCATCGACCATTGCCCATGCGTCCTTCATGCCCTGCTCGCCGGTGCAGGCGTTGGCGTTGCCGCTGTTGACGACAACCGCACGCATCTGCGATGACTTCGACAGCTGCTCCTTGTCGACGATGACCGGTGCCGCCTGCGTCTTGTTGGTGGTAAATACCGCGGCGGCGACAGCCGGGGATTGCGACACGATGATTGCGAGATCCTTTTTCACTTTGCGGATGCCGGCATAGATGCCGCCGGCGATGAATCCCTTCGGGGCGGTCACGCCGCCCGGTACTTCCTGAAACAGTCCGTTGTCCATCAGAGGAGCCCTTCTGTCTCGTCGAACCCGAACATCAGATTCATGTTCTGCACCGCCTGTCCCGCGGCTCCTTTCAGAAGATTATCGATGGTGGAGAAGACGAGGAGTTGATGGTTCCGCTCATAAAGCTGGAACCCGATATCGATGAAATTGGTCATGGTCGTGTACTTGATCTCGGGAATGCCGGAAAGCAGCCGCACGAACGGCGCGTTCCCGTATGCGGACGCGAACACCGCGTGCACCTCATCCGCCGTGGCGGATTTCTGAAGGGTCGCGGTGATGGTCGTGTAGATCCCGCGCGTGGTCGGCAGCAGATGGGGGACGAACGTGACGGTGGCCGGCGATCCGCTGAACTGTCCCACCGCCTGTTCGATCTCCGGGATATGCTGGTGCACGCCCACCTTGTAGGCCCGCACCGACTCATTGACCTCGCCGAAGGACATGTCCGCCGAGGCGCTGCGTCCCGCACCGGAGACGCCGGAGAGCGAATTGGCGACGATGCCGGCGGGGGCGATGAGGCCCGCCTTGACCAGCGGAACCAGCGGCAGGATGACGCTGGTGGGATAGCAGCCCGGATTCGCGACGAGGGACGCCGTCCGGATGGCCGGCGCGTTCCATTCCGGAAGTCCGTACACCGAACGGCCTAGCAGTGCCGTCGCGGTATGCGTCCGCTTGTAGTAGGTGGCGTACTGCGCCGGTTCCGTCAGACGAAAATCGCCGCCCAGATCGATCACCCGCTTTCCCACGTCGACGATGGACGGAACGAGGTTCATCGCCTCCCCGGAAGGAAGGGCGAGGAATACCAGATCGCTCCCGCGGATGGCGTCGGGCGTGAAGGTCTCGAAGGTCTTGTCGATGCGCCGGGCGAATGCCGGCAGCACGTCCGCCACGCTCCGTCCGGCGGACGAATTCGCGAACAGTCGGTCGACAGTGACGCGGGGATGGGTCAGCAGCAGACGCAACAGCTCGGCTCCGGAGTAGCCGGATGCGCCGAGGATGGAAACGCGCAGGGGCGCGGGCACGGATCTCGTCAGGTTCATATGAATGAATATGCAACAATTTGGATATTTATGCAACAGGAAACTTCCGGCGGACATCCTGCAGAGTTGAGAGGACGGAGACTGTTCCGTATATTGGGTGCGGAAGGGAGACGCTGATGGGATTTACCTGCGGAATCGTCGGACTGCCGAATGTCGGCAAATCGACACTGTTCAACGCCATCACGGCCGCCGGGGCCGAAGTGGCCAACTATCCGTTCTGCACGATCGAACCGAACGTCGGCGTGGTACCGGTGCCGGACCGGCGGATTACGCGCCTGACGGAGTTGTACCACCCCGAGAAGATCGTTCCCACGACGCTCGAATTCCTCGATATTGCCGGTCTGGTCAAAGGCGCGGCCAACGGGGAGGGACTGGGCAACCAGTTCCTGTCCCACATCCGCATGGTGGACGCGGTGGCGCATGTGGTGCGTTGCTTCGATGACGAGAATATCGTTCATGTGGACGGCGCGATCAACCCGAAATACGATATCGAGGTGATCGAGACGGAGTTGGTGCTGAAGGACCTCGAGACCGTCGAGAAGAAGTTCGCGGACGCCGAAAAGCGTTCCCGGACGGCCGACAAAAAGCCGAAGCTGGAAGCGGACTTCTACCGCCGCGTCAAGGAGCATCTGTCGACCGGGCGCCTGGCCCGCTATCTGATGCCCGAGAACGACGACGAACGCCTGTGGCTGCGCGACATGCACCTGCTGACGAATAAGCCGGTCATGTACGTCTGCAACGTCCACGAGAAGGATCTGACGGCCGAGAATGCCTACGTGCGGCAGGTGCGGGAGATCGCCGCGGTGGAAGGAGCGAAGGTGGTGGTCGTGAGCGCCGCCGTGGAGGCGGAGATCGCCGAGTTGCCCGAAGCCGACCGCGCGCCGTTCCTGGCCGGCATCGGGCTGAAGGAGTCAGGGCTCACCCGTCTGATCCACGAGGGCTACGATCTGCTCCATCTGATCACGTTCTTTACCGCCGGACCGAAGGAAGTGCACGCCTGGACGACCCACCGGGGGGCGCTCGCGCCGCAGGCGGCGGGGGAAATTCACAGCGATTTCGAGAAGGGATTCATTCGCGCGGAAGTGATGAAGTACGCCGATGTCGACCGGTTCGGGTCGGAAGCGGCCGTGCGCGAAAAGGGATTGCTGCATGTGGAGGGGAAGGAATACGCCGTCGAGGACGGCGATATTCTCTTCATCCGCTTTGCTGTGTAACCGGCGACCGAGTACCGCTATTCCACCAAGGCGTCGGCCAGCGACTCTACGGCGTACTGGAGATACTGCCGCGCGGCGTCCATTGCCTCGCGAAGCGAAACGTTCTCCGGCGCGATGCGCCGGATTTCTTGAAGACCAAGCTGCTGCCGGAGCGTTTCCGGATCGCCGTCGATCAGTCCCGCGAACGCGATCACCGGCTTCTTCAGTCGTCCCGCACGCGCGGCAACGCCCGCGACACCTTTTCCGCGTATCGTCTGTCCGTCAAGCCGCCCCTCGGCGGTGATCACCAGATCACTGTCCGCAAGCGCTCGGTCGAATCCGAGGATGTCGAGCATGGCGTCGGTCCCGGAACGCAACTCCGCACCGGCGAGCGCGGCAAGTCCGGCGCCCAGGCCGCCTGCCGCCCCGCTGCCGGGGATGTCGGCTGCATCCCTCCCCGTCGCCTGACGGATGACTGCACCGAAGTGGGCCAGCGCCTCGTCGAGTTGCTGCACCATCTCGGGCGATGCACCCTTCTGCGGACCAAACGTTGCCGCGGCGCCGTCGGGACCGGTCAATGGATTGTTGACATCGCACAAGCCGATGATGCGACACTGCCGAAGACGCACGTCCAGCCCGGAGAGATCCACCCGATGCAACCGGGAGAGATGAATTCCTCCATCCGGCAGGGGTTGTCCTTCCGCATCCAGGAAACGCGCACCGAGCGCGGCGAGGCATCCCATCCCTCCATCGTTCGACGCGCTGCCGCCCAGGCCGATCCACAGGTCGCGAATGCCGGCATTGAGAGCGAACCCGATCAGCTCTCCGACACCTCGCGTTGTCGCATGCCCGATGTCATACTGGTCGGGTCGAAGCAGATGAAGTCCCGCCGCCTCCGCCATCTCGATCACGGCGGTGCGTCCGTTGCCCAGCACGCCCCATTGCGCATGGACCGTCATTCCGGCGACGGGGCCGGTCACGCGTGCGTTCATGCGTTTGCCGGCGGTGCCGAGCACGAGGCAGTCGATCGTTCCATCGCCCCCGTCTGCGATGGGGAGCGTGGTGATCACATGCCTTGGCTCAAGTTCGCGGGCGATGATGGTCGCCGCCTCGATGGCAGAGAGCGAACCTTTGAGAGCATTTGGGACGATGAGAATTCGCATTGGGTCTCAACATAACAAGTCGTGTGCAAAGATGCATCGTGGTGGGATGTTGTTTTACGGGCCACCGCATCGTACTTTATTACCTGTAGACGGATCTCTCTGAAACGACAACATCCACCTCCTCAGAAGAGCCAATGAATTCTGACTGGAAAACAATCAATCCGCAGGGCCACTTTCGCGTCCTGATCACGCGCCGGATGATCGGCGAACAATGGATCCGGGAGCTGACCGATGCCGGGGCCCGGCTGGATATCTCCGCGCTGGACGCCCCTCTGAGCAAAGCCGCGATCCTGGAAGGGATCGGATCCTCCTGCGTCGGTGCGATCGGTCAACTGTACGAGCCGTGGGACAAAGACGTGCTGAGCCGTTTCAAAGAAGCCGGCGGAAGAGTGTTCAGTAACTACGCTGTCGGCTACAACAATGTGGATGTCGCGGCGGCGACGTCGCTGGGCATCCGGGTCGGAAACACGCCGGATGTGCTGACGGAGACGACCGCTGAGCTCGGGGTCGCACTGACATTCGCAGCGGCCCGTCGTATCCCGGAAGGTGATGCGTACACGCGTGCCGGCAAGTTCACGAGCTGGTCGCCGACGCTGTATCTGGGCGATCTGCTCTGGCGCAAGACGCTCGGGCTCGTCGGGCCGGGGCGTATCGGCTCGGCGTATGCGCGAATGATGGTACAGGGACACCGGATGGACCTGCTGTATCTCGGCCGGAAGGCGAATCCGATCCTGGAGCGGGAGATGGAGGCGTTCAACGCATTCCTGACAGCGCAGGGAGAAGCTCCGCTCCGCTGCGTTCGCGCGGAATCGATCCGGCAGCTCGTGTCCGCTTCGGATGTTGTCGCGTTGTTCCCATCTCTCAACGAATCGACGAAGCATCTTATCAATGCCGAACGGCTTCGGCAGATGAAACCCAACGCCATTCTCGTCAACGTCAGCCGCGGACCGGTGGTCGATGAGCAGGCGCTGGTTGAACACTGCCGCCGGAATCCGGACTTCCATGCGGCGCTGGATGTGTACGAGCAGGAGCCGAAGCTTGCGCCGGGGCTGCAGGAGCTTTCGAACGTCGTGATGATGCCGCATGTCGGTTCGGGGACACGGTGGACGCGCGAAGCGATGGCGCTGATCGCGGCGAAGAATGTCGCGGGGATTCTGACGGGAAAGCCGGTATGGACCGGTCCGAATGTTCTGCCGTTCCTCGGAGAGAATCCGCCCGATGCGGTACCGAGTATTGTGAATGCGAAGGAACTGGGGATACTGCGGTGAGTAGGTGTGTGCGAGAGTACGAGGATACGAAAGAGTCAGAACTGAAGGGTCAAGTTCACTCCAGCCCCGTCAGGGAGCATGAGAGGAGAAAGGCGGAGAGAGGTGCCGTCCGCTGACTGAAGGATCTCGCCGGGCAGTCCTTCCGGGTGCGCCACGATCTGCCCGAAGTAATAACCGATGAAGAGGCCCAGCGGGTAATCGCTGTACCAGTGAATGCCGTTGTTCGCCATCCCGATCCCCACCAGCGCGGTCAGCGTGTATCCCACCGGCTTGATCCACTTCACGTCAGGATAATTTTCGGCGATGACCGTTACCGTCCCGATCGACGTGCAGATGTGTCCCGATGGAAACGCATCGAAGTGAGGCACGAACCGGTGATAGTCCACCTGATTCGGCAGGATCTTCCAGACGCCCGTTGGGGTTGAGCGCACGAAGGGGCTTTCCCGTCCCGTGAGGTGTTTGAGCACCTGCACCACGGCGCCGGAGGAAATGACCACTTCGACGATCTGCATGCCGGTGCGCAGCGACTGCTCATCCTTGAATGCCAGTCCGTACGCGCCAAAGGCTCCCGCCAGCGCGAACTGCGATCGCCCGTCGCCGAAATCCGCAAAGAAGTCGCTCCATTTCTTCGCGTCCGGCGAGCTGCGGTAGAACCGATCGGACGGTGAGTACGTTGCATCATCTGTCACCACGAGTCCCGCCGTAAGACCGCCGACCGCCATCCATTCATCCGTCATCTCTCTACGCGTGACGAGATCGTACCAGCGTCCCCACTCCTTCGGGATATTCTCGAAGATGCTGTACCATTTGAGCGGCGGCTTCGGCCGAACGGTTGGTATTGCTGTCGAATCGGCGGTGAACGACATCGCCGGAAGCGTCTCGGTTTGTGCCGCTGTGCGCCACTGTGCGGTGGCGGGTGCGCTGAGCAGAATCGCTGCGACGAGTGTGGGGATGAACGTACGGATCATCGGCCGGTTACATGCGGACGCACAAAATCAGTCCGTATCCTCCGGCATCCGCGCGGGGCAGGATGTTGATCGACGGATACTCGTCGTTGAGATGCCGAACCAGGCGGGCGCTGTAGAAACCCACGAGCGCTCCGGCGACGCAATCGCTGGCCCAGTGGCGGCTCTCCATGATGCGGCTGAAGGCCACAGCGGTGGCCAGCGAGTAGCTTGTCCAGGTGACCCACGGCGTGTCGTACTCGTCCGACAGCGTGGCCGCAGCGGAGAACGCCGAGGTCACATGCCCGGACGGGAACGAATCGAATGACTGGAGATTCGGATTCTTCGGAGACTTGAAATACACCGTCGGGCCGTACCAAAACCCGCCCGGCCGTGTTGCGATGAACGGCCGCTCCCGGCTGAAGAGCCGCTTCAGCACCTGCGTTGCGATGCCGCTGGCGATGAACGACTCGAGTCCGAGGATCCCCACCCTCAATTCCTTGTTGTGCCCGGAAAGATATCCGTATCCTGCCAGTCCTGTGAAAATGACCGGAACGCCGATGCTGCCGAGGTCGCTGACCTTCGGGCTGACATTTTGCAGAAACGGGCTGCGCGTCTTCCATCCGTGAATATCTTCATAGATGCGCTGGTCGTTCGGAAAGAGCGCGAAGATGGTGACGGCTGCGCCCCCGAGTACGTACGGCGTCCAGTTGGTCGGATGATCGGGGGCCGAGGAGGAATCGGGAAGATTCTGGGCGGACCCGCGGACAAGCGTGACGAAGCAGAGAACAACAACAGCGATTCGGTTCATAGCGCAAAAGGTAGAGAAAAATCCGCGAACTCCCAAGCCGAGGATCAGAATTCGATCTCGATGCCGCCGACCGGGAAGAATGTGAACTGATACGCCGTCTCGATGGTGCCGTCACTGCGGTAGATATAGTAGAAGACGTTCTTCGTGTTGAGCACGTTCTGGAGCGCGATGTACACGTTAATGTTCCAGCTCTGCAGGTAGAAGCGGCTGATCCACTGCAGATCGAGGCGCCGGTAGTCGGGATAGCGGGCGCTGTCGATGTCGGGCGAGTCGATCCACGCCCCCGGCGACCACTTGACGCCGCCTTCGCGCTTCTGCACATACGGTGTAAAGATCCGCGGTGTGTACGGTCCACCCGTCTGGTATCGGTACCGGGCGCTCAGCTCCATCTCATCCGAGATCGGAAGGATGAAGGAGGGATACTTGATGAAGAACGGCATGTCGTTGAGCCACGAACGGGCGCCTTTGAGGATTGTGCCGCCCACAATGCTCAGAATGACCGGATAATCGTACTGCGAAGGATATGTCGTTACCAGCGGCGGAATGCGCGGATCGAAGTCCTCCGTGCGCGAAAGGGAGACACTGACGGTGCCGTAATAGTCCGTCACCTGTTTCTTCTGGATGAACAGCTCGAGTCCGTACGAGCGTCGCTCCCCGACCGCGCGGACCACGTCGGACCGGAACGTCGGATCAGCGGAATAGATGAATTGCTCGCTGACCGCGATGTCCCGGAAGCGCTTGTAGTATCCTTCCAGGCTCATCTTGATGCCGTCGGGGAGAATGTGCTGGATGCTGGCGACGACGTGCATCGCACGGGCATTCGGAAGGGCACGGTTGTAGCCGATGTTCCGCCGGTCGGCGTAGTACGGGAAGGGCTGCGTTTGAAAATAGTTGCCGGCCGCGATCGCCACGGTTGTCGCAGGCGGAAACAGTTCATACGCAAGGCTTACGCGCGGACTGAACTGCCCCTGTTTCGAATACGTGAAATAGTCGTAGCGCAATCCGCCGGTCAGGTGGAGCCGTGGCGTCAGGGCCATCCGGTCACTGACGTAGGCGAACATCTTGCTGGCGTCGCCGAACTTCATATCGTTGATGATGTTGCCGTCGGGCAGCGCGACGGGACCGGTGTCGAATGTGCCGTCGTGGTTGAGATCGTACCGGGCGGTATCGCTGGCGAAGGTGGCGCGGTTGGTCCAGTGGTTCGACGTCTGGATCTGCGTGCCGGCGGAGAGCTCATGGCGGGGCGGAAGCTGCAGATACGCCTCATACTTGGCCGCGACGTACGCCTCATCCGAGCGGTTCATGAACACTTCACGCGAGGTGAGCGTCGCATAGTCGAGCACATCGCCGGAGGGGCCGTAGACGCGCCGCGTGAACTTGTCCCACGCGCTGACGTGGTACTGATTCCCGACGGCGTACACGGTCGCAATCGAATATCCTTCCTTTCCCCACAACGTCTTGAGACTCGCGCCCAGCACGGACTGTTGACTGTGCACGCTCACGTCCTGCACGCTTGTCGAATCGGTCCGGTTGGCGTAGCGGGCGTTCTTCTCCTTCGGATCGCCGGCAAGATCGATGCGGCTGTCGCCGAACATTCCGTTGAGAATGAGTTTGTGGGAGGGGGAGAGATCGTACACCGCCTTGCCCTGCGTGTCCCAGTATTTCGGGACGGCGGTGAGCGAAAGGGCCGACATGCCCACGACCTTGTCGATGAACTCGAGAAGACTCTGGCGCGCCGAGAGGATCCACGAACCGCGGCCATCGCCGAGGCGGCCCTCCATCAGCGTTCCGATGCCCGCCATGTTGAAGCCCGTGTTGGAAGCGAAGGAGCGATTGCGGTCTCCCTCACGGATGGAGATGTCCATCACTGACGATATCTTGTCGCCGTATTGCGCCGGGAAGCCGCCGGAGGAGAACTGCACATCCTCCACGAGATCGATGTTGATCATGTTGATCGGTCCCGCGGAATTGAACTGATTGGGATAGTGATTGATGGACGGGATCTCCATTCCTTCCAGAATGGTGAGATTCTCGTACGGCGCTCCCCCGCGAACGATGAGCTCGTTGATGTTGTCGGTGGAACTGGCCACGCCGGGGAGGTTCTGGATGACGCGCTGGATGTCCATGGCCGAGCCGGGCTGGCGCTTCACATCGGCACGGTCGTAACTGTTGACGCTCAACGGACTCAGTTGTCCGCCGCGGTCGAAATAATCGGCCCGCACGTTCACGTCGCCGACCTCGACGGCTTGCTCCGCCAGCCGCACGCTGACCTTGGTGCTTCGACCGGTGGTGACGACGACATTGGTGATGATGACGCCCTCATAGCCGATGATCGTGGCTTTCAGGGAATAGGTGCCGACAGGGACGGAGCGCAGGTAGAACGCGCCGGACTGATCACTGACGGCGCCGACCGACGGAAGTTCAATAAGCTGGATGTTGACGGCCGGAAGCGGCTCCTGCGTCTTGCGGTCGGTGACGGTGCCGCTGATGTCGCCGCGGAATTCCTGGGCCGGTGCGCAGAGCCTGACGGCCAGGACGAAAAACAGCACCCGGGAGAAGGGTGAACGCATGACGGTCTCTGGTGAGCGATGGTGAGCGGTACAAGATGCGAAAAATATGCGTTCCGGAAAAGTCGGGAGCGTTTGATTTGCACATCTTTCCTTTTACATTGATGCGTTCTTCACTCACATCGCAGATGATCCCATGACCGTCCGAATTCCTCCCCGACTCCGCAAAGGCGATCTCATCGGCCTGGCGGCGCCCGCCAGTGCGCCCATCGCCGAAGAGCGCATTCAGAAGGGTATCGAGTACCTC